>CAZCGA010000012.1:0-76919 GCA_964498075.1 uncultured Binatia bacterium (SeqCode) | reverse complement strand
TGATCGTTGCCGACGAGCCGGTCTCCGCCCTCGACGTCTCGATCCAGGCGCAGATCATTAACTTGCTGCAGGACTTGCAGGAGGAGATGGGGCTGACGTATGTATTCATTGCCCACGACCTGCGGGTCGTGGAACATATCAGCCATCGTGTGGCCATCATGTACCTCGGCAAAATCGTGGAGCTGGCAGACAGCGCGGAGATCTACCGCAACCCGCGGCATCCCTATACCCGCGCCCTGTTGTCCGCCGTCCCGGTTCCCGATCCCACGACACGGCGTGAGCGCATGCTGTTGCCCGGCGACGTTCCCAGCCCGATCCACCCGCCGCCGGGTTGCCCGTTCCATCCGCGCTGCCCGTACGTCGAGGAGCGCTGCCGGGGCGAGGTGCCGCGGTTGAGCGGCCACAGCACGAACCACGAGGTAGCCTGTCATGTGTTCCCTGCGTGAGGGGAGGAAGGGAGGAGTGAGGTGATCTGGAAACGGAGAGGGGGCCTGCAATCAGGCACGAAGGGTGGGGACCACAAGGAGATCGAGGAGAAGCCGGCCGAGGCGCCCGTCGTCGCACCGGAGCCGGTGTTGCGCCCGTCGCTGGGGCCCGACACCGTTGTGAGCGGACGGCTGAGCTTCACGGTGCCGACGCGCATCGACGGCAAGCTGCGTGGAGAAGTGCGCGCCAGTGAGATGCTGGTGGTCGGTGAGGATGCGATCGTTGAAGGTATCATCCGGGCGCTCAGACTGGTCGTCCTCGGCGAAGTGCGCGGTGAGGTTCGCGGCGCCGAGCGCGTCGAGATCGGACCCGGGGGGCGCTTGATGGGCACCGTCGAGACGCAAAGCCTGGTCGTCAAGGAAGGCGGCTGTCTCGACGGCGATTGCCGCATTGCCCCAGCCCGCACACCGCTGCGGGTGTTGCGTCCGGCACCAGCCGTGTGAAGGAGCGGGGAGAATCCCCGCGACCACGAAAGTTCTGCGCATGCACCTTGAGCCACGCCGGATCGCGATCGGCGACGGCCAGACGGTGTCGGCGGTGGTGGCGTACCCGCAACGGCCGGCACGCGGGCCGACCACCGCGGTCATCTGGGCGCACGGCGCCGGCAACGACATGCACAGCGCCTTCCTGTGCGCCATGCACGAAGGCCTGGCCGAGCACGGCTACCCGAGCGTGAAGTTCAACTTCCCCTACAAGGAAGCCGGCCGGCGCGCACCCGATCGGGCACCGGTGCTCGAAGCCTGCTACGCGCACGTGATCGAGGCGGTCCGCGGCGACGCGCAGATCGCGGCGCAGCGCGTCGTCATCGGTGGCAAGTCACTCGGCGGTCGCATGGCGTCGCACCTCGCCGCCAAGGGCGAAACCGTTGCCGGACTGATCTTCCTCGGCTACCCGTTGCATCCAGCCGGCAAGGTCGACAAGCTGCGCGTCGCGCACCTCGACAAGATCCGCACACCGATGCTGTTCTTCGCCGGCACCCGTGACCCGCTGTGCAGGCTCGATCTCCTGCAACGCATGCTCAAGCCGTTGCCGGCGGCGATCGATCTGCACGTCATCGAGGGCGGCGACCATTCGTTCAACGTCCCCAAAGCGATGCAGCGCGACGCGCGCTCCGTGTGGCAAGAGATCCTGGCAACCTGCGTCGAGTGGTTGCAGAAACTGTAGGCATGAAAGGACCGGTCCGATGGCAGACGAAACCAAGGAACCGCAGAACCAGATCTCGATCCAAATCGACGCGCAGAACGCCAGTGGCGTGTACGCGAACCTCATGATGATCAGTCACCGCAAGGAGGAGTTCATTCTCGACTTCTTGTTCGTGCAGCCGCAGCGCAGCCCCCAAGGGCAAGCGATCGCCCACCTGCGCTCGCGGGTCATCACCACCCCGGAGCACATGAAGCGCATCCTCAAGGCCATCGAGGAGAACATCTCGCGCTACGAGGCCGCGTTCGAGCCGATCCACGCCGCCACCGACCTGCCGAAGGTGGTGCATTGAACTGGGTAGGGGCCGCCTCCCCGCGTCAGCTCTAGCTGATCACCGGTTTCCAGCTGCCGGCGCAGGCGTGAGATCGACCTTCTCGTAGATGTCGCGCACGTCGAGCTGACAGCTGATCGACGCCAGCGTGAGGACGTTGTCCTGGCTGTTGGTTTCCGACAGCAGCCAGCGACCGTCCGGCTGGCGGACGAAGTGCTCGACGTGGCACTCGTCCTGTGCGACCAGGACGTACTCCCGCAGCGATTCCAGTTTGCGGTAGTGCTCGAACTTCCCACCGCGATCGTAGTCCTTGGTCGACTCGGAGAGCACCTCTGCAATCAGTGTCGGGTTGAGCACCGTGTCCGCGATGTCACCAGCGTCGAACTGCGCTGCCCCGCAGATGACCACCACGTCCGGGTAGGTGTAGAGGCCGCTGGCTTGCACCTTCACGCGTAGGTCTGCGGAGCCAACTGTGCAGCGCGTCCGGCGCAACTGGCCGTGCAGAGCAGCGACGATGTTGGACGCAATTGTTACGTGATCCAAGCTCGCGCCCGACATGGCGAACATCTCGCCGTTGAGAAATTCATGTTTCGCATCGGCCTGGCGCTCTATGCGCAGGTACTCTTCACCGGTGATGAGGGGTTTCGCTTGGGTCGCCATCGACAGTCCTTACAGCGGCCGAATCATAGCACGGACCGGCGCCGGCACCTCAAGCGCACCCGAGCGACCGCGGTGCCTCAGCGAGCGCAGGGACGCAGGTCAGCCCAGCGGTCCCATGGGGCAACCTCCACTGTGGACTGCTCCACGGTGCTGCATAACGACAGATTCGAGCGCCATGAAGAGGACGCGCCTCCTTGCTACTCGGGCAGGAAGTCCTCGTCGACGATCTGCTCGACGGAGTACGGGCAGCGGGTCGGGAACGACCGTCGCGCCAGTCCGGTCTCGATCACGGCCCGGCGCGCGGCGCGGCGGTAGCTCTCCGGAAGGTTCTGGCTCAGACGCGGGCGCAAGCTGGGGCTCTGCTCGAGATCGTCTGCGATCGCGTCCCGCTGCTCAGCAATCGTCGCCGCCCACGAGCGCGACCGTTTACGAGGCCGACACTGCCACTTCAGGAGGTGCAGGAGCAGAACGCGCACGCGGCTGTTCAATTCCTTCACCTCCCGCTTGCCCATGTCCTCGATCTCCTCGGCTGCGTGCTCGACGTCGACCGCGTCGAAGCGTCCGCCGCGCAACAACTCCGCAGTGCGTTGGGTCCAGGCGATTCCACTCTGTTACCCGCTTTGAATCCGCCGTGCTCAGCTCTCCACTCGACACAAGAGCTTCCGACAGCTGCTCACAGAGCTTCTTGTCTCGGGCTCGGAGCGCCTTCTTGTCGGAGTAACGGCGGGCGGTGAAATAATCATGTCGGACCTTCTGCAATTCCCGTTCGAGTTCACGCACGCGCTCTGAGCCCAGCAGGAGCTGGCCGCGCTTGAGGCCCATGAGCGTGTCTGCCGCAACGATCTTGGTCTCGAGGTTCGGCAACGGCAGGATGCCATAGTTGGGCAGCGAGGGCTCGATGGCTTGGTCGACGACGAGAGAGATGAAAAAGCGCAGCTTGGCGATCTGCACGGCGATGGGCTGGATGTCGACGCCATAGAGGCAGTTTTCGATGAGGTAGAGCTTACGGCCGTAGTCGTCGTTGTCGCGCGCGAAAGCGCGCTCAATGGCTCCGAGGGCGGCTTCACGGGCCGGGGCGCTTTCAATAGCCTGCGCAGCATCAAGCTGGCGCTGCTTCCAGCCGCGGTTGTCCGGATCGAGCTTCTGAAGAAGGTGGACGAGCTTCTGCAGCAAGCCCATGGGAAACGCGCCGGAGCCACACGCGGGATCCAGCGCCTTGAGCGATTGGAGCGCGTCGACGAGGAGGTTGACCTCGCGCTCGTTGAAGTCGTGGCGTTCATCACTCCAGGAAAGGAGCCGCCGAATTCTGGACTCGCCGTTCTCGGCTTGCGGTTGCTCGTGTGCCGGGAGTGACGAAGCGAGGCGACCTGCGAGGTAGACCACGAGGGCTTCGTCCACCATCCAGTCTACGACGACGCGCGGCGTGTAGAACGAGCCGGTTTCCTTCCGGGCAACGGTGCGGGTCTCAGGGTTGTAGGCAGCAAGAAGGTTCTCGAAGACATGGCTGAGCAGCTCGGGGTCGAGGGCGACTTCCTCCTCGATCGGCGTGTTTTCGGTGAGGGTGAACTTGTAGCCGCGGAAGATCTCAAGGAGCGGGCGGACGGTCTCGCGGCCATGCGAGGTGTCGCCGTAGGCGGCAGAAAGATCCGCAGTTTGATCAGGACCAAAGAAGAGGAAGTTGGGCACCTTGGGCTGCTTCTTTGGATCGGAGGAGAAACCGTCAATGCGGACCTCGACCGTGTAGGGCGAGTTGCCCTTCTGGACACGGTCATCGAGGCACTCGAACAGGCCGCCGTTGAGGAACGGGATGCGGCGGAAGAGGCGCTCAAAGGCGGTGCGATCGCGGAGCTTCTCCGCATGCCGCCACACCTGGTGAACCATATGGTCGTCACTGCTGCGGCGCCTCCCGCACAGGCAGCGCGAGCTGATAGAACTCGTGGAGCTTGCGCTGGAGCAGTCGCTTGTCCGGGAGGCGGGTCTGGTATTCGGCAATCAGTGTTGGCGAGACGGAGCGGCTCAGAGCGTACTCCACCACCTCGTTGTCCTTGGTGGCACACAGGAGCACTCCGATAGACGGGCGCTCGTGCGACTTCCGGACATCGCGGTCGAGGGCTTCAAGGTAGAACTCCAGCTTACCGAGGTACTCGGGCCTGAACTCGTCAATCTTCAGCTCGAACGCGACGAGGCATTGCAGCTCGCGGTGATAGAAGAGCAGATCGAGGCGGAAGTCCTTGCCGCCGACCTGGACCAGATACTGCTCGCCGACAAAAGAGAAGTCGCGGCCCAGCTCGAGCAGGAACTTCTTCATCCTCGCCACCAGGGCTGCCTGCAGGTCGGCTTCGGAGTAGACCTCGGGGAGATCGAGAAAGTCGAGGAGATAGGAGTCCCGGAAGACACTGATGGCCGCCGGGTGCAGCTCCACCGTGGTTTTTGAAAGTTTCGGTGGAGAGAGAACGGTTCGTTCGAACAAGGCACCGTTCAGCTGACGTTCCAGCTCCCGCCTTCCCCAGCGTTCGCGCTGCGCGAGCGTGAGGTAGAACTTGCGCTCCTCCGGGCGCTTGCAGCGGGCGAGAATCAGCAAGTTGTGTGACCACGGCAATTGTCGCACCAGTGGTGCGACTTTCTTGTCGTTGCGGTAGACCTCGAAGAACTGCCGCATCCGAAACAGGTTCGCACGGGTGAAACCCTTGATGTCCGGATGATGCCGGGCGATGTAGCGCGCGAGCTGGTCTACCACTCCCTCACCCCAGACCGCCGCTTCCAGCTTGCGGCTGATGTACTCGCCGACGCGCCAGTAGAGGTCGATCAGCTCTGTGTTGACCGCGTGAAAGGCACGTCGGCGGGCCCGTTCGATCAGGCTGACGACTTCACGGAAAGCGGGCTCGTCGAGGGAGGCTGGCGAAGCGGCGGCCCTTCTTCCTGCGAGCCTCATGTCGACTTGATGACCAGCCACGTCACCAGCTCGAAGTCCGTCTTCTCGCTCGCCTGCTCCCGCTGGCTAGGGATGACGAAGCTACGACCGCCTTGCAGGCCAGCGGCCACGCGTTTGCGGAACGTTGCAACGATCGAGTCGACGGCGCGTTGCAGCAGGCGGTCGTACGGAGCCATGTCGGAGCCGTTGTGGGTTAGCTGATCGAAGAGGTTGCACAATGCTTCGTGCGGAACTGATTTACCGGCGCAGAGCTCGCGATAGATGGTGAGGATCTGCTTGGGGTGCACGAAGCCGAAGCGGACGTCGCCGCTCTCCAGCACATAGACGAGGAAGTAGGGATGCAGCGGGTTCACTTGCTCGGTTGACGGGCTCTTCGAGGCGGGGGCCTGTCCCTCTCGCTGGCGTAGGCAGAAGATCACCCCCGGAACGATCGTTGGGATCTCCGCGTGTGGCGGCACCACGGTGTAGAGGCCGAAGGGAGACTCCTCCAGCTGCGCGCGGTTCGCTTCGAGGTACTTCAGCAGGTCGATGCGGAAGTCATCGAGCGTGAACTCAGTCAGTGCCACGGTATCGTCGAGGTCTTCGAGATCCAGCACCTCCTCCTTCAGCCGCAGCAGCTGGCGATCGCGGTAACGAAGATCGTCCTTGATCAGGTCTTCGAGCTCCTCCGGCTTCAACAGGTTGTCCTCGAGGGTGGCGGCGATGTCGACGAGGGCCATGCGAGCTTCGACCCGGTGCTTGAGAGTGATGTACTGATCGAGGTTGTCGGTTGGCCAGAAGTTCACCAACTGGATCGAATGATTGCGACTGCCGATGCGGTCGATGCGGCCGAAGCGCTGGATGATGCGCACCGGGTTCCAGTGAATGTCGTAGTTGATGAGGTAGTCACAGTCCTGCAGGTTCTGGCCTTCGGAGATGCAGTCCGTCGCAATCAGCAAGTCGATCTCCCCCACCTGCGGCATGGAGGGGATCTTGGCGCGCTGCTTCGCGACCGGAGAGAAGTTCGTGAGGATGTGGTTGAACTCGGTGTGCTGGCGATAGCCCTGGGGCTGGTAGGTCGTCTTGTTATCGCCGCCGCCCGTGACGAGCGCGACATGGATGCCGAGGTCTCGCTGCGCCCACTCGTGGAGGTTGGCGTAAAGGTACGCGGCGGTGTCGGCGAAGGCGGTGAAGACCAGGATCTTGCGATTGGGTTGGCCGACCTTGCTCGTCGTCGGCTTGCGGACCTTGGCGCCAATCAGGCTCTTCAGCTCGGCGAGCTTGGCGTCGCGTTCCGGTCCCACATCCCTCGCTTGGAGGGAGAGTGTGTTAACCTGCTGTTTGTCGCGGCGGAGCGCCGCGAGCCACCCGTCCACGTCGAGGTGCGCCGTCTTGAACGTGAGCTTCTTGCCAACCTCGAACGCGTCACGCAGCTCCTCGTCTTCGAGGTCTTCTGGGCTCAGCACCTCCACGTCGACCTCGGGGTGCTCCTCGCGATACGCCTTGAACTTGCGGAGGCGTTCTTCAAGTGCGTCGATCTTGTTTATGGTGCGCTGCATCGTCAGGGCGAACGAGTGAACCGAGCTTTCGAGACGCTTGAGGAAGCCCACTTTGATCATGCCGATAAGGAAATTCTCGCGTTGGGCCTGGGTGAAGTTGCCGACCCTTCTCTCGTAGTCCGCTCGGACATCGGCCGGTAGATCATCCCGGAGAAACCGGGACGGGTTGAACAGGGAAAGCGTGTAGCCATCGATCTCCTGGCTGAGCCGGTCGTAGGACATGAACCGGCCCGCCGTGTCGATGTCCGGTGAGAGCGCGATCGGCTTGAGGCGCTCGGGGAACTTGCCCAGCCGCTCCATCTCGTGGTCGTAGTACTTCTGAATGTGCTTGCGGGCGCGGGCGATGGTCAGCTCGTCGAGGACCTTGAAGAAGTCGGAGCCGAGTCTGGCGAGCAACTCGGCGGTCTTGCGCTTACCGGTCGGCTGTTTGGCCCAGTTTGAGAAGTGGCCCTGAGCTTGCCGCAACATCTCCTTGAGGTCAGCGATGCCGATGGACTCCTTGAATGCGTCGTCGCGCCCGGCGGTGATGAAGTAGATCTGGTTGCGGAGGTCCTTGAGGTCGTTGTTGACCGGAGTGGCGGACAGCAGCAGTACCTTGGTGTTGATCCCGCCCTTGATAACCTCCTGCATCAGCCGCTCGTAACGACTGCGCCGAACGATCGTGCCGGTCTCATCGCGCCGGCCAGGAGAGTTGTTACGGAAGTTGTGCGACTCGTCGATGACGACGAGATCGTAGTTGCCCCAGTTCAGGGTCTCCAGGTTGATGTCGCCTGAGTGGCCGCGTTCGCGGCTCAGGTCCGTATGGAAGAGCACATCGTAACGGAAGCGATCGTCGACGAACGGGTTGAGCAGATCGTTGCGCCGGTGGACGGCCCAGTTCTCGCTGAGCTTCTTGGGACAGAGCAACAGCACGCGCTCGTTCTTCAGCTCGAAGAATTTGATGACCGCGAGCGCCTCATAGGTTTTCCCCAGGCCGACGCTGTCAGCCAGGATGCAGCCATTGTGGGCGAGGATCTTGTTGATCGCGCCTCTGACGCCGTCCCTTTGGAACTCGAACAGGGCTCGCCAAATTCCGGTGTCGAAGAGACTGGTCTTGGCAATGTCGCTATCGGTCTTGCCGGCGTCGCCGAGGAATCGGTCGAAGATGTGGAACAGGGTCTTGTAGTAGATGAACTCCGGGCTGTGGCTCTGGTACAGCTGATCGAGGTACCGGAGGACTTCGTCCTTCACGTCGTCGACGAGATCCGCGTCATTCCAGAGCGCCCCGAACCAGGCCTTGAGGTCCGCGCGGTCGCGGTCGCTGTCGACGATGAGGTTGA
The DNA here is from genome assembly GCA_964498075.1 of uncultured Binatia bacterium (SeqCode). GTDB lineage: Bacteria > Desulfobacterota > Binatia > HRBIN30 > HRBIN30 > CAZCGA01. Next base: position 68,513 of record CAZCGA010000012.1, on the reverse strand, counting down.
GCTCGATGTTGCTGCCGCCTGCAGATAGCCCCAGGCCTCGCGTCGTAAAGTTGGAGCTGCCGAGAATCGCGTGCTCAACGCCGGCATTAGCGATGTGGTACATCTTGCCGTGAAGGAAGCTACTGTGCCTTACTGACCGGACGGACACCTTCTGGCGGATCCACTCCGCGCACTCGCGAGCGACGCGCTTCTGCTGGAGCGTGTTGGCGAGCTTCAGGCCAGTTGCATCGATGATGAACGCCTTCTTCTCGGTCTTGTCAGGGTCCAGGGAGCGAATGAAGCGCGGCTCACCGAACAGGAAGTCCATGTGCTCGATGCGATCGAGGTGCTGCCTGAGCGCGTCGTAGGCGTAGATCGTGAAGAAGGCGGACACCACTGACATGCGCGAGTCGGTTTTGATGTGGCTCCTGAGAAAGTCGGCGACGGGGCCGCGTGTGTGATTGTCGCGGATGCCCGAGCCGAGAGCGGGGGCCAACACGTGCTCGGTCCGATCCGGGCGCGGTGCGGGGCGCTCATGCTTGGCTGTGACGTTCGCCACTCTGTCCTCGCTGGTTGTTCCCTACTCCCGCTTGGTCTGCGCTTACCTACTCCAAGTTGGGCGGCGCCAGCAAGTTGGTGACCTAGCGACTGGGACTGCCCTTGCGCCCACTCCCGCATTGAGGCAACGACGAAAGCAGCCTACACTGAGGCGGCATGGCTGAAGGCAACGTCTTCGACATCGTGCTCTTCGGCTTCCGCAACGACCTTGCGGCGGCGCAGGCACTCGACTATCTCAGCCAGCTACCGCACCTCGAGGCGGGACCGCTGCGGCTCGACCGCGATACCGCCATGCCGCAGCGCCTGTTCGCGGCGCTCGATCCCCAACGCGCGCAACGGATCTACAGCGAGCTGCAGCGCCTGGGCGCACAGGTCGCTCTGCTCGATGCCGGAACGCCGGCGGAATCCGTCGTCCCTGTCCCCGACAGCCCGCTGCCGGTCGCCATACCGCCGGCGCCGCAACGCACCGGCATCCGCCGGTTCACGCTCGTGCTCGTCCTGGCGCTTGCCGCCACGGCCAATTGGTACCGCACCACCGAACGGCTGCGCCTGCCGCCCGCCCCTGCACTGGTCCAGCCCCAGATGGAGCCGCTGCGCGGCGCCAGCGAGCTGGTCAGCGAGCCGGCAACGGCGGCGTTCAACGCCGAGGCCGTGCGGCTGACGGAGTCCGGACAGTTCCGCGAAGCCGCCGACCGGCTGCACATGGCGCTCAGCCTGGCGCCGCAGGATCCTGTGCTGACGCGCAATCTGCAGACCGTCTTGCTCAACTGGGGGATCGCCGAGCTGGCCGCTCAGCAGCTCGACGACGCCAGCGATCATCTGCGCCAAGCCGCGCGGTTGGGCGAGCGCGCCGAAGTGTCGTACGCACTCGGCATCATCGATCTCCGCCAAGGCGACTATGCGGCGGCGGCGGCCACCCTCGAGGATGCGCTGCGGATGGCGCCGACGGACGCGAACGTGATGCTGGCCCTGGCGCAGGTGTACCTGAAGCAGGATCAGCGGCCGCAGGCCCTGGACCTCCTGGCCCGCGCCAAGGAGGCCGGTGCGACCGGATCCGAGCTCGACAAGACGCTGCAGCAGCTGAGCCGCGAGGTCGACGCGGAGTGGGACTTCGTACAACTGGAAAGCCCGCACTTCGTCGTCAGCTTCGCCGACAGCGAAGACCGACGTTCCGTTGGCGTGGTCCTCGACGCGCTCGAAGATGCCTACGACGCGGTCGGCGACAAGTTCCACTTCACTCCGGATGGCCGCACACCCGTGGTGCTGTACACGCAGCAGGACTTCCACACCATCACGCAGACGCCCGACTGGGCCGGGGCCGCCTTCGATGGGCGCATCAAGCTGCCGGTGCGCGGCCTGAGCGCCGATGACCCCAACCTCGCACGCATCATCCGCCACGAGTACGCGCACAGTCTGGTCGCGCAGCTGGCCGGCGCGCGCTGTCCCGTGTGGCTCAACGAAGGGCTCGCAGTGTGGGCCGAGGAGGAACAGGACGGCGACCACGAAGCCTGGGCCGAGCGTGCCGTCGCCGGCAAAGAGCTCTTCACGCTCGACGCCCTGACCGGGTCCTTCACCCGTCTGCCGGCGCGGCGAGTCGAGACGGCGTACGCCGAGAGCTACCTCGCGGTGCGCACGCTCATCGATCGGTATGGAACGCGTCGGATCGCCGAGCTGTTGCGGGCGTTGGACGGGACGCGCAGCATCAGCGAAGCCTTCTCGCAGGTCTACCCCGGCGACCTCGGTGGCTTTCAGCAGCAGCTCCTCCGCCAGCTGGCCGGGTGACCGCGCCCGCTGCCTGGTTGTTGCCGTGGCTCGCGTCTCGCGATAAGCAGCCTGGCAACGGGAGGGTCCATGCGGCTCCTACATACGATGATCCGTGTCAACGACCTCGACGAGTCGTTGCGCTTCTACTGCGATCGCCTCGGGATGCGGCTGTTGCGCAAGCACGACTACCCGGGCGGACGTTTTACGCTGGCCTTCGTCGGCTACGGCGACGAAGCCACCGGCAGCGTGATCGAGCTGACGCACAACTGGGACACGCATCGCTACGACGTGGGAAGCGGGTTCGGCCATCTGGCGATCGGCGTGCCGGACATCTACGCCGCCTGCGAGCAGCTGCGCGCCGCCGGCGTCAAGGTCGTGCGCGAGCCCGGCCCGATGCAGCACGGCGCCACGGTGATCGCCTTCGTCGAGGACCCGAACGGGTACCGCATCGAGCTCATTCAGGGGGCCTGAGGCATGCAGACACGTTGGACGTATCGAATCGCGATAGTTTTCCTCTCCATGGTCATAGCGGCGATCGCCGCCGCGCAGGAATCGCCGGCGCAGTGGATCGCGCGCATCTTCGATCCGGCGTCGTTGGGGATCACGCAGTTTCCCGGCGCGACGCTCAACCGCAAGCTCAGCGTCGATGCCATCGTGCTCGAACGCGGCGGCGACAAGCGCATCGGCATCTTCATCATTCCCCAGGACCAGCTGAAGGCGGCGGCGGAGCACTTTGCGAAGCAGTTCAGCGCGGCCGCCCAGGTCACCGGCGCGGACAGTCAGTATGAGACGCACACCTTCGACTTCACCGGAGCCAAGGCACAGCCGACGGCGCCGCCGAAGCTCGCCGGCCTGAAGGTGGTGATCACCCGTTCGCAGTTCGTCGACGGCAAAGGTCAGATCACCATGGAGTACCAGCCGCCGAAGAAATGAAACCGGCGGCGGGTCGCGCGCACCATGAACCGGGTGGTTGTCCACTACCATGAGGTGGCGTTGAAGCGCGGCAACCGCCCCGCCTTCGTCAACCAGCTCATCGACAACATCGGGAGGGTGCTGCGTGGCACGGGCGTACGGCGCGTCCGCTCCGTCCCCGGACGGATCGTCATCAACCTGAGCCCGCACGCGGACTGGCCGGAGATCGACCGCCGGCTGCGATGGGTGTTCGGCATCGCCAACTACTCGCTGTCGTGGCGCGCCGAACGCACCATCGACGACATCACCGCCACCGTGCTGGCGGCGATCGACGGCCATCGTTTCGCCAGCTTCGCATTGCGCACCAAACGCGCCGACAAGAGCTTCCCGCTGCCGTCGCCCGAGATCAGCCGGATCGTCGGGCAAGCGGTGAAGGACCACAGCCACGCGGCGGTCGACCTGGAGGATCCGGAGCTGGCCATCCACATCGAGGTGGTGCCGCACGAAGCGTTCGTCGCACTCGAACGCTTGCCCGGCCCGGGGGGCTTACCCGTCGGGACCAGCGGCACCGTGCTGGCACTGATCTCCGGCGGCATCGACTCGCCCGTGGCGGCCTGGCGCATGATGCGGCGCGGCTGTCGCGTCGAGTTCGTTCACTTCCACGGCGCGCCGTACCAGGACCGGACGAGTCGCGACAAGGTCGCCGAGCTGGTGGGCCTGCTCACCCGCTACCAGCTGCACTCGCGGCTCCACCTGGTCGCGTTTGGTGAAATCCAGCGGCAGATCGTTGCGCAGGTACACCGGCCCTACCGCGTCGTGCTGTACCGCCGCATGATGATGCGCATCGCCGCGGCCCTGGCTGCTGCGGAGGATGGTGCCGCGCTGGTCACCGGTGAGAGCCTCGGACAGGTGGCGTCGCAAACCCTGTCCAATCTCGTGGTCACCGAGGAGGCGTCGGCGCTCTCCGTGCTGCGGCCTCTCGTCGGCATGGACAAAGCGGAGATCAGCGCGCAGGCGCAGCAGATCGGGACGTTCGACATCTCCATCCAACCCGACCAGGACTGTTGCCAGCTGTTCGTCCCACGGCATCCGGCGACGCGCATGACACTCGCGGAAGCGCACGACGCGGAACGACCGCTCGACATTGCCGCGATGCTCGGCGAGGCGCTCGCCGGCGTCACCGCTCAGGATTTCACCTTCCCGGAAGACAGAGCTCGGCGCACCGCGCTCAGCTCTGCGAGCCAACCAACGTAGTCACCTGATGGAGGCAGCCATGTCGAAGGTTCTGACCGAACGCCAAGACCACATCTGGATCATCACCATCAATCGCGCCGACCAAATGAACTGCGTCGACGGGGAAACCGCCGCCTTGCTGGAAGCCGCATGGACGACGTTTCGGGACGACGACGAATTGTACGTCGCCATCCTCACCGGCGCGGGTGACACGGCCTTCTGCGCCGGCGCCGATTTGAAGAACCTGCCGTCACTCGGGCCCGGCCCCGGCTCGTCACGGCATGCGCACCGGCGGTTCATCACCAGCGGGCCCGGGTACATGGGTTACTCGCGGCAGACGGACATCTTCAAACCCATTCTCTGTGCCGTGAACGGCTACGCCTTCGCGGGCGGCCTCGAGCTGTCCTGCCTGGGCGACCTGCGCATCGCCAGCGACAATGCCGAGTTCTGGGTGGCGTGCCGCCGATGGAACGTGCCGTTGGTGGACGGCGGCACGCAGCGTCTGCCGCGCATCATCGGCATGGGATGGGCGATGGAGTTGATCGTGCTCGGCAAGCGCATCGACGCCCGCGAAGCCTACCGGATCGGCCTCGCCAACGAGGTCGTGCCGCGCGGCCGGGCGTTGCCCCGCGCCATCGAGCTGGCGCAACAGATTTGCGCTTACCCACAGGGTGCCATCCGCACCGACAAGGAGTCCGCGCTGCGCGGCTTCGGGCAGCCGTTGGAGGAAGCTCTGCGCATCGAGTGCGAGGTCGGCCAGACGGTCATCGGCAGCCACGACACCTTCGAGGGCCCCGCTGCGTTCGCGCAAAAGCGCGCCCCGAAGTTCGCCCAGGACTAACGGACACGCCCGAGGACTTGGACCAGCTGTGTGATCTGCCGCGCCGTGAGTCCCACGGAGGCTAGGCCGTTGCGCGCGGTGCGATCGAGAGCTCCGCGCGTGTGTGGATTGCGTAGCCACGGCTGACAGCGCGCGAGCTCGGCGATGACTTGATCACTGACGCTGGCAAGCGCGGCGCGCAGATCGGCCAACGAGACGTCGGCCGGCACCGGCTCCGCCGCCGCGTTTTGCTCGATGCTCTTGGCCACCGCTATCTGCAGCGTGAACACCGATGCGACATCGTCGCGGTCCAGACCCGCCGCCGCCGCCGCCGTCCGTACGCGATCGAGGACGCGCGCCTCCTGCGCCGGGTCTTCAATCGGTAGATGCTCACGCCGTTTGACGGCGCCGACCAGCGGCATGAGCTGCAACCGCAAGCCTATCGCCGCGACCAACGCCTCGAGACTGATCCGCTCCGGCGCGATGATGGCTCGCTCACCAAGCCACCGGCGGCGCTGCTGATTGAGCCATCCATCGGCTTCGCGTGCCGCCAGCCAGGCGTCGATCCGCGGCACGAGATCGGCCGTGGTGCGCGACGCCACGTAAGCTTTGCGGTCGTGCGTAAACGGCCCGATGAGCACGAACTCCTGCGCCGGCCACGTCCGTGCTTCGAGCCCCTCGCTGATCACCGCGTCAGCTGCGCGACGCCGGAGCAGATCGGGAAGGACGGCGTTGTCGGCCACCGTCACGAGCTGCGCGTGCGTGAACTGGTGGCGCGCCACCTGTTCGAGGTGTCCACCGGCGTTCACTGCGAGGTGCATGTCGGCGCGGTCGAGGTCCGCGAGGCGGCGGAGCTTGCTCCGGTCACTGGCGCGGACGACGGCGACGGCTCCGGTAATGGCGTAAGGTCGGCTGAAGCGGGCCCGCACGGCACGATCGGCGCGCACGGTCACGCCGCTCATCGCCACGTCGAACCTGCCGGCCTCCAACCCTGCCATCAGCTCGGGCCAGCGAAAGGACACCAGCTCCAGACCGTGACCGAGATCGGCGGCGAGGCGCTCCGCCACGGCAATGTCGAAGCCGGTGAATGCACCGCCGGCGTCACGGAAGCTGAATGGCCGGTAATCGCCGCTGGTGCCGACGCGCAGCGGTGGCGCGGCGGTTGCCGTTTGTGCCTTCGCCGCCGCCCCTGCAACGGTGATGAGCAGCACGACGGCCAGGGCGCTCAGGCGACGGGCGAGCATCGGCCAGGGTTGACACGCGTGCACACCGGAGGCAAGAGACCTCACGGCTGACGGACGACTGACTTCCGGCCCCACGACTCGCCCATGGCATATCTGACACAGATGGAGTTCCAGCGCGCCATCGAGCTGCTCGCGACCGAGATGGGACTGCAGAGCTTGCGGGACCGCTTCGTCCATTTCAACGCCCTGGTGACGCGGCGCAAGGTGGCCTCGGCGGAGAGCCTCGCGAATCAACTCTACATGCTCACCTCGGGGTTGCGGCGTCAGGTGCCCGCGACCTACGCCTTCCACGCGGTCTGGAGCGAACGGGTGAACGCCAAGCTCGGCGAGGACGGCGAGAAGACGCTCGAAAAGATGGCCGAGGCGGTCAACGCGTGTCTGGGAGAGCACGACCAGGTTCTCCCGGAGAAGGCGGCAGAGCTGGACACCGCGCTCGCGGAGTATGAGCGCACATTGGGAGCTGCCGTCGGTGTCGAGACGGCCCGCATGGACATGCTCATGAAGGCCGTGCCGGCGGTTGCCACCAAGCTGCGTGCCGCATCGCCGCCGGCTCAGTAGCGTCAGCGATCAGATGTGTCGTCGGCGCGACCGGCCGATATGAAGGCATTGTCCGACCTGCTGCGCGGCATTGCGAGCGAAGTGCTCTGCGGTGACCCGCACGTCCGCGTGCGGACGATCGCTTCCGATTCGCGCGCCGTGGAGAAGGGTGACGTCTTCGTCTGCCTTCCCGGCTACCGCACCGAGGGCGGCGAAGTGCGTGCCGACCGCCACGACTTCATCCCGGACGCGCTCGAACGCGGTGCCGCAGCGCTGGTGGTCGAACGCACGGTCGGGGCGCCACCGGGTATCACCGTCGTCCGTGTCGACGATTGCTGGGCCGCGGTCGCCGCGATGGCCTGCGCGTTCTTCGATCACCCGTCGCGCTCGCTCACCGTCATCGGCGTCACCGGTACCAGCGGCAAGACCTCCACGACGTACTTCATCGAATCGATCCTGGTGGCCGCCGCTATTCCCACAGCGCGTTTCGGGACGATCGAGTATCGCTTTGGCAACACGGTGCTCCCGGCGACCCAGACCACGCCGGAAGCGCCCGAGCTGCAACGTCTGTTGCGGCGCGCGGTCGATGACGGGTTCAAAGCGGTGGTCATGGAAGTCTCGTCTCACGCGCTGGAGCTGCGACGCGTCGCCGGCGTGGCCTTCGACGTCGCGGTGTTCACCAACATCAGTCAGGACCATCTCAACTTCCATCCCGACATGCACCACTACCTGCGCGCCAAGGGCCGGTTGTTCGAGGAGTTGGGCAGCGGCGGCAAGGCGGCGACCGCGGTAGTCAACGTCGACGACCCTGGTGCTGCGCACATCGTCGAGGTCAACAGCGGGGCGCTGCTCACCTTTGGCGTTGCGCCCGGTGCCGACGTGCGTGCGCGGCAGATCGAGACGGGCTTCTCGGGCACGCGATTTCGCGCCACCACACCGGCCGGCGAGATCAGCATCGAGCTGCCGCACCTCGGCGAATACCACGTCCACAACGCCCTGGCCGCGATCGGCACCGCCCTCGCGTTGCGGTTGGATATGACTACCGTGCAGCGCGGCTTGGCCGCTGCGCCGCCGGTTCCGGGTCGTTTCGAGCTGGTGGAGTGCGGCCAGGACTTCCGCGTCGCCGTCGATTACGCCCACAAGCCCGACGCCTTGGAGCGACTACTCCACAGCGCCCGCCAGCTGCGCCCGCGACGTATCATCACCGTCTTTGGCTGCGGCGGCGACCGCGACCGGAGCAAGCGCCCCGTCATGGGCCGCATCGCTGCCGCGCTGAGCGACGTGGTTATCGTGACCTCCGACAACCCACGCTCGGAGCCACCGGAGGCAATCATCGCCGAAATTGTGGCCGGCGCCAAGGCGGTTCCCGAGCTCGACCATCGGGTCACGACCGCGCCCGACCGCGCCCACGCCATCGAAGCGGCAATTCGTCTGGCGCAGCCGGGCGACCTGGTCCTCATCGCCGGCAAGGGGCACGAAACCTACCAACTGTTCGCCGACCGGCGCATCCACTTCGACGATCGCGACCAGGCCCGGCACGCTCTGCGCCGGCGGCTCGCCGGCGGGTGATCCGGCGCGCGTTCCGTGGGCCGCTTTCGCGGTCGCTTGCCGAGCAGCATACTCAAAGTGAGTATCCCCGACCACTTCACTCACGCGCGTCGGCTCACCTGACTCCTGATAAAGCAGCCAGGAATCCTGCCGGCCGTGAGGGCACGGCATGTGCTCATCGTTCGCGGCAAAGGAGGCTCGATCATGCCGCGGTACATCGTTGGCAACGGCCGCACCGGCGACTGTCTCGAGATTCAAGCTCGCTCGCCGCGGGCGGCCTGCGAGTGCCTGGGATGGGTGCCGAGCGAGTGCGAGGTGGTGGAGCTGAGGAGCGAGCCCGATCCTACCTCGGAGGCTCCTCCGTCACGTCGTTTCCTCGGCGTGTCTCGGTTCTTCTCGACCGGGGCGCGGTGAATCACGCGGCTCGGTAGCGGCTGTTCAGTTCCCGCCGTATCGCTCGTCGGCTTGCTTGATCAGGTGATCGAGCACGCGCTGGTGTGCGGCTCGATCGGCGAGCGCCCGTAGCATTTCTTGGGTTTGGTGCACCAGCGGGATCGCGGCGAGATAACCGACCACCTGTGCTGGGGAGAGTTGGTCGATCGCCGCTTCCATCGCCCGCATGACCTCTTCCGGCAGCAATGGCATGGTGATTTGATTGATCATCTCCAGCCCGGCCGAGAAGCGTTCGGCGAAGTGCCGCTTGGCCTCTTCCTTCTGGCCGTCGCTACAGTCGATCTGCAGTTTCGCGGCCGCCCTTTCGAACAGACGATCAAAGGCTTGGAGGACCGCTTCCCGTCCGGTCATTCGTCATCCTCGTACGACATGCCGGGAACCTAATCATGCAACCCAGCCCGATCAACCCCGATTCGACAAAGGTCCAATGACGGCGCTGTGCCGTAAATCGACGTTGACACGATCATAGGTGCCTCGTACAGTGTCGCGCGATGCCGACGCTGCACAGCCTCCACGGTTTCACGAACGGCCGATGACACACCGACGGCAATGGCTCTGGATGGTCGGCTGGACGCTCGCGGGGTGGTGCACCATCGCGACCGCGCAGCAGACCGTCTACAAGTGGACCGACGAAGCCGGCGTCGTGCACTTCTCCGATCAGCCCCCCCCAAAAACGACCAACGTTGAAGAGCGCCATCTTCCAGCCCCGCCGGCTGCCAAACAGCCCGGCGAATCGGCGGAGAGCGACACTGGCGCGGGCGCCGGTGGTGCCGCAGAGGCGGAGGGCTCGACACCGAAGAGCACCCACGAGGAAGGCCCCGCACGCGTCATCGTCGTCTCGCACGAGGCGCCGCGCGTTGGGCCGTCGGCCCTGCATGTCATCGGCAAGGTGCAGAACGTCGGCGGCGCCAATGCTGGACGGGTTGCGGTGACCATCAGCGCGCTGGACAACACGCAGGCCACCCCGTGCCTCAACGAGGAGGCCCCGGTCACACCATCCACCTTGCGTCCGGGCGAGTCAGGAAACTTCGATGTCGACGTCGACAGCCCGTGTCTCGTTGGCGAGCCGAGCGTCGACGTGACCGCCGTCTGGGACTGACCCGCACGCCGCTAGGGCCTGCGGCCGGCGTCATTTCTATGGCCCGCTCCCCGTTGGGTCGCTCCGGGCTGCCAAGTCCGACACGCCGCTAGGCGACACGCACGGTTTGGGCCGCCGCGGTCGCCCGGGCTGCGATCCGATTCTGGATGTCTTGATGCGCCGCCTGCGTGATCGGGTAGCGCTGAAAGATGACCAGCGCCGCGAGGTAGCAAATTCCCGGGAACACTGAATAGAGCAAGCGCATCGTCAGGATCACCTGCGGTGTCTGCTCCACATTGGGCACGTAGCCGGCCCAGCCGAGCATCTGCAGTGCGATGAAAAGGGTGATCGCCGCGGACGACTTGGTGACCAGCGCCCACAGACCGAAGTAGGCGCCCTCGCGCCGCTTGCCGGTTTCGAGCTCGTCCGCATCGATGACGTCGGCCTGCATCGAGGCGGGCAACGCCATGCTGCCACCGAGGCTGATCCCACCTAGGGCCAGCATCACGAAGAAGAGCGTCGTACGCCCGGGTCCGAGAAAGAACATTCCGCTCGACACCAGCACGGCGATGACCAGACTGATCGACCAGGTATCCTTCTTCCCGAGACGGTGTGACAAGCGCACCCATAACGGCAGTGAGAGCACGCCGACCAGCAAGTACACCAAGATGAACGGGGCCAGCAGCTCCGGCCGCTTGAGAACGTAGTCCGCCATGTACGGAATCAGCGGTGCCGGCACCGCTCCGGCGACGCTCGTGAAGAAGTACGTCCCCAGCAGAGTGCGGAAGGAGCGGTTGCGCATGGTCGTCAGAAAACCCTCCCACGGCGGCAACGGATGCCGGCCCTGGAACTCCGGTCGCTCGCGGATTGCCACGGTAGGAACGAGAATGGTGATCGTACCGATCACCGCGAACACGGCCGCCATCGCTGCAAACGCCGCGCGCGGCTCTGAGTAGAAGTGCAGCGCAATCGGCGGGCCCAGCGTCCCGAGCACGATCCCGCTCACCGAGAACAGCTCACGCACCGCCACGAGGCGAGTGCGCTCATGGTAATCGAGCGAAATCTCCGCACCCCAGGAGTGATAGGGAATCGTTCCCACCGTCCAGAAGATGAACAGGAACAGATAGGTTGCGGTGAAGTACGCGAACAGCGACCCCGTGGCCAGCGCAGTTGGCGGCACCCACAGGAAGTAGAAGCACACCGCCGCCGGCACCGCACTCGACAGCAGGTACGGCCGGCGCCGCCCCCACCGCGTCTGCGTGCTATCCGAAACGAATCCCAGGGCGGGATCGATGAACGCATCGCTGACCCGGCCCAGCATCACCGCCAAGCCCACCAACGCCGGCGAGAGCAGGGCGACGTCGGTATAGAACTTCGCCAGATGGACGTAGACGGCCAAGCCCATCATCGAGAGGCCCAGCTGCCCGATGCCGTATGCCAGGATGGTCTGCAACGACAGCGGCTCGGCAGCGGTACTGGTGCGCATGATGGCGCGTCAGCATTACTGGCTTTCGATCCGCGACGCAACGTCGCTCCGCCACCGGCCGCGCGTCCGGGCGATGTTCCCGTGCAAACGGCCGGCGCCCGCGCTACAAGGGGGCGCCGTGATTCAAGCCCCTGCCGCACCGGACACCTTCGCGTGGGATCGATCGCTGCCGCACCACCGCGCGCGCCTGGAGGTCGGAAGCGTCGCCTACACGGAGAGCGGTGCCGGGCCGCCGGTGGTTTTGATTCATGGGTACGGGGACAGCCTGTTCACCTGGCGGCATCAACTGGCGGCGCTGGGTGATCGCCTGCATCTGTACGCGCTGGACTTGATCGGCTACGGCCTTTCGGACAAGCCGCCGGTGGCGTACACGGCCGAGCTCTTCATCGACTGCGTGCGCCAGTTCATGCGGGCCGTCGGCGTCGAGCGGGCCACCCTGGTTGGGAGCTCGATGGGCGCCGCGGCGGCGTTGTGCGTCGCCAAGTACACCCCGAACCGCGTCGAGCGTCTGGTGCTGCTCGGACCGACGATCCCCGGCGTGCAGCCCGCCGGACGGTTCTTGTACATGGTGTTCTGGCTGGCACACCACGGCCGGCTCGGCCAGCTGTTCTTGCAGCCGTCCTTCCGGACCGCCGTGCGCATGGCGCTGCGCGATGCGGTCGCCGATCCGGCGCTGATCACCGACGCGGTCGTGGACTACTACTTCCGGCTCAGCCGCCAGCCCGGCTTCCGGCACGCGTACGTCTCCACGGCGCGGCACTGGCATGCGTGGATCACGCATCGGCCCAGGCTGGGTGAGCTGAAGATGCCGGTCCTGGTCATCTGGGGCGAGCAAGACCAGGTGCACCCTTTGCGCCAGGCAGGATTGCTGCAGACCCTGGTGCCGCAATCCCGACTGGTCGTCATCCCGCAGTGCGGCCATCTGCCGCACAGTGAGCGACCAGAACAGGTGAACACGTTGCTCCGGGGATCCCTGGCCGACCTGTCGAGGTGACGGCACGGCGCTGGCGTCCGTCGCGCCGATTCCCGACTGTACACATCCACCGTTTCACGTTACATCCCTTGCGAGACGGTGGGTGGTCCGGATGCCTGTCGAGTATCGCAAGGACAAGGGCGAGCTGGTCTGGGTGCGCAATCCGTTCACCGGGACCGTCACCTATTTCACCCACGTCCACAAGAAGCGCAGCGGCTTCGTGCGGCGTGCACAGGACGCGCTGCTGCACACCGCAGCGCCGGACCGTTCGGCGTTCGAGGCGCAGCTGCGTCAGGAGCTGGAAGCAGCGCAACGCTCGTGTCCGTTCTGTCCGGGCAACGAAGACCTGACGCCCGAAGAGGTGCTGCGGGTCCCCATACGCGACGTGTTCGCAGACCGCCGCGAATCCGGCTGGGTCATCCGGGCAATCCCCAACCTGATCCCGCGCATCCCGGAGTGCTGCACGGGAGGACGCAACGAATCGTACGTCGTCATCGAAGACCCGCGCCATTTCGCCGACGACGCGCGCGGACACGAAGATCTGCTCTACACCAGCCTGCTACCGCCGGAGCAGTTCCACGCACTGCTCGCGGCCGATATCGAGGTCGCCCGTCGCGCCTATGCCAACCCGAGCGTACGTGCAGTGCTGATCCGAAAGAACCAAGGACGGGAGTCCGGAGCGTCACAGCCGCACATCCACAACCAAGTCATCGGCTCCGACATTCCGTTCGCCGTGGTGGCGCGCGAGTGCGAGGTGACCGCGCAGCAGCCGCGCCTGTGGGAGGAGATCGTCGCCTTCGCCCGTGCGCACGGCTACGTCCTCGAAGAACGTGACGGCTGCTGCGCCTACTTCTGCCCGTTCGGCACCTTTCCACGCAGCTACGAAGTCGTGTGTCTCCACGATTGGGTGCGGGCGATCGACCTGCCGGTGGCGCGGCGGAAAAGCTTCGCGACCTTGCTGTACGACGTGCTCAAGATGCTCGGGCCGATGCCGCTCGACTACGAGATCCACGACGGCCCCGGCGTGCCGCTGCACGCCCATGTGAACACCCGGCACTTCACCTACTCGAACATCGGCGGCACGTTGAATCTGCCGTCGAACCTGACCGTCGCCCCGTGAGCGACGGCGATCATCCCGCGCGCCGACGCCTCGCAACTTGATCCGCCCGCATCTCCCTGTCATAGCTTCGGCAGCAAGGGTGGTGAGCGCATGAGACGACTGCTGATTGCCGCGTTTCTCTTGGCCGCCCTGCCGGCCGCGGCGGGCACGAAGCACTTGACGCTGCGCCAGCGCGTCACAACGGGCGGCTTGAAGGCAGAGCCGCGTGAGTCGACGCAATACTGGAGCGGCAACAAGACCGTCAACGAGGACCAGGCCGTACGGACCATCACCGACCTCGATGCGAAGACGCTGACGGTGGTGCACAAGCAACAGAAGACGTACGCGGTCGTCTCCTTCGACGCCCTGCGGGCGCAGTCCGAGGCAGTGAAGCGGCACCTGCCACGGGAGGTCCAGGACCTCGAAAATATCGATTCAGGAGTCACCCTCAAGCCGACCGGCAAGACGGAAGAGATCGCCGGCTACCAGGCGAAGGAGTACGCCATCGAAGGGGCTCCGTACACCGGCTCGGTGTGGGTCGCCGAGGCGATTCAGATGCCGGCGAGCGCCGGCGATTTCGTGAAGCTGTCGACCAGCATGGGTCGCGGCGGCCCCCTGCGCGGTCACTTTGGTGATGCGGTCGTGAATCTCAAGGGCGTGCCCCTGCGCATCGCCATCACGATGGTGATCGGTCCCCGGAAGAGCACGATGACGACCGAGGTGCTCGAGGTCAGTCAAAAGGCGCCGCCCGCCGACGTGCTGAAGGTGCCGGACGGCTTCACCAAGGTTCAGCCACGGTCGCATGAGAATCAAGGCAACCTGAGCCGGTGAACGCCCCGGTGCTCTATCTGGTGCGCGCCTGGGTCTCTGCGGACGGCGGAGAGCGCTATGTGCAGTGGTTGGAGCAGAAGCACATGGCGGAGGTCATCCGCGAACCCGGCTTCCTGTGGGCGCGCAAGTGCCGTCTCGAGCAGACCGACGAGAAGGGATGGGCCGGCTATCTGCTGATCTACGGACTGGAGTCGCGCGCCGCGTTGGAGGCGTATCTGCACAGCCCGGCGCGCGAACGCTTCTGGCGTGAGTTGGAACCACTGAACGACATTCACTACGCCGAGCGCTCGTACGGCGTCGTCGACTTCGAGTTGGACAAGGGATGACAGGGCGCGCTTGGCGCGCCGCTCTGCACCGGTCTTGAGGTCGACCTGTGCGGACACATCCAACCGCGCCGCGACTGCGTATTGATAGGCGGAAAACGACACGCCACTAGTTGACATCGGCAAACCTTGGGCTCATTTTTGGCGTGCCGAAATTCGGGTTGGTGATCAACATTAACGCGAGCCGCGCGCGCGTGTACTCGCGCGGCTCCAGAACGGAGGAGGACGTATGAAGACTCATGTGAAGGGCGCGATCATCGCAACCGCTGTCGCCAGCATGTTCCTGGTCAAGGGCGTCATGGCCCAAGAGGGCGGCAAGGCCGAGGCCAAGAAGGTCCACTGCGAAGGCGTCAACGAGTGCAAGGGCAAGGGCGGTTGCAACGGCGCCGGGCACGAGTGCGCCGGCAAGAATGCCTGCAAAGGTAAGGGCTGGGTCGAGATGTCTGCCGACGCCTGTAAGGCCAAAGGCGGCACCTCCAAGTAAGTTGTCCCTCACGGCGCTGCGCTGCCTGGGCAAGAACCCGGGTAGCGCAGCGACGGGATCCGCCACCTCACCTCAATGGAGTTCCCCTTCCTCGGCTTCGGCGTCGGCATGCGCACGAAGCACTACAGCGAAATCCTGGATGTCTGGCCGGCCGTCGATTGGTTCGAGGTCATCTCCGAGAACTTCATGGTGCCCGGCGGCCGCCCACTGCACAACCTCGAGAACGTCCGGGCCCACTATCCGATCGTGCTCCACGGCGTCTCGCTGTCGATCGGCTCGACCGACCCGCTGCGCCACGACTACCTGCAGCAGTTGAAGGCGCTGGCGCAGCGCTTCGAGCCGGCGTGGATCTCAGACCATCTGTGTTGGACCGGCGTTGGCGGCCACAACCTGCACGACTTGCTGCCGCTTCCCTACACGGAAGAGGCGGTCGCGCACGTGGCCGAACGGGTGCAACAGGTGCAGGATGTGTTGGGCCGGCGCATCCTGCTCGAAAACGTGTCGACCTACGTCGAGTTCCAACATTCGGTGATGCCGGAGTGGGAGTTCCTGACCGCGATCGTCGAGCGTGCCGACTGCGGCATTCTCCTCGATATCAACAACATCTTCGTCAGCGCCTTCAACCACGGCTTCTCGGCGACCGAGTACGTGCAGGCGGTGCCGCCGGCACGCGTCCACCAGTTCCATCTGGCGGGGCACGCCGACCGCGGGACGTTCCTGCACGACACCCATGATCATCCGATCGCCGATCCGGTGTGGGAGCTGTACGCGCAAGCAGTGCAGCGCTTCGGCCGCATCTCGACCTTGATTGAATGGGACGACCACATCCCGCCCTTCGCAACGCTGCAGGCGGAGGCCGCACACGCCAAGACGATCTTCGACGCGACGTACCATGTCACCGCCGACGCTCGATCAAACGCAGCAGCTCTTCTGGAAGCTGATCACCGCGCCTGAGGGCGCGGAGGCGGGTTTGGCGCAGCTGCCGCCCGCCGCCCGCCCGGTGGCCGCGTCGCTGGCACGCGGCGATGCACGGTTGTCCGCGCTCGATCGTCTCGACGTGTATGCGGACATGTACTTCTACCGCATCCGCGACTGCCTCCAGGAGGACTTCAGCGCCGTGTGCGCCGTCATCGGGGAGACGCGCTTTCACAACTTGATCACCGACTACTTGATCGCGCACCCACCGTCGCATTTCTCCCTGCGCTATGCCGGCGAGCATCTGCCCGCGTTTGTCGAGACCCATGCGTTGTCGCAGCGCTGGCCGCAGCTGCGCGACTTGGCCCGGTTGGAGTGGTCGATCCTCGAAGCTTTCGATGCACCGGACGCCGCGCCGCTGGAAGCGGAAGCCCTGGCCGGCATCCCACAAGAGCGCTGGCCGGAGATCCTTTTTCAACTCACGCCGTCGCTGCGCGTGCTCCAGCTAGCCTGGCCGGTGCACGAGATCTGGCAGCAGGCTCAAGACGGCGAGGCGCTGAGCGAGCCGCCCGCTGCAGCCACTGCGCTGCGGGTCTGGCGGCAGGACCTGCGTGTCTTTCACCGCTCTATTGGTACAGACGAGCACCAGGCATTGAAGGCCATCGCCGCAGGCGCGCCGTTCGCCGAGGTCTGCGAGCGGATCGTCGCCGCGGCGGGTGATGCGGAAGGTGCCGCCCGCGTCTCCCGCCTGTTGGGAGAGTGGTTCTCCGACGGCCTGCTGACTGGCTTCAGCTTCGCGTAGTGCGTGCCCCGCGCTTCCTATTCACGAACGGCCGGTGCTGTTTTCAAGGATGCCCACTACCTGAAACCACGGCGGCTCGGGAAATGGATTTCGCTCCAAGTGCATGCCCAGCGTTCGCATCACCCCCATGGATGCGGCATTCTCGTACGTCGTTGTCGCCACGACCCGCTTGAGACGGAGTTGTTGGAACGCGTAGTCAACCATGGCGCGCGCCGCCTCCGACGCGTACCCCCGTCGTTGGAACGTGGGTGCCACGGCGTAAAAGAGCCCGAGCTCCGTCGTGAACCGGCTCGACGGCGCCGGCACGCCGCTGCTGAGGGCCGGCAACTGTTCGAAGGGGGCCAAGCACGGCACGAACCCACAGGCCCCGATCAGCTGCTCCGTTTGCCCGAGAACGATGGCGCGCTCACCGTACGGCGGCTGATTGAGCTGGGCCAACTGCTCGTCCGCCAGCACCGTCCACTCTAACCATCGCGTCCGGTCGCTCAGGGTCTGTACCCCTTCATTGCCGAACTCAGCTTCGCGCAACTCGACGTCGAGTATGTGGTGAATTGCCGCCACATCATCCATAGCCAGGGGCCGGACGATGAGGCGTGCAGTTTCGAGAATCGGCATGCGGGTCATGGCTCTCCCGGCCCGCACCAGGCAACCCGCGGCACCGACGCGATCAGTCTTCCAGCACGAACGTCACGTTCATGTGGACGCGGTACTCCTTCAACTTGCCCTTCTCGATCTTGCACTGCATGCGCGTGACTTCGATCCCGGTGATCCCGCGCAGGGTTTTGGTGGCGCGCTTCACGCCCGCGCGTACCGCGCCATCGAACGAATCCTTGGAGGACGCTATGATCTCACTGATTCTTGCTACCGCCATCATCTTTCTCCTTCCCAGCGTTTGACCTCGAACCGGCGGCGATGCTACCCGAGGTCGCACAGGCATACAAATGGCCCCCGAACGACGCCGGCGCGGCAGGCTGCCGTCGACGCTCGCCACCGTTGTTGCCGCAACGCTGTGGCTGGCAGCCCCGCTGCACGCGGGGTCGTCCCAGAAGAAACCGGCCCCCGCCTCCTGCAAGAAGATTCGTGATGCCGTGTGGGCCAACCACACGCTCGATCAGATCATCGCCGAGTTCGACACCGACGCCGAGCACGTCATGAAGTGCACGCAGAAGCAGGGCAAGCGGCGGGCCGCGCCCAAGGAGAAGAAGAAGGGATCGAAAGGCGGGAAACCACACAAGTCCGCAGCGCCGCCGGCCCGCCTCCTACCTTGACGCCGCCCCGCTGCGTGTGAAAGAAATCATGGCTGTCGGCGTGCACGCGCCGCTCACTCCCGCAGCAAGGAGATCATTCATGAGCCAGCAACCGGCAGCAGCCAGCGAAGGTAAGAAGGCCCGTCCGATCGTCCCGTTTCTCCGTCTCGGCAGCGACGGCGAGAAGCCGTACCTGGCCGGTAAGCAGTGCGCGGGCTGCGGCGCCGTCTACCTCGGCAGCCGCGTGGCCTGCTCCAAGTGCGCCAGCACCGGACCGTTCAACGAGATCCGCCTGAGCGACAAGGGCAGCCTGTGGGTGTACTCGATCGTCCACCAGTCGGCGCCCGGCATTCCGACACCGTACATCGCCGCGATTGTGGATCTGCCGGAGGGCGTCAGCATACGCTGCACGGTTATCGACGTGGAGCCGAATCCCGCGAGCATCCAGTTCGGCATGCCCGTGGAGATGGTCACCAAGAAAGTGCGCGAAGACAAGGACGGCAACGACGTCATCGCTTTCTTTTTCCGCCCGGCGCGGTAGAGAGATTGCGAGCCGCACCCACGCAGTCCGCGTGAAGGAGGAGTTATGAGAGACGTATACGTGCTCGGAGTCGGGATGATCAAGTTCGGTCGCTATGCGGACAAGGATGTCTCGGAGCTCGCTGGAGAAGCGGCGTTGCTGGCGTTGAAGGACGCCGGCATGACCATCCACGACATCCAGCTGCTGGCCTCGGGAAACCTCTTCCAATCGAACGCCATGGTCGGCCAGCGCATCCTGCAGCAGATCGGCCAGACCGGCATCCCGATCATCAACGTGTCCAATGCCTGCGCCACCGGCTCGACGGCCGTGCGCGAAGCCTACTTTGCGGTGGGTTCGGGCGAGTACGAAGTGGCGATGGCCGTCGGCTCGGAGCAGATGGGCAAGGCGGGCTTGCTCGGCGGTGGCGGCACCCGCGAAAGCGTCGAGGGCATCCTCGGCAGCGGGCTGATGCCGGCGGTCTTCGGACAGGCGGGCGTCGAGCACATGCGCCAGCACGGCACCAAGATGGAGCACTTCGCCAAGATCTCGGTGAAGAACCACAAGCACTCCACCAAAAACGCGCTGTCGCAGTATCAGGTGGAGGTGAAGCTCGAGGACGTGATGAAGGCGCGCATGGTGGCCTACCCGAACACGCTCTACATGTGCTGCCCCACCAGCGACGGCGCCGCCGCCGCCATCCTGGTGTCCGAGTCGGTGATGAAGAAGCGCACCAACAAGCCGGTGAAGATCGGCTGCTCGGTGCTGACGTCGGACCCGTGGACACCGCGTGACCTCACCCTCCCCGACGTGAACACCTTGACGCGCAATGCCGCCAAGATCGCCTACGAGAAGGCGGGCGTGGGCCCCGAGGATCTCGACCTGGTCGAGCTGCACGACTGCTTCGCGACCGCCGAGCTGTTGCACTACGAGAACCTCGGCCTGTGTAAGGACGGTGAAGCCGCGCGCGGCGTCGATGAGGGCTGGTTCGAGTGGGGCGGCAAGACGCCGGTGAACGTCAGCGGCGGCCTGCTCTCCAAGGGACATCCGCTCGGCGCGACGGGCGTCGCCAACATCTACGAGGTGGTGACCCACCTGCGCGGCCAGGCGGGTGCCCGTCAGGTCGAGAATGCCAAAGTGGGCATGGCCCACGTCATCGGTTTGGGCTCGGCCTGTACGATCCACATTCTCACGGCGTAGACCCTGTCTCCATGAAACCAGCGCGGCGGCGCGCCACCTACGCGGACCTGTTGAAGGCCCCGGAGCACATGGTGGCGGAGATCATCGATGGTGATCTCTACACCTCGCCGCGCCCCGCGTCGCCTCACGCCTTAGCCGCGTCGGCGATCGGCAGCGACCTGTTCGGACCGTTCCACCGCGAGCCCGGCGATCCCGCCGGCCCGGGAGGATGGTGGATTCTCTTTGAACCGGAGCTCCACCTCGGTCCGGATGTCGTCGTGCCAGACCTGGCGGGTTGGCGTCGGGAACAACTGCCGCGCCTGCCGAGCGTTGCTTACTTCACGCAAGTTCCCGATTGGGTCTGCGAAGTCGTGTCGCCAAGTACCGGTGCGATCGACCGTGTGCGGAAGATGCGCATCTACGCACGTGAGCGTGTGTCGCACGCGTGGCTGGTCGAGCCATTGCAACGGACGCTGGAGGTGTACCGTCTCGAGGTAGACCGCTGGGTGGTGGCGAACACGTACTCGGGAACTGAATGCGTGCATGCCGAGCCCTTCGAGGCGATTGAGCTGCAGCTCGTACGCTGGTGGCTGGAGCCCTAGGCGTGCCCACACTTGGGCAGGCACAGGGGCATGCCGCAAGCGCCAGGGCCACATCATCCGCCGAACCCGATCGGCACCCGCTCGATCGCCTCGCGCGTGAGCTATCGCTCACCGATGCGACGATGCTCGTCGTATCGTCGGTGATCGGCGTCGGCATCTTCCTCACGCCCGGCACGGTCGCGAACGTCCTGCCGCATCCCGGTCTGTTCCTGGCCGCGTGGTTGACCGGCGGCCTGCTGTCGCTCGCCGGCGCGCTGGCGAACGCAGAGCTGGGGGCGATGTACCCGCACGCCGGCGGCGACTACGTCTACCTGCGCGAGGCCTACCATCCGCTCGCCGGCTTCTTGGTGGGCTGGTTGTCGTTCTTCGTCATCTACGCGGGCACGGTGGCGACGCTTGCAGCCGGGTTCGCTGAAGGGCTGGCGAACTTCATCACCTTGGGCGACTACGGCAAGACGATTGCCGCGGTCGCCATTACCGCGGTTACCTCATCGATCAACTACGTCGGCGTGCGTGCGGGGGCGCGGTTCAACAACCTCACGGGCTACGTGAAGATCGCGGCGCTCGTCGGCCTGGCGGTGCTGGGACCGCTGCTCGGCCACGGCCGCATGCAGAACATGGGCCCGCTCATCGCCGGCGCCGGCAGCGTGCCGCTGGGCGGGTTTGGGCTGGCGCTGTCTCCCATCCTGTTCAGCTATCTCGGCTGGAACGCGTCGGTGTACGTGGCCAGCGAGATCCGCGATCCGGGCCGCAACGTGCCGCGGTCGCTGTTCATCGGCCTCGCAATGTGTACCGCCATCTACCTGCTGCTCAACGCCGTCTACCTCTACGCGTTGCCGATCACGGCGCTGCGTGGCGAGGTACGCGTCGGCGAAGCCGCCGCCCGCGCGCTGTTCGGCGCCGCCGGGGGCACGATCACTGCGGTGCTCGTGCTGGCCTCTATCGTCGGCTGCCTCAACGCCACGATCCTGGTCGGCCCGCGCATCGCCTACGCCATGGCAATCGACGGCGCCTTCTTCGGCGGCGTGCAGCGCGTGCACGCGGTGCATCGGACGCCGCACGTCGCCGTCGTCGCGCAAGCGCTCACCGCGGTCGCCCTGCTCGTCGTGCTGCGCTCGTTCCCGAGCGTGCTCGACTACACGACCTTTGCGATCGTCCTCGCCACCATGGCGGACACCACCGCGCTCTACACACTGCGTTACAACCAACCGGCGCGGCTGCGCCCGTACCGCGCCTGGGGCTACCCAGTGGTGCCGGCGCTCTACTTCGTCGCCAACGCCGGCATCGCCACTGCGATGCTCGTCGGCCGTCCGGTGGAATGTGCGATCGCCCTCGCGGTCGCCGCAACGGCTTTGCCGTTCTATGCGCTGTTCGCGCGGCGGCGGGCCGCGGCCGCCCTCACTTGATCGACTGCCCTCCACGCTGCAGGAGCGCTCGGTAGGTCTCAAACAGGACGCGGTGCTGCCGCCCTCCCACCTATCGCCGCCAGGCGAGCACGCGCTCGAAGAGCTTCTTCACGGTCGGCGTCAGACGCGTGCGGTTGTAGGCGTCGCCGAGCTTGCGCAGCACCTCCGCCTGGGTGGGGTACGGATGAATCGTGCTCCCAAAGCTGCCGAGCCCGATGCCGTGGTTCATCGCCAGCACTGCTTCGCCGATCATCTCGCCGGCGTGCTCGGCAACGATGGTCAGCCCGACGAGCTTGTCGGTGCCCTTGCGCACCACCGCCCGCGCAAAACCTTCCGGCGCGCCGTCGAGGATGGCGCGGTCAACGTCCTTCAGCTCGACCGTGACGGTGGAGACCTCGATGCCGGCCTTCTCTGCATCGCGCGCGTTCAGCCCGACGTGCGCGACCTCCGGATCGGTAAACGTGCACCACGGGATGTGCAACGCGCTCGCCTGCTTGCGCCCGAAGAACAGCGCGTTCTGGATGACGATGCGGGCCAGCGCGTCGGCCGCGTGGGTGAACTGGAAGCGCGAGCTGACGTCGCCGGCGGCGAAGATGTGCGGGTTGGTGGTGCGCAGATGATCATCCACCTTCACGCCGTTCTTGCTGTAATCGACTCCCACGGCCTCCAGCCCGAGCTCTTCAACGTTGGGCGCTCGCCCGCCACCCAGCAGCACCTGATCGGCCACGACTTCGCGGCGCTCCCCGTCGACCTCGTAGATGATGAGCTTCTCGGCGCCGCGTCGGGTGACCTGGAGGATCTGTGAACAGATCTCCACCGTGATGCCATCGCGACGAAAGCTCGCCTGCAGAACCGCCGCGGTTTCGGGTTCCTCTTTGGGCAGAAACTCCTGACTGACGATGGTCACCTCGGAACCGAAGCGCCGGAAGGCTTGGCCGAGCTCGCAGCCGATCGGCCCGGCGCCGAACACCACCAGGCGCCGCGGGAGCTCCGTGAGCCAGAACACGTTCTCGTTGGTGAGGTAGTCGATGTCGGCGAGCCCCGCTATGGGCAGTCGTGCGGCGCGCGCCCCCGTGGTGATCACCGCACGGGAGAATTCGAGCCGCCGGCCGTCGAGGCCCTGGTGGTTACCGCCGGCGAAACGCGCTGCGCCGATGTATACGTCGACGCCCAGGGACCGGTAGCGCTGCACCGAGTCGTTGTGACTGATGTCGGCGCGCAACCGACGCATGCGTTCCATCGCGGCGCCGAAGTTCACACGCATTCCCGTCACGTCGACCCCGAAGCGCGCCGCATGCCGCACCTCGTGGACTGCGCGCGACGCGCGGATCACGCCCTTCGACGGCACGCAGCCGACGTTCAGGCAATCGCCACCCATGAGGTGCTTCTCGATCAACGCCACCTTGGCGCCGAGCCCGGCGGCTCCTGCCGCCGTCACCAGCCCGGCGGTACCCGCACCGATCACCACCAGGTTGTAACGTCCCGACGGCGTCGGGTTGGCGTACGGCTCGGGGTGGACGTTCTTCAGCAGCTGGCGATTGTAATCGTCGAGCGGCGCCACCAACGGTGCAGCCGTCGGCTCCTCCGAAACCTTGCTGAGCGCGCGAACACTGTCAGTCACCGGTCGCCTCCTTCAGCGCGCGGCGCGCGGTGCGCGTCACGATCGTGGTCACGACGATGGTGGCGACGAGCCCGAGGACGAGCACGGCATAGTATCCGGCGCCCTTCTCCGTCGCCGCGCCGCCGGCGAGCGCCGCAACGTCCCCCGCCAGCTTGCCGTAGTAAACGTAGAGCACCGTGCCGGGCAGCATACCCACTGAAGCCATCACGTAGTCTGCAAACGCGACCTGCGTCAGGCCCAACCCATAGTTCAGCAGGTTGAAGGGAAAGACGGGTGACAGCCGCAGCAGGAAGACGATCTTGCGCCCTTGCGCGCCGACGGCGCGGTCGATCGCCGCGAAGCGTGGATTGTTCGACAAGCGGCGCTCGATCGCCTGGCGCGCCACGTAGCGGGAGACCAGGAACGCCGCCGCCGATCCCAGCGTCGCGGCGATGAACACGTAGACGATCCCTTGGGCGAGGCCGAAGATGGCTCCGGCTGCAAGCGTCAGCACCGACCCGGGCACGAAGGCCACCGCCGCCAACGCGTACCCGAGGATGAACACAATCGGCCCCCAGAAGCCGAGCCCGTTCACCCATTGCGCAAAGCGCGGAATGTACGCGCCGGCCTGACGTCCGAGCAGCACCACGGCCGCCAGCGCAACCACGATGACGGCGATGCGCGCGATCGGCAATGGTCCCCGTCCCGCGGCCGGAGCGCTCGGGTTGGCGTCCGTCGGCGACGGCTGCGTCTGTGACATTGCGGCACCTCCAGCTTGACCCGCGTAGGATGCCTCAAATCGTTTCGAGGTTACAAGCCGGAGGCGGCAAGAAGCGGAGCCGCCGCTCTCTCGCGGTTGCTGCCGCCCCACCCGCACCAACAGGCCCGAGCTCCGTTCAGCCCGGGCCCGGCGCGCGACGCTGGCCGGCGATGCGGACGGTGCTCGCTTGCGGACCCTTGTCGCCGAGCTCTTCGACGAACTCGACCTCGTCGCCGACCTGCAACTGGCCGAAGGCGTCGTGCAGGACGCTGTTGCGGTGGAAGTAGATCTCCGTGCGGTCCGGCGTTTCGAGGAAGCCGTAACCGTCGGCCGGAAACAGCCTGGCGACGCGCGCCGCCGGCGCCGCCACATGCGTTTTGAGCGCGCCCCGCTGGCGTCGCGCGTAATCTTCCAGGCGCCGCTCGGCGGCGTCGAACGCATCGCGGATGGCGACGTACACGTCTTCGTAGGCGTCGTGCTCCGGCGGCTCACGGTTCACCACCAGCTCGCCGCCCGGCACGGTGAGGTCGATGCGTACGTGATAGTGCTTGCCTTGGTGGTGGCGGCGATGGGGTGCCTCCACCACGACGCGGCAGCCCATGATGCGCTCGTAGTAACGACCGAGGCGCGCCAGGCGCGTGCGAATCTTCGCCTCGACGGCGTCCGATGGCTCGAAGTCGCGAAAGGTGATTTGTGGCGGCAGTTGCATCAGGCGGTAGCGAAGCAAGACAAATGCCGCGCTTCTGTATCGCGCTGCACAGGTTGGGGTGCACGCCACTGTAGCGCGACGTTCCTATCCGTAGAAGAACTCCTGAGCCCCTTTGCAAACGTGAGATCCGAGGCGGAGCCGTTGCACGCCGCGGGGGGGGCGTGCAGGTCGTCGCCGGAGAGGGCCGACTACCGCGGTGCCTGCTTCGAGCGCAGCACTGCCAGCGCCTCCGCCACTTCCCGACCTCTTGCTTCGATCAGCGCGAGCAGCTCCTCCGGTGTTCGCGTGTCCTCGCGGTTCGGCGCGTGAGGGTTCACGGCCTTGAGATCGAAGCCCTTGTCCTCGATCTCCTTGCGCGTGACGATCCAGCTGCGGTCGCTGTCGGCACGCTCCGGCAACAGCCGGAGGAACTCTTCGAACTTGTGCAGGGTGAGCGGCGTCTTCTTGCCGACCTTCAGATCTGACAGATCGTAGTACCAAGTGCGCTCGGTTGGTCCCGCCTTGGTGAAGAACAATAGGATCGGTTTTACTGCTTCCACCTGCCGCAATGAACACGCCCTGCGGCAGGCTGACGATGCACCACAGGTCGCACGCGCCTCTGCCGCGGCCGGCGCCCGCTCCACCGCCGCCATCTGGTCGCGCAGGATCGCCGCGATGCGTTGCTGCTCCCTTATCGGAGGAACTTCGATCGTCAACTCGGCGAGGCGGATCGCTTAACCCGTCTCGACCCGCTCGGCGGTGATCGCTCTACTAGTGCTTGTCCCACGGTCGCTCCACTGCGTTGCCCGTTTCCGGACGATCCATGTGGTTCGTAGGGGCACCCCTACGTGGGTGTCCTTCCGCCGCCGCCCCGCCAACCGACGCAGGGGCAATTGCCGCAGTCGACGCCGAAGAAGAGGGCGACCACACAGGGTCGCCCCTACCAGATGTGCCCGCGGTTGGGTTCTCTGGGTCGATGGTCCAACGCGCCGGATTCGATGCTATGTATTTGCGGATCTGGGTCAGTTCACGTTCGTTGCGAATGATGTGCTCGTAGTAGTTGCGCTGCCACACTTTTCCTTGGAATGACGGCCAGCCGTGCTGTTTGACGCCACGGATGTATTCGTTGGTCGTCATCGTCTTGAACCAACCGACGATATCCCCCAGCGTAGGGGCACCCCGGCGTGGGTGCCCTTCTTCTGGTGCGGTCGCCCCCGCCCGTGACGTTGGGTCGATGGGCGCCCGCTG
The DNA here is from genome assembly GCA_964498075.1 of uncultured Binatia bacterium (SeqCode). GTDB lineage: Bacteria > Desulfobacterota > Binatia > HRBIN30 > HRBIN30 > CAZCGA01. The sequence goes on along the minus strand of CAZCGA010000012.1, from coordinate 42,227 downwards.
CTCCGCCGAAGAGGGCGACCACGCAGGGTCGCCCCTACCGGGATGGCTGACGACGAACAGGACGCCATGAAAGTGATTGGGCATCACGATCGATTCGTCGGTCTCAATCGGATGGAAACTTGCGGCTCAGTTCATCCCACCATCTGGCGACCATCTGGCCCCTGTTGTTCAGGCGCATTTCGGTTTCAGCAATCTCACCGAACAGGCATGCACGCTGCTGCGTGCACACGGTGACGAAATACACGCCCGCCTGCGCATAGTCGCAGCCCCGCAGTCGGAGAGAGCGGCGATGGTGTCTGTCAGGATCGAATGTCATTCGGGGTTGGGAACCTGCAACCGTGATTCAGAATGGGCGACCACACAGGGTCGCCCCTACAGCGACCCGTATAGCGCCGCCACGAGTCCGGCCGCCCGCGTGTCGCCCGTGGTGCCCGGCGACATCTTGTTCATCACGTAGGCCCAGCTGACGCGCGCGTCGAGGTCGGCGATGCCCAACGAGCCGCCCCAGCCGCCGTGACCGAAGGTGCGCGGGTTGGGACCGAGCGGCAGATCCGGGCTCGCCATCATGAACCCCAGCCCCCAGCGCATCGGAATGGGGAGCACGAGATCGCGGCCGTAGCACTGCTCCGCGATCGCCCGTTCGATGGTCTCCGGCCGCAGCAACCGCACCCCATCCAGCGTCCCACCGCAGGCGAGCGCCGCCATCGCGCGGGCAACCGAGCGCGCGTTGCCGTGACCGTTCGCGGCCGGGATCTCGGCCGCCCGCCAGGCGCGCGTGTTCGCCGCCTCCGCAGTGAGCGGCGGGTTTCCCACCACCTTGCCGAGCATCGACTCCGGATCCACGGCGGCGCCGGCGGCGGCTGTCTCCTCCGGCGTGGGCGGAATCATCTCGGCGACGCGAGCGTCCTCGCGCGCCGCCAGGCCGATGTGGAAATCGACCGCGAGCGGCGCCGCAACTTCGTCGCGGAAAAACGTACCGGGCGTCTTGCCGCTGATGCGTCGAATGACCTCGCCGACGAGGTAGCCGAAGGTCATGGCGTGATAGCCGCTGACGCTCCCCGGCGGCCACCACGGTGTTTCGGCCGCGAGCACCTCCACCATGCGCGGCCAGTCGTAGAACGCCTGCGCGGATAGCGGCTGCCGGATTCCCGCGAGGCCGGCGGTGTGACTCAGCAGGTAGCGCACCGGGATCTCGGCTTTGCCCGCCTGCGCGAACTCCGGCCAGTAGCGGGCGACGGGCGCGTCCACGTCGAGCTGGCCGCGATCGACGAGCAGGTGCGCACAGAGCGCCACCATCGCCTTGGTCGTCGAGAAGACGTTGACGATCGTGTCGCGTTCCCACGGCCGCGTGCGCGCCGCGTCGGCGTACCCACCCCACAGATCGGCCACGGGCGTGCCGTCGACGGTGGCGGCGAACGAGGCGCCGACCTCGCTGCCCGCCTCGAAGTTAGCGGCGAAGGCATCGCGCACCCCAGCAAACCGCCGCTCGCATTCGCCGTGGATCGTCTGAGCCATTGCCGCGCCTCCCGGATGCAACCTTGCCCGGTTTGCCGATGCGGTCAAGAACCCCAGAGCGGGCTCCCTCGCCTCTCGGCGGGCGCTGCGTTAGGATTCCCGCCCGAATGGATGCGCATCGGCCGGACGCACCCCTGATCCTGATTCACCACGTCTCGCGGCGCTACGTGCGTGGCGTCGACGACATCCACGCGTTGGAGAACGTCTCGCTGTCAATCCCGACTGGCCACTTCGTCGCTTTCATGGGACCGTCGGGATCGGGGAAGTCGACGCTGCTCAACTTGGTGTCGGGCATCGACCGGCCGAACACCGGCGAGGTGTACGTCGCCGGGCAGAAGCTCAACGACCTGTCCGAGGACGAGCTGGCGCAGTGGCGCGCCCGGCACGTCGGCTTGATCTTCCAGTTCTTCAATCTGATTCCGGTGCTCTCGGCGCGCGACAACGTCGCGTTGCCGTTGCTGCTGACGCATCTCGACAAGGCGGAGCGCCGGCAGCGCGCCGAGACGGCGTTGCGGGTGGTGGGTCTCGAGGAGCGGATGGATCATTACCCGCGCGCGTTGTCGGGCGGCGAGCAGCAACGCGTCGCCATTGCGCGCGCCATCGTCACCGACCCGGATCTCATCGTCGCCGACGAGCCCACCGGCGACCTCGACGCGCGCAACGCCGAGGCGATCCTTGCCCTGCTGCGCCAGCTCAAGCACGACTTTGGAAAGACCGTGGTCATGGTGACGCACGACCCGCGCGCGCTGCGCTTCGTCGACGACGCCTACCATCTCGACAAGGGCGTGCTGCTCGAGGGCGAAGAGGCGGAGCGCGCCGAAGCGGCGATCCATCTGGCTGCTGGCGTGGGCGCTGCGGCCGGTGCGCGCTGAGGGCGATGAAGTACTTGGGCCTCATCCGCGCCAACCTGGGGCGCAACAAGCTGCGCACGGTCCTGACCGGCGGCGCCATCATGCTGGCCGTCGTCCTGGTGTGCCTGCTGCTCACCATGCCCGCCGGCCTCGACGCATTGCTCAGCAGCATCGCCAGCAACACGCGCATCTCGGTGCACAACAAAGGCGGGGTCGTCTACTCGATGCCGTACGCCTTCACCCGCAAGGTGCGCCAGCTCGACGGCGTCGAGGCGGCCACCGCGACGATGTGGTTCGGGGGCGCCTTCGAGGAGGAGGGGCACGTCACGTTTCCGAACTTCGCCGTCGAAGCGGAATACGTCGGCGCGGTGTATCCGGACTACAACATCCCCGCCGAGCAGCTCGCCGACTTCCGCCGCTACCGTGACGGCGCCATCGTCGGCCGCCAAACGATGCACAAGTACGGCTGGAAGATCGGCGAGCGCATCACCCTGCGCAGCACCGTGTGGCCGGTGAATCTCGATCTGCGCATCGTCGGCGAGATCCCGAACGAGCGCTCGCCGATCTTCTGGATCAACTGGACGTACCTCGACGAGTCACTCAAGGCGCGCGGCTACCACGGCCTCGGCATCGCCAACGTCATCTGGGTGCACGCCCGCGATCCGAACCGCGTGAACGAGATCATGCGGACGATCGACGATCTGTCGCGCAACAGCGAGGCGGAGACGGCCTGCGAGACCGAGAAGAGTTACTTTGCAAATTTCTTCGGGTCGCTGAAGGGCTTTCTCACCATCGTGCTCATCGTCACGGGGCTCGTGGCCCTGTGCATCGTCTTCATCGCCGCGAACACCGCCTCGATGGGCGTCCGTGAGCGCTCCCGCGAGCTCGCGGTGCTCAAAGCGATCGGCTTCGGCCGGCGCGTCATCTTCGGCACCTTGTTCGCCGAGGCCGTCGCCTTGTCCAGCGTCGCCGGGAGCGTCGGCGTGCTGGTCGCGATCGGCCTGACGCGCCTGCTCCAGGCGTCGACGGGATGGAACCCGGCCCTTGGACCGCTCTCCAGCTTCATTGTGACGGCACCGGTGGTCGTGCAAGGTCTGTTTCTGTCGCTCTTCGTCGGCATGCTGGCCGGAATCGTGCCGTCCTTTGGCGCCGCCCGCAAACCCGTGGTCCAGACGCTGCACGAGGTGTTCTAAGATGCTGCCGCTCTCGTACAGCGCCCGCAACATCGCGGCGCGGCCGCTACGCAGCCTGATGTCGGCGAGCGTGATCGCGCTGGTCGTGGTCGCGTGCAGCTTGTTTCTGGGCTTGATAACCAGCCTGAAGCGGACGGTCGCGTCGAGCGGCGACCCGATGAACGTGGTGGTCATGCGCAAGGGCTCGGATAACGACGGCGCCAGCTGGCTTCCACTCGCGGCCTTTCAAACCATTCGCTTCCTCGACGGCATCGCGCGCGACGCGGCCGACCAACCACTGGCCTCGCCCGAGTTGGTGGTGCAGCCGTTCTTCCACACGCACGCCGGCGGCCGCGAGAACGTGCTCGTGCGCGGGGTCGAGCCGGTCGCCCTCGCCGTCCACCGCAGCGTGAAGATCGCCGACGGTCGCATGTTCACACCGAGCGCGCACGAGGCGGTTGTGGGACGGGGCGTGGTCGGCCGGTATGCCGGGACGACACTGGGGAGCGACCTCGAGTTCGGGCACGGCTCCTGGAAAGTCGTGGGGATCCTCGAGGCCGACGGCTCGTCATTCGAGAGCGAGGTCTGGATCGACGTGCGCGAGCTGGCGAACGATGCCAAGCGGCCGTCTCCCTACTCGGGCGCGCGCCTGCGCGCGGCGACGGCGGCCGATCTGGAACCGCTGATGCGCCGTATCGACGCCGACCCCCGGTATGCGCTCCACGCCCAGCGCGAGACCGAGTACTACGCCAAGCAGTCGGAGTCGGCGAACTCGCTCTACGTCTTGGTCATCGGCATCGCCGTGCTCGCGGGGATCGGCGCCGGCTTCGGTGCTTCCAATGCGATGTACGCGGCGGTACAGGCGCGCACCGCGGAGATCGGCACGCTGCGCGCCCTCGGCTTCTCGCGCGGCTCGATTCTCTGGGCGTTCGAGATCGAGGCCGTCACACTGTCCGCCTTCGGCTTTCTCCTCGGTGCCGCGTGTGCTGTGGGGCTGTCGCGGGTCATCGGGCTCCTGCTCGGCGGTGTGGCGTTCGGCGCCGCCACCTTCACCACCAACGTGATCACCTTGCGCGTCAGCACCTCCGACCTGGTCGGAGCGTTGGTGCTCGCACTGGTCATCGGCGTCTTCGGCGGGCTCGGGCCGGCGTGGCGCGCCGCCCGCCTGCGCCCGATTGAAGCGTTGCGGAAGGCGTGACGCTGTGCGTTGATAGCCGGGCAGCCGCATGACCACCCCCGAACGTGAAGAGAAGCTGCGCGCCGACTTGGCGTCGCTGCGCATCGACCGCGGCGCCGCGCCGCGGCCGGCGGTGCGCCGTGGCGGCCGGCGACGGACGCTCCCGATCGTGGTCGCCGTCGTCCTCGCCGCCCTCGCGGTGTGGGCGATGACCCGTCGGCCGCTGCAGGTGACCGTCGCCTACGCGACGCTGTCGGCACCCGGGCAGGTGGGTCCGGCACCCGTTTTGTCGGGATCGGGCTACGTCGTCACCGGCGACCGCTACGTCTCAATCGGCGTGCGCGTCCCCGGCCGCATCGACCGGTACTTCGTCGAAGAGGGGCAGAGCGTCCACAAGGGCGATCCGCTGGTGCAGCTCGACGACCGCGACTACCACGCCCTGATGGCGCGCACCGAGGCGGGGCTGGCGGTGGCGCGCGCCAACCTGGCCCTTGCCGAGGCCGACCTCAAGCGCGGCCGCGCTCTGCGTGGAGGAGGCGTGATCTCACAGCAGGAGCTCGATGTGTTGGTGAACAAGGCGGATGTCGCCCGCGCGACGATCACGCAGCTGGAGGCCGAGCTGGCGCAATCGCGCGTCAACCTCGAGTACACGCTGCTGCGCGCGCCGACCGATGGTGTCGTCCTCGCGAAGTTGAAGGAGGTCGGTGAGATCGCGGTGCCCGGCGGCTTCGCCGGCTCGGGCGACCTCATTCGCCTGGCAAACTTGGCCGACATGCGCGCCGAGGTCGACGTGAACGAAGCCGATCTCAATCGCGTGCGCATGGGCCAGCCGGCGCTGGTGACCCCCGACGCCTACCCGGACGCCCGCTACGCCGCCGAGGTCGTCAAGCTGTACCCGCAGGTGGACCGGCAGAAGGGCACCCTCAAGGTCGAGGTGCGGGTTCTCCAACCTGACGCGCGGCTGCTTCCCGACATGAGCGCGCGCATCACGTTTCTTGCCGACCCGCCGCCGGCGGGACAAGCCGATCAGCCGGCGGTGCTCGCGCCGGCAGCAGCGCTGCGCCGCGACCCGCAAGGAAGCAACTTCGTCTGGGTGGTCAACGACGGGCGGGCGCATCACACGCCGGTCGAGACGGCCGGTGACGTCGGCGACCGCGTGCGCATCGCCGGCGGCCTGAAAGGCGGCGAGGCCCTCGTCGTCGGCGACGTCTCGGTGCGTGACGGCCAGTCGGTGCGCGTGGCACCCTGAAGCCGGGCATGATACGGACCGTGCGCGCCGGCGCCGCACTGGCGCTGGCATTGGCGGCACGTGCGTGGGCGGCCGATATCGTGCTCAGCCCACCGGGCAGCGACGGCTGGCGCCCGTTGGAGTTTCCCAAGATCACGCAGCACACGACGTACACGGTCACGCGCATGGACGAGCTCGACGCCGTCAAGGCGGAGAGTCACTGCTCGGCCTCGGCGCTGTATCTGCCGGTCGAGTCGGTGGACCTCAAGGCCACTCCGCGGCTGCACTGGCGCTGGAAGATCGACAGCGGCTTCGCCGTGCCGGATGAACGCACCAAAGCGGGCGACGACTACGCCGCGCGGGTCTCTGTCATGTTTCGATTTGATCCCCAGCATGCGTCGCTGTGGGAACGGGCGCGCCACCGCGTGGGCACGACGCTCTACGGCGAGGCCATTCCAGGCCACGCAATCGACTACGTCTGGTCGAGCCATGAGCCGGCCGGAGTCGAGTGGGACAACCCGTATGGCTCCGACTCGAAAGTGGTCTCGCGCGGCCACGGACCCTTACTGAGGTGGAACGAAGAGGTCGTCGACGTGGCGGTTGACTACACAGCCTTCTTTGGAAACGAGCCGCCGGCGCCCTTGGCGATCGCTGTCATGACGGACAGCGACAACACCTGCCAGGAGGCAACGGCGTACTATGCCGACTTCCGCTTCCTGAGCCGCTGACGCGGCGCCGGTCTTTCTCACGGACGCACGACGCGCGTGCGACGCTGGTGTAGTTCCGTTAACCGCGCGCTGGACGTTGAGGAGAACACCAGCGTTCCGGCCGCGTGCGACGCAGACTCCAACTATTGTGACTCGGTGAGAATGATCTTGTCTTGACGCTGGTCGATGGTCAGCACAAAGCGGTCGAGGAAGTCCGCTCGTCCCAATAGGAACAGAGGCTTCTGGATGCCGACGAATAGGCAGCGAACGGTGAAGTCCAGGCCGCCGATCCGTATCGGCAACTGTCCCACACGCGCGTCGACGCCACCTTGTTCCACGCCGGTCATTCGAGTCTCCGGCAGCGCCCCCCAATCGAGGCCGATCTGGCGGGCCAGGCCGTCTGGTGCAACCGAGAAGTCCGCGCCAGTGTCGATGACAAAGCGGTACATGCGGTAACCCGCCGTGGTGCGCACCGCGACGGGAATTTTCGGATCACTGACCGGTCCGAAGGGCGTGATCTTGCGCAGCAGAGGGAACTCAATAGACACAGACGGTGTCGGCGGGCTCGACGTATTCGATGATGATCTGGTTCCAGTCCGGAGCGGCGCGTTCGAGCTGCTCGATCAGTTCATCATAGCTCTCGGCGCTCGCGACGACCTCCCCGTCGCGTCGGGCGACATAGCGGCCGCCGTAGAGCTGCTGCAGTGTGGTGTAGTCAACCTGGGCCACGACTCCGTCCCATTCGCAGACTAGGGTGGGACGCTAGGAAATGCAATGCGAGCGTCATCGACATTCCTGGGCGTGCCATGCCAGCCGCATTTCATGACACTGATCGATAGCGATGCGTCTTCCCTCCTTCGCCGGCCAGCCTCCAATCGGAAATCCGCAACCCGAAATTCTCAGCTCCAGGCTGATCGCTGACGGCTGATTGCTGCTTCATTGGCATCCATTCGGCGCGTTGTTCACTGCTCGGATGATCTCGTTCACGGTGATGTCGCCGGAGCCGTCCGCATCGCTCACGGGGCAGGTCGAGAGCAACGCGTTGCCGAGCGCGACGTTGACCATTGTGATCAGCTCGTTGACGGTGACGGACCCACGACCGTCGCAGTCGCCGACGCAACCAGGGCGCGCCGGCGTTGCGGTGGGTGTAGGCGTATTCGCAGTTCTGAGGGTTGGAGTCGATGTCGCTGTCGCAGTAATCGTCGGTGTGTTGGTCGGTATCGAAGTTGGACTCGACGTCTCGGTGGGTGTGGGAGTGCCCGTTGCTGGTGGAGTTTCGGATGGAGATGGCGTCGGGCTCGGTGCTTCGATTGCGATAGCTCCCGCCCCGCAGACTACCGGTAACTGGTTGCCGAACTCGTCCACGGCATCGCACTGATTGGAAACCGGGTATGAACCGGGCGATGCCGTCGAGGACACGCTGAAGCAACAGCGCAGCAGGTCTCCCGCCGGGAGCGCGACTACTGGCTCCGACTCCCCATACACTCCACAACGCAGCAGGACATCCGACCGATTCGTACATGCTTTGGCCACGCCTGCACCCGTGGTCGCCAGAGCGCAGTCCATGTCTGCGGCAATGCTTACAGGAGCGCCAGCGAACTGGAGGTCGACCGAGATCGCAAACGCAGGCAGCGCGCCTCCCACCAACGAAACGGTCAGACATGCTGTTCCTCCCGGCGCCCCGGCGCCCCCGGACACCTCAATGGCTGCGGGCTGCGCGTGTGCTTGCCCCGCCAACATGACCAACGCACAGATGCTGACCCATGCTAACGCTACTTGCTTCTCAAGTGCCATCGCCCAACCCCACATCGCTATCTCCCACTGCGCTGGCGTGTCGTGGCAACCCGGACGGTTGCCGAAATCGGACCGACCTCGAACTCCGATCCGTCCGAACGTGCCAGCCGCACCATTGCGGATATTGGGTAACGCCCGCGACCGAGGTGGTGCGGCAGCACAAGCTTGACCCGCATCAGCTCGCCGTCGACGAGCGGGTCCGCCGTCGGCCCGAACAACCCGACGCGCACGATGCCCGACGTCGGCTGCGCACACACAGCTGTCTTGCTCGTCTGTCTACTCGCTTCGGCGCAGTCACCGGCCGTCGTCCCCTGTGGAGTACGAAGGTCAATCGAGAGCGCTTGGAACTCGCCCACTCCCCGCCCGTACAATTGCACTGTCACGGTTCCGTCAGGGGAGCGGCGACTTGCGCGCAGGGTCATGTTTGGGGACCCGGCAGCCTCAGCGGTGGCAGACAGACAGAGCAGAAACGCAAAGACCCAGTGGATCAATCCTCGACGCTGGATCTCAGACATGAGCATCACCTCCCGCAGCGTTGGTACCGCGCGTCTATTGCCTGCACAACCTCTCCGATCCTCACCTGCCCGTCGCCATTCACGTCCGCCGCCGGGCACGGTACGCTCGGCGGTATTCCGAGAAACAGCAACACGGCTCTCCCAACCTCATCGAGCCCCACCTCGCCGTCGCCGTCACAATCGCCCGGGCACCCACTTACCGTGATGGAGCCATCCCGCCCGAGAGTCGCTACGAGAGTGCTATCCGACGCCACGGCGCTCGGTTGGTTGTGCAGCGGAACGACAATCCCCCTCGCGAGCGTGCTGGCCGGCTTGAGCTCGCACGTGAAGAGGCGACCGTCCGGCAACGGGTTCACGTTGCCCGTAGCGAGCACGTCCACGAGCAGCCTCGCGGTGTGCGCGTCGATGTCTACGCGCCCACACCCGAGACTCTTGTCGGCTGCCGTTCCGGGACCGATCGCCGGATTGATGCTACAGCTCGAACAGTCAGCCTCCAGCAGCGTCGGATCGAACGTGATCTCACTGCCGGCTAGTGACACTTGCACTCCCGGCGCCTTGGTCAGCGTTGCATTGATCCGGCTTGTGCCGCCCGGCTGGCCGGTCGTGTCGTTCAGGTCGACGCGCGTCGCGCAGCCCAGCGCCGGCAGCGTAGAGGTCACGACGCGTGCGAACTGCTCGAAGTCACGCCCGACGCTCACCACGAAACCCGGCTGTGGCGGTGGCCCGGGGCTATTGGGTTGCGGGAAGACACGGCAGCCGTAGAAGTTGGTGAAGTCGTCGCGGGTGAGCGGCTTACGTTCCCCCACCCCCGGAACGAACACTCCAGGGTCTTCAATCGCCAGCACGTCGAACTCATCCGCGCCAGCACTTCTCGCCGCAACGAGAGCGGCGTCCAGGACACTGCACGCGGGAGCCGGTGGGCACGTTGATAGAGGCCGAGCGTTCGGATCGCAGACGTTGACGATGCCATCGGTTGCCAGCAGCATGATCTGGCGGGCATCCGGCCGTGCGTGTGCAGCAAACTGCGACGCCGCAGCGTTGATTGCCGCATCGACGTGAGTATCCCCGCTCGTGGCTGTGACGGTCCGGACCGACTGCGCGATGCGGTTCGCCGCGGTTGCGTCGGTGATGCAGCCGGCGGCAAGCGATACGTATTCGGCCGCAGTGCCGCTGAATTCGGTCACGGTCACGCACACCGATCCATCCTGCGGCACCTTGCTCGGATCTTCGATCCCACTGGCGAAGCCTTCCTTCTCCAGTTCGAAGTCGCCGGCATCGATGCTGCCGCTGGAATCGATGAGGATGGCCAAGTCGATCTTCGGTTGCGCGCAGATGCCGCCGGTCGGAGATGGCGTCGGTGTTGGAGTGAATGCCGCCGTCGGCCGCGTGCCCGTGATGCTGGGCGTCCGGGTTGGCGTTACGGTCCGCGTCTTCGTGAAGGTGGCCGTAGGCGTGAACGTTGGCGAAGGGCGCGGCGTCAGAGTGACTGTACTCGTGGCTGTGTACACCGGCGTTGGAGGATTGAGCGGGGCCCACGACAGCTTGGCGACGGCGTGGACGGTACGGTCGTTCCACTCGGCCTTGATCTCGTGTTCACCGGCGGAGAGGGCGACGTCAACCGAATAGGGGTTAGGTACACACATGCCACCGCCAGGGCAGTCGGCGGCGATCGAACATGGAAAGTTCGCTTTGGACCCCCCCTGGCAGACGCCTGCAGTCTGATCAAACCATTTGTCCAACACGGGGGTGCTGCCATCGGCAACGAAGAGCCTGAAGCCATCATCCGTAGTGACTGTGAACCTGTATGTACCCGATTCGGGGAAATCGACTTGCCGCGTCCAACGGGCTGAAATTGCCTCAGTGCTGATACCGCAGGCCAGACTTGGGCTCCCCAGCATGTCGGTGCCAAAGTCGACGTTCAACTCTCCATTACCATCGTCGCGGACCATCTTCGGCTGGTCACGCGGCTCCAAGTTAGTGTTGTTCCAGTACTCGCCCCTCCAGTGATCCGGTGGGACGTGGGCAATACAGCTGGCGCACGGCCCGGTCGCTGGTGCCCCGGCAATTGGCCCGTGCGCCAGATCGGGCTGATCGAAGTTCACGTACCCGCGCGACACGTTGTCGTTGTGGTCGTAAACCAAGGATGCTACGTCGCTGGAGTTTGCCCCGCCCCACCAGTTGTTGGCCGCCTGCAGCGTGGCCGCGCTCGCTGCGGCCCCGTACTCGAGAATCGGTGCTGCGTTCCCCTCGAGGTTGTTCTGTGAAATCGGTACGTTTTGCGTAGTGCCGACCCAGATGGCCGATGCGTCGTTCCCGACCACCGTGTTCTTCTCGATCACCGCCTGACCGCTTACTCGGATGGCCCGTCCCTGGGTGCCGCTCTGAGGGTTTCTCGTATTGCCCGCTATGCAGTTGCCACTGATGGTTGCCGTCGCATCGATGACCTGTATGCCCCCACGGCGGTTGCCGACGATCGAATTGCGCGCAATGGTCCAAAACGAATTCGACGCCGAACCCAACGAATCGAGGGAAATCCCATATCCAACGCTGAATAGGTTGTTCTGACCGTTGAAAAACAGGGTGCCGTCGTTGAACCAGCCGTAGGGATAGGAGGTCGATTCGCCTAGTAGTCCGGCACCCCCATTGTAGGAGCTGTCAACGAACGAGAGGTCGCAGAGGCGACCGCAGCGAACACCGTGCCCGGTGTTCGCTACAACGGATGACGCCTTCAGCGTCAACGCGGAGCCGTCGGCGGCCAGCACACCATCGCCTGCGTTCAGGAGGATCGCGGCACCAGAAACGTCGGCCACGGTATTGCCCCATACACGGATGCCGGGACCTTTCGTCGATCCGCGGCCGAGTTGGAAACGATACGGATGGATTGGAGGCGGATCGTCTTGTTCCGATCTTGCACGTCGAGGCCGAGCAAGGCCGTTGATGCGGCGCTGTCGCGCACGGTGATTTCGTTCAAGAACGGCAATGACTGCGTGGCTGATACCACTCCCTTATTGTCCGAGTCTTTCGCGTACTTCACGATCGCGTGCTCGAGAATCGATCCGCCTGTGAAGTGTCCGTTCGCGTCGAAACCGGCGTCGATGGTACCGTTCTCGAAGCGGATGCCGTCCCACGCCCCAGGACTCGGCGACGCTTGGCTTGAGGTGAAGAGGATCGGCTCGTTCTCCGTACCGCGGGCGAAGAGAGTTCCGGCGGCGATGTTCAGCGCCGCGTTGTCGCTGAAGCAGACTTCGACGCCGGGCTCGATGGTTAGCGTGGGCGCCGCGCCCGGCGGGCATCCACCTCCCACAGCTACGGTCTGGGTAACCCGGATCGGACTCTCCGCTAGCGACCACGTCGTGTTCGTACAAATCGATTGGGACTTCACCGTTCCGGTGCCGCTGCAGGGCACATGCGGCGTCGGCGTCGGGCGCGGCGAGCAATCGAGCAGGCCCCGATTGATGACGAAGTTGTCGAAGGCGACTCGGGTTTGCTGGCTCGTGAACCCGGATCCGTCGCTCCCGCGGTAGCTCCCCGCCACAAGAAGGATGCGGAAGGGACCAGTCGCGGGGGTGAAAGATCCCACCGCGGCCCACGCATCTGCTTGCGAGAAGTATCCTCTAAGAATGCCCCCGGTTCTCACGAGGCGAAGCGTTCCTCCGCGGTCCCCGGTCGGGGTAACCCCACTTATGTAGTAACCTGTGTCCCCTGACCAGGTGTCGTACACCTCACCTGGAAGGTCGACCCCACCATAATCCTTTTGCCCAACGCTAACGCGCTCCAGCAACGCGACGTTCATCGTTGAATGGGTCTGTGGCGCAAGCGGCGCCGCCTGCAGTTGAACGCGCACTCCGCTCTGGGATGGCCACTCGGGCAGATCGAAATCTGCCTGTACGTCGAAGTCGCCATCCAGCGCACAGGTCGACAACAGACCCGACCCGAACCTCCCAACGCCCCCCACTTCGATTCCGGCAGAATTCGCAGGAATAGTGATTTCGACCCGCTGCCCGGTGGCGCTGAGGGTCGGACCGTTGCCGAATGACAGTTGCTCCCAGCGGCCCTGGTCGATCGCGGTGCTGTCGAAATCGTCGACCAGCAGCGGTGGAGACGTACACCCAGAGCTCACCCGGATGGAGTCGATCTGGAACAGCGTCCAGAACCCTGATGAGAGTCCGGTTGCTCCATTCCCAAACGCCAACCTGGTTGGGCGCACGGCGAGTGGCTGCGAGAGAACGGCGACATCGTCGACGTAGACCGTGGCGATGTTCCGCGCGAGTTCGAAGCGATACCGGTGCAGGCTGAGGTTCGGGTTGACGACATATTGCTCCCGATCGTTGAGCGAGACGCGGACTCCGCCAGTCAGTGTGTCCTGCCAAATCCGGAACAAGATTTCGCCGTTGGGACCGGACAGCCAGAGGCCGTCACCGTAGCCCGCCACCTTCGAATACTGCATCGCCACCTCCAGCGAGAAATCTCCCGTGGCCGGGAACGGGTTCGCAGTGGAGATGATCGCCGGAAAGGTGGTGGACGAGATGTTCCGTCCAACATAGACAAAGCCGTCGACCACCGAGAGCGCCGGCTCCGGGTACCCGTTCGTCACAATGTTCCACCGAGCCGGATCGAGCGCCGAGCCGTCGAAGTTGTCCTCGAACAGCACCTGCGAGCAGGTGGTGGGCGCTTCGGGGCAGACCATAGTTCCCTGATTCACGACGAAGTCGTCGAGCGCCACCCGGGTGAGTTGAAGCGGCAAGTGGCCGCTGTTACTCCACGCGCCGAAACGGAACTTCAACCGGTCCCCGGGCGCCCGATAGGAACCGAGAGTGACCCAGCTCCCGGCGCTCAGATAGCCGCCCGTAATGGTGTCCCCACTCCGGACGAGTCGGAACCTTCCCGAGAGTTCCGCCGTGGCGGCGCGCGAGCTCGTGCCTTCCGTACTCGCAAACAAAGTGTACCGTTCTCCCTCGACGAGACTGACCCGTTCCACGGACACGACGCCAAGGGGGGTTACTCCGTCCGGCGCATCTGTACTCGTGACCATCATACCCACCGGGACGCCGTTGGCCGCCGGCCACTGCAACAGCTCGAAGCCGATCTCGATGTCGAAATCCCCGCTCAGTTCGCAACGGTTCTCGTACAACGCGCCGAAACTGCCATCGGTGAATGGTGTCACGTTCGGCCCGAGGCTCGCCTCGAGCCGCCCGTTCGTTTCCTGGATGTCCATGTCACCCGCGCCTATGATGCGGCGAACCCAGCGTGACGAGTCGATCGTGTTGTCGTCGAAGTTGTCGCAGAAGACCGCGCCAGGATGCGCTGCGCAACCGTTGTTGCGAGTCGGCGTGGGAGTTGGGGTTGGCGTGAAAGTCGGCAGGTTGACGCCGACCGATATCACCGCGACATAGGAGCCCTCGTTGTCGGTGTAGTTACAGTCGTTCATCGCCAGAAAGATGTATCCGCTCGCCGGCGCGGTGGCTGAGAAATTCGTCCCAACGAACCCCGGGCCGTAGACGCCTGTTCCACCAGCCTGGAGAAGTCCCGCGAACCCCTCCGCTGGAGGCCCGCCCACCGCACCCACGAGGCTTCCGCCAGAGATACCTTGGAGAAGCTCTTGGTCGACGCAGTCCTGCCCCGGCTGACCACTGCCGTCCGGGCCTACCGTCTTCGTTCGTGACGGAAGGTCGAATAGGATGGTTCCACTGGCGCTGATGTTGATGAGGTCGCCCTGATTCACGTACACGCCCGTATTGATACCGCCGCGCTGGTCGCCCGGAACGAAGACTGCATTCGCTGGCACAGTTGCGGTGGAGGTGGGAGTCGTCGTGCTAGTCGCGGTTGGCGGCCGCGTCGGCGTCGCAGTGGGCGCCGATGGGAGAGGGCTAAGCGTCCGCGTCGACGTGGGTGTTCGTGTGCTGGTCGGGGTTGGCGTGCCTGTCGGTGTGATCGACGGCGCGCCGGCAAGGAGCGTCGGTGTGTTCGTCGGAGTCGCGGTCGCAGTGCGCGTCGCCGTATTGCTCGGGCTCGCTGTGGGCGTGGAGGTAGGGGTGGAGGTTGGCGTGTTCGTCGGAGCGCTCGCGCCGATCGTTTCCACGACCAGCAGGGTCTCCGACACTGTGGCGCTGCAGGCCCACCCGACCACTGCAGTGATCACCGCATTGATCCGCCGCGGGAGTTGCAGTTGATACCAGCTGCTAGTGCACCCGTTCCCCGCGGGGGCAGTCGCCACGACTGCAAACCGCTGACCTTGCCAGATGCGAGCGATCCGGGTGCCCGACGTCGAAGCCGCGTCGCGCACGTTCACGCCGCCGCTGGCTGGCGGTGAGAGGACGCGTACGGTCGTCGTGGCGGCACTCTCAATCACCGAACATTGGCCGGCGGCACAAGTTGCGTCGGTCTCGGCAATCCAGCCTTCGAGAGGCAACTCCTTCCCCGCCACGTAGACATGAAAGAAGGCCCCGCTGCGCTCGAAGGCAACGTACTTCTCGCCCTGAAGGACACGCCCAGTCGGATCGCCCTGCTGCGTGGTCGGTGTGCCGCGAACGCTCAAAAACGATTCGACCACCCGCACGACTGCTGGGCTGCCCAAGGGGGTGATAGGTACGACCTGCCGCGCGGGATCAATGAAGCCGAGGGTCGAGGGGTCTTCTGATGAGTAGCCACACTTGCTGAAGTCGGTAGGAGCGGATGGCGCGCAGATGACCGCACTGGTCTTGACCTCGAAATGCAGATGAGGTCCGAAGTTCTTGGTCGAATCGGAACACTGCGGGTTCGAGCAAGAGCCACGACGTTGAACACCCGCTGCAGAGTTGCCGATGATTCCGATCTGCGTGCCCGGCGATACAGGTTGATTCAGAGTCACTGCGATCGATTCGAGGTGCGAGTACTGGTAGTACCGGCCATCAGCTCCGGCAACAATGACTGTGTTACCGAGGCCGTGATCGGGACAGCCGTTCTTTGGGCAATGGTCGGCCGGCTCCGAGCCGCAGTCGGTCACACGGATGATCTGATTCACCGAGCCGCTGACGCCAGCCAGGACCGGAGTGTTGTAATCGCAGGGGGTGGGGATACCGCGGATGTCCATGCCCGTGTGATACTCATCTGGCGTGATGCTGTCGTAGGTGCCGAAGTCATTCGGCGGTGCCGAGCCGCTAAACTGGACGCTGGCGATCGGCCAGTCCGCGGCGTTAGCCGCGAGCGCGACGAGTTGGCCTGTGACCAGGAAGGCACTCATCGCGGCCGCCATGATGTCCCGAGTAACGAACCGGCGACCATTGCATCGAGTCATCCCTACAACTGTTCTCATCCGGCCGTCTCCTTATGCTCGTTTCTCTGCGCCTATGGTTGGTGCGCATCCATTTCCGCCCCTCGGCTGAGATCGCCGCGCATTCCGAGGCGTGGAGTTCTGATCTGATCCATCTGATCTCGGTCGTTTGAACCGATCTCGGAGCCATATCGGTCATTCCGGCTGACCCGCAATGCGCGACGCGCAGGTGCTACGCTTCGGTCTAGACGTGCCACACTGGCCCTCATTCGCATCGGGATCGTACGAGACTTCCTTGAATCTTGGATCGATCGCGAGGACGAGATGCTGCCGCAGTTCCTCGCTCTTCTTTCCAATGTCCTTGAACGCCGCGGCGAGATTCCGCCTGATCCGCTTGAGTCGCGCTCGCCGCTCGTGGCAGGATGCAGCCGGCTGGATGGATAAGGCAGAATCACAGCGAGGTGTCCCATGGCCGTAACACTGAATGGCGTTGTCCACGGCAAGCACATCGATCTCGACGCCGAACCGCGGGTCCCAGACGGAGCAGCCGTCATCGTGCGCATCGAGCGCACACCGCTGACCAAAGACGAGAAGCGTCGCCTGCTCGCCGCGACCGCCGGCGCCTGGGCAACCGATCCTTCGCTTGCAACCGTCTTCGCGGAAATCGAGCAGCGACGACGCGACGCGACGCCCCGTGAGACGACCGATCTCGGATGATTCTGCTCGATACGAATGTGGTGGTGGCCCATCTCAACGGCGATGCCGCAGTCACTGCCAAGATATCGAGCCACATCGAGGAGATCGCAGCTCCAGCATTGGTGGTCGCGGAACTGGACTACGGCGCGAAGGCGTCCGCGCGCCCGGGCGAGAACCTTGCCCGTCTTTCGACTTTCCTTCAGTGCGTTGAGGTCGTTGATTTCGATGAGAAGGCAGCCCACCAGTACGGCACGTTGCGAGCGCATCTCCGCACCATCGGCAAACCCACCGGGGAAATCGACGCACTCATTGCCGCTGTCGCGCTGGCACACGGCGCCGTGCTGGTGACGCACAACACGCGCGACTTCGAGAACATCGAGGACCTCACGGTGGAAGACTGGCTGGCGTGAGCCGGACGTCCAGCCGCACGTCGGACCGCTGACTCGGTCAGATACCGTTGATGCGCGTCCCGGTATGGAGCTGTGACCGTTCAAGAAGTACCTCCAAGGCAAGCCGATCTCGGAGCCATATCGGTCATTCCGGCGGACCCGCAATGGGCGCCGCGTAGGTGCTACGCTTCCGTCTAGAAGTGCCACACTGGCCCTCATTCGCATCGGGATCGTACGAGAGTTCTTTGAATCTTGGATCGATGGTGAGCACGAGATGCCGCCGCAGGGTTTCGCTCACCTTTCCGATGTCCTTGAACGCCGTCGCAAGATTCCGCCCGATCCGCTTTCGGACCTGCTCTACTTCCGCGGCCCGCTCCCGCTCGAACTGCTTTCGCATGAGCGTCGTCTTGCGCCGAAAGGTTCGCACCGCGGCCCGGTCGCCTCGTCGCTCAGCGTTGCCGGTCTCCCATTCCATCCGGTGCAGCTCGCGCCAGAAGGATTGCCACCGCAACGATTCGCGCTGTTGCGCCGTCAGCCGCGCGGGAATGGTCGATTCTGCGATGTGGATCACGCCGTCCGCGATAGGAGCAAGCTCGGTCACGTGGAATCGCCGCCGCGGATGGCGGATCAGATGAGCGATGACGCTCAGCCCACGGACGTGCTTCATCCTGATGGTCTTTCGCTGCCAGGTGATGTTCCATTCGTCGCCGTCACGAACGAAGACGGGGAATTCGGGTGCGCTATCGGCGTCGCTACCCTCGGGTCGCGCCACTGGCGTGGAGGACTTCCCGTCGCGCAATGCGCAGGCCTGTGCGAGATAACCTTGCATCCCCAGCCGCTCGTAGGTGGCGATCGCAGAAGCCAGCAGCTTCGCTGCGCGCTGCGCATCAGTGCCTTGGTTCCTTGCCAGCAAGGCGACCGCGAAGGCATGCTCGGTTTGGGCAACGTGCGGGACCGCTTGCATGTCCTTGTTCATCTTGAGCGCCGCCTCGAAGTGCCGGATCGCCACCGACCACTGATCCATCGTCGACGCCAAGAGACCGAGGTAGTAGGATGCCGAGCCCGCCGATGCGATGCCTGGCACGGCGATGATGTGCCGCGTCGCGAACGGGGTCAGCAGCTCGTAGAGGATCGACGCTCGGGCCGCGTCCTGCAGGGAAGCACACACCTCCGCCAGCAAGGCGACTGCCGTGAGCCAGTGCGCGTCGCGAAAGAGATCGGCGAAATCGTTGCGCGCCAAGGAATCGAACTCGTGCCGCGCGTCGGTCAAGTTCCCCAGGTCGGTAGAGATCGTCGCCAAGGTCACGCGCCACATCCACACGTTCTGCATGCTCTCGGTGAATGCTCTGACGGTCGGTTCGATCTCGTCCAGCCTTCCTTGCAGTCGCCGCAAGGCGAAGAGCTGGCCGCCGAAGATCAGCGGGGCGTCTGCATCCTGAAAGGAGGTGCCAATTTGCAGCGCTTCCGTGGCGAGCCGCTCCGCCTCGTCGAATCGGCCGAGCATCGCCGCGCGCATCGAACGAACCCGGAGTTCGTGGCTGCGCAGGGCCGGCTGCCTCAGTTGCTCGACGAGCTTGGCGAAGGCTTGGATCTGCAGGTCGGCCTCGACAACGAGACCGAGCTCCAACAGGTCGCCGATCAGCCAGGCGATCCCCTGCGCCGCAATCTCCGGAGCGGGAGCCTTGCGGGCTAACGCGACGGCTTCGGTGGCATCGTTGCGCCGTTGCTCAAGAGTCTCCGGTGTCCACAGTGCAAATCGGCGGCTGAGCAGCACCTGAGCCAACACGGCCGGATCCCGTGCGCGGCGGGCAGCAGCTACAGCGGCGCGGATGGGAGCCCTTCGCTGGTCGGGCGCCAGGTGATAGAGCTCCTCAGCGAGGCGTGCCTGCACGCGGGCGCGAAGCCCATACTGACCGGCGGGCAGGCTGCGGAGCGACTCTTCCAAGAGCCCGACCAGCGTGTCGTTGACCACGCCGGTCTCACCCCAACTCCGAGCGTCACCGTATCCGAGTGCGGCGCGGGCAAGCACCTCGGGTGCGCCGAACCGGCGCGCCAGCTCGGCGGCTTGCTCCAGGTTGGCGCGCGCCTCCAGTTTGCGTCCGGCCCGCTGCTGTGCCGATGCCAAGCCGAGCAGTAGCTCGCAGTGCTGCGCAGGGTCCGGCGCCGAGCGCAGCAATACCGTCCGCGCCAGCTCATAGAAAGCTACTGCATCGTCATGCTGATGGAGTCCGGTGAATCGGCTGGCAGCCATCAGGGCATAGTCGATCGCTTTCGCGACATCCTCGGCCGCGCCGGTTTGGGTGAAATGATTGGCCAGTTGAGTGTAGTGTGGCTCCAAAGCACTGACGTATACTGCTTCGATAGCCCGTGTGGCCGCGCCGTGAAGACGAACCCGCTCAGCGTTGGGGAGCTGCAGATAGACTGCGTCGTGGGTTGCCGCGTCCACAAATCGGAACGCGTCAGGATCGCCCGCAACCCTCACCACGACTCCCGCACGCTGTGCTTCATCGAGCAGTTCGAGCAACCTGGTCTGCGTTGGCCGCCCGTCAATAGCGTGAGCCAAGAGGCCCAAACGGAACTCTCGTCCTACGACTGCCGCGACAGCAATGCATTGCTGACAGTCAGCCGAGAGTCGGGGAAGGAATGGCGTTGTTGGCTCTTGCATCAGATCAGGACGCGCCGCGGCTCGCTCTGCGTCTTGCTGACTGCTCACCGACGCCCCCCAGAATAGCGATGGTACACTTCAGAGATGCGAAGTCATGTCGCGAACGAGGGGCACTTGTCAAGCAGCCGGTGTGGTAATGGTGCCGCCAGGTTCACGTCAAAGTCGTCTACAGAGGGCATTGGCAGCGATTGGCGCGCGATTGCCCCTCGATACACGGCCCAAGAGAAGGGCCGTTACTTGTATATTGGGGTGAACGGTTTGGTGAGGCATAAGAGCCGTTCGAGCCGAGAGCCCACCCCGTCTCTTGGCGACGCATCGAAGCTCTGTCAGCGACTTTGTGGTACCGCGAGGGCGCAGGCGGCTTAGCTTGTCGACTACGGGTTCGGCGTACGCACCGCACCGGTCATCTGCACAAAGGTCACGTCGGCGAAGCGCTCGATCTTCAACCCATCGGCTTGTTTGCGGGCGCGAATCAACGTGTGACGCCCTCCTTCGTCCAACGGCATGACCAAACACCCGCCGATCTTCAGCTGTGCCACCAAGCGCTCGGGCACCCTGGGCGCCGCGGCGGTGACTATGATGGCATCAAACGGCGCCGCCTCTTCCCACCCGTAAAAGCCGTCGCCGGCACGCACCTGCACCTTGTGATACCCGAGACGCTGGAGGCGCCGGCGCGCGGCGTCCGCCAGCGTCGCATCGATCTCGATCGAGTACACCTCGCGCGCGAGCAGGGACAGCACGGCAGCCTGATACCCGGACCCGGTGCCGATCTCGAGGACGCGCTCGTCACCGCGCACCTGCAACAGCTCCGTCATGAGGGCCACGATGTACGGCTGCGAGATGGTCTGTCCGCCGCTGGTCGGCAGCGCTTGATCGGCATAGGCGAGCTTGCGGTCCTCGGGACGCACAAACTCGTCGCGCGGCACGCGGCGCATGGCCCGCAGCACCTGTGCATCGCGGATGCCTTGGGCCTGCAAGTGCTCCAGCATCCTGGCGCGTGCAGCGGCGAGCTCCTGAGTGGTAGGCGGGTCGACGGATGGTCTGTAACAAGCCGCGAGCCCGAGCAGTCCCACGATGCTCCAGACGATGTCACCTCTTGAGACCACCACACCCTCCGACTCGCGCAGCTTCTCGAAGAGATTGCAAGGTACCGACGGGCCGAGTCTGCGATCAGATCAAATAATGGTCCTCGATGTGCGCGAGGATCTCTTCACGATTCGGGCTCGCCCCGGAGAGCACGGTCCATTCCAGCTTGCGCAGGCCACGCGCCAGCAGCTCGGCGCCCAAGACATCGGCGGCCCAGCGGGAAAAGTCGCCCGCGCTCAGATGATGCCGCAAGGACTCCATAGGTACCCTGCGCACCGCACTGTGGAACTCGACGACGTTGTGGGCGACCACGGTCGTCCCGTTGGTACGCAGGAAACGAAATGACCTGTCATCGGCGAGATGAACATCCGCATACTTGCGGGCGTGGTGCGCGTGCGCCGTGACTCGGTCGCCGGGAGTGAACACCTGCCAGTGCGGATTCGTTGGATCCTCGATCAGCAGCCCCGCGTGCCGCCGGTCCAGCTGCGCCAGGATTTCCGCGGCCACCAGCTCCTGCGGGCCGCGGTCGGCCAGCAGACTCGAGATGAAGTAGCGCTCCTCGTCCACGGACGTGTGGGTGATGATGTGCGCCTGGACGGCCGCAAACACCGCATCCGACACCAGGCTCGGCCGATACGTCGCGAACAGGAAGTTCGTGGTGCCCGCAAAGCGCCGGTTCGCCGGGTCGGGCTGATGGAAGAAGTAGTGCGCCTCGTCGATGAGGACCCACTGCGGGATACCGGCGGCAGCCGACACGCCTTCGATCTCGCGGAGGACGTCGTCGACGTACTCCGCCTGTGCGTGCTGAGGTAACGACGCCAGGTTGAGAACGACGCTCGACAAGTGGTCGCAGAGCAGGTGCGGCACCACGGTCGGTTCGGGCAGGGCGAGCTCATGGCCGAGCACCAGCACGCGCGGGCGCTGTGCCAGGGAAAGGTAGTCGCCTTCCGGATCGACGATGCACAGCCGATGGCCTTCCTCGATGAGATGTTCCGCCACCAGCCCAGCCAGCCAAGACTTCCCGGAGCGCGGATCGCCGGTGATCATCACGTTCATTCCGGAGCTTGGGAGCACGGCTAACGTTCCGTCGGTGGCGGTGCCGAGCACGAGGTCGTGCCGGGGCGGTGACGGCACCATCCCGCCGCGCGCCAGCACGTGATGAATGTAGTGCGCGACCCCGGCACCACCCGGCTGCGACACGCGGTCATCCGCCTGGGCCGCCACCGCCGGGACGGCGCTACGCGCCGCCACCGCAACCCCGGCGATCGCGAACAGCGGCAGATCGTTCTCCGCGTCACCGAACGCAATCAAGTTGCGCGGGCTGCGCCCGAGCTCCTCGAGGGCGCGCCGCACACCGACGGCCTTGTTGATGCCGCTCGGCAGCACCATCATCGCCCCGCGGTTGAAGATCAGCTGGGCGTCAATCCCGAAGCGTCGGATCAACTCCATCACTTCGATGACGTGACGGTCCCAGGTACCGACGATGACCGCACCGGCCTGGAACGGCACACCACGCGCGCGCAGCGCACCCAGGAACTCGGGCGGTGGTGGCTTGCCGATCTGGATCGTGCGCTGCGCGCCCGGCAGGCTGACGACGGCGCCGTTCTCGGCGACCACGGCGTCGAACAGCGACAGATCGCCGCACCGCGCCTCGACCTCCTCGTAGACGCGACCGGTGACCAGCAGCGTCACGAACCCCTGGGCGCGTGCGGCGCCGAGCGCCGCGGCCAGCTCCGGTGCGAGCTCGCCGTTATCGGCTCCGGTGCCGTCGAAGTCACAAGCGAAGGCGCGACAGTACATGAGGCCTCTTTCCTCGTGAAGCGTATCTCCTCGAAAAACGGATGCGCCCGTGGGTCGCGATTCACTCTCCGGCAGCTCGGGCCGCGGGCGGCGTCTGGTGCTGCCGCGCTGCCTCGAGCAGACGAATCACTTCTTCATCGGTGGTCTGGGTGAATTCGTCGTAGAACTGTCCAACGGCCTGGAAAAAGGCCGGTGTGCTGAGGCACACCAAGTCGTCGACCTCCGGCCGCAGCGCGGCGATCGTGTCCGGTGGGGCGATGGGAACCGCGAGCACCAGCCGCCGCGGTCGGCTGCGCCTGACGCCTCGCAGAGCCGCCCGCATCGACGCGCCGGTGGCGATGCCGTCATCGACGACGATCGCGGTTCGGTCCGCGACGGCAACCGGCGGGCGCCCACCGCGGTAGCGTTCCTGACGGCGACGGATCTCCTGCAGCTCGAGGGCGACTTCACGGTTCAGGTAGTCGTCGGACACGTGCAACAGGCGCAGGAGATCCTCATTGAAGACGCGCTGCGGATGGTCCCCGTCGACCACGGCGCCGATCCCCAGCTCGGGTTGCCCCGGTGCGCCGAGCTTGCGCACGACGATGATATCGAGCGGCGCATCGAGCGCACAGGCGATCTCGTACGCCACGGGGACGCCGCCCCGTGGCAGCGCCAGCACCACGGGGTGCTGGTCCCGGTATACGAGGAGCGGCGCCGCCAGCTTCCGTCCCGCGTCCCTTCGGTTCTTGAACATGCGCAGTCACCCGCATCCCGTTGCGGGATTCGCGATCGGGCCGTCGTCCATTACAGCTCAATTCGCTTGCAAGCCGCTCGCCAGTCACACCGCTGGTCAGGCTCACGCTCCTACGCCTGCCCGGGTGCTAGGTCCGCGAATCCAACCGGGTCGATCCCCACGTTCGGGAAGTTGCCTTCCGAGGCTGAGGACGCTCCGACCAACCGCAGCGGCGCCGCATCCGGGCGAGCGAGCAGGCGTGCCGCCTCAGCCGTATCTCGGAATTTGGAAACGACCGCGTCGCAGGATTCGGAATCACCGAACACTGCGCGATGCGCAGCGAGACGCTTGCTGGTTCGATGCCCGCTGGTACGCCAACTGCTCGGTTGCCCCCACCCAAGAAAGAATGAGAGGCAGAGTAGCTCGCGGCAAGTTCGTTTCGGTGACTCCCAGGCTGCAACGGATTGTGTCGCGTCATCGAGGAGGGAGGTAACGATGAAGAACCGAATTCGCGTGATGGTGATGACCGCGTTCATCGCGGGAGGTGCTGTCGGGCTGATCCTGAGCCGCGGCGGTGGCGGAGATGTCACGATCAGTCAGGCCGCGGTGCCGGCCGGGTCGCTCGACGAGATCATCCAGCAGCGCGGCCTCACGCCCGACGAAGCGGAAGCTGCGCTCAAGACCTTCGTCGCACCCGGGAAGTACGACGACTTCGTGATGTTCACCTCCGGCGGCCATCGCGGCTCTGTGCTGCTGTACGGGATCCCGTCGATGCGCTTGCTGAAAGAGATTCCCGTCTACGCGCCGGACTCGTGGCAAGGGTGGGGGCAGGGAGACACGGGCGCCGCGGAGGTGTTGAAGAAGGGCTCGTTCGCCCAGGGTCTGCCGACGCAGACCTGGGGCGACCTGCATCATCCGCAGATGTCGCTCACCAACGGCAAGTACGACGGCGAGTGGGTCATCGGCACCGACAAGAGCGCCGGCCGCGTCGCCATCATCTCGCTGCGCGATTTCAAGACCAAGAGCATCTTCAAGATCCCCAACGCCAACTCCGATCACCACGGCGTGTTCACCGACAACAGCGAGTACGTCATCGTCAGCACGTTCTTCCCGACGCCGTACAACGAGGCGAACGGCTACGCACCGATCGAGGACTACAAGAGCAAGTACAAGGGGATGGTGAGCTTCCTGCGGTTCGACCGCAAGAACGGGCAGATTGTACCCGCTGAGTCGTTCCAGATCGAGCTGCCGCCGTACTTCCAGGATCTCTCCATCGCCGGCCGCGGCCCGTCCGACGGCTACTTCTTCATCAACTCGATGAACGTCGAGATGGCGACCGGCGGCGACCTCGAGGGCAAGCCGCCGATGGAGATCGGTGCCTCGCAGCGCGAGATGGATTACCTGCACGTCATCGACTGGAAGAAGGCGGAGCAGTTGGCGAAGGACCCGACGAAGACCAAGGTCATCAACGGCATGAAGGTCATCCAGCTGCCCACCGTGGTCGCCGAGAAGCTGATGTACTTCGTGCCCGAGTCGAAGAGCCCGCACGGCGTCGATCTCGTCCCCGGTGGCGAGTACGTCATCGTGTCGGGCAAGCTCGATCCACACGTCACCGCGTACTCGGTCGAGAACATCAGGAAGGCGATCACTGAGCAGAATTTCGAGGGTAAAGACGACTTCGGCATTTCAATCCTCAAGTACGACGCCTGCGTCGCCGGCCACATCCAGACCGGCCTCGGCCCACTGCACAGCGTCTTCGACAACGACGGCAACGGCTACACGTCGCACTTCCTCGACTCGACCGTGGTCAAGTGGACCATCGGGCCACCGTACAACCCGCCCGACAAGGCGTGGAAGGTCGTCGACAAGATCTCGGTGCACTACAACATCGGCCACCTGCAGGCGCCCGGCTCGAATACGAAGAAGCCGTGGGGCAAGTACGTCGTCGCCCTCAACAAGTGGTCGGTGGACCGCTTTCCGCCTCTCGGGCCGCTGCATCCGCAGAACCTGCAGCTCATTGACGTGAGCGGGCCGAAGATGAAGCTGCTCTCCGACACCCCCTCCATCGGCGAGCCGCACAACTCGATGATCATCCCGGTGGAGATGCTGCAGGCGTGGACGACGTACCCCGAGGTCGGCTGGGATCCACTCACGATGAAGCACTCCGAGCACGCTACCGAGCAAGGCAAGGAAGCGGTCAAGCGCGATGGGAACACGGTCACCGTCAATGGAACCGTGTTGCGCTCGCACTACACCCCGGACATCGTGCGCGTGAAGGAAGGGGACCGCGTGGTGTTCAACTGGACCAACGTCGAAACCGCGCGCGACGCGACGCACGGGTTCGGGCTGCACGGCTACAACATCAACCTATCGATCGATCCGGGCGCCACCGAGCGCGCCGAGTTCGTCGCCAGCCGGGCGGGCGTGTACCCGTACTACTGCACCGAGTTCTGCTCCGCGCTGCACATGGAGTTCACCGGCTGGCTGCTCGTCGAGCCGAAGAAGAAGTAGCCGATGCACGCCGAGCAGCTGGCTCCTGAGAGGACCATGGAACACGCAGACTCTCATCCGGTGCCGCGGGCACCGGACGCGATGGCGAGCTTCACCATCGTGGTGGTGGCCGCCCTCGGCATCGCGTTCGCGTGGGTCTTGCCGTGGTGGATCATGAAGGCACGGGCGCCGCAGTACGGCCAGCGCACGCTCGTCGTCATCATCAGTCCGCGCACCGTCGACGGGGACGTGCGCGAAGTCGACCTGCTCGGCCACTACGTCGGCATCAAACCGATGGGAACGCTGGCGCGCATCGAGCGGGCGCTCGCGCCGCTCGGCATGCTGGGCGCCATTGGCGGGCTGGTGTTGGCGCCGTGGATGCGCCGCCGTTGGCTCCGCCTCCTCATGGTGTCGCCGGCGCTCATCATGCCCGCCGTGGTGCTCATCGACCTCAAGCTGTGGATGACCAAGGCGGTGAACCAACGCGACCCCGACGCCGCACTCAACCTGACGGTGAGCCGCATCGAGCCCAAGCTGTTCGGTGAGTACGAGGTCGGGCAGTTCAAGGTCGCCACCGAGCTGGGCGCCGGCTTTTACGCCGCGGGCACGTCCGCATTGCTCGGCCTCGGTTTGGTGTTCGCGGTGCCGCCCACGCGGCGGCGACGCCAGGCCCTGGCAGTTGTCGTCGGTGCCGGTCTCGCCTCCGCGGTCGCGTGTTCGAGCGCGACGGCGGCAGAGCTGGTCGCCGGCACGCCGCACGGCACGTTGGCCCAAACTGTGGCCGCCGCTCATGATGGCGACACGGTGATCGTGCCTGCTGGTGTCCTGCACGAGCACGTGATTGTCGACAAGTCGGTCCGAATCGTGGGCCGCCCCGGCGCCGTGATCGACGGCGACGACACCGGCACGGTGGTGCGCATCGAAGCCCCCGGTGTGGAGTTGCGCGGGCTCACGGTGCGCAACAGCGGCACGACCTACAACACGGAAGACGCCGGCATCCGCATACAGAAGGCGGCCGATGTGCGCATCGTCGACACGCGCGTCGAGGACACGCTCTTCGGCATCTTCATCGTGCAAGGCGACCGCTGCTCCATCGAAAGCTCGACCATCCGCGGCAAGGACCTTCCGCACGTCCGCCGCGGCGACGGCATCCGCCTGTGGTACTCGAGCGGCTGCCGGCTGATCGGCAACCACGTCGAGCGCAGCCGCGATGTGGTCATCTGGTACTCGTCCGACACCGCAGTGGAAGACAACGTCGTGCGCACGAGCCGTTACGGCCTGCACTACATGTACTCCGACCGCAACGTCTTTCGTCGCAATCGCTTCGAGGACAATCAGGTGGGCGCGGCGATCATGTATAGCCGTGGCATCGATCTCACCGAGAACGCCTTCTCGTTCTCCAACGGCCCGGCGGCGTACGGGCTGTTGCTGAAGGACGCCGACGACGTCTTCATCGTCGGCAACCGCTTCATCCAGAACGACACCGCGCTGTTCTTCGACAATGCGCCGCAAGCCAAGGACGGTCGCGTCGACGTCCACGCCAACCTGATTGCCCGCAACGATGTGGGGCTGGCGCTGCAGCCGCTGTCGCGACGCATCCGCTTCTGGGAGAACGCCTTCCTGGGCAACCGCAGCCAGGTGCAGGTGTTGGGGACCGGCACCGCGGAGGGCAACGTCTGGTCGGTCGACGGACGCGGCAACTACTGGAGTGATGCGATCGCGTACGACACCAACGGCGACGGCGTGTCCGAGATCCCGTACCGGATCGAGAGCACCTACGAAGTGCTCGCCGACCGCTATCCCGCGCTGGCGTTCTTTGACACCTCGCCGGCGGCAGAGGCCATCGACCTGGCGGCGCGGCTGTTCCCGATCTTCGCGCCACGCCCGAAGCTCACCGATCCCCATCCGTTGGTGCAGGCCCCGCTCACCGCGTGGACGCGAACCGACGAGGCGGCCGGCGGCAGCGGCTTCACCGTGGCGGGGGCTGGACTCTTTGCTCTAGCGGCGATTGCCGTGATCGCTGCGCGATCCGTTTTGTCATGATCACCGCCACCGACTTGTGCCTGACGCTCGACGGCCGCGTCGTTCTCGACCACGTGTCCTTCCACATAGCGCGCGGTGAGTCGGTCGCGCTGGTGGGCCCGAACGGCTCCGGCAAGACCAGCATTCTGCGCTGCCTGCTCGGGCTCGTGCCCTTCGCGGGCCAGGCCAGCATCGGAGGACACGATGTTGTGAGTGCCGAGATCGCGGCCCGCTCGTTGGTCTCGTATGTGCCCCAGAAGGCGGCGTTCGGCGACGCCCCCGCCCGGGAGGTCCTGGGGTTCGTTGCCCGGCTGCGGCGGATTGACCGCGCGCGCATCGTCGCAACCCTGCGCGAGGTCGGCCTCGAGGCGCACGCCAACGAGCGGGTACGAACGTTCTCCGGTGGCATGCAGCAGCGCTTGTCGCTGGCGCTGGCGTTGCTCGCTGACACGCCGGTGCTGCTCCTCGACGAGCCCAGCGCGAGTCTCGACCACGAAGGCCAGGAGCACTTCTTCGAGATCGTCGGCCGCCTGCGCCACAGCGGGCGCACGTTGCTGCTGGCGTCGCACCGTCCGGAGGAGGTCGACAGTCTCACCAACCGTGTCTTGCACATCGACCGCGGTCGGCTGGTGTCTTTTGCCGCACCGGCGGAGAAGCTGGCGCGTGTGATTCCGTTCAGCGGAACTGTCGATCAACGCGAAGAACGTGCTTCGAGAGCCTCAGCACGAGCGGTATCAGAATTCATTTCATTCAAGACAAAGGAGAATTCCGCTCGCCCTGAGAAGGCCCCATCTCCTCGGGGCCGTCTCGAAGGGCCGGCTCGCCATTTGTCGACAATCCCCAGCGCGCGGGGGGAACGGCGATGAGGCCGCGGGAGACGGGGCTGGTGGTGGCGCGCGAGCTGCGCGAGGCGCTGCGCAGCCGCTGGTTCGTCGTGGCGGCAGCGTGCTTTCTGGTGCTCTCGCTCGGACTGTCGATGCTGGGGCTTGCGGGCGCACAGCGTTCCGGCCTGGCGGGGTTCGACCGGACGACGGCGAGTCTGCTGAACCTGGCGCTGCTCTTCGTGCCGCTGGTGACGCTGTCGCTCGGTGGTCTGGGCATAGCAGGCGAGCTGGAAGACGGGTCGCTGGCGATGCTGCTTGCCCAGCCGGTCACGCGCGCCGAAGTCTTTGCGGGAAAGTACCTCGGTCTGCTCGCGGCGGTGGCGGCGTCGATCGGCGTCGGCTTTGGTGCGACCGGCATCATCGTGGGCGTTGCGGCTAACGGCGGCAACGTGCGCGGCTTCGCGGGGCTGGTGGCGCTGACGGTGCTGTTGGCGGCGGCCACGCTCAGCATCGGCACCGTGCTCTCGGTGTGCTTGCGCGCCCGCGCCCGGGTGATCGGCGCGGCGTTCGCGGTGTGGTTGCTGTTGGTGTACGTCTCCGACCTCGGCACCATCGGCCTGACGATCGCGCGCCGCCTCGGCCCCGCACAGGTGTTCATCCTGGCGTTGATCAATCCCGTGCAGCAAGCGCGCGTGCTGGGCACGCTGGCGCTGTCGCAGCGCCTGGACGTGCTCGGACCGGTGGGCGTCTTCGGCCTCGATCAGTTCGGCGCCGCCGGCCTCGCCGCGCTGCTCATTGGCGCGCTGCTGGCGATGGCGGTCGTTCCGCTCACCGTGGGCTACGTGTGCTTCCGGAGGACGCCGGTCACGTGACGCGGCTGGTGGCAGGGCTCGCACTCGCCGTCCTCGCGGTCATCGGCGGGGTCGTCTTCCTCTGGCCAACGCAGCGCACCGGTACGGAGCCGATCAACTACGGCCGCGATGCCTGCGCGCACTGCCGCATGCGCATCAGTCAGCCGGGCTTCGCGGGTGAGCTCAGAGATCGCAGCGGTGTGCTTACGAAGTACGATGACATCGGCTGCCTGCTGCGCGCCATGTTGGCCATGCACCGGGAGGTTCCCGAGGCTTGGGTCGAGGACCACGACTCCGGCGATCTGATTCCATTGCTCAGCGCGACTCTGGTACATGCCGGCGGTGTGGAGACACCGATGGGTTACGGTATCGTGGCGTTTCGGGACGGGAGCACGGCGAAGGCCTTCGCCGAGTCTCGCCACGGCGAAATGACGACCCTCGAAGATGTGCTCAGGAATCCGACACACTTGGTGCCGGTGCAGCGAATGGGTGGCGAGAAACCTGTGAACGAGGTGAGCTGATGGTGAAGCAGATGCTGATCGGGCTGTTGACGGTCGGTGCCGCGGTGTGGGCCCCAGCCAGCATGGCCGACGACAAGGAGGAGCACCATCAGCGGCGGCCGCTGAGCCCGGCGGATGCGGCGGCGGGCAAGCCGCTGTACCTGCGTGAGTGCAGCGGCTGCCACGGCGAGCGCGGCAACGGCACGGGTCCCGCCGCCGACTTCGTCGATCCGCGACCGCGCGACTTCACCCAAGGACGTTTCAAGCTGCGCACCAGCGCGTCGGGGCGCCCACCGGCGACCCGCGATATTCTGCGTACGATCGAGCGTGGCATCCCGGGCACGGCGATGCCGTCCTTCGCGTTCCTCTCCGAGCCGGAGCGCAAGCAGATCGCCGCGTATGTGCTCAAGCTCGCCGACCTGCTGGACGAGCCAGAGCCTGAGCCCATCCCCGATCCCGGCACGCCGCCGGCGGCAACGCCGGAGAACATCGCCAAGGGGAAGGAGCTCTATGTCGACGCCGGCTGCGCCATCTGTCACGGCGACCTCGGCAAGGGCGACGGCGCGTCTGCCAAGGATTTGAAGGACGCTGACGGCCGCCCCATCAAGGCGCGCGACTTCACCGAGGGCGTCTATCGTGGCGGCGGCGAGCCCGTGGACATCTTCTATCGTCTCGCCACCGGCATGGATGGCACACCGATGCCGAACTACCGCGACTCGATCGATCCCCCGGAGCTGTGGGCGCTGAGCAACTATGTGGTGTCGCTGCGCGTCCCGCCGGTGGTCAAGCCGCACCCCTCCGATCCGCTGGAAGCCGGACGCGAGGTCGCGGCGAAGTACAGCTGCCGCGGTTGCCACGTGCTGGACGACGGTCACGGCGGCGACGTCGGACCCGATCTGCGCGTCTCGGGTCAGAAGCTCTATTCGGGATGGGTGCGCACGTTCCTACAGGCGCCGCGCGAGTACGGGAAGATCTATCCCTTCCGGGTCTACCGCATGCCGCACCTCCCGCTGTCCGCGGATGAGGTGGAGGTGATGACAAAGTATCTCGCCGCGATGGGCAAGCGCACCGATGCGCCGGTGACCCTCCCCGACGTGTCGAAGTTCCCTGAAGACCGGCTCAATGAGGGCAAGCTACTTTACATGCTGCGCTGCACCGAGTGCCACAACCTCGGTACGGTCATCGAGACGCCGCCCGTCAAGCAGCAGGGACCGGACTTGATCCGCGTCGCCCGGCGCCTCGACTATGAATGGGCGCAGGGCTGGATCATCGATCCGAAGAAGATCGACCCAAAGACCCGCATGGTCGGCCCCGGGCTGACGCCCGAGCAGGCCGACGCCGTGCGCATGTTCGTGTGGAAGACATCGATCGAAGCCAACAAGACCGCGTCAGGTGACCATCTGGGCCACGGTGCACAAGCACCCTAGCACCGTAGCGCTGCCCCAAAGATCACCTCAGGAGCCGTCCTCGTTGCCATGACATTTGTCATCAATTCAAGTGTCGAACGCCCTTCCAAACCTTCAGCGTCGGGATGAACCCTGTGCAACCCTAGAGGGATCGCTCTGCTTCGGCAGCCGGGTCGAACCACGGAAAGAGGCAGCAGATGGGCAAATTCAGGGAGGAGTAGCGGAGGGGCGTCATGATACGATTCTACAGAGGCCGCAAGAGTCTCCGGCAGGTTGCGCGAGCTTTCGGAACGCTGGGCCTGTTCTTGGCAATGCTCACCGCGTTCTCAGCAGCCCGAGCCGAGGGACAGTGCCACGACATCCTGCTAGACGCGGGGGTTGATGACAGCTTCAGCACCGCGAACGGGCCTGAACCGGCCGCTCCCAGCGCAGGACTGTTAGTCCTGACGGGCCCGAACCCCGCGGACTTCGATAGCACTTCGATAAATCAGCATTTCGGGCATTCGTTTATCCTCCCTCAAGGAGACTGCATCGTAGGAGCAAGGCTGGAATTGCGCGCGAAGCCTCTCGCTGACGCTCCCTTCGGTAGCGACAACGATGCAATCCACTTGGGCTTCGTAAGCTCTGGCGGTTTGTTTGTGGGGACTCTCGGGTCGGCTTTCTTCGGAACCGGAAACACGGCTCCCCCCCTTGCCATACTGGGAAACCAATGGGTACCAAGCAACTATCCTGCAGGAAATATGTTCGTGTTGGATTTGGGGAATCTGTTAGGAGGAGTGAATCTCCTGCCGGATCTCGATGCTAAGCGATCCCTAGATATCTACATTCAGGATGACACCAGTGTTGATTACCTAAGATTGGTGGTCTCACTCTGTGATTGCCCGACCCCGACTCCGACCAGCACATCCACGGCAACGACTAGGCCGACGCTCACGGCGACGAGTACGGTTACCCCGACTCCCACGCGCACTTTCACGCCGACTCATACACCAACGAAGACGCCGACTGGGACGCCAACTGAGACACCGAGCCCTGCTCCGTGCGCTCAGCCGCCGTCCGGTATGGTGGCGTGGTATCCGCTCGATGAGCAGCAAGGGGCTACCGCGGTCAATGATATCGCGCCCCCACCAAGCTCCGTCTTCAACAATGTGGGAACGCCCCAGCCTGGGCCTGTGGGGTCTGGTGGACCTCCTCCGGTTGTGGGATTGGTCGGCGCCGGAGCCCTGTACTTCTACACCGGCAACTATGTGGAAGTCACTCCGCAAGCCGAGCTCGACTTCGGGCCCAACGATTTCTCCATAGACGCCTGGGTGAGACCCGTGGGGTGCGGCCCGGGGCGGCTCTCACCAATTGTGGACAAATTAGATACTAATACGAACACGGGATTTTCGTTCTACCTTGATCAACCGCCCCCCGCAGGCAACGCCGTCCTCAAGCTGCAGGTCAATGCAGCAACTTTTACGAGTACCGGCTCGATCACGGCCAATGCAAACCCTCTTCTGAATACGGGTCCGTGGTATCACATTGCGGTGACGGTTAATCGGACAGCTGCTCCCGCGGTGGGGACCTTCTACATTAGCGGGTTCTCAGCTGGAACCTTCGTGCCGCCGGCAGGAACCGTGACCAACACGCTTCCCATGCGGATCGGCGAAATCCGGGTCCCCGGCGGCCGATGTGAAATCGCGATCGACGAACTGGAGCTGTTCAACCGCGCGCTGGCGCAGCCGGAGATTCAAGACATCTTCAACGCGGGCTCGGCGGGCAAGTGCAGGACGTCGCCTACCCCAACCCTTACACCGACGCGCACGCATACGCCGACGCGCACGGTGACGAGCAGCCCAACCGGCACCCCAACGTGCGGCGCACCGACCTTGGTGAACATTGCCACCGGGCAGAACGCGGTGCCGATCGGGAATAGCGACCCGATTTGGTCGCTGATCGCGGCGCCGCCGGGGACGACGAACTTCTCGTCTCCGGGCCCCGCCACGGTCATCGCACCGAACGGTGCTTGGACCACGTTGCCGAACACGCAGTGGATCTCCGCGAATACCGGGTGCACAAACACACTCACAACCGACTGCCCGGGCGGGTTGTACTCGTACCAACTCTGTTGGGATCAGTGCGGCCCGCTCGCCTCGTCGCCGCTCGTGCAGGTTCTTGCGGACAACACTGCAACGGTCTCCCTTGACGGCGGCTCCCTCACGACGCTTCCGGCCACTATCGGGTTCACGACCCCGGCGACCATCCTGGGCTTCAGCCCGGGTCCGGGAATGCATACCTTGCAGGTCGACGTGCACAATAATCCCTTTAGCGGAGGCGGTGGCACCGCGACCGGCATGGACCTCAGCGGAGTCTTGAACGGATCGGTGACCATCGTCGCCTGCCAGGCTCCTACGCCCACCTTCACGGCGACTCCCACACCAACTCCCACCCACACGCCCACTCCACCGCCGACGCCCACGCCAACTCCCACGCGCACGCGAACACCGACATCGACGCCGACCGTGACGGTCACCGACACCCCGACGCGGACAGCGACGAGCAGCCCAACCGGCACACCAACGTGCGGCGCACCGATCTCGGTGAACATTTCCACCGGGCAGAACGCGGTGCCGATCGGGAGCAGCGACCCGATTTGGTCGCTGATCGCGGCGCCGCCGGGGACGACGAACTTCTCGTCTCCGGGCCCCGCCACGGTCATCGCACCGAACGGTGCTTGGACCACGTTGCCGAACACGCAGTGGATCTCCGCGAATACCGGGTGCACAAACACACTCACAACCGACTGCCCGGGCGGGTTGTACTCGTACCAACTCTGTTGGGATCAGTGCGGCCCGCTCGCCTCGTCGCCGCTCGTGCAGGTTCTTGCGGACAACACTGCAACGGTCTCCCTTGACGGCGGCTCCCTCACGACGCTTCCGGCCACTATCGGGTTCACGACCCCGGCGACCATCCTAGGCTTCACCCCGGGTCCGGGGCTGCATACCTTGCAGGTCGACGTGCACAACAACGCCTTTAGCGGAGGCGGTGGCACCGCGACCGGCATGGACCTCAGCGGAATCCTGAACGGACCCGTGAGGATCGTCCCGTGCCCCTGCATTGGCGACTGCGACGGCGATGGTCAAGTCACCACCAATGAGATCCTCACCATGGTGAACATTGCGCTGGGCTACACACCACTTTCGGCGTGTATGGCCGGCGATGCGAATCACGACGGGCAGATCACCATCAATGAGATCCAGACCGCATTGAACGGATGCCCGAATTCCAACCCCGCACCTACAGCCACGCCAACGCGTACACCCACACAAACACCAACGAACACCCCGACGAACACCCCGAATCCGTGCGCCAGCCACCCCGACGGCACGACCTGCGATGCGGGGACAGACGGGACCCCCACCAAGGTCTTCATAGGCGGCACATGCGTGGCGTGCACCGCGGCGCCGAGCGCGTCGCCGCGGTTTGTGGATAACTGCAACGGGACGATCACCGACCGGCAGACGTGCCTGGTGTGGGAGAAGAAGGACGACGCCGGGGGTCTGCACGACAAGGATAATCTCTATCAGTGGAGCAGCACGGGCACGGCTGCGGACGGCGATGCCTTTACCGGGTTCATCGCCGGGCTGAACAGCGCCGGCTTTGCGGGGCACCACGACTGGCGGCTACCCAAGGAGGACGGACAGAACGGTTCCGGCCCGAACGAGTTGGAGACCATTCTGGCGGCGCCGGAACCGTGCAGCGTAGGGCCTCCCTGCGTGGATGCCGCGTTCAACACCAACTGTGGCACGAACAGCGGCGGCAACGGTGGCTGCACCGTGGATGGCGCGGCGTCAACGCCGGAGTGCAGTTGCACGCAGCAGTCTAGCCTCGATGACGAGTACTGGTCGTCTACTACCGCCTACTTTCCGACCATCGCGTGGGAGGTAGTCTTCAACAATGGACACGTGGGCCCCAACACCAAGACGAGCCACTACTACGCGCGTGCCGTACGCGGCGGCTTGTGATCGGTCATTTGGACGCGCACCCAGTACGCGTCGACCTCGGTCTGCAGCTGGCGGAGCATCGCATCACACCGCTGTGGCTCGAAGAGATGGCGGTAGCGGGCTTGGCGCCGCAGGTACTCCTCGAGGGGATGGAGGCGATGCGGAATGACTGTGTGGACGACCGCCCCGTCGCGCACTTCCTTGAGCGGCCAGATCCCGGTGTCGACGGCGAGCTTCGCGACCTCAACCGACTCCGCCGGCTCGATGCCCCAGCCCGGAGGACACGACGCCAGGCCGATGAACAGCTTCGGTCCGGTAAGGCGGGCGGCGCGCGCAACCTTGTCCATCAAGTCGAGCGGATAGGCGGGCGAGACGGTGGCGACGAACGCCGGATGCGCTGCCCGCCAGAGCTCGAAGAGATCCTGCTTATGTGTCGTCGTGCCGTTCGGCGTGGTCGCGGTCCGCGACGCCAGCGGCGACGCCGGCGACATCTGGAAGCCGGTGTTGGCGAACGCCTCGTTGTCGTAACAGAAGTAGTAGAAATCCAGGCCGCGCTGAATGGCGGCAAGCGTCGCCTGCAGGCCGATGCCGTTGGCGGCGCCGTCGCCGGTGACCACTACCACTTTCAGATCCTCTTCCCGCGGCAGCTTGCCCTTGGCGATCAGCACGTCGAGCGCGTCGCGGACGCCTTGTGCACCTGCCGGCGCCGACGCCATGGCCGTGTACAACCACGACGACTGAAACGGCGTGAAGGGGAACACGGCCAGCAGCGTCAGGCAACCCGCTGCATTGACGTACACGACGTTCGGACCCAGCGCCTTGGCAAATAGACGCAGCGCCAGCAACCCGCCGCAGCCGCCGCACAAACCGGTGCCGCCGGCCAGATACTCCTCGCGTGGAATCTCCTTGATGCTCTTGTAGATCTCCCGGCGAGTTGACATGTCACACCTCGACGGAATGGCCGCGCGCGACGCGCAGCATGTCGAGCATCTGGCGATACTCGGTGTCGGTATACAGCAGCTGCGGCTCCGCCGAGCCGCCGCTGTTCTCCGCCTCGTGCAGCGCCGCCAGCATCCGATCGAAATCATCGCTGCGAAAGCGGCGGCCGCCGAGGCCGCCGATGAACGACACCAGCGGCGGCGCCGCGCACGTCGGCAGCGCGCTCTTCACCTCGGCGAACAAGATGCCGCCCTTGCCGATCGAGAGGTTCTGATCGATCACGGCAACGGCGCGACGGCCGGCGAGCTGCTGCGCGATCTCGGTGTGGGGGAACGGCCGGATGAGACGCAGCCGCAACAGGCCGACCTTCTCGCCGCGCGCACGCAACCGCCGCACCTCGGCCCGGCCCACCGTGCTGAAGGAGTTGGACATGACCAGCACCCACTCGGCGTCGTCGAGCTGGTAGGCCTCGACCGCACCGTAGGTGCGGCCAAAGCGCTCGCCGAACTCGGCCGCGATCGCCGCGTGGAGCGGCAGCGCCGCCTCGGCCGCCCGTTGCATCTGATACTTGAAGAACGTGTACGCGCTGCCACCGAGCACCGCAACGCCTTGGGCCATCGCGTGAGAGGCGGAGAAGCGCGCGTGCGCCGGCTCGTAGGCGGGGAGGAAGGCGCGCACTGCACCGGCTTCCGGCACCTCGACGGGCTCGCGCGTGAACGACAGGTAGAAGCCGTCGAGGTTCACCAGCGCCGGCAGCAGCACGTCCGGATGCTCGGCGAGGCGATACGCCATGAGGATGGAGTCGAGCACCTCCTGACACGATGCCGCGTGGATCTGTAGGAAGCCGCAGTCACGCGCCGCCAGCACGTCGTTGTGGTCGGGCTCGAGGGTGATCGGCGCCGCCACGGCGCGTGAGACGTTGACCAACACCAGCGGCACGCGCCAACCGGCGACGGTGTACAACATCTCCGCGGCATAGAGCAGCCCCTGGCTCGACGATGCGGTGAACACCCGCGCCCCGACCGCCGCCGCCGCGCCGGCCGCCGTGAGCATGGCGTGCTCCGAGTCCATCGCGACCATCCGCGCGGTGAGCTCGCCGCGCGCGACCCACCCTGCCAGGTCTTCGATGATCTCCGTTTGCGGCGTGATCGGGTAGGCGGGAACGTAGTCGACCTCGGCCAGGCGTGCCCCCCACGCCGCCGCCGCGTTGCCGGTGAGCAACTCGCGGGTCATGCGGCCCTCTCGCGCACTTCCCGGATGGCGTTCGGCGGGCACTCGGACAGGCAGACCAGACAACCCTTGCAGTGTGCGTAATCCACCAGGGGATAGTTCTGCGTGTCGAGTTGGATCGCCCCCTCGGGGCAGAACGCAAAACAGATGAAGCACCGCGTACAGCGGCCCCGCTCGATCACCGGGCGGTACACGCGCCATCCTTCCGTGGTGCGCAAGGCCGAAGTGGCGCCGGCATTCATCGATGGGGCCGCGAACCGCGCCGGCAGCAGCGGGACGACGAACGCAGCTGTGGCCCGCGGCGCCGGCTCGCAGCGCGCCCCGAAGACGTGCACCGTTGGAGCGCCATCAAAGGCGCACCGCGTCGCCTCGAGGTTGCGGTCGATGAGATCCGCGCCCAGTCCGATCTCCGCCAGCTCGATGCGGAGCGCGGCGGCGAGCCGCTCCCACGGCGCCACCGAGGCCACCTTGGCAGTGAAGCCGGCGACCGGTCCGCTCAGCAGGTGATGGCCGAGTAGCTCAAGCGCGATCGATGAGAGGTCGAGCGTGACCACATGCCCCGGGATCGCGTATCGCACCTGCAGTGCCGACGCCGCCAGGACACTGTTGGCCAGCAGCAGGCTGGCGTCCCCCAGCCCATCGAGCACCGCCGCCTCAGGACGATCGAGCAAGGAGTCGTCCATGACCACGACCACGTCGGGTGTCTCAATGTACCCGCGTTCGTCGATCGGGCCATCACCGACCCGGGTAAACGCAACCACCGGCGCGCCGCGGCGCTCCGCGCCATAGAGCGAAGAGTCTTGCACAGTGAGCCCGGTGAGGAAGGCGGCTCGACTGATGATCCGACTGGCGAGCTTGACGCCCTCACCACCGCGGCCGTGAAATCGGAAGTGGTGGAGCATCGCGTTCAAGGGCCTCCTCTTCACCCACCCGCAGCCCCGCGGGCATTGAGGCGAGTGGAGCGAACCGTGTGCCACGGACGCGGAGCCGCGACCGACACCCGGGACGTGGCACCGCTCTCACCGGTTGCCAAAACGAACGGGTGTTT
Source organism: uncultured Binatia bacterium (SeqCode) (assembly GCA_964498075.1). Lineage (GTDB taxonomy): Bacteria > Desulfobacterota > Binatia > HRBIN30 > HRBIN30 > CAZCGA01. The sequence continues at coordinate 3,372 of CAZCGA010000012.1, read as the reverse complement.
TCCCGGTCCTAAGAAGGCAACGAATTGGAACGGGGCCTTCGCTTCTCACCTCCACGTGCGCATGCTAAGGACTCGACAGACGCTTCCAACCGCGGCGGTGGTGGCGCAACCGATGAAACCGGACGCCCTCGACCAGCACTTCGAAGCGGCGCGGCAGCAGCTGACGGCGCTGCGAAAAGCCGGCGCCGTGTCTCGTGAGCCTGCCTTGGTCGACGAGGTTATCGACCGGCTCTCCGACGCGCTCGTCGCCTTGCACGAGAGCGAGACCAAGGCCCGTACCATTCTGGAGACCGCGGTCGACGGGATCATCACGATTGATGAACGGGGCACCATCCAGTCGTTGAATCCGGCCGCCGAGCAGGTGTTCGGTTACAAGGCCGAGGAGATCATCGGGCAGAGCGTCAAGCTCCTGATGCCGCCCCCGTACAGCGACGAACACGATGACTCTGTGGCGCGCTACCTGACGACCGGCGAGCGGCGAATCATCGGCATCGGTCGCGAAGTGTTCGGCTTGCGCAACGACGGTGTGATCTTCCCGATGGACCTTGCCGTAGCCGAGGTGTGGCTCGGTGACCGCCGCCTGTTCACCGGAATCGTTCGCGACATCACCGCGCGCAAGCGGGCGGAGGGGGAGCTGCGCGAGCTCCAGAGCCTGGCGCAGCAGCGTGAACGGCTTGCCGACATCGGCGCCATCACAGCGCAGATCGTGCACGACCTGGGAAACCCGTTGGCCGGGGTGTCGATGCAGGCACAGCTGATCCTCCGGCGCGCCGAACGCGAACCCGATCAGCCGCTCAGCGGCATCGTCAAACCGGTCGCGCGCATCCTCTCCGAGGTGAGCCGTCTGGACTCGCTGGTGAAGGAGTTCATGGAGTTCTCGCGCGAGCAACGTCTCGACCTGAAGTCGGTCGACCTGCTGCGGCTCCTGCACCAGGTCGCCGATCTCTGGCGGCCGGTGGCCGCCGCCCGTGCGATCGCCCTCGCGGTGGAGGTCCCACAGGACATGCCGGCGCTGCGAGCGGACGAGGAGAAGCTGCGCCGCGTGTTCGACAACCTGGTGAAGAACGCCATCGAAGCGATCGATCAGGGGCCCGGCCGGGTCGGCTTGCACGTCACGCCGGGGCCGCAAGCGGTGCAGATTGCGGTCACCGACACGGGTCCGGGCATTCCGGAAACGGTCGAGGTGTTTCGTCTCTTCGAGACCACGAAGACCAACGGCTCCGGGATCGGCTTGGCCGTCGCCCGCCAGATCGTGCTGGCGCACCGCGGGCGCATCGAGTATGCGCCACTGACCCCGCGCGGTACGGTCTTTCGCATCGAGCTGCCGAGCAACGAGGCGCCCGCGTAGAGCGCCGACTCGGTGGTCCGGCCCACCACTACGATGCTTTACGCCTGCGCCGCGCAGCGTTCCGCCGGCGCGCACCCCTGGCCGCGGGTCCTGGCCGCACGCCCGGCGAGGGAACCGGCGTCTCGGCAGCCGCTCTGCGCAGCGACTCGAACTCCGTCCCGACGGCGTCGACCAGATCGTGCAGGTCGGGCACAGCGTCCCAGTCCGCATTGAAACCCCAGAACAGTCTGCCGTCGTAACTGAAAAGCGCGATGCCCAGCGCTTGGTTTCGGTACAGCGGCACGAGCGGGTAGACCGCCCGCATGGGCGCGCCCAGAAAATATGAGGTGAACTGGGGGCCGGGAACGTTGGTGACGACGATGTTGTACGGCCGCGACCTGGCTGCGAGACGCGCGAAGGCAGTGAACAACGTCGTGAACGTCCAGTCGCTGACCTCCTCCAGCGTCTTCACCCCGAGCGCCTGTTTCGAGCCCTTCAACTCCCGGGTCGCCTCGATCACCCGCTGCAGGCGCTGGCGCGGGTCGCGCTCGGCGAGCGGCAGCCGCACCACTATCATGGCCACCCGGTTGCCGAGGCGCTCGTGCTGCTCGTCGGTCCGTACGTTGACCGGAAGCATGGCACGGAAATCCAAGTCCTCGACCTGCAGTCCGCGCCCGTAGAGGAAGTGCCGCAGCACTCCCGAGACGATGGCGAGGACGACATCGTTCACCGTACCACCGAGGCGGTTCTTCACCTCCTTCACGTCATCGAGGCTCATCTCGAGCCAGTCGAAGCGGCGGTGCGGCCCGATGTCGATATTCAGCGGCGTCGGCGATGCGGGGCGCAGCCCGGCCGCAATGGCCTCGCCGACGCCTTGCACCGCGTCACTCCATGCTGCGAGCGTACCGCGCGGATCACTGACGGCCCGCCGCGCCGCGCTGAGCGCCACCAGTGGCTCCGCCGCGCGCCGCTGCAGCTCGCCGCGCAGCAGCTCGGCCGGCGTCGGCGCGGGGCGTGGCAGCCAGCGCGGCGGGTTGTCGAGGCGGCGCTCGATCTCGGGTGTCGCCCGCATCAAGGCAGCCGACAACTCGACGCTGCCGACGCCGTCCATCATGCAGTGGTGCGCCTTGGTAATCAGGGCAACGCGGTTCCCCTCCACGCCCTCGACGATCCAGAGCTCCCACAGCGGCTTGCCGCGGTCGAGCTGCTGCGACATCAGCCGCCCCGCGAGCCGTTTGAGCAGCCGCTCGCTTCCCGGCCGGGGGAGGCGCACATGGCGGACGTGATAGTTCAGGTTGAAGTGGTTGTCGTCGACCCACACCGGATATCCGAAGAGCGGGATCGTCGCCAGGCGCTGCTGGTAGCGCGGCACGCGGTGGAGCCCGACCTCGATGACCCGCCGGATGCGGTCCATGTCGACGAAACCGTCGGCGCCCGAGAGCGGCGCGGCGTCGAACAGCGAGACGGCGCCGACGTGCATGTGGGCGTTGTGGTCCTCGACTTCGAGGAAAGTGGCATCGAGTGCGGTCAGTCGTTCGTAATGGGAGTACGCCATGGTCGGTCTCCTCTCCCCAAGGCGGTATCACCCGCTGCGTGGAGGGTCCGCGGTCGTGTCTTCGGTGCGCGGCACCAAGGGCCACCGCCATCCCGCGGGTGGCTTGAAGGGCTTCCACGCCCCCTCGGGTTGCGCCAAACGCTCTGCGATCGTCAGCAGGACCACCGGATGATGGCCGATGCCGAGGTGGCTGCTTGCCACTTCAAGGTTCTGGCTGAACGGGCCTTCGTCCTCGCGGCAGCTTTGCCACGCGGCAATCGCATCGGTGCGGCTGTAGATCGCCGTCGCCGGCACGGGCAGCGGCGCCCGCAACCGGGCGCGCAGGGCGGCCTCGTCGGGATGCGGCTGGCGCCGCGCCTGCACAAAGCGGGGGACGTTGGTCGCCTCCAGGTCGCGGAAGGGGCTCGCCAGGGTGATCACCTGGCGCACGTCGGACGCGAAGCGACGCGCCAGCTCGCGCGCGTACACACCGCCCAGGCTCCAGCCGATC
>CAZCGA010000011.1:53232-79150 GCA_964498075.1 uncultured Binatia bacterium (SeqCode) | reverse complement strand
CGGACTTACGCTCGTGCCCGCAACCTATGCGAACGTCTGAGTTCATTGGTAGGAGGCCGCCTCATTTGCGGCCGTCTCGAAGGGCGCCCGTTGCCACGAGATGTGGGCAATCGTAATAATGCTGCGCAATGAGCTTCTGGCTCTACATCCTGCGTTGCGCGGATCAGTCCTACTACGTCGGGCACACGGAGGATTTGGAGCGCCGCATTCTGCAGCACAGCTCCGGCCAGCTGGGCGGCTACACTGCGACGCGCCGGCCAGTTCAAGCGGTGTTCACGCAAGAGTTTGCATCACGGGCCGAAGCCCTCGCGGCCGAACTACAGATCAAAGGCTGGAGTCGGAAGAAAAAAGAGGCGCTGATACGTGGCGATTGGAGCGAAGTCTCTCGGGAGGCACAGCAGCGCACCCCGTTTCGAACGCGCAGCAAGTGACGCCCTTCGAGACGGCGCCAGAAAAGGGCGCCTCCTCAGGGCGAGCGGAGAGATGCTCTTCGATCAGGAATGAGACCAAATCCGTTTCCGTTCGGGCTGAGGAGGCCGCGGTTTCTTCGCGGCCGTCTCGAAGCCCTGCTTCTTGCGCTGCGGCGGCAGCTCGACCGGGCCGCGCATCTCGTCGATCCAGGCTTTCGAGCCTTCGGGCAGGCGGTCCTTGAGGCAGCCGATCACCGAGCGCATCCGCTTCAGATCCACTGGCTTCGTGGCTTTGACGAACGCCGCGTTCTCATCGAACTCCAGCTTCATCCCGGCCTTCAGTCCCAGCTTGCGCCGCAGCTTGGCGGGAATGGTGATCTGCCCCTTCGAGGTAATGGTCGTTTCCATGTCCCGAAGTAATACGCCGCTGCCTTACCCGTCTCGGCCGCGCCGATCTCACCCGCATCACGCTGGCCACGACGGCGACTCCCGAGAACGTTCGCCACTCGATCATCGGCGGCTTTCCGACTCCCAGAAGCTGGCACTTCGTCGTGCTCAACAGTCTGGATGCCGCGGCGTGCAAGCAAGAGCGCGCGCAGCTGTCCGATGCCGACGCCGCCATCATCAAGGCGAAGCTTAGAACCAGACGAAGTCGGTGCCGCCGGAGTTGGTCTTGGTGAACAGCAGGATCGCCGTCGAGACGCCGGCGTACGGTTTGAACACGCCGCCGGGCAGCGAGACGATCGCATCGAGCTTCTGCTCCTCGATCAGCAGGCGGCGGATTTCCTTGTGCGCCTTCGACGAACCGAAGAGCACGCCGTCGGGGACGATGACGGCGGCGCGGCCGCGGCTTGAGCAGGCGCAGGTACAGGGCCAGGAAGAGTAGCTCTGTCTTCTTGGTCTTCACCACCTGGAGCAAATCCTTGGCGCAGGTCTCGTAGTCGAGCGATCCGGCGAAGGGCGCGTTGGCGAGGACGAGAGTGTACTTCTCCTCTTCGCCGGCGTGGTCCTGCGCCAGTGAGTCGCGATAGCGGATGTCGGGGTTCTCCACGCCGTGCAGCAGCATGTTCATACTGCCGATGCGCAGCATGGTGTTGTCGAAGTCGAAGGCGTGGAACAGACCATGATGAAAGTGCTCGCGCAGCTTCGCGTCGCGGAAGATCTCGGGGTGGTGCTGCCGCAGGTATTCGCCCGTGGCTACGGGGAAGCCGCAGGTGCCGGACGCCGGGTCGCACATGATGTCCGTAGGTCGCGGCGCGGTCATCTCGACCATGAGTTGGATCACGTGACGTGGGGTACGGAACTGGCCGTTCTGCCCGGCCGTGGCGATCTTGCCGAGCATGTACTCATAGAGATCGCCCTTGGTGTCGCGATCCTCCATCGGCACCTGGTCGATCATGTCGACGACTTTGGCGAGCAGCGCCGGCGTCGGGATGGTGAATCGGGCATCCTTCATATGATGCGCGTAGGTGGACTCGTCGCCGCCCAAGGTGCGCAAGGGGAAGACATGCTCGCCGACGACGGTGAACATCTCCGCCGGCGCCAAGTGCTTGAATCGCGACCAGCGCAGGTCCTCGTAGGCGCGGCCCCTGGCGTCCTGGCCTTCCGGAAAGATGCGGCGCTCGATCGGCTTCTTGAGCCGGGCGGACTTGTTCTCTTCCAGCGTGTGCAGATCGTCCAGCCGGCGCAGGAAGAGCAGGTAGGTGATCTGCTCGATCACCTCGAGCGGGTTGGAGATGCCGCCGGACCAGAATGCGTCCCAGATACGATCGATCTGGTTCTTGATTTCACCGGTGATCATTGCGCGGTCCTCTTGGGCAATTTCCTGCTTCCGCGAACGTCCGCCGGGTTGTGCGGAAGGCGCTCCTGTGTGTGGTCGAGTGGTCTGTCACGGTCACCGGTAGTGCGAAGGCCGTAAGGCGCCTAACGGCTTGGGCCTCTTCCACGAGCGCCCGAGCCAGTCAGCGGTTTGGCCCAGCAGTAGCAATCTGAAGCGCGAATTGTGAGCGCCAGCATCTTCTTGAGAAGCTCGTGTACGAGGTGACCGGGTGGCCGTCGCGGGCGGCAAGAGGCAGGCCAACATGATCGTGACCAACGATCTCCGGCTCGTTGCGGCAGAACGCCATGAAGCACGTTCGAGAAAGGGTCTCCATTGAGTTCGTCCTGGCTCGGGCGACGCATATGCCGGCCTAACCTGAATTCGGCCGGTTCGCGCAAGCCGGCGGACAGCGCATGGGGGCGCAGCGTAACACCGGCGGTGCGCGGGTTGCAAACATGATGGGAGTGCTGACGCTCCGCGGACTTCGCGCGCCGGCCGCCGTTCCGAGCTGTCCACCTTACGCTGCAGGTGCCCAGTCCCGCGATTCTCTCATCCTCCAGCGGCGGCCAGTTGGTTGGTGGTCCCAGCATGTGTAGCGGCGCGCGTTCACTTCTCGCCTGCGCCTTGCGCCGCGCGGGTCCGTTCGCCTATAGTCGCGCTACGGAGACCCGCGATGTTCGGATTGGGGATCGGTGAGCTGCTGGTCATCTTGGTGATCGTCATGATCATTTTCGGGGCTGGTCGGCTGCCCGAGATTGGTGAAGGGCTGGGACGTGGGATCCGCAACTTCCGGAAGTCCGTCAAGACGCCGGACGAGATCGACATCACGCCCAAGCCGGAAGGCCAGGAACCGAAAGAGGAAGGCAAGAATCAGGCGTGACGTTGCGCCGCCACCGCCCGCGTGGTGAACTCCACTGCATCACGCGGTGGGTCCATGAAGACGATCACGAAGGTGGATGACTCGCCGGGCTCGATCATGAACTGTTTCGGGGGGTTCAGCTTCTGCAGAATCGACAGCTCGCGCGGGGTCAGATCCTTCAGGACCTTGGTCGAAATCACATTGCCACAGTAAATGGTCTTCTGGTCGAGCATCGCGCGAGCGCCGTTGTACAGTTCCCCGGCGATCTGCACGCCGTGCAACGCCACCCCCGCGGTATTGAGCGCCTTGCCGGTGATGACAAAGACTTCCTTGCCGTCCTTGATGCGCTGGTAGTTTCCGACCACCTCCGAGAGCGCCACTTTGCGAGTCAGCAGACGGTCGCCACTCATTCGACCAATCAGCGGCAGCCGGCCCACGAATCGATCGGACAAGGCGGGGCTGGCGAACAGGGCTCGGGCCAATACACCGTACCCGCCGGCGACGACCCCCAGAAAGATCAGCAGCGCCCCGATGCTGCTGCGCTCGCGGCCGGACCGCGAGCGGCCGGAAGCTCGATCTGTGCGCTCCCGACTCTCGGCGTCATCGTCGAGATCGTGCTCCAGTGCCGGATCTTCCGGGTCGTCTGCGCTCGCCACGGCGGGCGTCCTGGCCGTTCCGCGTGTGTGGGAGTCCGGTACCGTCAGCTCGTCCGCCGGCTCCTCCGTGCCCAGCGTGAATTCTTCTTCGCTTTCGGCCACCGTCAGATCATCGGCGGGTGACGCATCGGGCTCGCGCGTGACGGTGTCTTTCCAGCCGCTGGGCTCAAATGGTAACGTCAGCGTCTCATCGGCCGGGGAGATCGGCTTGCCGGCGCTCGAACGGGGAACCGGCGGACGCTTCTTGGATGATGGGGCTGGAAACGTCTGCCGGCAACGAGAGCACTTGAGGGTGGGGTTGGCCCCCGTGAGGCGCCCCGGGTCGAGCTGGTAGCTCGTGGCGCAGTATGGACATTGAACGATCACAGTGGCGGTCCGCTATCGCCGGAGAATTGTATGGGGAATGAGGTGAAAAGCAACGCAGTAAGTGCCGCAGCCACCGGCGGCGTGGTGCGCGAGCTGTCCGTGGTGCTACCGGCTTTCAATGAAGAAGCCAACATTGAGCAGGTGGTGCGCGCTTGCGTCGCCTATCTCGACGACCGGATCACCGACTACGAGGTGCTCCCCGTTGACGATGGCAGCCGCGACCGCACCGGCGAGATCATCGATCGCTTGGGCAAGGAGATGCCCCGGCTGCGTCCGCTCCATCATCCGCAGAATCGCGGCTACGGGGCGGCGCTGCGTACCGGCTTCGACGCCGCGACCAAGCGCTTCGTCTTCTACATGGACGGCGACGGGCAGTTCGACATCCGCGACCTCGACCAGCTGCTGCCGTTGGCCACGGACGACGAGCACATCGTCACCGGATACCGCATCGAGCGCCGCGACCCGTTTATGCGCCGGCTCAACGCCAAGTTGTTCGGCGGCTGGCTGGTGCGCGTGATGCTCGCGGTGCGGGTGCGCGACTTGAACTGTGCTTTCAAGCTCATTCCGAAGAAGGTGCTGAACAACATCACCCTCGAGTCGACCGGCGCCTTGATCAACGCGGAGCTCTACGGCCGCGCGGTGCGCAAGCGATTCGGCATCAAGGAGGTGGGTGTGCACCACTACCCGCGCTCCGCCGGCGTGCAGACGGGGGCGCACCTGTCGGTGATCATCCGGGCGTTCTACGACCTGTTCCGCCTGCGACGGAAGATCGTGTCGGGCGGATGAGTCAGGAGCTCTTCTCAGGCGGCGGCAGGACGAACTTCTGGATGCGGTTGTTCATGGTGTCCGAGACGTAGACCGTCCCTTGCTTGTCGGTGGCGATGCCGATGGGCCGGTTGAAGTCGCCCTGGCCGTTCCCGCTCTTGCCCCACGAGTACGACATCGCCGTATCGGTGTAGCGGGCGCAGCGGTGGTTGTACGAATCCGTGACCACGACGTCCGCTCCCAGCATCGCCAGGTACGGCTCGGTGTAGAACTCCTCCCAGCCGGACATGAACTGCTCTCTCACGAACTTTCCGTCCTTGTCGAAGAACTGCAGACGGTGATTGCCGGTGTCGGCGACGATGATGCGCCCGGTGTCGTCGACAGCGATGCCCACGGGCTCGATGAGCTCGCCGGGCTTCGAGCCCTCATGGCCCCACGTCGAGAGCTGCTTGCCGGTGGAGTCGAAGCTCACGACCCGCTTGTTGCCGGTGTCGGTGACGTAGATCGTCTTCCCATCCGGCGCGACGGCGATGCCGCGCGGGCCCCAGAAACCGGCCTGCTCGCGCCACTCGGGCGGAATCAGCTTCCCGTTCGAGTCGAACTTCTGGACGCGATGATTCCAGGTGTCAGCGACGTACACTGATCCGTCCGGTGCGACCGCGATGCCGCATGGATCCTTGAAGCTCCCGGGGTCTTGTCCCTCGTGCCCCCACGCGAGCAGCGGTTTGCCCTCGGGGCCGAACTTCTGGATGCGGTTGTTCTTGCTGTCGACGACGTACAGGTTGCCGCTCGCATCGACCGCGAGACCCCGCGGCTCGTTGAACTGACCCGGATCAGAGCCTTTTTCTCCCCACATCGCGACCGGCTGCAACAACGAAGGCCCGTGCGGATAGCCGCGCGCCGCGGGAGGTGGATTCACGGCTACGGCCGCGATGGTCATTCCCGGGCTGAGATCCTTGAGCACGTACATCACGGCATCGCTGGAGCCGACTTGGCTGAAGGCCTCGCGCGTGAACAGGAAACGCATGAACTTCGGCAAGTCCATCTGCTTCCAATCGGGTTCCCACCAGCCGCGAATCTGGAAGGGCACCTTCTCGTACTTGTCCGCGACGGCCTTGTCGATGGCGTTCGTGGCCTCCTTGTCGACGATGACCACCGGCGTATCTACCTGGCGGACGTCCGCCGCCCAGTTGACCGGATAGTGCCGCAGGTACCAACTCATCGGCCACGTGGCGTTGCCCGACACCGCCAGACGCGTTTGCGCGCCGGTGCCGAGCGTGCTGCCGACGTCTTCGATGCGGCGCATCACCTTGTGAATGTCGTAGGTCGACTGCACGTACGCCAGCAGCTCGGCGTGCCGCTTGCCGGAGGCCTCGTCCGGGCGCGGCGCGTCGTACAAGAAGTTGCTGGCGATCAGCGTCCACACCGTCAACCCGCCGAGGGCTGTGAGCCCCAGCGCCGTCGTCGGCCGCGTGATGAGCCGCCGCTCGATGAGCTGGCTGAACCACATGGCCGCCAACAGCAGCGTCGGCAACAGCACCGGGACCAGCAGCCAGGGGACCTTTTCCTGCGCCCAGCTGTAGAACCCGAACGAGCCGACGGTCCAGATGATGACGAAGCGAGTGAACCGATCGGGGAGCCAGCGCCGCATGACGACCAGGCTGGCCAGCGCCAGCGCGCCCAGCAGCACCAGCGGCGCGCGCTCCGGCGCCAAGCCCAAGCACAGCACAAACGCCGCCGTGGCGACCATCGTGCCGTACACCAGCAGGCGGGTGAGCGAGGTCTCGCGCGGGCGAGGCTGCCACAGCGGCGCGAGGACGAACAACAGCGCCGGGAAGAACACCAGCGGCTCGTAGATGACGAGTTCGGGGAAGTAGTACCACCACGGGCCGCCGATCCGTTTGATCTCGTGTTGACCCATCCAGTACGACAAGGCGCGGGTCACCGAGTTCCAGTTCTTCGGATGCGTCAGCATGGAAGTGTAGAACAAGAGCCAGATGACGGCGAAGATGACTGCCGTGGTGACCAGTGGCAACACGGCGCGCTTCAACAACCCCCAGGCTTCGCCGCACACCGAGCGGAGGACCGGCCGCCAGTCGGAGGCGTACACAACCTCCCACAGCAGCATCATGACGAAGCTGGCGACGAACACCGGAGCCAGCGCGTACATGTCCTCCTTGGTGCACCACGCCAGCGACAGGCTCGCACCGGCCGCATACAGATTGCGCGCCGCGCGCGTCTCTCCGTAGCGAAACGAGAAGTACACGAAAGCCAGGTTGAAGAGCGCGACGTAGATGTCGTGACGCAGGAAACGCGTGAAGTAGGAAAGGCTGGGTGAGAAGGTCGCCAGTATGAGAAAGCAGAGGGCGCCCCAACGGCCGAGATACCGGCGCAGCGGCCACGCAAATGCCACGAGTGCCAGTCCGAACAAGCCGGGGCTCAGGCGTGTCGTGAAGTCGGAGTCCCCAAAGATGCGCAGGACGAGGGCGGTCCAGTAGTACAGAACCGGCCCATGATACACCGGATCGTATTGGTAGTCGCCGACACCGTCCTGGGTGATCTTCCACGAAAAGAAGGCGTGGATCGACTCGTCGTGATGCAGGGGGCGCTCGCCGGCGATGTACAACCGCGTGAAGACGGCGACGGCGAACACCGCGATGTAAATGCACCGTTCAAGGGTCAAGCTGCCGATGATCGGGCGATCCAGCCCGCGCGCCGGCGTTGCCGGTCGGACGCCCGGAGCCGCACTGGTTCGGTTGCGATCAACCGCGCTCTCTGCCATAGGAACCGAGTCGTCTGCCACCCTTGCCACTCGTGGAAGAACGCTAGTCTGTATATGCGGCCCCTCGCCTTGTCAACAAACGCTGCCTCCGCTCGATGAAGGTCTCGGTCGTCGTCCCTGCGTACAACGAGGTGCAGCGCATCCTGCCCTCGCTTGAGCGCATCTTCGCCTACATGGATCAGTACCACGCGGACTACGAAGTCGTGTTGGTCGACGATGGCAGCACCGATGGCACCAGCGCGGCGGTGCAGCAGCGCTTCGCTGCGCGGCCGCAGCTGCGCGCGCTGGCCTACGGGGGCAATCGCGGCAAGGGCTACGCGGTCCGCTTCGGGGCGCTGCATGCCGGCGGCGACGTCGTGCTTTTTTCCGATGCCGACTTGTCGACCCCCATCGAGGAGATGGAGAAGATGCTGGCGCTGATCGAAGCCGGCCACGATCTGGTCATCGGCAGCCGCGCCCTCGCCCAGTCGGAGATCCGCAAGCGCCAGCCGATCTACCGCGAGGGCGCGGGAAAGCTGTTCAATCTCCTGGTGCGGTTGATCGTGTTGCCGAGATTTCACGACACGCAGTGCGGCTTCAAGCTCTTCCGCCGCGAGCGCTTGCTTCCGGTGCTGCGCCGGCAGCAGATCGACGGCTTCGCGTTCGACGTCGAGATGATTGCCCTCGCGGTGGCGGCCGGGTTGAGAGTCGCCGAGGTGCCGGTCGTCTGGATCAACTCTCCGACCTCGCGGGTCGACCTGTGGCGCGGTCTCAAGGCCTTCGCGGACCTCGCCGGCATCCGCGGCCGCACGCGACGCGCCTGAGCGGACGGCGGCTGCGGAATGATCCCCCGACGCGGCATGGTTTCTACGGTCGGGCAGTTGACTTTCGCGCGCCGGGACCACACGATACTGGTGGAGTGCAAGAGGAACCGTGACCAAACCGTGGGTAGTCGTGGCAGCTGGTGTGACCGGCCTCCTCGCAATCGCTGTCGTGAAGCAGTCGCGCCACGCCGATACGCGCCCTGAGGGCGTGTCACCGAAGCGCCTGGAAGCGCCCGCCGCCGCTCCGAACGTTGAGCGTGGCGGCTGGAGTGTGCGGACAGACACCTCCGCGCCAGCGGGACAGGGCGGGGCACGATCCTCGTGGACGCGTGATGCGCGCCGTCCGGGCAACGGCGGCGGCGCGGCCGCTGGCCCAGCCGCCGATCCTGGCCGAGGCGCCGATCAAGGTGGGTCCGAGGACCGTGGCGCAGCCACCATACTGGGTGGCGCACCGCGTAGCGGCAGCGGCGTCGGCGGCGGATCCGCGAGCGGTGTTCGTGATGCGGGGCCTGAGCCGATCCAGGCTGGAGCAGCAGTGCCGTTGGAGGCCGTGCCGTTCACAGTTGGCAAGGCGATGGGCCGCGGCACGCACCAGGAGCACTCGCAAGTCGAGGAGCAAGTGGTGCAAAACACCGGCACCGCCAACGAGCCGGGCGCCAAGAAGGACGCTGCGGCCGACCTGCAGAATCCGGACGACCAGGGGCCCGTGCTGTCACTCCCCTTCGAGAACTACTCGACGCAGCCGGAGAAGGGGGACCTCCCACCGGTCGTTCAGGAAGGTGTCACCTTCGAAAGCGACGACGCGGCGAAGTTCTCGACGGAGTCGCAGTTCGTCATTCCCGACGGCGGCAAGATCAGCGGCGACTCCGGAACGATTTCGTTCAATCTCCAACCGGAGTGGGGCGGAGACGACCAGACCGATGCCTCACTGGTGCAGCTGCGCACGCCCAATGTGTGGGACAACCGTCTGCAGATCTTCAAAAACGGACGCTTCCTGCGCTTCCTCCTCACCGACAATACGGGACAGGAGACCGATTCGAGTGCGCCGGTCGACAACTGGCAGCCGGGTGAGCAGCATCTGGTGACCACTACATGGGGGCGCGATGAGAGCGGTCAAGGGGTGACCACGTTCTACATCGACGGCAAGCAGGTTGCGCAACGCAACTTCGACGGCCAGCTCGAGGTGCCGCAGGGCACGCCCCTGTACATCGGCTCCGACCTGCCGGGTGGCGGCACCGGCGCGCGCGGCTCGCTCAGTCACTTCCAGGTGTACAACCGTCCCTTGGCACCGGAAGAAGTCGCCAACCTGTCCACGAACTCCACGCACTGATTTCCGCTCGGCCTCACGCCAACATGCCGGGGCATGGCCGCTGAGGTCCACCGGCCGGTTCTGACGCCGGTATTGCTTGCGTACTTGCAGCTCGCGCGCGGGGCGCGTTGCATCGACGCCACCATCGACGGCGGCGGGCACACCGCGGCCATCCTGGAAGCCACTGCACCCGACGGCGAAGTGCTCGGCATCGACCGTGACCCCGAGCTGCTCACGGCCGTGCGGCGCACGCTCGCGACGGCGGTGGAGGGCGGGCGCCTGCATCTGACGAGCGGCGACTTCCGCGCGCTGACCCGCATCGCCACGGTGCACCACTTTGCGCCCGTGCAGGCCATCGTGTTCGACCTCGGCGTCAGCTCGTATCACTTCGACGTCAGCGGTCGTGGCTTCAGCTTCATGCGCGACGAGCCGCTCGATATGCGCTTCGACCCCACCGAGACCTCGCTCGAAACCGCGGCGGAGGTGCTCCACTCGCGCACCGCCGACGAGCTGGCCGCGATTTTCAAGGAGTACGGGGAAGAGCGATTCGCCCGCCGGATCGCCAGCGCCGTGGTGAAAGAACGCGCCCGCCACCCGTTGCGCACGACGCGCGAGCTGTTCGATGTGGTCGCCGGCGCGCTGCCGGGGCGCGTGCGCTGGCAGGCCGCCCGTTCGGTGGCGCGCGTCTTTCAGGCATTGCGCATCGCCGTGAACGACGAGCTGCAGTCGGTTAGCGAGGCGTTGCCGCAGGCCTTGTCGCTGCTCGTACCCGGCGGCCGGCTCGCGGTGCTCGCATTTCACTCGCTCGAAGACCGCATTGTGAAGCAGTTCTTCGTCGCCGAGCGCCAAGCGGGCCGCGTTCGCATTCTGACCAAACGACCGATCCGTGCGAGCGATGCCGAAGTGGCGGAGAACCCGCGCGCCGCCAGCGCCAAACTGCGCGTGTGCGAGCGCCTCGACCGCGCGGCGATGTTGGAAGGCTGACGGCGAGGGACGCGTGTGCGTGGACGACAGTAGCGTTGTCAGGGGAGCGCGCGGCAAGCGACTCTCCGGTCGACCCCGCGCGACGCGGCCCGCTTGTCGTTTCTTCACTTCCTGAGGTCGAACGCATCTGGTAGAAGATGGGTGCCGCAGGGTGGTTGGTGCAGGGGATGTGAGGGCGGATATGGGCGACAGTGAGCGCAGCAGTTCTGGTCCCGACCCGTGCTGAAAACCATCACCCTCAAAGAGATCGAGCAAATCTTCGCCGTGCTCGATCGCCTCGGGATTTCGCGTGAGGCGGTGGTGATCCCTTTGCGACCGGCGACGCCGGGAAGCGTGCGGCGCCTGCCCACCAGGAAGTTTGAAATCATCGTCGCTGCCGACGTGCCGTTCGATCTGTGGCTGGCGACGCTCGAGCAGCAACTGCTGTCGATAGGGGGCAACGAAGGAGGAACCGGAACATGAAACGCTGGTGGTGGTCGCGGGTGGCGGTGGTTGCGATGATCGAGGTCATCCTCGTGCTGGGTCCTGGACGGGGAGAGGCCCGTCGGATTGCGCTGCGGGCGCCGGATCCAAACGCGGCGTCGTCCGCGGCCGCGAGCGAGTCGTATCGGGCGGCAATACTGATGGATGCCGATACCGGAACGGTGCTTGTCGAGAAGGATCCACATCGGCAGAACCCGCCGGCATCGATGACCAAGATGATGCTGATGTTGCTGGTCGCCGAACGGGTGCGCGACGGGAGCTTGCACTGGGACGATCCGATTCCCACTTCTGCCTGGGCCAGCAAGATCGGTGGTTCGCAGGTCTACCTTAAGCAAGGAGAGGTCTTCCCGCTTTCGGAGATGATGCGGGCGATCGTCATCCATTCGGCCAACGACGCCGCTGTCGCCGTTGCCGAGGCGGTGGCCGGGTCCAGTGACGCGTTTGTGGACCTGATGAACGAGCGCGCCAAGGAGCTGGGCATGCGCGACACCGTCTACCACAGCGTGCATGGATTGCCGCCGGGTAAGGGTCAGAAGCCGGACATCAGTAGCGCGTACGACCTGGCGCAGCTGGCGCGCGAGCTGGTCAAGTTCCCCGAGATCCTCAAGTGGTCGGGCGCCAAGGAGGCGCCGTTTCGCCAGGGATCGATGACGCTGACGAACACGAACCGGCTGGTGCGGGAGACCAATTGGGTGGACGGTTTGAAGACCGGCTACTATCGGGAAGCCGGCTTCAATGTCACTGCGACCGCGCAGCGCGAAGGTTTGCGACTCATCGCAGTCATCCTCGGCGCCGGAGAGAAGCACGCCTGCTTCGCCGAGGCCGCCAAGCTGTTGAACAGGGGCTTCGCGGACTACAAAGCGCTGGTGGCCGTCAAGGAAGGCGACACCGTTGCCAGCGACCTGGCGGTGAAGGGCGGCACGCCGCGCTTTGTGCGTGTCATTGCGGGTGGCAACGTCACCGTGCTGGCGAAGCGCGGCGAAAAGCGCAAGTTCTCGCTCGAGCTCGCCTCGTCGGGCGATGTCCGGGCACCGCTGGCCGCCAAGGCGCTTATCGGGGAAGTCGTCGTCAAGGAAGGGGATGCCGTGATCGGCAAGGTGCCCGCGCTGGCGGCGGAGTCGGTGGAGAAGCAGACGTCCCTGTGGGACCGGCTATTCTGATTCAGCCGCGGCAGGCTCTCCGTCCACCACGCTGGTGCCCGCGCTGTGGAATTGTGCTAGGAACCGGCCACCAGCTATGAAGCGGCTCGCCATCCTCGGGTGCACCGGGTCCATCGGGGTGACCACGCTCGACCTCGTTGCGCGTTTTCCGGATCGCTTCGCAGTGAGTGCGCTCGCTGCGGGTAAGAACGTCGTCCGTCTGGCGCAGCAGGTGCGCCGTTTCGCCCCGGCGCTCGTGGCGGTACGCGACGAGGCGGCGGCGCGTGAGTTGCGCGCGCGGGTTCCCGAGTACCGCGGCGAGATCGCGTGCGGCGCTGACGGCTTGGATGCGGTGGCGACGGCGCCCCAGGCCGAGCTGGTGGTGTCGGCGTTAGTCGGCGCGCTAGGCCTCGTGCCGACGCTACGCGCCATCGAGGCCGGCAAGCACCTGGCGTTGGCCAACAAGGAGGTGCTCGTCGTCGCGGGTGAGTTGGTCACGCGTGCGGCCCGGAAGGCGGGCGTGAACCTGTTCCCGCTCGACAGCGAGCACAACGCGATCTTCCAAGCGTTGCGGGGGCATCGCCGCGACGACGTGCGGCGGATCATTCTCACCGCGTCGGGCGGCCCGTTTCTGCGTTGTTCGCCGAACGAGCTGCAAACCGTCACGCGCGATGATGCCCTTCGCCATCCGATCTGGAAGATGGGTGACAAGATCACCATCGATTCGGCCACGCTGATGAACAAGGGGTTGGAGGTGATCGAGGCGCACTGGCTGTTCGGCCTGCCGCCGGAGCAGATCGACGTCGTCATTCATCCGCAGAGCATCGTGCACTCGATGGTCGAGTACATCGATGGGTCGGTCCTCGCCCAGATGGGAATTCCGGACATGTCGATACCCATTTCCTACATCCTGGCGTTTCCGGAACGGTTGTCCATGGATCATCTTCCGGCGCTGGACCTGCCGCGGGCGGCACGTCTGGAGTTTGCCGAGCCCGACCTGTCTCAGTTTCCGTGCCTGGCGCTGGCCTATCGCGCTTTACGGACCGGAGGGACACTCCCGGCCGTACTCAACGCGGCGAACGAGGTGGTTGTGGAAGCCTTTCTGGCAGGCACGATCGCGTTCCTGGATGTTCCGCGCATTTTGCGTCGAGTGTTGGATGCCCACGCACCGACTGCGGCCGAGGACCTCGAGACGTTGCTGGCGGCCGACCGCTGGGCGCGTTCCCAGACGCACGAATACCTGAACGGTGGCGCGGCACAGGTTGCCGCGGGCTGAAATTTCGTCGCCGGCGAAGCGGTAGATCCACGCACCGACTCCGGTTTAGAAGTTCCATCTGACGACGGCGTGCGTGTCGTCGTAGAAGAAATCGAAGTCCGCCCCTTGGCGTCGCAGAGTTGCGACGCCAGCTCGGAGTTGGTGGGTCGTCAGGTCGGCAATCATCACGGCTCGATGGCGCAGCCAGCGTCGCTGGAAGGCGGTGCCGAACTCACCGCGCTTGGTGCGTGCGAGCAGCTGCGGCCACCCGTCTGCCGCGATGAGTGAGGGGTCGAGGGCGTTGCGCGGCTGGCGCACGAACTCTGCGAACCACACCGCCTCTTGGTTCGGCGGCAGCGATAGCACTGGAAGTCGGTCATGTGAGGGCGGGTGCGGCTCAAAGCTGAAATCTTCGCAGTCCCGGCACAGGACGACGTGGACTTCCTGCGCGCGCGCGATCGGCCGTGCCAGACGGGCCCGCAACCGGGAGAGCGGCCAGCTCTTGTGGTGGCTGTACCCAGGACGCTGTCGGTCGAGGTAGGTACGTGCCGTGGTCAAGAGCTGATCCAGGAACGCGGTGTTCCGGGCCGGCCAGCGACTGTAGATTCCGGTGTCCTCGATGCGGGCTACCGCGCCGAGGTGGGCGACGAGAAACTCCTGCAGCCGCAGGGGCAGGGCGTGCCGGAACAGGACATACGCTGCGGCGGCGTGACGATGCAGCCCGGCGTGCTCCCCGGCGCCCTGGCAGCTAGCTCGCGTTGTGACACCGTCGATGTGGTTTAAGAGAACTACCACATCGTGGACGTCACGATCGATGGTGCGCAGATCGACGCGCACGGAACGCAGAGTACTCCTTGATGTGGCGAGGCTGCAAGACCGGGTGTGAGTGAGTGCGATGAAAACGGTCGAAGGCACAACGGAAGCTTTACAGAGTGAAGGGGCGGTGGTAGGAACCCAAACCTCCGGAGGCAGACGAGTGAATCAACGGCAGCTGAAACTGTTCCATCGGCTGTTGGTAGCCCGACGGCAGGAGTTGCTGGACGAAGCCGAGCGAACCGTAGGCGGCATGACCGATAGTAAGGAGAACTTCCCGGATCCCACCGATCGCGCCTCGCTCGAATCCAACCGCAACGCTATGTTGCGAATTCGCGACCGGGAACGCAAGCTGCTGACCAAAATTGATGACGCACTGCAACGCATTACGGACGGCAGCTACGGCCTGTGCGAGGCCTGTGAGAACCCCATCGGCCTCGATCGGTTGCGGGCACGACCGGTCACGACGCTCTGTATCGATTGCAAATCGGACCAGGAAGCGCAGGAACGCCGTCTACGAGGCATGTAAGCCTGCGCTGTAGCGGTTGCTTCGGCCGCGACCCGAGGCGGGGTGACCTGCCCGATTTTGTCCTTTGCGATCCCGCGGATTCGTGCTAAAAAAGCGCTCTTTTCGGGGAGCTTAGCGGAGTCTGAGGGAACAGAGGGGTTGATCGGTGCCGCGGGTTGACTTGGCCATCTTGCATGAGATCGTGCGCATCATCCAGGCACGTGCTAAGGTCCCGGAACGCATTCGGCTGCAGAAGCGGGCCTATCAGATCACCTATCTCGACGACCACCGTCAGCGGATCGAGGAAGCCATCCGCCGTCACGATACTGACCGCTTGAGCATGCTATTTGGGCAGCTGGCGAGTAAGCTGAAATACCAGCTTCTCCGGCGGATTGCCGTGCCCAAGAAGGTTCAGAAACCAGCCCGCGTGGCGCGCCGCGGGACAGCGCGCCGCGGCGGACAACGCAAGCGAGCGCGGTCCCGTTGACGCCGGTTGGCGTTGACTTTGGCTGAACCGACCGCAATCGTCGCGAGCGTGCCTACGGCCGATGCGGACGACGTACGACCTCTCCGGCGGACGTCTGGGTGGCGCACGGTGGCGTGGCTCGCCGTTGCCGGAGTCTCCCTGACGGCACTGTATCTCTGGTCATATCACCACTGTTTGAACAGCTTCTTCCACTACGACGACTTCTGGGTGCTGGCGGCCGCGGATCGGATCGACATCCGATCGCCCAGAGATCTCACCCAGTTCCTGGCACCCGTGAACGGCTTCTTGCTCTATCGGCCAGTCTCAACCCTGCTGTATTTCTATCTCTTGCACCAGTTCTTCGGCTACGACCCCGCAGGGTACCACGCCGCGCAAATCGCCTTCCACATCTTCAACGCGCTCCTGGTCTATGGGATCGCCGACCGTCTCTTCTTGTCGCACGCGCTGGCGCTGGCGACAGCGCTCGTTTACGCCACCGCGCCGGGGCATGCAATCGCGGTGTGCTGGATGGCGCTGTTTACTGTGACCGGCACGGCATTCTTCTATTTCTTGGCACTGTGGGTCTGGATGCGCCTCGACAGCGCGTGGCGCGTGCCGATCACGCTCACGCTGTTCGTCGTCGCGCTGCTCGCGAGCGAGCACGCAGTGAGCCTGCCGCTCGTCCTCACGACGGCGGCAATCGTCTTGGAGCCCTCGCCCGACTGGCGCCGCATCGCGCGCGAGCAAGCCATCTTCTACGTCATCGGCGCATCATACGTCGGGGCGAAGCTCTACTATCTGCGCCATTGGCTTCCCCTCGATTTTCCGAATCCAGCCGGCCGCGCGTATGTCCAGGCGGGCTACGGCATCAGTTTGAATCCCCTGTCGGTGCTCCGACAGCTTGGCCAATACGTCGGGTTCAGCATTGACTGCGCGTACGGCTTGCTGGGTTCGGAGGCCTGGGTCTTGACTGTCGGATGCCTGCTGGCGGGGCTCAGTGCCCTGTCCACGGGGTGCGTTGTGGCCGGGCGATGGACGACGCGGCCCTTACGAGTCGCAACGTTCGGGCTTGACATGTTCGTTCTGGCGCTCGGCCCCGTCCTCTTGCTACCCGCGCACCTGTACTCGTATTACGTCGGCATCGCCGCGCTCGGCATGGCTCTGGCGCTTGTCGGGTTCGCCCGGCTGCTGCCGCGTCTGTCGGTGCTCGGTCCGTGGGCGCTGGTGGGCGCGCTGATGGTCGTGCACCTGGTCTCAACGACGACGCTGGTGCGGCGCAGCGAGGAATTTCGCTTCTTCGATAGCTTCTCACTTGCTGCAGCCCGTTGGCTGTTTACGATGAGTGTGGTTGCGGAGCACCAGCGGCTCGACGAGGTTGTCGTACCGCAGAACGGTGTCACCCAGATGGTCTTCGAAACGGGCCGCGCCCACGAGGTGTTCTTGTGTGCACGGTATCGTGTGCGGATGTCCGATGCGATTGATGCCGTGGAGTCGAGGCCGGGCCGGATCATCATTCCCGAACCGTGGCTGTTGCCGCAGCCCCAGGGTCCCGGACTGTGGGGGTGGCTGCGTCGCGGTTGTCCGGAGAAGATGGTGCACGACTAGGCCGCGCGCCGATCCGCATCGGCTTGGGGGATGCGGATCTGGAAGGTGGTACCGACGCCGACCGTGCTGCGCACCTGAATGCTGCCGTGTAGCTGGTCAAGAAACCGTTGGACGATGTACAGCCCGAGGCCGACGCCGTTGGCTGGGCGCGCTTCATTCTTGACTTGCTGAAACATGCCGAAGATGTTGCCCATCTCGTCGGCCGGGATGCCGATGCCCGTATCGGCGACCGCGAAGTCGACGGAGCCGTGGTCGGGCTGGTTGACGGTTACAACAACGCTTCCACGCTCGGTGAACTTGAGCGCGTTGCCGATCAGATTACGCAGAATGATCTTGAGCTTTCTCAGGTCGCTACGCAGCGTTGTGTTGGCACGACCGCGCGGATGGACGTGCCATTCCAACGCCACACCGTCGGCGCGCGGCAAGCGCTCGACCTCCGCGCGGACCTCGGCGAGCAGCGTGTTGAGTTGGATGTCGTCGATCTCGATCGGTAGCCGGCCGGCCTCCAGACGGTTGACGTCCAAGGTCGCGTCGATCAGCGTCAGCAGGTCCGCGGAGTTCTGGCGCACGCGTTCAACGATGTCGCGCTGCTCATCCGTCAACCCGCCAAATGCCCCCTCGGCGAGCAAGTCGTTGTACCCGATGATGATGTTGAGCGGGGTGCGGAGCTCGTGGGACATGGTTGCGACAAACTCCGACTTCATCCGGTTGGCGTGACGCAAGTCGGCCACGAGACGCGCGTTTTCCAGCGCCACCGCCGCGTGTTGGGCAATACCGCGAACCAGGCGGCGCTGCTGCGGCAGCCGTGCACTCGTCTCGGCAAGCCAGCCGGTCACCAGCAAGCCGACCACGTGTGCGCCGCGCAACATGGTGGCAGCGAGCATCGAACCCGTCTTGAAATGCGCCATCATGGCAGCCGTGATCTCATCGGGCGGGTGCGCCTGCGAGACTTCAATCAAGTCCTCAGCGATGAGTCGTTTGACCATGGGAAAGGTCGCGGGGGCGAACTCCAGTCCCGAGATCTCGTCCAAGAGGTCCGGCCGCTCGCTGACGCCGGCAGCGATGTGAAAGACCTCGCTCGGCTGGTTGCGCAGCAAGATGATGCTCCAATCACAGGACACTGCGTCACGGGCGCTGCGCGCCACGTTCTCCAGCACCGTGCCCGCTTCGAGTGAGGAGTTCAGCTCGCCTGCAAT
This sequence comes from uncultured Binatia bacterium (SeqCode), assembly GCA_964498075.1. Taxonomy (GTDB): domain Bacteria; phylum Desulfobacterota; class Binatia; order HRBIN30; family HRBIN30; genus CAZCGA01. The sequence goes on along the minus strand of CAZCGA010000011.1, from coordinate 60,932 downwards.
CCGCACCAAGGCGCGCGTCACCTGCGCGGCTTCGTCCTTGAGCATGCTCTCACGGAATATCGCGAACCGATGCAGGTCGAGGTACCGCGCACCGAGCACTGAGATGAACGCTCCGGAAAACACCGCGAACAATTGATAGAGCGGCGGCACCGCGGGTGCCGGGCTCGTGATGACGCAGACGGCGAACCCAACGGTCACCAAGACCGCCACCTGGATTTGATCGCGCACGCGCCACGGGAGCAGCAGCGACAGGCCGGTGAGCAGACAGACCAGCGCGATCGCCAACAGCTCGGGATTGCCATCCACGGCGATGGTGTAACCGATGACGAGGCCCGCGAGTGCCGTCGCCGCCACCGCGGCCGCGAATGTCACCGCGTGGTGGCGGAGGAACCACCGACGGCAGATCACCAGCGCCAAACAAACCGCGGCCTGGGCCGTCAGGAACGCATCAAAGAGAAAGATTCGTTCCGGATGATAGAGGTATTCGAACGCTCCCGAGGTGCCGACGAAACCCAGAAACAAGCCGACCGCAGCCGGGATCCGGCGCGCCATCAGTAAGCCACACTCATGACGGTACGCTTGCGAGTGTGTCCGGTCTCGTCGTTCTGCGTTGCCCCTGCTCACGCGGGCAGTGTATCAAGTGCCCCCCCCTGCTCCACCGGAGAATGCGCGGGTTGACAGAGTTGCACCGTCCGCTCACTATCGAGCGGTGAAAGGACCCCATTGATGTCGGTCGCAGAGACCAGAGTGGGGTTTGGTCGCCTGCTGCGCCGGCGCAACTTCTTGGTGCGTGGTGCGTTTGAGCATGCGAGTGCGCCGGTGAACCTCGAGGAGGATCCGGACGTGCAACTGATGCTTGCTGTGCAGGGCGGTGACCGGTCCGCCTTCCAGCGGCTGTTCGAAAAGCATGTCGCCGAAGCGGTCGGTTTCACCGCACAGTTCATCGGGGTGCGGGCGCGCGCCGAGGAACTGGTGCAGGACGTCTTCTTGCAGATCTACCGCACTCGCGCGCGGTATGCGCCGCGGGCGCGATTCAAGACCTGGTTGTATCGTATGGTCACCAACGCGTGCTTGAGCGAGGTCCGGCGTGGCGAGTACCGCGGGCGTATGCAGTCGATTGACAGTTCGCCGCTCCATGACAGCGATGCTCCACCGCCGCAAGTCGAGGCACCCACGCGCAGTAGCGAGGACGTCTTGATCAGCCGGGAAGGGCTCGACAGAATACGCGCCGCCTTGGCGCAGCTGCCACCTCAGCAACGCGCCGCCCTGTTGCTGGCGCGAGCGCAGGGACTGTCGTACGCCGAAGTCGCGGCCAGTCTGTCGTGCTCGGTTTCCGCAGTGAAGAGCTTGATTCACCGGGCCACGACCACGCTGCGCGACTGCCTCCACGAGGAGGATCGTTGAACATGGCAACCTGTCAGGCGGTGCAAGCGAACCTCACTGCATGGATCGACGGCGAGCTCTCCGCAGGATGGAACGATCGGATTCGCCAGCACGTTGCGGCCTGCCCAGCGTGTGCGGGCGAGGCTGCGGGGCTGCGGCGCAGCATCGAGTGGCAGCGGTGCGCACTTCCACGCGTCGTGGCGTTGGACGACTTCAGTGCAGCGCCGTTACGCGCACGGTTGCAGTGCGCGCTAGTGGCCGAGCCCGCAGAGAGCCAGCCGGGGTGGACGTGGCTGATTCGCCCGCTTGCCGTGGCGGGTGGTGCGCTGGCGGCCGCGACGATCCTGCTGGTGTTGATCGCCGGCGGGCCGAAGGCGGTTCTCATCCCCTTGGGGGTCGAGCCGCCTCCAGTCGCCGTGACCCGCGAGCCGGAACTGTTCACGGACTATCCGCTGATCCAGCACCTGGATGCCTTGGAGAACTTCGATACCGTGCAGTCCGTCCCCTTGGACGACGACCAGGCGTCGCAGCGGGGGTAACCGATGAACCGAGCCGGGCGCGCCATCACACCTACACTGACGTTGCTCTGCGTCCTGTGGGCGAGCACCGGTGCCGCGTGTGCCGCGCCGCTCCCCGCGGATGACTGGCGCGATCTCGGTCCGAAGCAGCGCTACGACGCGCTGCAGAACTACTGGAGCCACGAGCAACTGCCCCAAGAGCGGCAGCGCGACATCGAACGACGCTATGAGCGCTGGCGCGGCATGCCGCAAGAAGAGCGTGATCGGGTCCGACAGAACTATGAGCGCTTCCAGCAGCTCCCACCTAAAGAGCGCGAGCGGTTTCAGAAGAAGTACGAGAAGTGGCGACAGCAGGGGGAGCCGCCGAAGTGACGCCACGGCGCATCGGCAGTTGATTTGCGATCTGCGAAGAGTGCACCAGGCGCAACGCTGTCAATTCGTAGGAACTTGACAACAAGCTGACGGTATCGCGAGCCGATACCATCGGAGGCCATTTTGATTGATGTCCTGTCATCGGTGGCGGGCACGTGGAACGCTCCTTGCCTTGAGATCACTCCGAGTGTGTTGTGAGGGCGCTGGCCCTCAGGAAGGATGGGAAAGCGTGTCGATGGACCACGATCAAACTGCGACGGTGCTCGTCGTCGCTGCCACGGAGGATAACCTGCGCATTACGGCCCGTCTTCTCGAAACGGCGGGCGTTCGCTGTCTCACGGCTTCCCGTGGTTGGGACTGTCTGGCGACCGTCAAGCGCGAAGTGGTCGATCTGATCCTCCTCGACCTGCACATGCCGCACATGGATGGCTGGTCAACACTCGAGGCACTGCGGCAGGACTCCGATACCCGTGACATCGCCGTGGTCATCTTTACCTGCGACGATCGCCTGACGACGCGACAACGCGCCATGCAAGAAGGCGCAGTCGACTTCCTCCCGCGCCCGGTGCGGCCCGAAAAGCTCGTGGCGTGTGTGCACACCCAACTGAGTGCCATCGCGCGCACGCGCGCGATGGAGATGATGGATCGTCGACTCGAGTTGGTGCTCGCTGCGAATGCAGGATGAGCCGCCGGCTCCGCAGCTTCAGGTGCTCCGGTAAACGATCAAGCCGTGCGTAGGATCGTACGGCGATACCGCGACGGTCACGCGATCCCCCGGAATGACTTTGATGTGAAAACGACGCATCCGGCCACTGATCTTGGCCAGGAACTGCTGCCCTTTGTCCGACTCGACGCGAAACTGGCCGCCGGCCATTACCTCCTTCACCGTCCCTTCAATCTGAATCAAGTCCTCACGACTCACGCAGTGTTCTCCTCGCGCTGCACATCGAACCGGAAGGCAAAGCTGTTGTGGTGCTCTATAGCAAACCGGCATCAAAGCTGCCACGGTCGAGCACCCCTCCTCATGCCGCGGCGACCGCGCACCGCCTCAGCTGCCCTTGAGCAGGAGCTGCGCGGCATCCTTGGCGAAATACGTGAGGATCATGTCGGCGCCGGCACGCCGGATGGCCAGCAGCGTCTCCATCATCACGCGGGGCTCGTCCAGCCAGCCCTGTTGTCCGGCGGCCTTGATCATCGCGTACTCGCCACTGACGCTGTATGCGGCGACCGGATATCCGAACGCTTCCTTGACGCGCCAGATGAGGTCCAGGTAGGCGAGCGCCGGCTTCACCATCACGATGTCGGCGCCCTCGTTGACGTCGAGCTGTACTTCCCGTAGCGCCTCGTCCGCGTTGGGCGGGTCCATCTGGTACGAGCGGCGATCGCCAAACTGCGGTGCGGATTCCGCCGCGTCGCGGAACGGGCCATAGAACCCGGACGCAAACTTGGCGGCGTAGGCCATGATCGGAAGTTGATCGAACCCCTCTTCATCGAGCGTCTCGCGGATCGCCCCAATCCGTCCGTCCATCATGTCGGACGGCGCCAGCATGTCCGCGCCTGCCTTGGCATGCGACAGCGCTTCCTTGGCGAGCAGATCGAGGGTCGAGTCGTTATCCACGTCACCATCGACCACCACGCCGCAGTGGCCGTGATCGGTGTACTCGCACAAACACACGTCGGTGATGAGCACCAAATCCGGGACCGCGGCCTTGATGGCACGCAGTGCCTGTTGAATGACGCCGTGGTCCGCATACGCTCCGGAACCGACGCTGTCCTTCTTCTCCGGAATGCCGAAGAGGATGACCGCCGGAATACCCAGGTCGCCGATGGCTTTGCATTCCTCAACGGCGCGATCGACGGACAGTTGGGCGATGCCGGGCATGCTGGGGATTGGCCGCGTCACCCGCGCGCCCGGAACGACAAACAGCGGCATGATGAGATTGTCGAGGCTGAGCCGCGTCTCGCGGACCAGCCGGCGGAAGTTTTCAGTCTTCCGCAGCCGTCGTGGTCGGTACTCGGGAAACTCCATCTGCAGCCTCCTGCCTTCCAGCGTAGTGGCGCACGATCGCGTCCACGAATGCCGGAATGGTGTACGCGTGCGGTTGGATGGCCACCTGCATGCCATAGCCGCGCGCCGTCTCGGCGGTGATCGGGCCGATGCACCCGATGTCCGCGTGCGTCAGGACCTGGTCGACGCATCTGTCGCAGATGCTCACGAAGTTATGGACCGTGCTCGAGCTCGTGAACGTCACCAGATCCACGTCGCCGCGCACGAGCAGCGCCCGCAGCGCCTCGACCGGCTCCCGCGGTACGGCGCTTCTGTAGGTGATCACCTCTTCCACGACTGCGCCGCACCTGTGCAGCTCCTCGGGCAACACGGCGCGGGCGCCGGCGGCGCGCGGCAGCAGGATGCGTTTTCCGGCAATGCCCGCCTGTGCGAGCGCCGCAACGATCCCCTCGGCACGAAACTCTTTCGGGATCGTCTCGACGCGCACGCAACAGGCCTGCAGGGCCTTCGCCGTCTGCGGGCCGATGGCGGCGAAGCGGGCGCGATGCCAATCCCGCACGTCTGCCTGTACGGTCTGCAGGCGCTCGAAGAAGACGCGCACCCCGTTGGCACTGGTGAATACCACCCAGTCGAAATCGCCGGCGCGCTGAATGGCATCATCCAAGGGTGCGAGCGACTCCGGCGGCACCGTCTCGATGGTCGGAAACGGGATCACCTCGGCTCCCCAGGTCTCCAAGAGATCGGCGAATATGGCTGCCTGGGCGCGCGGGCGTGTGATGACGATGCGTCGGCCGAACAGCGGCTTCCGCTCGAACCAGTTCAACTTCTCGCGGAGTCGCACCACCTCGCCGACGACCGCGATCGCCGGTGGCTTGACGTCATGCTGCTCGGCCAGCGCCACAATCGTCGCGACGGTACCGACGAGGGTCTGCTGGTCGGCACGCGTGCCCCAACGGATCAGGGCCACCGGCGTGGTGGGAGCGAGCCCGCCCGCCATGAGCTTGCCCATGCTGGCGTGCAGCTGTCGCGTCGCCATGAGCAGCACCAACGTGCTGCCGCTGCGGGCCAGCTCGTTCCAGTGTACTGCCGGCTCGGTCTTCCCGGGATCTTCATAGCCAGTCGTGAAGATCACATTCGATGCCAGCTCGCGATGCGTCAGTGGGATGCCCGCATACGCGGGCACCGCGATTGCCGAGGAGACGCCCGGAACGATCTCGAAGTCCAGCCCGGCGGCGCGCACTGCCTCTGCTTCTTCACCCCCGCGGCCGAAGATGAATGGGTCGCCGCCCTTCAGCCGGACCACCTGCTTGCCTTCATGGGCGTGCTCGATGATCAGTCTGTTGATTACGCCCTGCTCCACGCGCGCGCCGCCACCATGCTTTCCCACCAAGAACTTGAGCACACCCGGACGGGCGTAATCCAGTAGCCGCGGATTCGCGAGATAGTCGTAGATGATGACCTCGGCGTCCTCGATGCAGCGCTTGCCCTTGAGAGTCAGCAGGCCTGGATCGCCGGGCCCGGCGCCCACGAGATACACCTTACCTGCCATGGACCGCCTCACCCAGAGCAAGCAAGACCTCCGCACCGCCGCGCTGCAAAAGCTCTGCGGCGAGATCGGCGCCGAGTGCGGCGGCGTCTGCCGTGGAGCCGCTGCGGATGCCCCGCACGACGCGCGTTCCATCGGGACTGGCGATGAGCGCGCGAAGCTCCAGGGTGTCAGCGGTCACGATCGCGTGCGCTGCCAGGGGCGTGCGGCATGATCCACCGACGCGCAGCAGGAAGGCGCGCTCGGCGGTGACCGCGATCCGGGTGTCGCGGTCATCGAGCGCGCGCAGCGTCTCGTTGTCTGCATCGTCGCGGCTTTCAATAGCCAGTGCCCCTTGCCCGATGGCGGGGATGAAATCCGCCGGATCGAAGAACGTCACACCGGCGGGTGCGATGTTGAGCCGCCGCAGACCAGCAGCCGCCACGACGATCGCGTCGACTTCGCCGCGCTCGAGCTTGTCAAGCCGCGTGTCCACGTTGCCGCGGAGATTGCGGACCGCAAGGTCACCCCGTCGCGCGCGCACCAGAGCCATGCGCCGCAGGCTGCTGGTTCCCAGGTGCGCACCCCGGGGAAGCTGATCCAGCGTCAGGCCATCGCGCGTGATCAGCACGTCACGGACGTCTTCGCGCGCCGGAACGGCGGCGATCACTAATCCCGGAGCCAGCTCGCCGGGTACATCTTTCATTGAGTGGACGGCGCAATCGATGCTCCCGGTGCTCAGTGCCTCTTCGATCTCCTTCACGAACAGGCCTTTCCCTCCAATGGCGCCCAGCGGTTGGTCGGCAAAGCGGTCACCGGAGGTCTTGATGATCACCAGCTGCGGGTCAAGGTCCGGCCGCAGCTGGTGCAGCCGTGCCTGCACCCAGCGTGATTGGGCCAATGCGAGCTTGCTGCCGCGCGTGCCGATGCGAAGTGTGCGGCTCACTGCTCGTCGGGCTCCTCGATGTCGAACAGCCGGCGCGTCGCCGCCAGATACAGGGCCTCCCGTTGCCGGTCCTGGTCTTTCAAGTGTGTGATCGGAGCGTGCAGGATCTTGTTCACGATCGCGGTGGTCATCGCTTCGAGGGCCTGCCGTGCTTCCGGGGGAAGGTCGCGTAGGCTCGCCAAGGTCTTCTCCAGCTCGGTCTTGCGGATCGTCTCGATCTTGTCGCGCAACGCGACGATTGTCGGCACGGCATCGAGAGCCGCCAACCACTTCCAGAAGGCGTCGACCTCTTGCTCGACGATGGCCTCGGCCTTCTCGGCCTCCCGCCCACGTTCCTCGCGATTTCCTTCGGCGACTCCACCCAGATCGTCGATGTCGTACAGGTAGACGTTGTCGATGTCGTTGATCGTCGGATCGAAGTTGCGCGGCACGCTCATGTCGATCAGAAACATCGGCCGATACTTCCGTTCGCGCAGCACTTCGTGCACCTGTGTCGGTGTCAGCACATGATCCTCGGCGGCGGTGGACCCGATCACGACGTCCGCCATCCGCAGGTAGCGAGGGAAGTCCTCGAAAGGCACCGGTGTGCCGCGGAACTCGCGGGCCAACTCAACGGCGCGGTCGAAGGTCCGGTTGGTCACGATGACGCCGTGGATGCCATGTGCGAGAAGGTGTCGCGCGGCCAGCTCGCCCATGGTGCCGGCGCCGATGAGCATCGCGGTCTTGTCCTCCAACCGGTCGAAGATCTTGCAGGCCAGTTCGACCGCCGCAGCGCTAACGGATACCGCCTTGCTTGCTACCCCGGTCTCGGTGCGCACCCGTTTGGCGACGCTGAACGATTTGTGGAAGCAACGGTGCAGCACCGCCCCGGCGCTCCCCGCGCTGGCGGCGCGGCCGTAGAAATCCTTGAGCTGCCCGAGAATCTGCGGTTCACCGACCACCATCGAG
>CAZCGA010000011.1:38856-53222 GCA_964498075.1 uncultured Binatia bacterium (SeqCode) | reverse complement strand
TGCTTGCCCGGTTATTTCCGGCTCGCCGATGACCATCGAGTCGAGGCTGGCTGCGACCCGGAACAGGTGCCGGACCGCCGCACGCCCGCGGTACACCGACAGGTGTCGGCTCAGTTGCTCGCGGCCGATACGTTCGCCGTTGGCGAGAAACGATGTGAGCGTCTCGACCGCCGTGTCGCCGTCGGTGGTCGCCGCGACCACCTCGACCCGATTGCAGGTGGACAGGATCACCCCTTCATCGATGGAGGCGACGGTCAACAGCTGTCGGAGCGCCGCGTCCAACTGTCCGTCGCTGAACGTCACGTGTTCGCGCACGTCGACCGGCGCCTTGCGGTGGTTGACGCCAACGATCAGGATCTCGCGGTCCATTATCCGAAACTGCCGCCGTGCTTCCCGGGGAAGACGAGATTCACGCTGAGAAACGACGCGACGACGACCACGAAGCCCACGATGGTCAACGTCGCGGCCTTGCGGCCACGCCAGCCAACGCTGCGCGCATGTAGCAGTAGAGCGTACAGCACCCAGGTGATTCCCGAGCAGACCTCGACCGGCTCCCACGACCACAGCTCGCCCCAGGTCTCCTTCGCGAGCAGCGCGCCGGTAATGATGCCGACGGTGAACAGCGCGAATCCCCAGCTGACGAAGCGATGATTCAGGTTGTCCAAGGTTTCGAGCGACGGCAGGCGGCGAAACAGATCGCCGCGGCGCTTGGCCTTCAGCTGCTTCTCCTGCAAGAGGTAGATGAGACTGAGGCAAAAGGCGATCGCGAACACCGCATAGCCCAGGAACGCCGGCGCGACGTGTGCCGGCAGCCAGATGTTCTGCAACCGCTGCGGCAGATCCGGCGTGGGTGCGTTGAAGGCATACGCGGACAAGGAGAACAGGAACGCGAGGGGAGTCACCAGCGCCCCGACGACCGTCAAGTTGGTCCGCAACGCGGTCAGCAAGTACAGCCCAACCATGATGCAGGCGATGAACGACAGCTCCTCCTGAAAGGTGGCGATCGCCTCGTAGCCATGCAGCATCGCCCGCGTCGAGAGCGCGGCGGCATGCGTGACGAAGGCAAAGGCCAGCAACACTAAAGCCGTCCGGCGCAGCGCGTCGTGCGCCGTAATCACGTTCCCGACGAACGTTGCCGTGGTGAGCAGATACAGCGCCAAGGCGATCGCCAACAACAGACCGCTCATTCAGCTCAGCTCCATCCCCAAGGTGGCCAGTGAAGTGCCATCCCCCACGGTGGCGGCTAACAGACGATCCAGCGCGTCGGTCTGACGGGTACGCAAGTAGTCAAGCAGCGGTGAGTCCACCAGCGCCGTAAGGATGCGGCGGCGGTCGGGCGGAGGACACGACTGCGCTGCCAGCTGCTCGCGGAGGCGGCGCAATAGCTGCAGCGCCAGGTCATACTCCGAACCAAACGTGCTGGCGAGCTCGCTCCGGATGCGTTTGGCCATCGTCGGACTTGCTCCGCTTGTCGAGGTCGCAATCACCAGGTCTCCGCGCTCTAGAACGGCGGGCATGATGAAGTCACACAGCTGCGGCTGGTCAACCACGTTGAGCAACACGCCGGCTTGCGCAGCCTCGGCCGCGAGGGTGCGCTGCAATTCTTCGTCGGTAGTCGCGGCGTAGGCGAGAAAGAAGCCGCGGAGGTCCCCGGTGACGTAGACACGCGCGTGGTGACTGATCTGCCGCGTGGCCGCGAACGCCGCAAGCGCCGGAGTCAGATCGGGGCTAAGCACGGTGACGCGCGCACCCGCGTGGACCAAGGATTTCACCTTCTGCTCCGCAACTTTCCCACCGCCGACGACGAGGCACTGTCGACCCGCTACCCGCAGAAAGATCGGGTAGTACTTCATCGGATACATGCTAGCACAGACACCCAAGTGCGGAAATCGACAGACGCGGACGGTGCGGTACGAAGGTCAGATAAGAAGGAACCGAGGGGCGTTGCGGCCATGCCCTCCGCTTGGAAGCGACGGTGGCGCTTCCGTCGCGGCTCAGGCGGAGAACGACGAGCCGCAGCCACAGGTCCGGGAGGCGTTCGGGTTGCTGAACTTGAAACCCGCCCCATGCAGGCTGCTCACGTAGTCGATGGTCGTTCCCTGCAGATAGGGGGCGCTGGTTGAGTCGATGAGCAGCCGCACCCCGTGCTGCTCGAGCACGGCATCGTCAGGGCGTGCGGCACCGTCAAAGCCGAGGTTATATTGAAAGCCAGAGCACCCGCCGCCTACGACGGAAACCCGCAAGCCGTGACCGGTGAGTCCCTCGCGCTGCATGGAGATCTTCACCATCTCGGCCGCGGCTTCGGTCAGTGTGACGACGGTATCCGTACCCGAGCTGCTCACTGCCGCTGCTGGACTACTATCGGTCTGCTCTTCCATAGAATCTCCCTCAACTCGCGAAACCGTCACCCCAACATGAAGCTTCCACCCGTTCGTTCGTCTTCTTACGGTGTTGAGAACCCTACTCAGAGCGCTCCGCCGAGTCAAGGAGCACCGTGTTTTGCTTGAATTGGGCAGGAGCTTTCGTCTATAGAGACCGCGGTCTCGCATGAAGATTTCCTCACGACACCTCGTATGGGTCAACCTTGTCCTGCTGGCATTGGTGGCCTATTGGGGTGCCTCCACGGTCAGCACTGCGATTGCCGCGAAGCTAACGCTCTCTCCCGAGGTTCACCTGAGCCAACCACCCCCGCCGATTGCACGGGAGCCACGCCGTCCGGCGTCGTACTACGCCGTCATCAACAACCGCGACATCTTCAACTCTACGAAGCCGGAGGTAGAGAAGCCGCCCGAGCCGCCGAAACCCACCGAGTTGAAGCTGAAGCTCTGGGGCGTCGCCGTCCATAGGGACGGCTCATCGTACTGCATCATCGAAGACCTCACGAACCACAAGCAGGACCTGTATCGGATCAAGGACAAGGTTCCCGGCAACGCGAGCGTGAAACACGTGGAGTGGGACCGCGTCATCCTTGACCGCGATGGTCAAGACGAGATCCTGGATCTGGTGACGGCACAAGGGGGAGGGGGTCCGTCACGACCGGTGCCTGCCGTGGCGGCGGCGCCCGGCCGAGTCGCCCCCGACCAACAAGCATCCGGAAACCCGCACATCCAGCAGGTGAACGAGAACCAGTACAACATCGACCGCAGCGAAGTGGATGCAGCGTTGGACAACATGAATCAGTTGTTCACCCAGATCCGCGCCGTGCCCCACTTCGACGGCGGCAAATCGACCGGCTTCCGCCTGTTTGCGATTCGGCAGAACAGCATCTTCGATAACATCGGGCTGCGGAACGGCGATATCATTCAGCGCATCAACGGTGCCGATCTCAACGACCCGAGCAAGGCGCTGGCACTCTTCCAGGAGCTGCGCAACGAGCGCGAGCTCACCATTGAAGTCCTACGCAACAAGGAAACCAAAGTCGTGAAGTATTCGATTAACTGAGTGGCTTGGATCGAGGGGTGGCATGCGGCAATCGGTGATACGCCTTCTCGCCGTAGGGTGGATGGCGCTGGGCTTCTGGTGGTGTGCGGAGCGTGCGAGTGTGGCGCAGGCGCCACCCGCGGCAGAGGAGGCCACGCCGCCCGCCAGCGCCTCTGATGCGGAAGGAAACCAACGGCTGATTACCATGGACTTCCAGGACGTAGATCTCGCCGTCCTGGTGAAGTTCATCAGTGAGATCACTGGGAAGAACTTCATCGTCGACGAGAAGGTGCGCGGCAAAATCACGATCATTTCACCGGCGAAGATCTCCATCGACGAAGCGTTCCTCGTCTTTCAGTCGGTGTTGCAGGTCAAGGGATTCACCACCGTCCCGGCGGGAGCAGTGATCAAGATCGTTGCCTCGAAGGATGCCAAGAGCTCCACCTTGCGGACCGTCTTCCCAGACGGTTCGCCGGCGCCAACGGACGAGTTCATCACCCGCTTGATTCCTTTGAAGTACGTTGACGCCAACAACATGATCGGCATCCTCCAGCCGCTGGTCTCGCCGGAAGGGTTGCTGGCCGCCTATGCGGCCACCAATACGCTCATCTTGATCGACACGGCGGCCCAGACCGACCGCATCATCAAGATCCTGACCCAGCTCGATGTCGAGGGGTTCGAGCAAGGTATCGAGGTGGTCCGCCTGAACTATGCGTTTGCCGGCGACATCGCGGCCCTCTTGCAACAGGTCCTCGAAGAGGGCGGAGGCGGGGCGGCAGGGGCACCGGCGACGCAACCGGGGGCTGCGCCAGATGCACGTGTGCGGCGCGGTGGCGCGCCTCGCGCCGCAGCCGCCGCAGCGCCCGGAACGGTGAGCGGCGGGACGACGCCGGAGAAGGCCTTCAAGATCATTCCCGATGAGCGTACGAATTCGCTGATCTTGCTCGCCGGGCCGCTGGAGATGCGACGCATCAAGGATCTGATCGCGCGCCTCGATGTGCCGCTGCCGCTGGGGACGGGACGTATTCATGTCTACTACTTGAAGTACGCGAACGGGCTCGAAATGGTCGGCGTGCTCGGGGCACTGGTCGGCGGTGGCGGCGGCGGGGGCTTCGGCGGTGGTGTCGGCGGGTTCGGCGGATTGAGCGGCGGTCTCGGCGGCGTTCGTGGTGGCATCGGACGCAGCGGTCGTCTCGGTGGCGGCGGGGGCTTCGGCGGTGGGGGCTTCGGCGGCGGTTTGGGTAGCGGCGGCTTGGGCGGTGTCGGCGGCGGGGGCTTCGGCGGCGGGGGTATCGGTGGTGGCTTCGGCGGCGGCGGCCTTGGTCAAACGGGATTCGGAGCGGCCGGCAGTATCGGTGGCCGTCGTGGCGGCGTCGGCGGCGTTGGCGGAGGACTGACGCGCGGTGCCGGGGTGGGGGGCGGCGGAGTCGGCGGCGGACAAGCGGGGAGTGAATTCGAAGGGCAGGTGCGTATCACGGCCGATCCGGCGACCAACGCCTTGATCATCAATGCCTCACCGCAGGACTTCGAAACCCTGAAAGAGGTGATCGACAAACTCGATGTGCGCCGGCGCCAGGTGTACGTCGAAGCGATCATCGCCGAGGTGGCGGTAGAAAAAATGCGACAACTCGGCATCGAGTTGCAAGGCGCCGCCAGCGTGACCAACGGAGTCCTCCTCGGTCGCACCAACTTGACGGGTGACCTTGCGCAGCTCGTTCAGAACCCAACCAGCCTGTCCGGACTCATCTTGGCTGCCGCCAGCAGCCAGACGGTGACCGTCAATGGTGTAACCGTCCCCGCGCAGCAGGTGTTGCTGCGCGCCTTGGAGCAAGATGCCGACGCCAACGTCCTGTCGGCACCGACCATACTGACCACCGACAATCAGGAAGCGGAGATCGTTTCTGGCCAGAACGTACCGTTCATCGCCAGCCGTTCAACGAGCGAGGTCAATCTCGCGAACACGTTCGCCACGATCGAGCGACGGGACGTCGGCATCACGCTGCGCATCACACCGCAGATCTCCGAGGGCGGCAGCGTGCGCCTCGACATCTTCGAGGAGGTGTCGAACGTGGTCTCGAATGATCCGCAACTCGGCCCCACTACGACTATCCGCTCGGCGACCACGACGGTGGTGGCGAAAGACGGCCAGACCGTCGTGATCGGCGGGCTCATCGACGACCGCCAGCTCAAGAACCAGACAAAGGTTCCGTTTCTTGGCGATATCCCGGTCATCGGCAACTTCTTTCGTTTCAGTAGCGCGCGGAACATCAAGCTCAATCTGCTGATCTTCCTGACCCCGCACATCATTTTTACCGAACGTGACCAGCGCAACATCTCCGTCGCCGAACGCGACCGGATTGTGCGCAAGCCGTTCGAGACACGCGGCGACAAGGCGCCAAACTGGGATGAGCTGTATCGGCCCTCGTGGGAATTGCGTCCGTCGATGGAGCCCAACAAGGAGGAGGGGACGACTCCGGAATCGGGGGCGCCCCATAAGCCGCTGCGCGAAGAGCCGCTGGGTCAGGAACCCCAACCGCGTGGCGCCGAGGAAGCGGTCGCCGCCGCCGGTGCGGCGCCCACCGACGGCACATCGGTGGCGGATCGCTATGTCCTGCTGGCGAGCATCTGGGAGACGGGGAAGCCTCCCGCCAGTCTCATGGGGAGCAACGGCCTCCTGTCCCTGGCGGTTCCGATGAATACGCCGCTCGCGGCGCTCTTCAAACAAGGGCAGAGCTACCGCTTCCAGAGTGGCGACTACACTGCTAATTACCAGTGCCTGGAGGTCTTTGCTACGCCGCAAGAGGCCTTTGTGACGTATCCGGAGGGACTGCGCGTCAGTGCCTCGCCCACCACCTTCCTGCATTGGCGCGAGCCGGTTGAACCGGCGACCCTGAGCGTCTCTAGCTGGACACGAGCAAACGAAGCGAACTGATGGCTGTCGCCGCCCGATCGCTTGAAGCCTTTCTGATCGAACAGGGCACCGTCTCCCTCGAGACGTTGGAGAAGGCCCGGGAACGCCAGCGCGACGGCAAGGGCCTCGGCGACATCCTGCAAGAGATGGGGGCGATCGACAGTGGCACGTGGGCGCGCGCGCTGGCGAAGCACTTTGGTCTGCCCTTCAGCGAGAAGCTACCGGAGGACAGCCAGATCCTCGACCTGATCGGCCAACTGCCCATCAACTTCGCCAAACGCTGCCTGCTGCTGCCCGTAGCCCGCGACGGCGACACGGTTGTCGTGGCCACCGCGGATCCCGCGAGTCTCGGGCCGCTGGATGACGTCCGCCTGTTGCTGCGCAGGCCGATTCGCGTGTTCGTTGCCCCGGCCCCGGTGATCGTCGATGCGATCAACCGCGTCTATGACATGGCCTCCGGGTCGGCTTCGGAGTTGATGGACGGCCTCGACGAGGAACGGCTCGACCTGATGGCCACCGACTTGGACGAGCCGCGCGACCTGCTCGAGTCCGACGACGAGGCCCCGATCATCCGGCTGGTCAACTCGCTCTTGTTTCAGGCAGCGAAAGACCGAGCCAGCGACATTCACATCGAGCCGTTCGAGCGGGACCTGACGGTGCGGTTCCGCATCGATGGTATTCTCTACGACATCATTTCTCCGCCGAAGCGCTTCCAGCCGGTGATCATCTCGCGCGTGAAGATCATGGCGGGCCTCAACATCGCCGAGAAGCGACTGCCTCAGGACGGACGAATCCGCATCCGGTTGGCGGGGAAGGACATCGACATCCGCGTGTCCATCGTGCCCACGGCCTTCGGCGAACGAGTGGTCATGCGGCTTCTGGACAAGTCGACGACCGTGCTGCACCTCGAGGAGCTCGGTCTGCTGGGCGTGAAGCATGAGATGGTGAACCGTCTCATCAAGCAAAGCCACGGGATCGTTCTGGTGACCGGTCCCACCGGGAGCGGAAAGACAACGACCCTCTACGCCTGCCTGTCGAAAATCAACACCAGCGACAAGAATATCATCACCATTGAAGACCCTATCGAGTATCAGCTGCACGGGGTGGGGCAGATCCAGGTGAACCCAAAGATCGAGCTGACCTTTGCCAACGGGTTGCGCTCGATTCTGCGTCAGGACCCCGACGTGATCATGGTGGGAGAAATCCGCGATCTGGAGACGGCGGAGATCGCCATCCAGGCCGCGCTGACGGGCCACCTGGTGTTCTCGACGTTGCATACCAACGATTCGTTCGGTGCAATGACGCGCTTGCTGGACATGGGCATCGAGCCCTTTCTGGTGTCGTCGTCGGTGATCGCCGTCATGGCGCAGCGTCTCGTACGCCGCGTGTGCTCATCTTGCCGGGAACCCTATGAGCCCAGCCGCGAGGAGCTCGAGGAGCTGGGAATTGCACCAGGCCGATTGATGGGCCACACCATCTACAAGCCCGGTGAGGGCTGCCAGCAGTGCAAGCGCACCGGCTACCGTGGCCGTACGGGAATCCACGAGCTCTTGGTCGTGGACGACGAGATTCGCACGCTGGTGATGAAGCACGAGGACGCTGCAGCTATCCGGCGGGCCGCCACCGCCCGCGGGATGGTGACCCTCCGCGAGGACGGAGCGGACAAGGTGCTGGAGGGGATGACGACGATCGAGGAAGTCTTGCGGGTCACACAGGAAGATCTCCTCTGACGCTGAGGGCGTTGGACCACGGCCCCGCCGGGGACGTGGTCGGCGTCGAATTTCCCGGTCTGCAGCGTCGTCAGAAGGTCGCGGGGCATGGCGGTTTACGCGTACAAGGGGCTCAGTCAGGAAGGCCGGGCGGTCAGCGGGATCATTGACGCCGACACGCCCAAGAGCGCGCGACAGAAGCTGCGCGGCAACGGCATCTTCCCCACCGACCTCACCGAGGAGCAGCGCAAGAAGCCGAAGGAAGCCGCCGCCACCCGCAGCGAGCTGAGCCTCGCGCGCTTCGTCGAGCGCATCAGTCCGCAGGAGCTCGCGCTGCTCACGCGACAGCTTTCGACGTTGGTGGGCGCCGGGTTGCCGCTCGTCGAGTGCCTCTCGGCATTGATCGAACAGGTCGAGACGGCGCGCAGCAAACGCACGCTGTCGCAGATCCGCGAGCAAGTGACGGAAGGCACATCGCTGGCCGACGCGCTCCAGGCACACCCCCGCATCTTCAGTGATCTGTACATCAACATGGTGCGCGCCGGTGAGGCCAGCGGCTCCCTGGACATCGTCCTGCTCCGCCTCGCCGACTACACCGAGAGCTACGCGGCCTTGCGGGACAAGGTGCGCTCGGCGCTGACCTATCCCTCCTTGATGGGTATGGTCGGTAGCGCCATCCTCTTCTTCTTGCTGTCCTACGTCGTGCCCAAGGTCACCAAGATGTTCAGCGAGAACCAGGCCAGCCTGCCCCTGATGACGACCATCCTGCTGGCGATCAGCGGCTTCATGCAGGAGTACTGGTGGCTGATCATCGGGACGATCATCATGGTGGTCATGTCGATCCGGGTGAGCACGCGGACTCCCGCCGGGCGGTTGCGCTACGACCGCTACGTCCTCGCCATTCCCTACGCCGGCAAGCTGCTGAAGAAGGTCGCGCTGGCGCGCTTTGCGCGCACCCTGTCGACGCTGTTGACCAGCGGCATCCCGTTGCTGCAATCACTCGACATCGTCAAGAACGTGGTGAGCAACATGGTCCTCAGCACGGCCATCGAAGAGGCGCGCGCCAGTATCCGGGAAGGACAGAGTATCGCGCCGCCGCTGAAGAAGAGCGGTATCTTCCCGGCCATGCTCATCCACATGATCGCGGTCGGCGAGAAGAGCGGCGAGCTGGAGCAGATGCTCTCGAAAGCCGCCGATGCGTACGACAACGAGGTGAACTCCTCGGTGTCGGCGCTGACCAGCATCCTCGAGCCGGTGATGATCCTGATCGGCGGCGCCGTGGTGTTGTTCATCGTCATGGCGATTCTCTTGCCGATCTTCGAGCTCAACCAGTTGGTGCGTTGAACTGGCCGAGGGCGGGTGTTAACGTTTCGGGTTGCCAGGGGAATTGGAGGTACTGAGATGCAACGTCTGCGCGCCAGCGCCGGGTTTACGCTCATCGAGATCATGGTCGTCGTCTTCATCCTCGGCCTGTTGGTGACCCTGGTCGCGCCCAAGATCATCGGCCGCACCGATGAAGCCCGCCGCACCAAGGCGCTGGCGGACATCAAAGGCATCGAGGAATCTCTGCACTTGTTTAAGCTCGACAACGGCTTCTATCCGTCGACGGCTGAAGGCATCAATGCGCTCGTCCAGCGCCCGGCGAACGCACGGAATTACAATCCGGACGGATACCTCGACCGATTGCCCATTGATCCATGGGGCAACCCGTACGCCTACTTCAGCGACGGCCAGGACATCCTCATCAAATCGTACGGTGCCGACGGACAAGAGGGCGGTGAAGGCAAGAATGCCGATATCGACAGCCGCGCGCAGTAGACGTGGCGACGGGCAACCGTGGAGGCGACGCCTCGGCTTCAGACAACTTGATTGCGCCGGCTTTACCCTGCTCGAAATCACCCTGGTCATTCTGATCATCGGGGTGATGCTGACGCTGACCATCCCGCGGCTGCGCGACCCGGGGCGCGCCGAGTTGATGGCGCAATCGCACCGCTTGGTCCTGACCTTCCGGCTCTTGCGTGACGAGGCGGTCCTCAATGGCTACGCCTACCGGCTCAACTACGATCTCGATCAGCAACGGTACTGGGTGACGCCGGCCGACCCGTCGGCGGACCTGGCCGAGTTCGCCCGCGACGCGGGATCCCTGGCGCACGGCACGAAGCTGGAAAGCCCCGTGGGCATCACCGATGTCGTCCTTCCGACCCTGGCGGGCAAGATCGCGCAGGGGCAGATCTACACGGTCTTCTACCCGGACGGCTCCGTGGATCCCACGGTGATTCATATGGCCAATGGGCGCGAAGCATACACCTTGTGGCTCAACCCGATGAACGGGCGCCTGCGCATGGATCCCGGATACCGCGAGGTCGAGTACGCCGGGTGATCCATGCACGCCGCACCGCACACTCCCCGCGCTGCGTTGCCGCGCCGCCGCCACACCACCGGGTTCACGCTACTCGAGGTGCTGGTGGCGCTGGCGGTCATTGCGTTTGCGTTCGTCGGACTCCTCGGGTTGCACGGGCGCAACATCAAGATGATTGCGCGCGACCAGAACCTCACGCGTGCGACTCTGCTGGCGCGCGAGCTGATCAGCCAGATTCAGTTCCAGGTCGCCACCAACGGCCTCCAGGACCTCGGCGACTCGCAAGGGAGCTTTGACGGCTATCCGGGCTATCGATGGGAACGGCAGGTGATCTCCACGGGCCTCGACGAGATGCGCGAGGTCGTGGTGCGCGTTATTTGGGACGAGCGCAGCCCCAGCGCCTGCGAGCTGGTGTACTTCGTGCGCGACCCGGCGATCTGATATGTCGCGGCGCGGCTTCACCCTGCTGGAAATCCTGGTGGCGACGGCCATCCTCGGCATCATCATGCTGACGATCTACGGCGTGCTGTCGCGTGCGGTGGCCGCCAAGAATCACTCGGAGGAACGCGCCGACCTGTACGCCGCCGGGCGCGAAGCTGTCCTGAAGATGGCCGACGAGCTGGAAGGCGCGCTGCCGCCCGCCGCGGGACACGGCATCGGCTTCATCGGCACCAGCGGCACTGAGCGCGTCCCGACCGACGGCGTGCAGTTCGCCGTCGTCATCCGCCGCCTGTACGGCCCTTCGCAAACGCGCGGCGGCCGCGCCTTGGTCTCGTACTCGCTCGACCCGCTCCCAGACACGCCCAATCTCTTCGCGCTACGGCGTCAGGAGCAGTTGCTCACCGAGCCGGCGCCGGAGGAGACCGATAGCGAAGATCCAGATGCGGAGACTTCGAGCGAGCCGCTTGCCATCGCCGCCTACCTGCTCGACCAAGTCGCCGGGCTGCGCTTCCGCTATCTCGACCCACAGACGGGAGAGTGGGTGGACTCCTGGGACACGACCGCCGACCTCAAGCCGGGGCAAGTGGCACAAAGCCTCCCGGGCGCCGTGGAGGTGACCGTGTTCCTCGCCGATGACAGCGGCGGCATTCACGACTTCGGCACCATCGTCGATCTGCCGCTGGCCAACCTTTCGCCGACTCCACGCGTGTGATCGTCATGGTCCGGAACGAACGCGGCATCGCCCTGGTAGTGACTCTCTTGGTCGTCGCCCTGCTAACCATCACCGTCGTCGAGTTCAGCTACTCGGTGGAGGTCGATCAACGCATGGCGCGCAACGCGCTCAATGGTTTACAAGCGTCGCTCTTGGCCCGCTCCGGCATCAACCTCGGAGAAGCGTTCCTCCTGCACGATGATGACCCGAACGTCGATGCTTACGCCGAGGACTGGGGCAAGGTCGATGAGTTGAACAGCCAGCTCATCCTGCCGGAGCGGATGCTCTTGAAGGTGCAGATCATCGACGAGAGCGGCAAGTTCAACATCAACCTGACGCGGCCACGCAACGTTCCGCAATGGCGAGCCGCCCAACAGAACCCCAATGCCGCACAACAGCCGTTCCAGTCGGCCAAGGAGGCGCTTCGAAACCTCCTCCAAGGTCGCGGCATGGACCCGCAGGTCGCCGATGCGGTTGCGGACTATTGGGACCGCGTCCTTGAAGCGAACTTCGGTCCGGCGCCAGCAGCTCCCGGAGCGGAAAATACCCCCGGCCGGCCGCAGGCGACTGCGACGCCGGGCAATCCGGTATCGACCGGTCAGTACCTCCCTGCCCAGCAGTTCGATTTCCCGTCGCTCGATGATGCGAGTGTGATTCCGGGCCTGGCCCCGAGCGTGATCCGCCGGATGCGGCCGGTACTGACCGCGATCTTTTCCGACCAGAACTTGCAGCCCCAGGTAAACGCCAACACGGCGCCGCGCGAGGTCTTGAACGCCATCATCGGCGACAGCGGCGTGGTGGACAACATCATCTCGCAACGCGAAGAGGCGGGTTTGAAGTCAGCCGACTTGGGCCCATTGTTGACCGGAGTCGATCCGGCGCGCAACGCAGGCAAGTTGCTTGGTGTGCGCAGCACGTACTTCCTCATTCGCGCCAGCGCCAGGGTAAACGCGAACCCGGTGACCGGGCGCGGTGGGATCAGCCGCTCGGCCTCGATGCTCGTCCTGCGGAGGCAAAATGGTAAGCTACCGAGCGGCATGCCGCGCTGGACTTTGACCCAGTTGGATTGGCAAAAGGAGGGTGGAGCGGCGTTGTTCGAGCAGAAGGCGGACCAGGAGTTCGGGGTGGACGATTCGTCGTCACGGGTGGATCCGGGAATGGGTGGATAGCGAGGCGGTATGCCGCAACGCGTGCTGGCGCTTGAACTGGATGCGCATGAATTGAAGGCCGCGGTCGTCGAGACCACGTTCCGCGACTATCGCGTCGTCGGTTTCTACCGCGAGCCGGTGGTGGCCGCTGACGGCAACCTCGCCGATCAGGTGCGCGGCTTTCTCCAACGGCATCAGCTGGCGGGCGGTACGGTGCTCACGTCGCTGCCAGGCGATCTGGTAAGCCTGCGGACGTTCTTCCTGCCGTTCCGCGACCGCAAGCAACTCGATCAGACGGTGCCGTTCGAGCTCGAGACCCAGGTCCCCTTCGGACTGGACGAGATCGTCGTCGACTACCATGTCCTGCATCGCGATCGTTCCGGCTGCAACGTTCTGGCAGCGCTGGTACAACGCCGCGATCTGGAGGCACACCTGGCGCTCGTCAGCAGCGTCGGTCTCGATCCGAAAGTGGTCGACCTCGCACCGCTGGCGATGCTCAATGTCCTGAGCCTGCTGGGCAGCGACCTGCCGGAGGCGTTCGTCTACGTCGGCGGCGACGCGCGGCGGGTGACCGTCGCGCTGTACCGCAATCGGTTGCTGGTCGGCTTGCGGACACTCATTCCCGGGGCCCACGCATCTGTCAGCACCACGGCAGCCGCCGCCGGAAACGGCCATGCCGAGGAGGGCGCCGACGGTCTGGAAGCGCTGGTCGGGGAAGTGCGCTGGACGCTGCTCGCTCTGAATGGTGCTCCGTTCGACGCCGGGCTGCCGTGCTTCGTGGCCGGTGACGGACCGCTCTTCGATCAGCTCGGCACGCCGCTCGGGGAGGCGATGGAGTTCGACATGCGCCGACTCGACCAATCGCCGTTGAAGAACATCCCCGCGGCGCTGCGTGGCCAGGTGGCGAGCTTTGTCGCACCCCTGGGGCTGGCCTTACGCGAGGTCGCACCCAACGATGCGCTGGGCGTCAATTTTCGCCGCGGCGAGTTTGCCTATCACCGCGGGCAGGAGGAGCTGCGGCGGGCGCTGTGGCGCAGTGGCGCGCTCGTGGTCGTCGTGCTGGCCTTGCTGATCACCGATACCTTCATGGGCTACGAGCAGCTGGCCAGTCGACTGGAGCTGATCCAGGCACAGATCCGCAACGTCTTCACGCAGACTCTGCCGGACATTCACCGCATCACCGATGAGCGCGCTCAGCTGCAAGCCGAAATCGACGCCGGGCAAAAGCGGCTACAGATCCTCGGCGGCCTGGCGCCGGCTGGGGGCGCGACGGCGGTGGACGTGATGCGCGCCATCACCGCAGCCATCCCCGACACGACCAAAATCGACACCGACGAGTATGTGATGGACCCCGACTCGGTGCGCCTCAAGGCCAAGACCGATTCCTTCGAGTCCGTCGACGCCCTGAAGCAGCAGCTGCTCAACGCGCACTACTTCGGTGACGTGCAGGTGAAGGACGTGAAGAGCACTCCGGACGGGAAGGTGGACTTCCGCCTCATCTTCTCCCTCAACAAGGAGGGGGCCGCAGCTGCGGGCAGCGCCGCAGCGGCCGCGCCGAAATGAAATACGATCCCCGTCTCCTGGTCACTTACTACGCGCGCCTGGCGCCACGCGAGCGCCTGTTGTTGGGCCTCGCCGCGGTCAGCGTGGTGCTGATCTCGCTGTA
>CAZCGA010000011.1:0-38846 GCA_964498075.1 uncultured Binatia bacterium (SeqCode) | reverse complement strand
CCCGCGCCCGCAGCGGGTCGGGGTTCTGCTGCACGGCCTGGAACTGCTCATCGACGATGTCGGTACCGGCTTGGCCGAATACCGCTTAAGCGAGACAGGGGAGCGGCTGTACAGCTTCGTGTGGGATCCGTTGCGCGCCAACCGCGAGATACTGGCGCGGCGCATCGCGACGAAGCAAAAGGAGCTGGTCGAGATCCAGAAACAGCGCGACGTCTACCTCGATCTGCTGCGGCACCTCGAAGCCAACCAGGCGGTCATCTCTCAGGGAGACGCGAACTTTTCGTTGTTCGCCTATCTGGACGCCGCCGTCGCCCAAGCCGTGGGCCGCGAGCACATCACGTCCATGAACCCATCGAACAAGAACATCGGCAGCGACTACCAGGAGCAGTTGGTGGAGATCAAACTGACG
This sequence comes from uncultured Binatia bacterium (SeqCode), assembly GCA_964498075.1. Classification (GTDB taxonomy): domain Bacteria; phylum Desulfobacterota; class Binatia; order HRBIN30; family HRBIN30; genus CAZCGA01. The sequence goes on along the minus strand of CAZCGA010000011.1, from coordinate 38,437 downwards.
CAGGTCCCGCTGCCGCAGCTGATCGACCTGCTGTATCGTATCGAGAAGGGCGATCACCCGTTGCGTTTCAGCCGCTTGCAGATCAAGAAGCGGTCGAACGACATCCGCAACTTCGACGTAGCGGCGACCGTGTCGCTCCTGAAGACAGCGACTCCCTGATGCGACTGCCTCGTCTACGCTTACCGCGCCCGCGGCTGTCCTTCGGTTGGATGGGCGGGCGCATCATGTTTCTGTACATCGGCTACACCGCCGTCCTGTTCATCGTCTTCCTGCTGCTGACGTTCCCGCATGAGCTGCTGGTGCGCCGCGCGCTCAGCAGCGTCGGGCGCGGGCCGGTCGGGCTCGATTTCAACGCGGTGAACTTCGCCTGGTATCGCGGCTATGAGCTGTCCGGCCTGCGGATCGCGCCGGAGTCGGGGGATGGCGAGGCGTCGTACCTCGAATGCAGCCGGCTCTGGGTGCGCCCCTCACTGAATGCCTTGGTGCACGGGAATCCCTTCGACGTCTTGCTCTATGCCGAGCTCTACGGCGGAGCGGCGCAGGGCGAGGTCAGCATGACCGATGGCACCCTGGCCGGCACGGCGCAGTTCACCGACCTCAGCATCAACCGCTACCGAGCGCTCATGGCCCTGTTGGACGAAGGCCAGCTCGCCGGCCGCCTGTCCGGACAGCTGAACTTTGAAGCGCGCGGCGGCACCTTCGAAGCCAGCCAGCTGAACGGGGAGGTGCTCCTCGATGCCGCCTCACTGACCGGGGCGAAGGTCGCCGGCTTCGGCGTGCCCGACATCAAACTGCGCCAGACCAAGCTCAAGTTCGTCGCGCACGGCGGCCGCCTGGAGGTCCAGGAGCTGCAGACGTCGGGCGACGCGAACGTCCAGGTCTCGGGTAACATCGTGCTGCGCGATCCTCTTCAGGAAAGCGTGCTCAACCTGCGCGCCACGATCGAGCAGAGTCTCGCGACGCCGGATGCCATCAAAGGCTTGCTCGCTTTGATCCCCCGCGCGCCTGGTGCCAAGCCGGATGCGCCGATCACCATCACCGGGACCTTTGCGCGCCCGCGGGTCCGCTGATCCCAATGACGCTGGCCGAGCCGCCCCGTCTCTCTGCACATAGGAGTCGTTGATGCAGAACTTGCCCAGCATTACATCGATGGAAGTGGTTGTGGTCTCTGCAGCCGTTGTGCTGCTGTACGTGTTCCCCACGTTGCTGGCGTGGAGCGAAGCGCGCCGCCGGCGCCGCTTGGAGCGGCTGACCCATCTCAGCTTCCTCGCCGCGAGTGAACCGCTGCCGGCATCCGACGCGGCGGCCACGTCCACCTTCGGGACGTCCAGCGAGCTCCCAAGCGGGGGCGAGGTGGCGGCGAGCAGCGCATCTCGCTTCGCAGACCCTGAGGTGGCTGCGGCGCCGAGCAATCCCAGTCCGGCGGCGGAGCCGATCGCACGACTGGCGGAGCCCTCGACACTGGCGGAACCGCCGGAGGCGTCTGCCACAACGACGGCGAGTACCAACGGCGATGCACCGGTAGAGCTCTATCCGCTCAGCGGCACACCGCGCCACCGTTTCCGGCTCGATGATCTGCACCAGAGCCGCTTGCACGACCTTCCCCCGGCGATTGTCCGCAATGACCCGCAACGCCAGCGAGCCTGGGAAGAAGCCGAGCATGCAGCGGAACAGCACCGCCGGACTATCGCCTCCGCGACCATCATGTCGCCGTACCCGGCGCGCTCAACCTGTCTCGGAGCAGCCGAGGCCGATGAGACCACCGTCCGCCTCCATTTCCTGCTCTTCCCCGGCGTGTGGCCGGTTTCGCAGAATCAAGCCGTGGCCCAGGCGATCTTCGAGATCGACCGCACCGGCGGTGCAATCCATGGCTGGGTGGACGCCCTCCGCGATTCGGAGCTCACCGACGACAATCGTCGGGAGATTCGCGAAAGCGGTGGCGAGGCGTGATCGGCGCAAACCGACCGGTACACCCGTTGCTGGATACGCAAGCGGAGCTCCGAATCAGGCTGGAACGGAGGAGATCGTTCCCACGAACGGCATGGGGACTCGAAAACTGTTCCCAGAGACGGGAAACTCGGCGAACACGGGCTGAGGAAGGAAGAGCACGCTACCGCCATGACCAAGGGAACGCTGCTGGTTGCAGATGATGAGGCCGCGATTCGCGAGAGCCTCAGCGAGATGTTGCGTGAAGAAGGGTACGAGGTCATCGAGGCCGCCGACGGCGAGGCTGCCATTGCGGCGCTGGGTAGCCGTGACTTCGACTTGGTGATTGCCGACCTCCGCATGCCGGGCGCGGGCGGGCTCGACGTCCTCCGACGCACGCGCGAGATCGCTCCGCAGACGCTCGTCATTCTGGTCACCGCCTACGCCAGCCTGGAGACCGCGGTGGCAGCGCTCCGCCAGGGGGCGCATGACTACATCATGAAGCCCTTGATCTTCGAGGATGTGCTCGGAAAGGTGCGTCGCCTGCTGGACTTGAAGCAGTTGGCGTGGGAGGCGCAGGTGCTGCGTCGCGAGGTGGAGTCGGGCTTCGACTTCGAGAACCTGGTCGGCAAGAGCCGCGTGATGGCCGAGATCATGACCTTGATCCGCAAGGTCGCTCCCACCAACAGCACCGTGCTGGTGACCGGCGAAAGCGGCGTCGGGAAGGAGGTCGTCGCCCGTGCCATCCACCACTTCAGCGAGCAGCGCGACAAGCTCTTCCTGCCGGTGAACTGCGGCGCGATTCCGGAGAATCTGCTCGAGAGCCAGCTGTTCGGGCATCTCAAGGGCGCGTTCACCGGTGCCACGCAGGCGCAGGAGGGACTGTTTCAACGGGCGCGCGGTGGTACCATCTTCCTCGACGAGATCGGCGACCTACCGCTGAACCTGCAAGTGAAGTTGCATCGCGCCATCGAGCAAAAGGAGGTCTTGCCCGTTGGCAGCAACACGCCGGCGCGAGTGGATGTGCGGATCATTGCCGCAACGAATCGGGTACTGAAGGAGGAAGTGGCGAAGGAACGGTTCCGAGAAGACCTGTACTACCGGCTCAACGTCCTGGAGACCCACGTCCCGCCCTTGCGCGAACGGCGGGAGGACATCCCGCTGCTGGTGGAGTACTTCGTCGCCAAGCACAACCGCGATTTGAAGAAGGCGTTCAAAGGGGTCGACAACGCGACCATGAAGACGCTCATGGCGCTGCCGTGGAAAGGGAACGTGCGCGAGCTGGACAACGTCATCGAGCACTCCATGATTCTCGGCGAAGGAGAATGGATCACGCTCAAGGATCTGCCGCGCTCGTTGGTTGAGGATGGGGCGGCCATTCCGTTCAGCGGCGACTGCCTGCGCGACGCGCTGCGTTCGTACGAAAAAACGCACATCGAGACGGTGCTGAAGCGCACCGAGCACGACAAGCGACACGCCGCCGATCTGCTGGGTATCAGCCTGTCGTCGCTGTACCGCAAGATCGACGAGCTCAAGATTGAGGCGCACTGATGGCGTCCGGCGCACTGGTGATCAGCGCGTCAATAATGTCGCCCTCGGTGATGATGCCGAGCAGCTCACTGTTCTCGACCACCAACAACGCTCCGACGTTCTTCTCCCGCAGTAGGCGCGCTGCTCGGGCGATCGCCGTGTCCGGCGCAATGGTCACCGGTTGCAGGGTCATCACGCCCATCACTCGCAAGTAATCCATCAGATCGGCCGCCGCGTCGGCGCCGCCGTCGAATACCCCGGACGGACACCGCTGCCAGATGTCGCGATCAGTGAGGATTCCCACCACGCGGACGCCTTCCACCACGGGCAGGTGGTGCAACCGCCCTTGCCGCATGAGCAGTTGTGCCTTGCGCAGACTATCGTCTGGAACGACCGTCAGCGGGTTGCGCGTCATGTAGTAGCGGACTTCCATACTCAGGCATCCACGAACGAGCAGGACTTGTGCCGTTGCGGTCCACGCCCTCGGTGGAAGAGCCGCCCCGCGCCAGCCGCCCCTCGTTGTGGATGAAGCAGGAAGGCTCTCTCAGCTTTGAAAAGCCTGCTCACGAAGACCTGGTGCCGGCGAGATGAAAACGCCCACCCCGCAATGACCCGCGAGGTGGGCGTTGGAAGCGCAGTGGTCAGGTGGCCGGCTAGCTGCTGCCTGACCACGGAGGCGTTTACTGTGGCGCCGCCGCGTAGAACGCGTTGGTTATGACGATGTCACCGACCATTGATGCGCCGAGCTGCGTGAACGCCGTGGCTACGCCCGCCCCGGGCGTGACCATTGGCGGCGATTTCGTCAAGTCACTGCACTTCAGGGGACCCTCCTGTGAACTTGGGGAATTGCAGTCAATTTGGGGATTGTTGTAATCTTTCGGATCGCCAAAAATGCAGAACGGCCCGTTAGTCTCCCCGTCCGACTTGTTGAAATTGGTGATCAGAGCGGTTGCCTTGCCGGTCGTCGACGGGGCGGGTGGCGGAAGGTTGCCGCGCCCGGACGGCGGATCGTCGTCGATTCCGGTAAGCGGGTCCTTGCAGAACTCGTGGTCAGCCCCGTACGCCGCAGCCGTGCCCTGGCACGTCGGGGTGATCTGCGCGATGGCAGTAGTCGCCACGATGAACGCGGAGTTCGGTCCACCGACGCTGTTCTCATCGCGGTTGAGCATGACTATCCCAGGAGTGCCATTCTCTCCACCGCCATCCTGCGAGATGGTGAAATCGATGCCCGGGATTCCCGGTCCGCCCTCGCAGTTGACCAGGCCAGCACCAGAGTTGCCCTCGCCCAGGATGAAGGCGCACTTCTTATCGGCTGGGCACGTGGCCACCGCGTCTGCAAACCCTTCCGTGCAGAGCGGCGAGTTCCGGCTACACACGGCTGGATTACCTTGAGTAATATCACCCGGACATTGGATGTCCTCGGTGCAGGGTGCGTTCACGTTGGTCCCGCCATTACAAAACTTTGAGTCCTTCAAAAATACAACGCCGCCACACCGCTTCTCGGCGACGCCGCGGACGCAGGCGCAGGCGATCGACGTCGTCGCGGTGCCGACCGGGATCCTGGGCAGCTGTATCGCATCGGTCTTGATGATGAGGGGAATGGTCCCGTTCCTCTCTTTCCCGATGGTCAGTGTCTGCTGCCCCGTCAGCGGCAGCGGAATGACTAGGGGATCGCCGTTCACCACGGCGCCGCTGGTGCCCTTGATGATGCTCGGTCGCGCCAGTGTCCCCTTCCTGCCAGGGACATATGGGAAGACCACGTCGGTTTCCTTGGTGCAGTTGGAAGCGCAGGTATCCGTGCTGTCGGGGATCCTTCGGTTGCCGAAAACCCGGCAGTGGACGCACGGGCCGCTGCTGCTCCCGGTCAGCTTGTCCGGGCAGTCGTCGTTGGTGTCGCAGGCCCCGAACGCGTTGTCGCCAATGGGGCACACGCCCTGGCCCTGGCAATCGCTCTCCGCCATGCAGGGGTCACCGGCGTTCGGACCGCCGATACAGACACCGCCCGGATCGCATTCTTCGCCCGTCTCGACAGCGCCATTACCACACTTGGCTTCAACCGCAGGGCAGTCGTCCTTGAGCGCATGGTCCAATGAACCTACGATCTCCACGATGCCGACGTCGCCGGTCTTGTCCGGGTCAGCATTGGGGCACGTTGAGACAGCAGCCTGTCCCAGGCCGATCGTCGTGACCGACACCAATTCGGAAACCACGACATCGCCATCGTTGTTACAGTCGCCCAAGCACGCGGCGCGTGCGGCGCTGGGTGCGACCGCCAGCGTCAGCGCCAGAGCCACCGCGGCCCCCGCCCAATACCCTCTACGATGCCACGCAGCCTGACCGGATACTTTCATTGCGTCTCCCCTCTGGCCGGCGACGCATGACCGCCGCGAGCCCATGTTCGTGCCTGGAAGAAGGCTCTCCCAAAACTACTGATTGCCTGCTACCTGCTTTCTCACTCAACTGTTTGCTACAAACGGGTATCATTCGTCAAGACGCCTCGACCGAATTTAGAGAAACCATCGGGCCAAGCGCCCCAACCGCCGAGTGTCCGGCTCGCGCTTCATTCCAGCCGCAGGGGCACGGTCACGGTGAAGACCGAGCCTGCACCGGGTTCGCTTTGCACGTGGATCTCCCCGTGCAGCAGCTCCAGCAGCCGCTGCACGATGTACAGACCCAGCCCGACGCCCCCGAACCGGCGCGTCGTCGCCGGCTCCAGCTGGCGGAACATCTCGAAGATGGCGGTGACGTTCTCGGCCGCGATGCCGATGCCGGTGTCACGCACCACGAGCTGCACATGTGCCGGGCGTGCCGCGAGCTCGGCTCGGACCTCAACCCGGCCGCGACGCGTGAACTTCAGCGCGTTGTGGACGAGGTTGCGGATCACCGTCTTCAGCTTGAGGCGATCACTGATCAGCAGTGGGAGGTCGGGTGCGATGACGCACGCGAACTGGACCGGCGGTGGCACTTCATCCGCCAGTTCCCCCTCGATGTCCGTGAGGAGATCGGCCACGCTGAACTCCGAGAGGCTGACGTCGACCTGGCCGGCCTCCATCCGGGTCAGATCCAAGGTGGTATTGATCAGCTCGAGTAGTTGGACGCTCTTCTTGACGATGACGTCCATCGCCTCGAGCTGCTCAGGCTGCAGGGGTCCCATCGCCTGCTCGTACAGCAGCTCGCTGTAGCCGATGATCGCATTCAACGGCGTGCGCAGCTCGTGGGAGATGGTACTCAGGAAGTCCGATTTGAGCTGGCTCGCCTGCCGCAGATCTTCCACCAGCCGGGTGTTCTCCAACACTACGGCCGCCTGTTGGGCGATGCCGTCGATGAGCCGCTTCTGCGCCGCAGAGAACGGAACGGTGCGGCCGCGGTACCCGACGGTCAAGCTGCCAACCCGCTGCTCGACCGGGCCGAAGACGCAGCACAGCAGGCTGCTCACCTGAAAGTGCTCCATGAGTCCGGAAGGCAGCCCCGGCAACGACTGCGGGGACTCGATCTCCAGATACCCGGCCTGCATGACCGCGTCGGTGAACGGCGACTCCGCCGTGTCCAATGGCAGCGCGAGCAGTTCCTGGGTGGCTTCGGGGGAGAAGCCGCAGGCGCCGAGGATGCGCGCCTGGCAGGACTCGCTGTCCCAGAGGCTGAGCACGGCGAAGTCACAGCCCGCGGCGGCGGCCGCCATTTCGGGGATGCGCGCCAAGACGGTCCGGCGGTCGAGCGTAGCGCTCAGCTCGCGTCCCAACGCCACCAGCGCTTCAGCCGTGGTCGCCGCTTCGTGTTCTTGCGCGATGAGCCGCGCGCGCTCGATTGCCAGGGCGGCGTAGCGGGCAATCCCGCGCAGCATCCACAGCTGCTCGGCACTGAAGTCGCGCAGCGGGTCGAGGTAGCTCACCGCCATGACCCCTTGTACGCCCCGCTCAGTGGAGAGTGGAATCACCGCGCTGGCGCCGATACGCAGCGCTTGCCGCAAGTCCGGCGGCAGGTATTCGGCGGCCTGCTGAGCGCTGACGACGAAGGTCTCGCCGGCCAGGACGCGGTCCACCTGCGGGAAGATCCCCGGTGCAAACTCGAACTGCCGCATGGCCTCAACCAGCGGCGGCGGGTTGCCGAAGGTCGAGCCGAAGTAGAAGATGCGGCGCCGCGCCTCCCACAGGAACGTGGTGCTGCGATCGCAGCGCACCATTTCCGCTCCGATGCGATTGAGATCGGTGAGCAGCGTGGGGAGGTCATGCGACTGGGTGAGACGCTCCAAGGCACTCAGCAGTGAGGTGACCCCGTCCGCCTCCTCGCGTACCCGCTCGAGCAGGCGGGCGTTCTCGACGGCGACTCCGGCCTGGGCGGCGAGGATGTTCGCTCGCTGCAGGCTGGTGGGAGTGAACCGACCGGGCCGGCGGCGGTAGGCCAAGCTGAGGACGCCGAGCGTCCCGAGCGCCCCGACCAGCGGCACTAGCAGCACGGCTGCGTCGCCGAGCTCCTCAACGGCTGGATACCCGCGGTACGCGGAACGCTGCAGCCGATTCACGTAGAAACCTGCACGGCGGCGCAGCACCTCGACATCGAGCGACTGTCGGTCGCTGACGGCGGTGCGCCGTCCAACCAGCCCCGCAGCGTCCGCCCCCTCGGCGGCCCGCACCACCAGCGCCTCACCTTCGAGCAGAGCAACGGTGGCCCGATCAACACCGAACCAGTGATGGGCATGGCTGCACAGTGCCGCCAGCGCTTGGTCGACCCCGGCGGTGTGCTGCAGGATCAACGCGATGGACGCCATGCCCTCCTGGAAGCGCGCCGCGGCGCGCGCGTTCTCCACCGGGACGCTGACGGCATAGGCCGTGAGCGCCATCAGCGCGATCAGACTCAGGCCGACAATCGCGCCGTAGCCCGGTTGCGACCAGAAGTTGAGCGTCAGTGGATAGGCGGAGCCCGTGCCCGACGAGATGACGATCACGATCAGCGCCGCGGCGGCGTTCACTGCGGTCAGGATGCGTCCCGGTAGCGGTGGGAGGATAGCGCTCGACACCACGCTCGTGGCCAGGAAGAAGTAGAGCCACGGGCTGACCAGTCCCCCGGTGAACAGCACCACCAACGCGATCGAGGCGGCATCGAGCAGACCGCCGACGTAGAGGACGCGCGCCCGGATCCGGTCGCCGGCGGGCGCCGGGCGTTCGCGCGTTCGCCACACCACCAGCGCCAGAAGGCCGTTGTAGGACGACGCGGCGACCGCAATGCAGATGATGGGCAGCGGGGGGATGGGCAGCTGCGCAAACGTTCGGCCGGCCATCAACAGCGTGAACAGACCGATGATGACGCCGGCCCGCAGCCACAGGACCCACGCGCTCAACTCCGCGGGGATCGTGATGCCGCGCGCCACCACAGCTGTCGATGCCATCTCCGGCGTCTTCTTGGTACGGACCGCGAAATTTTACAAGCCCGCACAAGAGCGGCGCGCCGGCAAAGCGCCGATAATTTTGTCGCCATCTGATGGAACTCGTCGCTGTCGCGATACAGTGAGACTCTTGAACGCCGGGCAGGTCCCGCGCCCGTTGTTCGCCGGCGATTGGCACATCACCTGCTGACGTCGACGCCGAATACTGATATATCGAGCCCGACTATGGTGAAAACTCGCTGCGCTTCAATCACGGCTGTCATCGTCGGCCTCCTGTGTCTGCTGCCGGCCGCCACATTGGCTACCACGTTCGTGCTGATGGACGAACCCTCATTGTTGCGGACGTCCGACGTCGTCCTCCTCGGGACGGTGACGGCGATCGAGTCGGCGGCCCTGCGTCCGGACGGTGCCATCTACACGTACGTGCATGTCCAGCCCAACCGCGTCTTCAAGGGTTCCGTTCGGCGCGAGCGGATCGCGCTGCGCGAGCCTGGCGGCGCGGTCGGGGAGCGGGGCGAGTGGATATTCGGTGCGCCGGAGTTTTGGGTTGGTGAGCGCAGCCTGCTGTTTCTCACGCGCAACGCCGACGGCACGTTGCAGACCAACAACCTGTCGATGGGCAAGTTCGCGGTGAGCGTGGACTCGGTCGGCCGTACGATGGCGGCCCGCGACTTCGGGTGGGGTGCGTCGGTGTACATCCCGGCGACGGGTCAAGTCATGGAGGCGCTCCCGGAGACGCAGCCCCTTGCGCCGCTGGTCAAGCGCCTGCGCACGATGGCGGTGCATGAGCCCGCTGGAGTACTGCTGCCCTTGACGATGATGCCGCCGGAGCTGAACACTGCACCCACCGAAGTGCACGAATCGTTTACCTTCCTGGGATTCCCGCCGGCGCGTTGGTTCGAGCCGGACAGCGGGTTGCCGGTGAACTATCTCATCGACTCCAACGGCGACAACAAGCTCGGGTTCGCGGCCTCCAAAGCCGCCGTCGATGCCGGCATAGCGGCATGGACGGGCGTGCCGACCTCCAATCTGGTTCTGGCGGATGCCGGCACTATTGCCCCGACGAAATTCTCGGGGTGCGGGACGAGCCGCATCCTGTTCAACGACCCATTCAACGAAGTGACCAACCCGACTGCGTGCTCGGGTATCCTGGCGATCGGCGGGTATTGCACGACCACAGGGAGCAAGGTGGTCAACGGCACGACCTTCGGCCGCATCGCGACCGGCAAGGTGATGTTCAACAATGGATGGGGCGGGTGCTCCTTCTGGAACCAGTGCAACGTGGGCGAGGTTGCGACGCATGAGTTCGGCCACACCATCGGCCTGGGTCATTCCGCCGATTCGTCTGCGACCATGGCCGCCATCGCGCACTTTGACGGCCGCTGCGCCAGCTTGCGGAAGGATGACGTGGCCGCGGCGACCTTCGTCTACCCCGAAGCCGGTGTCGTCTTCCCGACCTCGACACGGAGCTCCACGCCGACGCGGACCGGAACGTCTACGCCGAAGGGAACCGCGACGCCCACGCCGACCTCCACGCCCGCGGCGGCGCCACCGACGTCCACGGTTGCAACGGCGACCCCAACGATCACCCGGACGGCCGTGCCGACGCAGACGTCTGCGCCGACACCCACGAGCGGCGGGACGCCACCGAACAACGCGTGCTCCAGCCCGACAATCATCTCCACGACGCCCTACACCAACACGATCTTTACCGTGCTAGCATCCTATGCGACGAACGATCCGTTCCCATCGTGTGGCAGCCACAGCCGTGGCAAGAGCGTGTGGTACCGCTTCAGGGCGCCGACGGCCGGCACCATCACAGCCGATACCTTTGGCAGCAGCTACGACACGATACTGTCCGCGTATACCGGCTTCTGCGGGGCCATGACCGAGGTGAGCGGCGCGTGCAGCGACAACGCAAACGCGACCACGCAGTCGCAGATTTCGTTCACGGCCACCAGCGGACAGACGTATTCCTTCATGGTCAGCGCGCCGAATTTCGACGGCGGAACGCTGGTCTTTCACCTGACGTTCTCCTGAGCCAGCCGCCCGGCAGTGGGCCGGGCGGTAGACGGCGCCGGTCGCCGTCGCGGCGGCTTCGGCCTTCCGTTCGGCGCCAAAAAAGAGCCTCTTGAGTTCTGACGTTTTGGATGTAGAACGTCAGCATGCCTTCCAGCGGACGCTCGCACACGGAGCCGCAGCTTCGCGCCGGCAAGCGCCAGGCGATCTTGGGTGCGGCCTTGGCGCGCTTCGCGCATTACGGGTTTCGGCGGACCGCGATCGAGGACATCGCGCAGGAGGCCGGGATGTCGCGCGCCGCGGTGTATCTGCACTTCAAGAACAAGGAGCAGATCTTTCGCGAGCTGGCGTGCCAGCTGCACGAGAAGGCGCTGACGGCGGCGCAGCACGCCATCCGCGTCGACGGGGACGTCGCGACGCGCATCCGCGGTGTCCTGGAAGCCAAGCTGGCGACCTTCTTCGCGGTGGTGCACGGAACGGCGCACGCTCGCGAGCTGCTCGATGAGAACAGCCGGATCTGCGGCGACCTGTCGGCCGAGTTCGGGCGCCGTTACCTGAAGCTGCTGAAAGGCGCGATCGAGGCGGCGGTTGCACACGGTGAGCTTGCGCCGCAGCGCCTCGGGCTGACTGCGCAGGCGGCGGCGGAGCTGATCGTCGACTGCGCCAAGGGCGTGGAGGTCGGCAGCGCCGCGCTCACGCCGCAACTGTACCGCCGCCGGGTGCTCCAACTCGTCGAGGTGCTGGTCACTGGCCTGGCCGGGCGGATCGGCCGCTACGCAAGACGCAACCACGCCGCAACACACCAAGCCGCGACACAAGGAGGACTGCGATGACCAACGCGATTTCGAAAGCGGTATTGATTACGGGATGCTCGACGGGGATAGGACGCGCCACGGCGACGCGCCTGGCGCGGAACGGTTGGACGGTGTACGCCAGCGCGCGCAGTCTCGACGCCATCCGCGATCTGGGCGGGCAGGGCTGCAAGCTCCTGGCGCTCGACGTGTGCGACGAAGGCTCGATGCGCGCCGGTGTCACGGCCGTCGAGCAGGCCGAAGGCGCCGTCGGCGTACTGATCAACAATGCGGGGTACGGTCAGGAAGGCACGGTGGAGGAGGTCGGCATCGAGCAGATCCGCCGGCAGTTCGAAACCAACGTCTTCGGGCTGACGCGGATGACGCAACTGGTCCTCCCCGCCATGCGCCGCCAGCAATGGGGCAAGATCGTCAACCTCAGCTCCATGGGCGGCAAGCTCACGTTTCCCGGCGGGGGCTTCTACCACGCCACCAAGCACGCCGTCGAGGCACTGAGCGACGCGTTGCGCTTCGAGGTGCGCCCGTTTGGCATCGACGTCGTGGTGATCGAGCCGGGACCGATCAAGACGCGTTTCGGCGACACCGCCGTCGACAGCATCCACGCGGCGGGCGACCGCGCGTCTCCGTACGCGGCCTTCAACGCCGTCGTGGCCCAACGGATCCGCGAGGCGTACGAAGGCCCGCTGGCCCGGATGGCCGCCGGCCCGGACGCGGTCGCGCAGGTCATCGAGAGGGCGATCACGGCCCGCCGCCCGAAGACCCGCTACCCGGTGACGGCGGCTGCCCGGGTCCTGATTCGCCTGCGCGGGTGGCTGCCGGATCGCGCCTTCGATGCATTTCTGCGGACGCAGTTCACGCCGCCGGCGGCAGCGAAGCCCTGAGATCAGCCAGCGTTCACGACCAGAAATCATCGACGTGCTCGAGATCCCAGACGAACTCCCATAGCTCTGCGACCTGACCGTTCTGCATTCGCATACACAGGCAAGTGGGATTATCGAGCGTCTTGCCGTTGCGCTGTCCGTGGCCGCGAAACAGAGCGACCGCGTGGGCGTCGTTGGCGATCACGTCGATGAGCTCGAGGTGGAAGGTGTGGTCGGTCAAGGCGCTGACGCTCAGTAGAAAGGCGAAGATTGCGTCGCGGCCGCGGTGATCGCCGGCCAGCTTGCCGCGCCGGCCAGGGAAGTGCCAGATCGCGTCCTCTGGGATCACTGCACGGATCGTCTCGACGTCCGCCGTGCGGAAGGCCGCGAACATCTCGCGGATGCGGGTGGCGTTCGAGTGCTCCGGCATGCGTCCCTCCCTTGTCGATGCTCGACTCCCTATATCAGCCTCTCGCACAAACTCGACACCATCTGTCTCGCTGCCGGAGCAACCGTGTGTCTGGGCATTGGCGTTGCAAGACTCTGCTCGCAACCCTGAGGGACATATGCAGAGCACACTTTCTGGGACGCTGCGGCGGCCACGTCTTGTCACGCTTGCCAGTTTTGCCACGCTGATCGTAACCGCGGTCCTGCTGCCGCGGGTGACGCATGCAGTCTCGCACGACATCGCTTCGTGCGTCAGCCGCGCTTCGGCGACAACACCAACACGACCTGGCCTGAGGTCGCGCACCCGGCGTAGATCGACCCGGGTGCCGACCTCATGCTGCTGCATCCCGACGGCTCGGAGGAGGTGCTGGTGGCGGGCGGCGTCGGCGCGGTCACCGACCCGTTCGTCTCGTTCGACGCGCAATGGGTCTACTACAGCTTCTTCTATGACGTGCGCTCGCAGGGGTACAATAGTCAGCGCGGCCTCCCCTATTCGGGCGCGGACATCTTCCGCATCAACCTCGCGACCCGGCAGATCCAGCAGCTGACCTTCCAAGAGTTCACGCCCAACACCGGTGCCGGGCACTTCAACGAATCCAATCCGGTGAATCCAGGTGCGGGCTTCGACTACCTGGGATACGGCATCCTGAACCTCGGCCCCGCTCCAGTGGCGGACGGCAAGATCGCCTTCTCGAGCAACCGCAACGGCTTCGTGCCGCCGCGTGGCCTGACTCGTCGGCGGCCCGAGCGCGCTGACGCTGATCAAGAACGACCCGCGCTACAACGAGGCGTGGCCGCGTGCCGTCGTGCCCTATCGCAGCATCCAGGGCGTCGATGAGCCCGCGCAGCTTCCCTGGCTGCCGAACGCTCGTCTTCCAGCTGACGTTCCAGTGAGTTCGTTCCCGAAGTGGGCTTCCTGAGCGCCAGCCAAGTCGCGTGGTGATTACCGCGGCAACAGGCGGAGCTCCAACCCCTCCATTGCGGCACGCGTTCGCGGGAAGATAGTGCGCGCCAGTCGTTCGAGCACGGGGACCTCCGCGTCGTTGTGCGTCGGATCGTGATGGAAGAGGATCAGCTCGCCGACGCCGGCGGCGCGCGCCGCGGCGGCGGCCATGCGCACCGTGCTGTGGCCCCACCCCGCCTTGTTGAACCGCCCCTCAAAATACTCTGCGTCGGTGTACTGCGCGTCGTGGATGAGGACGTCGGCGCCGCGTGCGAAGGCGACGACGTCTTCATGTCCGCCCTTCGGCGCCTCGATGTCGGTGGCGTACACCACGGAGCGGCCGGCGCAGGTGGTGCGGTACAGCGTGACACCGGCTTTGGGATGCGCGCGGCTGTAGCGCGCCGTCACGATGACCTGGCGCGAACCGCCGACACGGATGCGGGCATGCTTCCCCAAGCTCCGAATGAGGAGCCGCGCCCGCAGCTCCGACAGCGACACGGGAAAGAGCCGCGGCCCCATGAGCCGGGACAGAATGCGCTCCAGCGTCTTCGGCCCGCTGCCCGCACCATAAATGTGGCAGCGCCAGTCCGGTTCGTACGCCGGCTGGAAGAACCGCAACCCTTCGATGTGATCGTGGTGCGTGTGGCTCAGGAAGATGTGGACCGTGCTGTCGCCGTTGCGCCGCACCAACTCATGCCCCAGACCGATGATGCCGGTGCCGGCGTCGAACACGAGCGTGTGCGTCCCGGCGGTCACCTCAACGCACGACGAGTTCCCGCCCACACGTGCTGTCGTCGGCCCGGGCGTGGGGTGACTCCCACGCACCCCCCAGAAGCGGATGCGGAGCGCAGGCGCCACCGTCATTTGACCTCCATTACCGTCACTCCATCCCAATCCGGATCGGGCGGCATCTGCAGCATCCCCTGACACCGTCCGAGATACAGGCGTGCCGGGCCATCGTCCGGTCGTTCACGTAACACCGCACCAAACGCCGCAATAGCGTCATCCCACCGCCTTTGTCGATAGGCCCTCATACCCTCCTCGAACTGTGCGATCAACGCGGCCCAACGGGCGCGCTCGTCGGCGAGACCGAGGATCTCGTAGATGCGCACCGGTAGCCGCTTGCCCTTCACGCGGACGAGATCGATCTCCCGGGCCACCACCTCGCCGGCGGCCTGCACCGTGGCCTGGCTGGCGATTACGGTGCTGCCGTACAACTTGTTGAGCCCCTCCAGCCGCGAGCCGAGGTTGACGTTGTCGCCGATCACCGTGTAGCTGAGACGGCGCTCCGAGCCCATGTTGCCCACCACCATCGGTCCGGTGTTGATGCCGATGCCGATCTCCAGCACCGGCCAACCGCGTTCCTTCCACTCATCGTCCAGTTGGCGCAGCCGTGTCACCATGCCGCAGGCGGCGCGACAGGCACGTGCGGCGTGATCCGGTTGCGACAGGGGCGCACCCCACACCGCCATGATGGCGTCGCCGATGTACTTGTCGAGCATCCCGTCATGCGCGAAGATCACCTCGTTCATCGCGCCGAAATACTTGTTGAGCAGCTCCACCAGGGTCTCCGGTTCCAGGCTCTCGGAGAGCGTGGTGAAGCCACGGATGTCGGAGAACAACACCGTCAGCTCGCGCTTGTCGCCGCCGAGCGCCAGCATCTCGGGCTTCTCGCTCACCAGGTGCGCCAGCGCTGGGCTGAGGTAGAGCCCGAAGGCGTTGCGAATCTTGCGCTTCTCGCGCTCTTCAATGACGTAGTGCTGCACGCTGATGGCGACATAGGTGAGCGCAATGGCCAGTAGCGGGTAGACCAAGCTGAGCGGCAAGCCGTAGGTGACGAACATCCACTGACTCGAGACCAAGTAGCCGGCGAGCAGCGCCACGGCGGCCAGCGCACCGCTCACACCGCGGGCGTAGTGCAGCGCCCCGCCCAGCACCAAGGTCGACAGCAGAATGACGGCGATCTCGAACAGTACGATCCAGCGCGGCTGCAAGAGGAAGTCGCGCCGCAGGATGTTGTCGAGGACGTTGGCGTGGATCTCGACGCCGGGAAACACGCTGTCGAAGGGCGTGACGCGCACGTCGGCAAGCGCGTGCGCCGTCACGCCGACAAGCACCAGCTTGCCGCGAAAGGTTTCGGGCGGCACCCGGTCCGCCAGGACATCCGCAGCAGACACGTGGCCGAAGGTTTGCCCCGGGCCGCGGTAGTTGATCAGCATCTGCCCGTCTTCCGCTGTGGGAATCGACACCGCGCCGAAGCGCACCGATTCCACCCCGAACTCCGCGAACCGGATTGCGAGCGGCACCTCCGGCCGGAAGACGTGCAGCATTGCTAGCGACAGCGGCAACGCGATCTGCTTGCCGAAACGGATCGCCAGCGGGACGCGGCGATACGACCCGTCGGCATCCGGGAGGAAGTTGAAGTAGCCGACGGCGCGTGCCGCCGCCGTGAGGTCGGGCAGGTTGCCGCGCGCCATCGGCGCCACCGGCACGCGGTCTTGGCGGCCGTGGCCGTCGCTGTTCTGCACGACGTTGTACGCCGAGACTGGTAGCGTCGCGGCGTTGGGTTGGACGCTGAAATCGAAGAAGTAGCCGAGCACGGCCCGGTTCGATGTGCGTACCGAGCTCACCAAGACCTCGTCCTCGGCTGCTCCGTGACTGAGTGCCCGGCGAACGGCGGCCCACGTCCGGTCATCGACGCCCTCGATGCGGTCGCGCAACCCCTCGAGGCTGTGATCGACCGTCGCTTCTGATTGCACGATGTCGAAGCCGACCACGGCGGCATCCGCGGCGACGAGACGATCCAGCAAGCGGGCGACCAGCGGGCGTGACCACGGCCAGCGTCCGAGCTGCTCCAAGCTCGCATCGTCGATCGCGACGATCACCACGTCGGTCGACGCCGGCTGGATGCCGCGCTGCAAGAGCCGGTAGTCGACCGCGCCGACGTCGAGCAACTCGAGATAGCGACAGCTACTGATGCGCAGCGCCGACAGCATGATGCCCAGCAGAAGGGCGAGCCGGAACGAGGAGACACGCGACCAGTTCATCGTGCGACGTGAGTCATGAGGTCATTTACCTGCGGAGTCTCCCTTACTTCCCCTCCGCCCGGCCCCCTCGGGTGAGCGTGCGAAGATCGAGAATCGTGTCGAGCCGTTCCTTGTCGATCAGGCCTTCTTCCAGGATCGCCTGTCGCATGGGCTTGTCTTCGGCCAGCGCCTTCTTGAAGATCCTGGCGGCGGCGTCGTAGCCGATCACCGGCGCCACGGCGGTCACCAGCGACGCCGTGCGCTCACCGTAAGCATGGCACTGCGCGACGTTCGCGGTGATGCCGCGCACACACTTCTCCGCGAGCACGGTCGCTGCACTGCCCAGCAGCTCGAGGCTCTCCAGCAGATTGTGGGCGATCACCGGCATCATGATGTTGAGATCAAGATTGCCGTTCATGCCGGCGATGCTGACCGTCGAGTCGTTGCCGATGACCTGCGCGGCCACCATGTTCACGGCCTCGGGAATCACGGGGTTGACCTTGCCCGGCATGATGCTCGATCCTGGCTGCGTCGCCGGCAACTCGATCTCGTTGAGCCCCGTCCGCGGGCCCGAGGTGAGCAAACGGAGGTCGTTGGCGATCTTCATCAGACCGACAGCCACCGTCTTCAGCGCCCCCGACAGCTCGACGCACGCGTCGCGGTTCTGCATCGCCTCGAACGGGTTGTCGGCGCGGCGGAACAGGTGGCCGGTCAACGCGCGCAGCTCGGTGACGACCCGCGCCGCAAACTCCGGATGCGCGTTGATTCCGGTGCCCGCCGCCGTGCCGCCGATCGCCAGCTCCGACAGGTGTGAGCGGCAGCTCTCTACGCGCGCCACCGCGTGGCGGATGACGCTGGCGTAGCCGGAGAACTCTTGGCCCAGGGTGATAGGGACGGCATCCTGGAGATGCGTCCGTGCCGCCTTCACGACGTCGCGGAACTCGTCGGCTTTCGCCTGAAAGGCAGCGGCGAGTTGGCGCAACGCGGGCAAGAGGTGGTTCTCGACGGCATCCATCGCGGCGACGTGGATGGCCGTAGGAAACACATCGTTGGTACTCTGTCCCATGTTGACGTGATCGTTCGGGTGCACCGACGCCTGGTCGCCGCGTGTGCCGTCGAGGAGCTCGATGGCGCGCGTGGCGATGACTTCGTTGGCGTTCATGTTGGTCGATGTCCCCGAGCCGGTTTGAAAGATGTCGACCACGAACTCGGCGTCGAACGTGCCGGCGGCGACCTCCAGGGCAGCGGCCTCGATCGCCTTGGCGCGCCGCTCGTCCAGCAGCTTGAGCTGCAGGTTGGCGCGCGCCCCGGCCGCCTTGATGCGTCCGAGCGCCTGGATGAAGCGCCGCGAGAAGCGCAGGCCGGAGATCGGGAAATTCTCCACCGCGCGCGCCGTCGAGGCGCCGTAGTAGGCGTTGGCGGGAACCTGCATCTCGCCCATCGAGTCCTTCTCCATGCGGAAGTCCGACATGACAGTATCCTCCAAAGTCAGTACTGGATCAGCGCGAACACCGGGTGCGGCTGCAGTCGCCTGCGGCCCTCGAGCGCCGTCAGCTCGATGAGGAACGCACAGGCCACCACTTCCCCCTCGAGCCGCTCGACCAGCTCGAGCGCGGCGCTGGCGGTGCCACCGGTGGCCAGCAGGTCGTCGACGATCAGGACGCGGCAGGGATGACCAAAGGCGTCGCGGTGGATCTCCAACGAGTCGTTGCCGTACTCCAGCGCGTACTGTGCGGCGTAGGTGAGGGACGGAAGCTTGCCCGGCTTGCGCACGACCGCCAGGCCGCACCGCAGCGCATAGGCGACGGCGGCGCCGATGAGGAAGCCGCGCGATTCGATGCCGAGCACCATGTCGACGCGCCTGCGGTACGGCGCCGCGATGCGGTCCACCACCTCATGAAACGCCTCGCCATCGGCGAGCATCGGTGTGATGTCGCGAAAGATGATCCCCGGCTTGGGGAAGTTCGGGATGTCACGGATGTAGTCCCTCGGGTCCTTCACGGTGCGCTCCGTTCCTGGGTTGCTGATCGGAGCGTGTACCAAATCGGGCCGGCTGTGAACAGCGGCGGGGCGGCGGCGGTCAACCGCCGCGCTCGGTGACGGATCCGGGGGCTGCCACTTGCGCCGGAGGAAGGAAGTACAGCGGGTTGCGCGCGACGTTGTCTTGCCGCACCTCGAAGTGCAGGTTGGCGCCGGCGGTGCGGCCGCTCTCGCCGACGCTGCCGATCACCTCGCCTTTGTGCACGCGTTGTCCTTCACGGGCGCCGTTCCGCTGATTGTGCGCATAGACCGTGGCGAAGCCGTTGGCGTGGCGCACGATGATCACGTTGCCGTAGCCGCGCAGGGCGTCGCTGTACATGACCTCGCCATCCTCGGCAGCCCGCACGGGCGTCCCGGCGGGGGCGCTGATGTCGATGCCGTCGTGGTGCGTGCGCCCGCGCTGGCCGAAGCTGGAGGTCACAGGTCCGGCGACGGGCCAGGCGAAGAGCGCTGCTCCCTTGGTGAGCACCGCCCCTTTTTCTGGAGGACGTGCGTTCACCGTGCGCGGCGTAATCACGCCGACGGGCAACTCGCGGCGCGCGCCGGGGATGAAGAGGCGCTGTCCGACTTCGACGCGTGACGGGTCGGACAGCTGGTTGGCGTCGGCCAATTGTTTGATGGGGACGCCGTACGCCTTGCTGATGCGGTACAGGTTTTCACCGGGCCGCACGCGGTGATGGACACCGTGCGTGCAGGCGGCGACGCCGCCGAGCACGGCCACGACCGTCAGCTTCCTCGCCCATCTCCGCACCCGCCGATCCACTGCGCCCACGCCTCGCGCGCGGGCCAACGCCCGCGCTCTATGCCTCCCAGCCGTACTGGCCAATCAACTTCACGAAGCGACACTCGCCGAAATAGTCTGACTGCAACCCGTCCGGCCGCTTGCGGACGCGCGCCAGGCCCTGCAACTCCGCCTCACCGAGCGGCAGCACCAAGCGTCCGCCCTCAGCCAGTTGCTCGACCAGCGGCCGCGGCACTTGCTGCACCGCTGCGGTGACGATGATGGCGTCGAATGGTGCGGCCTCGGGCCAGCCGTGGTCACCGTCGGCCGTGCATAGATGGACATGGGCGTGGCCGAGGCGGTCCAGCAGCGTACGGGCGTGGTGCATCAGCGGATCGAGGCGCTCGATGCTGAACACCTCCGTGGCCAGCTCCGCGAGGATCGCAGCCTGGTACCCGGAACCAGTACCCACTTCCAAGACGCGCTCGGAGCCGTTCAGCTCGAGCAGTTGGCTCATCAATGCGACCATGTACGGCTGCGAGATGGTTTGGTCGGCATCGATGGGCAGCGGAGAGTCGTCGTAGGCCCGCCGCTGCAGGGTCGGGTCGACGAAGAGGTGTCGCGGCACCCGGCGCATCGCTGCGAGGACGCGCACATCGGTGATGTCCCGCGCCATCAGCTGCTGCCGCACCATCAGGTTGCGGGCTTCGTCGAAGTTCATGGCCACTGCACCTGCAAGTGTTGCAGGGCGCTCAGCGAGGCGTAGTTCGTCAGGTCGAGGTGGAGCGGCGTGACCGAGATGAGGCCGCGCTGGATGGCGCTGAAATCCGTGCCTTCGGCGTCGACGAAATCGAGATCGTTCCCGCCGATCCAGTAGTACTTCTTCCCGCGCGGATCTACGTTCTCGACGATGGCGTCACCGTAGCGACGTTTGCCTTGCCGCGTCAGCGCGAAGCCCTTGATCTGATGAGAAGGTAGATCCGGAACGTTGACGTTCAGCAACGTGTCCGGCGGCAGCCGATCGCGCAGCACCGCGGCCGCCAACTGGCGGGCAAAGGCGGCAGCCGGCGCACAGTCAAAGGGCTCGCGGCCCACGACCGAGACGGCGATGGCCGGCACGCCGAGCAGCGTCGCTTCCATGGCTGCTGACACGGTGCCTGAGTAGGTAATGTCGTCAGCGAGGTTGGCGCCGCGATTGATCCCCGAAATTACCAGACGCGGGCGCTCGCGCAGGATTCCGTTGATCGCGAGATTGATGCAATCAGTCGGCGTGCCGTCGACGCGGAAGGCGCGTGGGCCGGTCTGCTCGATGCGGAGCGGACGATGCAGGGTGACTGAATGGCTGACTGCGCTCTGGTCTCGGTCGGGGGCCACCACCCAAACCTCGTCCAGCGACACCAGCGCCTGCTGCAGTGCGACCAGCCCTTCCGAAGTAATCCCATCGTCGTTGCTCAGCAAGATGGACACGCGGCAAAGCTACCATCGGCCTCCCAGCGAGGCAAACATCGAGCGGCGCACAGTCACGCATCCGCAAGGGCAGAAGAAGGAGTCGGGGCGGCGGGATTTGAACCCACGACCACTCGCACCCCAAGCGAGTGCGCTACCAGTCTGCGCCACGCCCCGAGAGGTGAACCCAGCGCCGCGCTCACAGCGGCTCTGCTGGCAGTAGTTGCCACGTCGCGGGACGAAACACAACCGGTGTCCGACGGCCGATCACGTCTTGCCGGCGGACTGACAGAGCAGGTGGCGGGCTCCAGCGGCGGTGAGCCGTACCGTACCGGCGGCTCGATCGAGCGTGACCAGCCCTTCGGCGGCGAGATATGCGAGGATACCACCGACTCGTCGATCCGTCGTGCGGAGTGCACCGCAGAGCTCCGACAGCTCCACACTGCTCTCCGCTCCCCACAGTTGGTATCCGATCATGAGCGTCTTCAGCACGCCAAACACCAACTCACTGCCGGAACGTTTCCGGTCTGCTCCCGGGATCACTGCGCCAGTCTCCGACCTGCGCGCTGAGCAACGTGCATGCCAGCAACGGGAGTTGTACGACCTGCCTAGGCAGCAATCGCCGCACGCTTTTGGTGCACACTCGCTACATTCCTGACAGCCACGGGCCGCCGGGGGAGGGGCTCAGCTCAGCAGTCGGTGGAGCGACTCCAGGTCCTTCTTCAGGCTCACCAGCATGCTGCGATAGGTGCGGTCGGCGAGCGGGAACTCTGCGGGTTGGCGGTCTTCCTTCTGCAGGCTCTTGAGCCGCTTGCGTGCGCCCTCGATCGTGAACCGCTCTTCGTGCAGCAAGCGCTTGATCTGCAGCAAGGTCTCGACGTCTCGGCGCCGATAGAGTCGATGCTTGGAGCGTGCCTTCGTCGGCTTGACGATGCTGAACTCGGTTTCCCAATAGCGCAGAACGTACGGCTTCACGCCGACGATTGTTGCGACCTCACCGATTTTGAAATACAGCTTGTCTGGCAGTTGTGACTTGAGGTCCCGCACCGGTGCGTCACGACACGTCAGGATTCATGCCCTTCTTCAGCACTTGACTGGACTTGAAGGTGAGGACGCGGCGACCGGAAATGATGATCTCGGTGCCCGTCTGCGGATTGCGTCCTTTGCGCGGGCGCTTCTCGTGTACGACGAAGTTTCCGAACCCGGAGATCTTGACCTTCTCGCCCAGTTCGAGCCGGGTCTTCAGGATCTCGAAAATCGATTCAACGACATCGTTCGCTTCCTTCTTCGAGAAGCCGACTTTCTCGTGGATGCGCTCGACGATGTCGCCCTTCGTCATGGTCACGTCGGACCCTCCCCATGCTTTGCGCACCGACTAGCGCGGTTCAACGTGCAAGGCGTCTTTGAGTGCCACGATCAGCCGAGCATGCATGTCGTTGACCTCAGCGTCGGTGAGAGTCCGATCGACCGCGCGGTAGGAGAGTGAGTACGCGAGGCTCTTTTTGCCCGCAGGGATCGGCGGACCGATGTATTGATCGAACAGATACACCTCCTCGATCACCTGCGACGGTTTGCTCCATTCGCGTATGAACTGGACCACCAGATCGGATGCGAAACTCTCCTCAGCAACGACAGCAACATCTCGTACAACCGCTGGAAATCGCGGAAGATCTCGATAGATGATGCGGGCCGGACAATACTGAAGCAGCCGATCCAAGTCAAGCTCAAAGAGCCAGCACGTTCCGCTGATCTTGAAATGCTCTTCGGTGGCCGGGTGGAGGGCGCCGGTGATCCCCACGGGCGTCCCGCCGAGTGTGATGCGCGCGGTCTTTCCCGGGTGAAATGCTGGCAAATCGGCTGCGGGAAGCCAGCGCGCCTCACCGACCCCGAGGAACTCGAACAGCGCTTCGACCACGCCTTTGACGTCGACGAGCTCCGCCGCCGCCGGGCGCCGGCCCAGGCCGCGGCTGGGGAACGTCGGGCAGATCGCTGCCGCGAGCCGGCGACCTTCGTTGAAGCCGCCGTCGCGCCAGAACACCTTTCCGATGCAGAATCCCCCCACGGCGGACGCTCCCTGGTCGAGGTTGTCACGGACGGCCTGGACCAGACCACCGCAGAGGCTGAGGCGCATCTCGGTGTCTTCCTGGGTCACCGGATTGAGAATGGTGACCGGCGTCCGCCGCTCTCCGAGCCCCGTGAACAACGCGTTGAGACGCGGCGAGCAGAAGCTCAGAAGGACCAATTCGCTCAACCCCTGCGTGGCCAGAAATCGTTTCACGTCGCGTTCGCGGCGTTCATCGCTGCCCTGCCCGGTGCCCATCAGCCCGCAGTGCGGCAAGGTGGTTGGAACGTTCTCGTACCCGACCAGCCGTACGATCTCTTCGATGACGTCGATCTCACGCGACAGGTCCGTGCGGTGCGACGGCGGCACCACGTTGAGCGTGCTTCGCGTGCCAGGCATCACCGAGACGCCTACGCTTTTCAGCTTGGAGATCACCTCGCTGCGGCCGACGTTCAGACCGAGCAAGTCGTCCACCCGCTTCAGGCGCAGCGCAATGGGCACGGCCGCTCGCGGCGACGGGTAGGTATCGACTCGTCCACGGGCCACCGTCCCCCCGCTGAGCCTCGCGATCATTGCGGCAGCGCGGTCAGCCGCCAGCGGCGCCTCATCGATGTCGGTCGTGCGCTCGAAGCGGTAGGAGGCCTCGGTGCGCAAGCCCAGCCGCTTCGCCGTTCGCCGCACGCTCGCCGGCGCAAACCACGCACTCTCCAGGAGGATGCGCTGCGTGCTCAAGGTGACTTCGGTGTCCGCTCCGCCCATGACGCCGGCGATCGCCACCGGCTGATCGCCACTGGCAATCAGCAGATCGTCGCGCTGCAGCTCGCGCCCCTGGCCGTCGAGCGTCGTAAACGCCGTATCGTTCCCGGCCCGTCGGACGACGATCTCCCGGTGTGGCAAGCGATCGTAGTCAAACGCGTGCAACGGTTGCCCGCGCTCGATCATGACGTAATTCGTGACGTCGACCACGTTGTTGATCGGACGCATCCCGACTGCCTCCAGCCGATACCGCAACCAGCGCGGCGAGGCGGCGATCTTGATGTTGGAGATGACCCGGCCGACGTAGCGACCGCACAGATCCGTGTCGGCGATGCGAATGGCGATCAGGTCTGCCGCCGGATCGTCCGACTCGCGCACAGCGAGGCGCTGGCGGCGCAGGCGCGTGCCGGTGAGCGCAGCGATCTCTCTGGCGATTCCCAGAATGCTCAGGCAGTCGCCCCGGTTCGGGGTGATGCTGATGTCGAGGACGGTGTCTTCCAAGCCTAAGACGGCTGCGATTCGGTCACCGATCGGGGACTCGTTCGGCAGAATCAGAATGCCCGACGCATCGCTTCCGATGCCCAGCTCCGCTTCGGAGCACAACATCCCAGCTGACGGCACGCCACGCACCTCCGCCGTCTCGATGCGCCGGCCTCCCGGCAGCGTCGATCCGGGCGCGGCGTACGCGACCCGCTTTCCGGCGCGGGCATTGGTGGCCCCACACACGACGGTCGCGGTGGCCTCGCCGGCCGTCCGCACGTCGCACAGCATCAGCCGCTCGGCGTGCGGATGCGGGCGCACCTGGACGATCTCGGCGCACACCACATCGGCGAGCTCCCGGGCGCGCTCTTCGATCGAGTCGACTTCCAGCCCGGCCATGGCCAGGCGCTCCGCAACCTGTGTGACCGGCATCTCGATGTCGACGAACTCACGCAACCAGTTCCATGTGACTTTCATTGCGAACGAGCCTCTACACGCAACTAGAACTGGCGCAGAAAGCGCAGGTCGTTGCCGAAGAGCAGCCGGATGTCGTTGATCCTATGCTTCAGCATAGCGACGCGCTCGACGCCGATGCCGAAGGCGAATCCGGATACCGCCTCGGGATCATAGCCCACCGCCGCGAACACGTTGGGATCAATCAACCCGGAGCCGAGGATCTCCATCCAGCCGGTGCCCTTGCACATCTTGCACAGTGGATCGCCTCGGTCGCACAGCACGCAGCCGATATCGACTTCGGCGCTCGGCTCGGTGAAAGGAAAGAAGCTGGCGCGGAACCGCAGCCGAGTCTCGTTGCCGAAGATGCGACGCAACGCCAAGGTCAGCACGCCCTTCAGGTCGGCGAAGGTCACACGGCGGTCCACCATGAAGCCCTCGACTTGGTGGAACATGGGCGAATGGGTGGCGTCGTTGTCATGGCGATAGGCGGCGCCGGGGGCGATGACCCGTAACGGCGGCTTGAGGCGCTCCATGACGCGGATCTGCACCGGGGAGGTCTGCGTACGCAGCAAGTACCCGCTACCTACGAACAAGGTGTCCTGCATGTCACGCGCCGGATGATCGTGCGGAACGTTCAGCGCCGTGAAGTTGTGGTAGTCATCCTCGATGTCAGGTCCCTGCGCCACGCTGAATCCGAGCCCCCAAAAGATGTCGACGATTTCTTCCATCGTTTGGGTGATCGGATGCAGATGACCGGGGATGCGCCGGCGGCCGGGCAGGGTGACGTCCACGCGCTCCGTCGCAACGCGTTGGGCGCGCTCCGCTGTCCGCAGCTCCGCGAGGGCGCTGGCGATCCGTTCCTCGACCGCGTCCTTGATCTCGTTCACGTATGCCCCCAGCGCCGGGCGCTCAGCGGGCGGGACGTCGCGCAGCCCGCGTACCGCGTTGGTCAGCTCCCCTTTGCGCCCGAGGAAGTGCACGCGCAGCTGCTCGACGTCCGCCTCGGTTGCCGCCGCAGCCAACGCCGCCAGCGCGTCGGCGCGGATCTTTTCAAGCGTGGCTCTCATGAACGCAGGCAAGCGTGACCGCCCTTCCCGCAGGCTCCCACAGTTCGGCTCGCGGTTTTCGGGCCGACCGGCCCGGCGTTTGTGTCGGGCTCCGCGGGCGTCGGCTCAGGCTGCCAGGTGGGCCTTCGCGACTTGCGCGAACTCTTGGAAGCCTGCCGGGTCGCGCACCGCCAGATCCGCAAGGATCTTTCGATCGACGCCGATGCCGCCTTGCTTCAAGCCGTGCATGAGCTGGCTGTAGCTGAGTCCGTTCTGGCGGGCGGCGGCGTTGATGCGGACGATCCACAGCCCGCGAAACTCACGCTTGCGTACGCGGCGGTCCCGATAGGCATAGGTGAGGCCCTTCTCGACGGTCTCGCGCGCCTGCCTATACTGTTTCCGGCGGCCGCCGACGTAGCCTTTCGCCAACTTCAGGATCTTCTTGTGACGTCGCCGGGCCTTGGTACCCCTCTTTACGCGTGGCATGTTGGATCTCCTCGGAAACGTTTCGGCTCTAGCATCTCACCATCGCAACGACAAGGTTACAGATACGGCAGCAATCTGCTAATCGCTTTGGCGTTCGCCGGATCGACGATCGTCGACTTGCCGAGATGGCGCTTCTGCTTGCGGGTTTTGCTGGTCAAGATGTGCCGCAGGTACGCCTTGCGGCGCTTCAGCTTGCCGGTTCCCGTCACCTTGAATCGTTTCGCCGCTCCGCGGCTGGTCTTCTGCTTGGGCATCCTAGCTCTCTCCGTTCGTTTGATTAGGTCAGCACTCCGGGCACTGCTTCGGCCTGCAAGCGTGCGATGAAGTCCTCGAGTGGCAGCGCCGCGCTGGTCTCGCCGCTGCGGCTGCGCGGTGCGACCATCCCACTCTCTGCTTCCTTGTCACCGACGACGAGCATGTAGGGAACCTTCTCGAGCTGCGTCTCGCGAATCTTGAACCCCAGCTTCTCGTTCCGGTTGTCCAGCTCAGCACGGAAGCCAGCTTGTAACAAGCGATCGGTGACCTGCCGGCCGTAGCTGTCTTGCCGCTCCGTCAGGGTCAGCACACGCACTTGCACGGGCGCCAGCCACACCGGCAGCTTCCCCGCGGTGTGTTCCAACAAGATGGCGATGAAACGTTCCAGGGAACCGAGCACGGCGCGGTGCAACATCACGGGGGTGGCCTCGGTGCCCTCGGCGGTCACGTACCGCAGGCCAAAGCGGTCCGGCATGGCGCAGTCGATCTGCACGGTGGACAGCGTCCAGGCGCGCTCGAGGACATCACGGAAGTCGAAACCGATCTTCGGCCCGTAGAACGCCCCTTCGCCGGGCAAGACCGTCACCGGATACCCCGCCTGCTCGAGGACGCGCCGCAAGGCGGCTTCGGCGGCATCCCACAGCTCGACGCGGCCGAGGAACTTCTCCGGCCGGGTCTGCAGCGTGACCTCGACCCGATCAAAGCCGAATGCGGCGTACACCTCGCGGGTCATCGCGACGAATTGCTCGAGCTCGGCGTCGAGCTGCTGCGGCGTGCAGTAGATGTGGGCATCGTCCTGCACCATCGAGCGCACCCGGGTGAGCCCGGCGAGTGTGCCCGACCGTTCGAAGCGGTGCAGGCGGCTGAAGTCCGCGTAGCGGATCGGCAAGTCCCGGTAGGAGTGCTTGCGAGTATCGAACAGGTAGCAATGGCCGGGACAGTTCATGGGCTTGATGCCGTACTCTTCTTCCTCGACCTCCATGAGGAACATGTCGCCGTGGAACAGCTCGTAGTGTCCGGACGTCTTGAAGAGGTCGGTCTTGAAGATGAGCGGCGTGATGACTTCAGTGTAGCCGTAGCGGCCGTACAGACCGCGGATGAACTGGATCAGCGTGTTGTAGACGACGGCACCCTTGGGGTGAAAGAACGGTGAGCCGGGTGAGATCGGGTGGACCGAAAACAGGTCGAGCACTTGTCCGAGGCGGCGATGGTCGCGCAGCTTCGCCTCTTCGAGGCGCTTCAGATGAGCATCGAGGTCCTTGGTGGACGCCCACGCCGTGCCGTAGATGCGCTGCAGCATCTCGTTGCGCTCGTCGCCCCGCCAGTAGGCGCCGGCGATGCTGGTGAGCTTGAAGGCGTGGATCGCGCCGGTGGAGGGCACGTGCGGCCCGCGACAGAGGTCGACGAACTCACCCTGCCGGTAGAGGGAGACCGGATCGTCGGGAATTCCGTCCAGGATCTCAACCTTGTAGTGCTCGCCCATCTGGCGGAACAGCTCGATGGCTGCGGCGCGCGGCACGTCCTCGCGAACCACCGGCAGGTTCGCCTTGGTGATCTCCCGCATGACACTCTCGATGCGCTCGAGATCCTCGGAGGAGAAGGGATGATCGCTTTTGAAGTCGTAGTAGAATCCGTCGGCGATCGTCGGTCCGATGGTCACCTGCACGCCGGGGAAAATCCGCTGGACTGCTTGCGCCATCAAGTGCGCGGTGGAGTGGCGCAGGACATCGAGTCCCTCGGGAGACTCCGCCAGCACGGGCGCGACTGCGCAACTTTCGGCAACGCCGCGCGACAGATCGACGACGCGGTCGTTGACCTTCGCGGCCACGACCTGTCGGTTCAGCAAGCCGGCGGCCTTGAGCACATCGCGAACCGAAGTGCCGGCCTCGACGCCGCGCGCCGCGCCGTCGCTAGTGGTTACAGTTACTGTGGCCATTTACATCAATCCGCTCGTCTCCTCTCGGACGCCCGACCGGGGGAGCCCTCTTGCCCAGGCGAGGACTGGTAGGCACGGGCGGGATTGAACCGCCGACCTCTTCCGCGTCAAGGAAGCGCTCTCCCACTGAGCTACGTGCCTGCATGACTCCGATCCGCCCCGTCTCATTCCCAGATCCGTCCCCGGTGTGCGCAATCAGAGCAAGGTAAGCGCCGAGAGGGTCTATCAGCTACCAATTTCCCAGAACAGGGTCAAGAAACCGTGGCCTTTCGCTGCTATTTCTAATTGACAAATGGGGCGCCAGCTGTAGTAATCTCCCCCGGTACCTTGCCGAGACAGTGCGGCTGCCAGTGTTGTCGTTCGAAGCAAGCCCGAGGTGCAACGAGCCGAGAGGGTTGACGGAATGGGTTCGAGGAAATCACCGGTACGGTTCGCGTTGTTCATCTTGAGCATGGTCGCGGCACTTCCCTGGGCAGCGCGAGCGGTCATGGACGACTCGACCCTGTGTCCCGGGACCGGTGAAGACTGCGTCGTCGACCATAAGGTTGCCGTGCTCGATCCCGACGGTGTCATCGACATCACCCATCCACAGCCTCCCGGGTCACCGCCGCTCAAGCTGCACATCACTGCAGGCGGCGAGATTGCGGCGAACCCGCTGATCGCCCTCACCATCAAGGCCGGCGCGATCACTGTCGATCATGGTGGAGCGATCACCGGGAACGTGCAAGCCGCCAAGGGGAACACGCTAACCATCCTTGCGAGCGGACCCGTCACCATGAATGGAAAGATTGAGGCCTCGGCACTCCGCCTCAACGGCACGGGAGGTGATGGCGGAAGCATATCGCTCACCTCCACCGGGCCGTGCCAGGTGGGCGGGCGAATGTTCGCCAAGGGCTCGCGCAGCACCTCGATTGGCGGGAGCGGAGGCGACGTGTCGTTGGACTGCTTCACCCTCTACCTCAACAGCGGGAGCATCATTGACGCCAGCGCTTCGGGGCCCGGCGGTACCGGCGGCAACGTCTCCATGAACACTTCGAGCGGCGCCCTCAATCTGCTGAAGGGGTCGAGCATACGCGCATTCGGATCGGCGTCCGACGGTGGGTCGGTGTCACTGGCGACCGACCCGATCGACACCACGGACTGCAATATCAGCGGCAAGATCCTGCTCGACGCCAAGACCCTGAATTCCTCGGAAGGCGGCGCCGGCGGTAGCATCGACGTTTCCTGCGGCGGCGACGTGGATTTCAATGCCGGCGCAACCGTGAGCTTGAACGGCCTCGAAGGTGGCGGGAGCGTCGACCTCTTTGCGGGGGGCAACTTGT
This sequence comes from uncultured Binatia bacterium (SeqCode), assembly GCA_964498075.1. Lineage (GTDB taxonomy): Bacteria > Desulfobacterota > Binatia > HRBIN30 > HRBIN30 > CAZCGA01. The sequence continues at coordinate 8,488 of CAZCGA010000011.1, read as the reverse complement.
CCATGGGGAACGGCGCCGTGATACGAGCGAACGCGAGCGACGCCAGCGGCGGCGATATCGAAGCCATCGCCGGAAGTGATGCCACGCTGGGGGGACGGATCGAGACACGCTCCGGCGGGGTGTTCGGTAACGACGGATCGATTTCCGTGACGACAGTCGGGAGCCTCGTCGTCGCGAAGGGCGCCGTGTTCAACGTCAGCGCAAAACGGAAGGACCAGCAGACGGGTCAAATCACGTTGGCTGCCGGCGTGTCGGATGGCGAAGTATCTCCCCTGCTCACCGTCGAAAAGGGTGCGTTGATGAAGGCCAACGGATACAGCGCCGGCCTCGGCGCGCTGGACATCGACATGTCTGGCAGCATTTGCACCGTGGGCGGGACCATCCGTTCCAGCGCCCAAGCGAACGACGGCGCCGCCATCGGCTTCGAGTGTGACAGCCTGGCGCTGGAGTCGAGCAGCCTGATCCGCGCCACTTCGAAGGCCAGCATCGCCTCGATCGGCTCGGCCGCGGGCGGTAGCCTCACGATCAACACCACGGCCGAAGAGGGCGGCACGCCGGGCAGCTGCGCGCTGGGCGGAAAGGTGGTTCTGAAGTCCGCCTCTACCGTGACCAAGGGCACCGTCATCGCGGGCCGCGGCGGTACCCTCACCGCCACGTGCGGGACGACGCTGTCCGTAGCCGACCGAGCCGTGCTGGATGTGGGTGCGTCGGGTCCGCAGAGCGTCGGTGGCGAGGTCGCCTTCAGTGCGAATCAGCCCGTCCACGTCGCCGGTATCATCAAGGCCAAGGCGGGCGGTGCGTTCAGCGCCGGCGGCCGGATCGCCATCGCGGCGCCGGACGTTTACTTCGATCCGTTGCCGGGAGCGATCGACGTGGCGGCTGAGAGCGCCGGGACTATCGAGGTGACGGGTACCGATGGCACGTTGGGCGCCGGCGTCGTGAGTATCGGGAAGCCGCTCAACGCCAAAGGCAGCGCCTTCGGTGGCAGCGTTGTGGTGCGCGGCTGTAACGTGACCCTCGGACAGAAGGGTTGGCTCGACGCCGACGGCCCGAAGGCCGGTGGCGTGAACGAGATCAGAGGTCAGGATCTGATCACCATCAACGGCAAGATGACCGCGGTCAACGGGCAGAACCGTTTGTTCTTCAGCACGACGCCGACGCTGACGGGAAGTACGATCAAGCCGACTGCGTCGTTCAGCGCGACGCTGTCGCCCTGCCCGTAAGCTCCGAGCTCCGCGAACCGCGCGCTACCGGTCGGCGAGCACTTCGCCGGCGCGCGGCTGACGTGTCGCCAGCCGCCCCGGCGGTTGGAAACTACTTGGCGCGCGCCAGCTCGTCTTCGATGATGGCCTTGAAGTTGTCGAAGGGTTGCGCGCCGCTGATCAAGCGGCCGTTGATGATGAAAGCGGGCGTGCCGTTGACGCCCACGCTGCTGCCTTCAGCTTGATCGGCTTTGACGAGGTCGAGCGTCTTCTTGTTGTCGAGGCAATCGGAGAACTTGGCGGCGTCGATCTTCTCGTCCTTGAGCGCTTCGAGCGACTTGTCCTTGAGGTTCTCCTTGGTGAGCTCCCGCTGATTGTTGAAGTAGAAGTTGTACAGCTTCCAGTAGGCTTCCGGCTTCTGCTGCAGGGCGCACTCGGTGGCCACCGCGGCCGGCTCGGCCCACGGGTGCATGGGCAGCGGGAAGTTCTTGTACACGAACTTCACCTTGTCGCCGTACTCCTTCAGCACCTGGCTCTCGATCGTCTGGTAGCCGCGCTGGCAGAACGGGCACTGGAAGTCGGAGTACTCCACGATGGTGATCTTCGCGTTCGCCGGTCCTTTCACGGGCTTGCCCTTCATGGAGATCTTCTTCATGACCCCGGCAAAGGGATCGACCGTCAGATCTTCCATGTCCCCGAAGATCACGTAGCGCCCGTCTTCGGAGATCGTGAACGCGACCTGCCGTCCACCGGCATCCAGCGTCCCGCTCTTTGCGCCCTTGATCTTCGACGCGCTGAGCCCCTTCACCTCCACCGCGGCGCTCGGTGGCACGTTCGCCTTGCGGCGGTAATACTCGACGAGCTTCTTCGTCAGGGCGTCGTCCGCCGCATGCGCGGTGCCGACAAGCCAGCCGGCGCCTGCGAGCATGACGCACGCCGCTACACTGAAGAAAACGGATCGCTTCATAAAGCACCCTCACTTTCACGTTCGAATGGCGGGTGTGTTAGCATGCGCTGGCGTGCGACTCAACTCGCGGTCCGCAACTTCCCCGGCGCCCCGGAATCTCTACACTGGGCGATAGACGATCTGCTCGTCCCGCACGTCGCGCGCCACCTTCCCGATGGAACGCAGGTACTCCAGGTGCGCCAGCGTTTCGAAGGTCGCGGGGAACTGGATGGTGAGCGGGCTTTCGGCGTCGAAGCCGAAGGCCAGGCTGGCGACGTCGTACGCGGTACGCGGCTGGCGGCGGACGATGTCGAGCATCTCCTGCATACGGTACTCGTGGTGATGGATGATCTGGTTGGCGCGATGCCGATGGTCGGTGTAGATGCCGCCGTGCGCCGGGAGGATCAGGCTCACGTCGAAACCCTGCACCTTGCGCTGCGAATCGAGGAAGTCGGCGAGCGGATTCGTCGGCCCGCCGGGGAAGATCCCGACGTGCGGCGTGATCTTCGGCAGCAAGTGATCGCCGACGATCATCACGCGCTGCTGGCGCAGATACAGCACGCAGTGCCCCGGCGTGTGCCCCGGTGTGCTGACCACCTCCAGCTCGAGATCACCCACGCGGATGACGTCGCCGTCGTCAATGAAGTGATCGGGCGCGACGGGCACGTACAGCTGCGCCCAGAACTCGCCCGGTGAGGGCACCTTCGCGAAGCGGTGCAGCGGGATACCGTTCTGCAGGAAGAACTGGATCGCCGCCGCGCTGCGTGTCGTCGGCGCGTAGTGCTTCGAAGCCTCGAATTCCAATGGGTTCAAGTATACCTCGGCACCCGTCAGCTCCTTGTATGCCTTCGACGAGCCGAAGTGATCGGGATGATGGTGGGTGCAGATCAGCTTGCGAATCTTCTCCGGTGGGCAGCCGACCTGTTGCAACGCCGACTCGAACGCGGCCATGCTGTCGCGCGTGTTCACTCCGGTGTCCACGACCGCCCACTCGTCGCGGCTGTGCAACAGGGTGATGTTGACGATGGTGGGCCGCATCGGCAGCGGCAGGTGGACGACGAACACGCCGGGCGAGACTTCCCGGACCTTCGCGTCAGTCATGTGCAGCCCTCAGCCATCAGCGGGCAGGTCCTGCCTTCACGTCTTGAACTGGCTCAAAGCTGATAGCTGATAGCTGATAGCTGAGCGCTGACGGCTGACCGCTCTCCTACTCATGCAGCCGATCCTGCACGGCGAACGCCAGGTCGATCTTCACGCGCCACAGCGCCACCGCCCCGTCCTCGATGGTGGCGCTGATGTCCTTGATGCGGGCGTGACGGATGCTCTCGATGGTGACGGCCGCACGCGACACGGCGATATTGACGGCGTCCTCGATGCTGTTCGCCGACGTTCCGGTCAACTCGATCGTCTTCTCGACCATGACACTCCTCCAGGCTGCGCGCACGGTAGGAGAGCGCCGAAGGGCAGTCAAGGTCAGGGAGCCTTACCAATTTTCCCCGAAGGGGCGCAGCTCAACGTCGAAGGACCAGGCGGAACGGTCCTGATGCGCGACCTGCCAGACGGTCTCGGCGATGGCCGTCGGCTGGACGAAGAAGTCGTCCGGTTTGTCGCTGAAGCTGGCGCGCGTCCACGGGACATCGATGACCGCGTCGATGACCAGGTAGGCGACGTGGATACCCTGCGGACCCAAGGTTCGCGCCATGGACTGCGCCAGAATGCGCTGCGCGGCCTTGGTGGGTGCGAAGCCCGCGAACATCGGCTTACCGCGCAAGGCAGAAGTGTTCCCGGTTACCACAATCGTACCACGACCCGCGGCGATCATCTCCGGTGCGACGGCACGTGCCAGATAGAGCAGCCCCATCGTATTGACCCGAAAGTTCCGTTCGAGGTCGGCCGGGTCGATGTCGAGGAAGCTACCGAAGGCGCCGCCGACGGCGTTGTGAATGAGCACGGCGGCGGGGCCGAAGCGCTGCTTGATCGTCGCGACCGTGGAATTGACCGCCGCCTCGTCCGACACGTCGCACGCAAAGCCCGTGGCCCGCGGGATCTCGCCTTCCAACTGCGTGAGGCGCTCCGCGCTGCGCGCCAGCATGGCGACCCGATACCCGCCTGCAGCAAAGCGGCGGCTCAGGGCCGTTCCGGTCCCCGGACCAACGCCACTCACGATACACACCGGCTCAGCCATCTCGTTCTCCTGTCGGACCAATAAGGACGCCGGCCGTCACTTTGTGGCGCGGGCTTTCTCGTCGTCGCCCTCTTCCCATCCGGGCGGCAGAGGCAAATCCTTACCGCCCCGTCTGATGGCGAAGGCCATCAGGCTGAAGCGCGCCCCGGGCGAACCGGCGTACATCGTTTGGATGTCCCAGCGCAGCGGGGTGTCCTGCCCGGCGCCCATCTCAACGTCGATGATCCGCACTGCGTGGTCGAGCACGCGCTCCGGTGCGCCGGGGGCAAGGTCGAGGTAGACCAGCCGTACCCCCAGGATCGATTCGGGGTAGGGGTTACGGATCTTGCCACGGAGCTTGACATTTCGACCGTCGGTCGTCTGGTCGGTGATGAAGACGGGCAGCACGCCGACCTCGCGTGCCTGGGCTGAAATCTCAACCGGCCGATACGCGCCAGCCCTTCCGGCAGGCGGCGTCCCACACGACAAGTCACCCGCGGCGACGATTGCGGCCAGCACGTTTACCATGGGCCACCAGGTCATCAGTTTACGGCTCATGCCCTTCCGTTCCTTGCTCGACCTTGGACCACCACCGCGGCCACCAACACCGAGGTCGCTGGGTCGAAACCGCTTCACTCACCGCCGCGACTTCGGATTAACGGAGGAGTCCAGATACGGGGTTAGGCCGCGCCACGTTCATCGCTGACCTCGGCACACTCGCGCAACGCCTCAGGGGCGATGTCCGCACCGTTCGGCCAGGCTATCGTCCAGCCGTCGAGGAAGAATCGCCGAAAGTACTTGAGGTCTTTCAGTGGCTCGAAAACCGGCCCTTTCAGCCAGCGTCGAAAGTCGATCGTCTTCTCGGAATTGTCATCGAAGGTTACGTGAATTCGGTAGCCGCCTCGATATTCGGCCTTGATCACGCACGGAATCCTGTTCATGACGCCTCCTCTATCGCAACGGCTCAATCATCTCGAGCGGCTTGCCGGCCTTCATGCGCTGCCAGTTGGCGCGTATCCCTGCCTCATGTTCTTTCGCCCATTGCCTGATCAGACAAAGCGCGGTCTTGGAATCGATGTTGCCCGCCACCATCCGACCGGTGAGGTCGAACTTGCCTCGCTGGCCCTGGTACTCAGCGTGAAAGTGCACCGGCTCGTGCTCGTTGTAGAACGTCAAGGCTCAGCGGCGGGCGCGCCATAGGCGGCAGCTACCGCGCCCGTCTGCTGCAGCCGATAGGCATAATTTGACCGCCCCTGGTCAATCTCCGTAGATGAACCGTTCAGCGCTAGCTTGCGAATTCAAGTAAACGGGAACCGAAGTGGAGTTCGCACTCCCAGAGAAATCCAGTTCCAAGCCAATCCAAATCGGCAGATCGCCGCGTTTTCGATAGGCGACAAATACTTTCCCGTCGCGAGCGCATGCTTGAAAGCGCTTGCCACGAATGCTTCTTCGCTCAGAGGCTGGGGTACCGGTTGTAGTTGGTGAAGCAGCCGAGCCTGCCGGCGACGACGAATTCGCTTCCGACAGTTTCGCGCTCCGAAACGCTTCCTCTGCAGTCGATGCATCTGGGAGCCTCTCCTTCGAGAAGGCGTCCGCTATCTGAGCTGGGAGACCCTCCAGAAGCGTGACGATGCCACCGAGCTTTTGAGAGATGTTCTGCGAGCTCAGGTTAAGTTCCGAATGTTCCACCCGGTGCGCGAGGACCCATGCAAGTTCGTTCAACTCCTGGCTAAGCCGCGTGATCGATCCGAGACTCTCCGCGGCCCTATACCAATTCGTCAAATGCGCGCCGCGTCCGACGCCCCACCGTCTCGGGTAATATACTGGCATTTGCTGTCCCTTTCTGGCGCATAGGCCTGCCGATTACCATGGTCCCGCGCGAGTTGCATCTGCATCGCCACACGGACGCAGCCTAACGCTACCACCAGCGGCGCGCGTCTTTGTTGCGCGTCCGCTGCATAGTGATGTTCGGCATTCCATCAGCACAACGCTTACGCCGACAGGGGCGCATCCGCTCACACCACCACAACGCCGGTCGCCCACGCCCTTTGAATTTGTTCGATGAGCGTCTTCCGATTCTCTACGTCCTCGACCTGGCTCAGCATAAACGCCTTCTTCCCGGCGTCCTTGATCGAGCACCCTATGTGCCAGCACAGCACTCCGTCAAGAACGATAAACCGATCGTGGAACTCCTTTCCGGTTCGAATCTCAAGGCGAACTGCGTGTTGGGAGATCCATTTCCGGGCTTCGAGAACGAAATCCGCGGGGAACTTCGCCGTGAAAAGACTCACGAGCGTCGCCGTGTTGATGGCAGTTGAGAGCAAGACGAGAATCGAATCATCGACGTATGGATCTACGACCGTGATCGATGTGGTCGCCTTCTGAAGAATCGAGCGAATCTCGACATATGCGTCATGCTGCTTGTGCTCCGGAAAGAAGAGTTCGCGTACCTCGCCTACAACCGGAACCAGTCTGTTGTCGCGAAGTTGCCAGCCGATCTCGCCCAATCCCGCGTTGATCTCGGTGGCGAGTCCTCGTTGGGCGAGTTCCCTTCCTACGATGAAGGCAACTCGAAGACGGTCGTCATCGTTTGACAGCGCGTCGTAGGCTAAATCGATCCGCGGTCGATAGGCACTCCATCGAGTAGCGTTGGAGTGGTCTTGTTTTTCTGCCAGAGTCCAATCGACAGTCAAACCTGCCCGGTCGATAACGTCTGGGACTTGATAGCTTCCGACTCGCGACAAGAAGCTTCGAATGACTCGCCACGGGTCAAGGTCTGCCCTGCAGGCCGATGCCATTACGTCCCTTCCTAACGACGAGGCCAGAATGTGGCGACAATGATGACGCCCGCCACCGAGCACCCGTTTACTGCATGGGTCCAGACGTGCCGCAATTTAGGTTCGACGAGTGTGGTGCGGAGAACGAATTGGGCTAGGGCGAAAAGGAGTGGCGCGCATGCAAGGACAACGAGGGCAGAGGCAACGGTGATCCCGACCCATCGAAACTGTATCTCGGACTGGGATGCCTTTTCTTTGTTGTCCACGAGGTCACTCTAACCGGAATCCAAGTGCGTGCACCAGCTGCGTATCTCTACGGCGATCTCAGTCAAGCCGAACGCCAACGATCAGCGGCGCGCGGCTTTTTCGCGCGTCCGCTGGATCGGATGGTTCGGCCCGGCTGGTAACCACTTGACCGCGGCGAACGCGGCCCTACGCCCGTGATCGTTTTCTGACATAGTAATCCATGAGAGCGTCCAATCCCAAGCATGCCGGGATGAGCAAGAAAACCGCAAGCGTTGCGAGTGCCGTGCGAATGCCCTCGCTCCCCCCAGTGTGGAAGGCGTCCACCATGCGCCCAGATCGCATGGTGAAGCTTCGATGCCGTTCAACATTCAAGACCTGACCCCGGCTCTGCTCGGGCACAGTTTTGGGCACAGTTGGGCGTGTCCAGCGCGAGGCAGACAGGCACTCACTGACGCGTAAAACGACCTTGCAGCACAGCCGTGCAACTCGAACTCGATACCAAACAGCCGTTGGAGAACCGGAACAGAGCACTAAATCTTCCTGTCGTAGGGCTGTCGGTCGCGTCCACCGAGAGTTCCACTGTGAGGGAGGTAACGCACGGGCCGTTGGTGGTCGAGTTGTTGTGGCGAGCGATGATGTAGCCAGTGCCGTCTACACTACCCCTGAAAACCCTGGAATTGTTCGGACATATCGACGTAAGTGTAACGCTGCGTCCGTTCTGGTCGACCTCATAGGTGCAGGTACCGCTACTCACAAGCTGGTCATTCACGACAGGGTCGCAATTTGATGAGACGAATGAACCCATGTCCTGAGTAAAGGTGCCGGACACGTCTGGCGGTGGCTGACCATCTTCACCTCCACCTCCACCCCCACCACAACCACCGAGCGCACCCACCACGACCAGCACCGCCACCAAGAACGAAGACTCTCCTGCGGTTTGTCTTGCCATCTGTCACCTCCCGTTCGAGTTTAGGCGGATAGCCCGCATAAAGCGGAAGAGATCGTACCCAACGTTGCCTACGCGCCAAATCAATCGGAGCCAGCGGCGATTCGCGCGAATCCGATGGTAGTCCGGGCATTCCAACGACCGCCCACACCGCCGAACGTCAGAGGGTTTTTCCGTCGTCCGGCCAGACGTGCAGGGTGCTGCTCA
>CAZCGA010000010.1:77148-80087 GCA_964498075.1 uncultured Binatia bacterium (SeqCode) | reverse complement strand
GCGCCAGCACCGTCGTCTGCGAGTTGCGGTAGCCCGCCGTCTGCCCGAGGGCGTAGGCGTCATCCCACGACTGGCGGGCGGCGCTCAGCAGATCCAGCGGCACGTAGGCGGAGTCGACCTTGTGCGCGCAGCTGCGGTGCTTGCCGATCACGCCGAGCATCGGCTCGCAGTTTTCGGGAAAGCCGGCATACGGTCCCATCTGCGCCGCAATGCGCGCCGACTGTGCGTACGCTTCGCCGCACATCAATGCGGTGACTGCGGCGGCGTACTGCCGGCCGCCTTCCGAGTCGTACGGCAAGCCGAGCGCCATCAGCAGCGCACCGAGGTTGGCGTATCCCAAGCCCAGCTCGCGGAATGCCTTGGCGTTGGCGGTGATCTCGGCGGTCGGGTAGCTGGAGTTGTCGACGATGATGTCCTGCGCCGTGATCATGATGTCGACGGCGTGTCGAAAGGCGGCGGCATCGAACTCGCCCGCGTCGCTGACGAACTTCATCAGGTTGAGCGAGGCGAGGTTGCAGGCGGAGTTGTCGAGGTGCATGTACTCGGAGCACGGATTGGAGGCGTTGATACGGCCGCTGTTCGGACACGTATGCCAGCCGTTGATGGTGGTGTCGAACTGCATGCCCGGATCGCCGCACAGATGGGTGGCGGCGGCGATCATGCGCAGCAGGTCACGCGCCTTGTAGGTGGCGGCAGGCTCGCCGGAGAGCACGTAGCGGCTCTGCCACATTCCGTCTTCGTCGACGGCGCGCATGAACCCGTCGGTCACCCGCACCGAGTTGTTGGCGTTCTGAAAGAAGACGGAGCCGTACGCCGGGCCGTCGAGCGAGCCGTCGTAGCCGGCGTCGATCAGCGCCCAGGCTTTCTTCTCTTCTTCCTCCTTGCAGCGGATGAAGTCGACAATGTCGGGGTGGTCGATATTGAGCACGACCATCTTCGCCGCGCGGCGCGTCTTGCCACCCGACTTGATCACGCCGGCCGACGCATCGGCCGCGCGCATGAACGACACCGGTCCCGACGCGGTGCCGCCGCCGGCGAGCTTTTCCTTCGCCGACCGGATGCGCGACAGATTGACGCCGGAGCCGGAGCCGCCTTTGAAGATGATGCCCTCGTTGCGGTACCAGCCGAGGATCGATTCCATGGTGTCGTCGACCGACAGGATGAAGCATGCCGAGCATTGCGGCTGCGGCTCGATGCCGACATTGAACCACACCGGACTGTTGAAGGACGCCTTCTGCTCCACCAGCAAGTGCGTCAGCTCGGCGGTGAAGCTGTCGGCGTCTGCCGCCGTCGCGAAGTATCCCTGCCGGTCGCCCCAGGCGTGGATGGTCCGCACCACCCGTCCGATGAGCTGCTTCACGCTCTGCTCGCGCTCCGGGCTGCCGAGCGGGCCGCGGAAGTACTTCGACACGACGACGCTGGTCGCCAGCTGCGACCACGTCTTCGGGATCTCGACGTCGTGCTGCTCGAAGACGACCTCGCCCTTCTCGCCGGTAATGACGGCGCTGCGGTGATCCCATACGACCGCCTCGAACGGGTCGAGATCCGGGGTGGTAAAGTAGCGGGGAAAGACCAACCCATTGCCCGGCCCGGACGGTTGCACCGTCGTCCCCTGCCCCTCATCCTTCCTCCGCCGCGCCGGTTCGGTCATTGCCTCCCCCTTCATATGGTATATAGGCGAGGTTCATAGCCCAATATATAGAGGGGGTCAATAGACGGCCTGCTCGAATACTCGACTCCAATAGTCCCCATTTTATCCTCCTCTAATGCAGCGCCGAATACGGCGTGAGGGCACGCCGGCTCCACCCTGCAGGTCGATGGAGACGGGCTGCCCTCAGCCCGCTCTTCTCAAAGATGCGAGGGCAACAGTGCGGCGCAGCGCGCTCGTGTTCGGCGAGCGAGCCGACTAGAATGGGCGGCGCATGCGACCGCCGACGAGCCGGCCGAACCCGGTGGGAGACATCCTGAGCGACGTGCTCAAGCGCGTCGATCCGGACCAGCAGCTGCGGGCCTACGCCCTCTGGAACTTCTGGAACGATGAAGTCGGGGAGACGATCGCGCGGCGCGCGCAGCCGGCGCGCTTCCGCAACGGCATCCTCTTCGTCACCGTCGCCACCCACAGCTGGATGCAGGAGCTGCAGTTCCTCAAGGACAGCCTCCGCGACCGGCTCAACGTTCGGCTGGGCGCCAATCTGGTGCAGGACATCTTCTTCGTCTCCGGCGTTGTCGAGGAGCCGTCGGCTGCGCCGGAGGACGAGGTCGTGCCCGCACCCAGCGGCGAGCATCTGGTCGTCTTGCCGCCGATCGCCGACGCCGAGCTGGCCGCGGCGTTCACTCGTATCGTCGAAGCGCGTGCCCAGCGCGTCGCCCGCGCCCGCCGTGTCCGCACGCCGAAGTCGCGGTGAGATCCGATTTCAGAACTGGACGACAAACCCTTCCGACTCTTCGCTCTCTTGATCTTCCAGCGTGACCCGTCCCTTCACGTAGGACGCCAAGGGATAGTACAAGTATCCCTTGAGCGTCTGATTCGCCGCCACGGAACGACCGGTGAGCAGGCGGGTTTGCAAACGCTGCGTCACCTCGGCGCTGCTCGGCCGCGCCGACTCCGCCGTCGCCTTCTGCCGCTCGACGTCGCCAATACGTCGCGCCGCCTCGCCGACAGAGATGGGGTGGACGCGCGCGCCGTCGCTCTGCACCAGCACGATGTCGTCCGGATCGAAGCGGTACGTGCGCGGGGTGACGTTGTTGATGATCACGCGCACCGGCAGCACGCCGACGGCGGCCAGGTCCAGATCGAAATCGAGCTTGGCGCCGAGGCCGGTGACGGGCTCGAGCAGCACTTGCAACCCCTGGTTCTTCTTGAGCGCCGGTGGTCGTACCGCATCCTCGCGGGCCGCCGCCTCGGTGACCGCTGCCGCCGCTGCCGTAGCCGTGAAACC
>CAZCGA010000010.1:0-77138 GCA_964498075.1 uncultured Binatia bacterium (SeqCode) | reverse complement strand
ACACGGGTTGCGTCGGCGTGATGGTGCCGATCGTGACCCAAGCGGAAAAAGTCAAGCGACGCGCGAAAGTGAAAGAGAAGCGACGCAAGTGTGGACGCAAACGACGACCGCTGCCGCCGCTGGCGTAGCCGTGAAACCCACGTGGAAGTCGCGTTTGAACTCGATCTGTCCGAGATAACGGCCGTCTTCACTGGCATCGACCGCGGCGGTCGTGCCGGTGCACGTGATGATCACGGTTACGCTCTGCGTGCCGTGCTCATCGCGGCTGCCGCGCAGCGTGCCAGGCCGCTGCACCGCAGCCGGCTCGAATTGGGTGATGGTGAAGCCCATCGAACGCAACGTCTTGTAGGCGTACTGATTGACGTGCTCGCAGGTGAGCGTCTGGTTCTCCAGATCGAACTGCCGGATCGGCGGCGTACACGCCGCAGCGGTAGCGGCGAGCACGACCGCAAGCAGGCGAGGACAGCCCTTCATGAGCCGACGCGTCGTCACGCGACGCGGCAGGCGCGGGGCGCTGCCTCGTTAGCGCTGATCGACGACCGCTGCCGGCGTGACGGGTTGCAGCAGCGCCGACAGCTTGGCGGCGTACAGCGGGCCTTTTCCCGCGTCTTCATGCTTGAAGTAGACGAAGATGTCGTCCCACTGCGCCGCCGCGTCCTCGAGACGCTGCGCCCACGCGGCCAGGTCGCTGTCGGAGTAGTCCAGCTTGCGCAGGCGGAAGTACCCGAATTTTGCGGTGGACTCGAACGGCGCGCTGCGGTCGTCGTGCTCGGCGATACAGAGTGCCGCGTCGAAGCGCCGCAGGCATTCGTAGACGTCGTCGGCAAACCAGCTCTGGTTGCGGAATTCGAAGGCGGGGCGGAATCCGGGAGGCAGCTGATGCAGGAAGTCCTCCAGGCGCGCCACGTCCTTCTTCAGGAACGGCGGCAGCTGGAACAGCAGCGCCCCCAAACGCTTCTTCAGCGCCTTGGCCGTCTCGCAGAAGTACGTCAGTGCATCCCCCGCATCGCGCAGGCGCAGATCGTGGGTGATGCGTCGTGGCGCCTTGAGGGTGAAGGCGAAGCCGTCGGGCGTCTCCTTGGCCCAGCCCTGCAGCATGCGGACGTTGGGCATGCGGTAGAAGGTGTAGTTGATCTCGACCGAGGCGAAGCGTTGTGCGTAGTAGCGCAGCATCTCCTGCTCGGCGAGGTCCGCCGGGTAGAAGTGGCCCTTCCACTCCTTGTAGTTGTAGCCGGACGTGCCGACCCAGAACGTGCTCATCTGTCTGTTTCTAGCATGCGCATGTGTGCCAGCCAACGGGCCTCCGCCTGGGCGTATTTCAAAGCGTCGGTGCCTGGGCTAGACGAACGGCATGCGGCGCATCTTCATCGGCGACATTCAAGGATGCTTGCGGCAGCTCGACGCGCTCCTCTCCGCGCTACGGCTGCAATCGGGCGACCGGTCGTATTGCGTCGGCGACCTGGTGAACCGCGGCCCCGATTCGCTCGGTGTGCTGCGTCGCGTGCGCGCGCTGGGTATGCGGGTCGTGCTCGGCAACCACGACCTTCACCTCTTGCGAATCGCCGCCGGCAGGCTGCGGCCTTCGACGCGCAGCCGGCGTTGTCTCGACGGGGTGCTCAGCGCTCCCGACCGAGAGGAGTTGCTCGTGTGGCTCGCCGCGCGGCCCGTGATGGTAGTGGAAGACGATCTGGTTGCGGTGCACGCGGGAGTCCATCCATGCTGGGCTGATTTGCCAGCGGTTGCCGCAGCGTTGAACGCGGCGGTGGGCGCACACGTCCATCAGCAGACGGATGAGCGCATCGCCTTTGCCACAGAGGTCCGTTACTGCGATTCGCGCGGGCGGCGGCCGCTGCAGGATGAGCCACCACCGAGCGCGCCGTTCCGGCCCTGGGACGACTTCTACACCGGCAGCCGCACGGTAGTGTTCGGTCACTGGGCGCAGCGTGGTCTGGTGAACAAGGCACGCCTGCGCGGCCTGGACACCGGCTGCGTCTACGGCGGCGCCTTGACGGCCTGGATCGCCGAAGAGGACCGTCTGGTGCAGGTGCCCGGATGGCCGGAGGGGTCCTTCAGTCCTGAGTAGTAGCGCCGGCGTCCCGCCGGCCTTCCGCCACGCCAGTTCCTCGCAAGCTCCGCCGCTTCAATGGGGCCGCGACCAATTGGTCGCGGAGAGGTGCTGGGGCATGTTCCGAGCCTTGGCGATTCAGTTCTGCTTCAATGGGGCCGCGACCAATTGGTCGCGGAGAGGCGCACGGAAGGAAGGGGAGACGATGAAACTACCCGTGCTTCAATGGGGCCGCGACCAATTGGTCGCGGAGAGAACCATCATTGACGAAGCGCAGCGTGAGTTCATTCCGCTTCAATGGGGCCGCGACCAATTGGTCGCGGAGAGATACGCCACCACTGCTGAGGACAAAACCGTTGATTTGGCTTCAATGGGGCCGCGACCAATTGGTCGCGGAGAGTTGCGGTTGTCGTAGCGGTCCAAGATCGTGTTGGTGTCGCTTCAATGGGGCCCCGACCAATTGGTCGCGGAGAGTCGGACAGCACCTCAGACCACGGTGCACTCATGTCACCGGCTTCAATGGGGCCGCGACCAATTGGTCGCGGAGAGGCGGAAAACATGGGCGGGAATGCCGTATAATTCGATGCTTCAATGGGGCCGCGACCAATTGGTCGCGGAGAGAGCCGTTGCATCCGCGCACCTGGCAGCTCGGGCAGCGCTTCAATGGGGCCGCGACCAATTGGTCGCGGAGAGGCCGTTGGGGGCTCGGTTCCAAGTCGTGGGGTGTTTGCTTCAATGGGGCCGCGACCAATTGGTCGCGGAGAGGCGCTGGCGGCGCTGCCCCATACCCGCAGGCGGTGACGCTTCAATGGGGCCGCGACCAATTGGTCGCGGAGAGTGGCTCGACAAGGTAGCCACCCACAACGGGATCATTTGGCTTCAATGGGGCCGCGACCAATTGGTCGCGGAGAGGTGCAAGAACCGTCGACCGCCGTCGTCATCGCGTCGCTTCAATGGGGCCGCGACCAATTGGTCGCGGAGAGACGCTCACCCATCCGGCCATGATCTACTTCGATGAGCTTCAATGGGGCCGCGACCAATTGGTCGCGGAGAGTCCGCGACGTCGGCGCGCAAGCGGAGATCGTCACGTCGGCTTCAATGGGGCCGCGACCAATTGGTCGCGGAGAGCACCACCGGGATGGGGGCGCCCACGTCGGTCGCAGAGGGGCTTCAATGGGGCCGCGACCAATTGGTCGCGGAGAGATCTCGCTGCGCCGCGAGGGCCAGCTGCGCCTCTTCGGCTTCAATGGGGCCGCGACCAATTGGTCGCGGAGAGCAGCACGGAGAAATGCGGGTGCCGGGTGTTAGAGCTGGCTTCAATGGGGCCGCGACCAATTGGTCGCGGAGAGCGGACCGTCGGGTTGCGCAGCCGGCGCGGGCGGCGGCGGCTTCAATGGGGCCGCGACCAATTGGTCGCGGAGAGACCGCCGCACCGTAGCGCGCGTTGCCGGCGGCATCCGCGCTTCAATGGGGCCGCGACCAATTGGTCGCGGAGAGCGCCGCCGTGGAGCCCGCGCCCTGACCCTCGGTCTCCTGCTTCAATGGGGCCGCGACCAATTGGTCGCGGAGAGTGTATGGATTGCTCAACGCCTGCCCCTCACCGTAGGTACCGCTTCAATGGGGCCGCGACCAATTGGTCGCGGAGAGTCGGTGCCATCCTTTCCCTTGGTCAGCAGCCAGTCGCTTCAATGGGGCCGCGACCAATTGGTCGCGGAGAGTTGGGGTCTCCCGCTTGCGGTGCGCGCTCCGCAACACAGGCTTCAATGGGGCCGCGACCAATTGGTCGCGGAGAGACAGCGGAACACGACGTATTGCTTCGACGGATTGTCACGCTTCAATGGGGCCGCGACCAATTGGTCGCGGAGAGACCCATGATGCCCGTTGCGCTGCACGAGGCCCCGCAGGCTTCAATGGGGCCGCGACCAATTGGTCGCGGAGAGTCTTGATCCGTGCATCGTAGGCGGCACCGAGCACGTCGCTTCAATGGGGCCGCGACCAATTGGTCGCGGAGAGACGCAGTACTCCGCCGTGATTCCGTGCCGGGGGTGCGCGCTTCAATGGGGCCGCGACCAATTGGTCGCGGAGAGGCGAGTTGACCTACCTTGGTGCACGGCCGCGCGTCGGGCTTCAATGGGGCCGCGACCAATTGGTCGCGGAGAGCTACGCATTGAGCACGGTTCCGCACCTCCTGGCGCACCTGCTTCAATGGGGCCGCGACCAATTGGTCGCGGAGAGGCGCAGTGGTGCAGGGGGAGCAGGGCTGGCGTTTCGCGGCTTCAATGGGGCCGCGACCAATTGGTCGCGGAGAGGCGTCCCATCGGGCTTTACACGTCCCCCAGAAGTGTGGGCTTCAATGGGGCCGCGACCAATTGGTCGCGGAGAGGTGCCAGTGTTCGGATTGCCATTCGCATCAGTAATCACGCTTCAATGGGGCCGCGACCAATTGGTCGCGGAGAGGAGCTGGATAAGTTCGCGCAGGACGCGGCTTCCGAGCTCGCTTCAATGGGGCCGCGACCAATTGGTCGCGGAGAGGCAAGCATGTACTTGTTATGGTTGCCGCACCATTTGTCGCTTCAATGGGGCCGCGACCAATTGGTCGCGGAGAGGACTTCGCACAACGTCGACCGCCTGCGCAGCACGATGCAGGCTTCAATGGGGCCGCGACCAATTGGTCGCGGAGAGCCTTTAGCCGCGGACTGCTCGATGTAGTCGCCGCGGCTTCAATGGGGCCGCGACCAATTGGTCGCGGAGAGTCGACGATATCGGTGAGACCGTTGTGGTGGTTGAGGGGGCTTCAATGGGGCCGCGACCAATTGGTCGCGGAGAGCCATGTGTCGGGAGCATCTGGCCAGCGGCTGTGTTGCTGCTTCAATGGGGCCGCGACCAATTGGTCGCGGAGAGGCGTCTTCGGGCCGGAGGGTCGAGCCCGGAGAGTGGCTTCAATGGGGCCGCGACCAATTGGTCGCGGAGAGCTGATCCCGCTGCGGATGCAGAGACCAGTGAATGGTGCTTCAATGGGGCCGCGACCAATTGGTCGCGGAGAGTCGCGAGATAGTACAGATATTATCGTCATTCTGAGTGGCTTCAATGGGGCCGCGACCAATTGGTCGCGGAGAGTCGTCGCCACGCGGCCGGGCAGTCTGCGCGCCAGTCGTCGCTTCAATGGGGCCGCGACCAATTGGTCGCGGAGAGCACGACACTCGATGTGCCTTCCTCAGCTTGCCGTCGGCTTCAATGGGGCCGCGACCAATTGGTCGCGGAGAGCTAAGCGCTCCCGACAACGACTCATATTTCATTGGTGCTTCAATGGGGCCGCGACCAATTGGTCGCGGAGAGGCGGGTCATCTTCGACGAAGGATCGATCTCGCGCAATCTCGCTTCAATGGGGCCGCGACCAATTGGTCGCGGAGAGCCAGCGCAAGGTCAATCCCACCGCAGCCGCTGAAGAGTGCTTCAATGGGGCCGCGACCAATTGGTCGCGGAGAGTGACGCACGGGCGGCCTGCCCGGCGAACGGCACCGCACGCTTCAATGGGGCCGCGACCAATTGGTCGCGGAGAGGAGCATTGAGTCGAGGGAGGTGTTGGATGGAGAAGCGCTTCAATGGGGCCGCGACCAATTGGTCGCGGAGAGTGTATCCGTGAGCTGGCCACGTCGGCCGCGGAGCCGCTTCAATGGGGCCGCGACCAATTGGTCGCGGAGAGCTGGAGCAGGCCGAGGCGATAGGGCTGCTTGATGATGCGCTTCAATGGGGCCGCGACCAATTGGTCGCGGAGAGGCCGCGGAGCCGAAGCTCGGCGCAATGCGAATGGTCAAGCTTCAATGGGGCCGCGACCAATTGGTCGCGGAGAGCAGCAGGAACCCCAGTGTGGTCTCGCTATTCGCCTCACGCTTCAATGGGGCCGCGACCAATTGGTCGCGGAGAGCCATGTCGAATCTGACCACGGCGGGTAGCTTCGTTGGTGGCTTCAATGGGGCCGCGACCAATTGGTCGCGGAGAGTAGATATCCCTGGCTACTGAGCCAGACATGGTGATTGCTGGCTTCAATGGGGCCGCGACCAATTGGTCGCGGAGAGGTGTCACCGTCGGCGTCGGCGTGACTGTCGGGGTATCCGGGCTTCAATGGGGCCGCGACCAATTGGTCGCGGAGAGTCTACCGTTCCAACCACCGAGTTTTCAAAGATCCGCAGGGACGTTTGCGAGCGATCATCGTCGCAGCGCTGGCCATCGCCCTATCGCGATCGCGAGACGGCGGCAAGCGCCCGGCCCGGTTGCCCTTTCCCGCCGCGAGCGGTGTCCGTGGTTTCGCCGTCACCGCGCCGCTCGCGTGTCGAGCGGCGCCCGGCGCCTTTGATTCACGATTCACGAACAAGCCTTCACCCAAACTATCGCGTCTCGAACCCTGGATAGCGCAACAGCTCACCGCTCACGAGCCGCGCCAGCAAGCGGGCTTGGATCTCCAAGACTCGACGGTAGCTGACACGATAACCGAACAGCGGATGGGTCACCAGCGTATCGATGCGCTGCTCGTAGGCGCGGATGAAGCCCTTGCGGCCGGCGGGCGTCAGCGCCACGGCGCCGCCGACGGAGATGAAATCGCCGGCGCTCACCATCCGCGTGTTCACCGCGCTAAGCACCGCCGAGTCGGCCACCAGCGGGCGGAAGCCTTCCATCAGGTCGAGCGCCAGGGCCGGCCGCCCGAAGCGCGGCTGATGATAGAAGCCGATGAACGGATCGAAGCCGATGCTGTGGCAGACGATCGTCAGGTCCTTGGTCAGCAGGCTGTAGGCAAACGACAACAACGCGTTGACCGGATCCCGCGGCGGCCGGCGGTTGCGGTGGGCGAAGTCGAAGGCGGGCCGCTCGCTGTCGTCCTCCACCTTGATCATGCCGCCGAAGTGCTCGAAGTACAGCCGCGCCGCGCTGCCCTCGATGCCCAGCAGCTCGTCCATCTCCGTCGCCGCGCCGGCCTGCTGCGCCAACCGCCGCAGGCGTTGCAGCACCGGCGCCGGCGGCTCGACGTGGTTGCGCTGCAGCAACGTACGCTGATTGCGGATCTTGGACGCCACGATGTCCCGCGCCACCTGCAGGCAGAAGCCCGACTCCTCGGCGCGGCGGAACTGGTCGCGCCGCAGGAAGACGTTCTTCAATCCCAGCCCCTGCGTCAGCCCGTAGAACCAGCCGCCGTACGAGAAGTGCGCGACGGGCTTCTCCGCCCAGCACAGGCCCTGCAACGCCGGCGCCGTGAGCCCGACGTTGCCGAAGAGATTGACCTGCGAGATCTCGCCGATGCGCGCCTCCTGCACCAGCTTCTGCCGATCGCGGACCTGTAGGACCTCGCCGGACTTGCCCACCGATAGACCGTTGCCGGTGACGTAGAGCGGCCGCAAATCGTCGCGCGCCGGGACCAGCCGGCGCACCGCATCGGCGGCCGGTTGGTTCGACTCCAGCGGCCGCGTCTCCACCACGTCCGCCGGCGCGAACAACGACAGCTGCTGCGCGACCGCCTCGACCGGCAACGACATCGACGCCGCGGTTTCGTCGGGAAGACAGATCGTGACCAGCGAGCAGCGCGGACACTTCGGGCTATCGATCAGCGGCGGCGGGATGCGGCCTGCCGCAGCGAGTGCCCGTGCGGCGGCGACGGCCTGCAGAGTCTCGGCGACGAGGGCGTCGTCGATGGGCACGCGGACGCGTTGCTTCGTAGCGTTGTAGTAGACGACGGCTTCGTTGCACGTGTAGCCGTTGTCACGCAGCACCAGCGCCTGCGCGCACACCTGGGCGCGGTCCGCCGGCCAGGCTTCGGGCCCGTCGTCGCCGTCGCGTGGCGCGCCGCGCTTGTAGTCGACCGGGCTGACCACGCCGCCCTCACCTTCCACCAGATCGATCTTGGCGATCAGCTTGTGCGTGTCGCTCGCCAGCTCGACGGAGCGCGAGCGGATCGCCGCGTCGGCCGTCGCATTGGCGGGTGGCAACGGGTCGGCCTTGGTCTCCAGCTTTTCGTGACGCAGCGCTCCTTCGACCGTGTCGGCGCTGTGCGCGAAGACGCCTTCGACCCATTCGTAGAAGAAGAGGCGCGGGCAATAGACGAACTCGTTGAGCATGCGTGCCGGCAGGTACTCGGGTAGCTCGACGGTGCGCCGCCGCGCCCGATGCGCCGTCGCGCGTTCGGGCATTCCGCTTGCGTTCGGTCGAGGATCAGCAGCCATGACTCCCTCCCCAAGTGGGGCAGGCGTCCTCGCCTGCCGTCTCTAGCGGGGACAGGCTCGACGCCCGTCCCACCAGGGCCTATTCTCCCACGCACGATTCACGAGCCCGACTCACGATTCGCCATCCACGACGATGCACGGGCTATCGATTACCGAGTAGGCGCGTCCCAGCGCGGTGATGACGCGATCGCCGCGGCCCTCGACGGGGCCGAGGTCGACGAACAGGACCTGATCCTCGCGATGATCGATGATCTCGCTGAGCACGTGGCGGCAGCGCACCAGATCGGTCGGTGTGAACTGGCACTCGAAGATCGAGTACTGCAGGTGATCGCCGAAGTCGCGCATGTTCTTGTAGACCGTCCTCAGGCGTTTGTCGTCGGAGATGTCGTAGCAGACGAGGTAAGTGTTGCGGGGCATGGCTTACTCGACCCACGTCACCTTCAGCCCTACCTGCCGCGCAACATCGCGCTGGCGCGCGTCGGCAGTCACGAATGGAAGATCCACGCCCAGTGCCGTTTGGGTTGAAGAGGCCGAGCCGACGTGGAGGGCGTCGAGCGTGCGGACGCTCGCCGATCGGAGCAGTTCCTCGGCATAGCGGAGAATCCCTCGGTCGAGATCGGCGAGCTCCCAATACAACTGATCGTCGCGCACGGCTTGAAGGATGTCCGCAAACTGGACCCTCGATATGCGCCGCTCGTGGTGGCGCCGGCGAACCGCCGCAGTGATTTCGAGAGGCGCCAGTCGTGAGGAGAAGACGCGATACTCCATGAGGAATCCACGAGCGGCCGCGGAGCCGGGCTCAGCGACGTAGCGTTTGACCAGCGCGCTGCTGTCGAAGTAGGCCGGGGGGCGGGGGTCACCGCTCATCGCGTTCTTCGCTGATCGTCTGCGACAGCGGGGGCCCTTTGATCCGCCGCGGTTTGAATGGAGGCATCGGCCCGCGTTTGGTGGCACGTTGGAGCACGCCTGCGGCCGCGAGGCGATCCAGTTTCGCGTCGAGGTCGTCGGCCGCCGGCAGGGGCTTGATCACCGCGATCGGCTTGCCGCGTTCGGTGAGGATGACCTCTTGGCCCGCCTTCACCGCCTTGATGGCTTTGGAGAAATGCTGGTTGGCTTCACGCAGCCCGAGTTGCATCGAGACCTCCGATGTAGTGACAGTCACTACCTCAGTCGGCAGGCGCTCGCAAGCGCGACGAGGCGATGAAGATGGGCAATGAACGATGCGGGACGTTCATCCGTCATCCCTCATTCTTGATCGCGGGCCGCTTGCCGCTCATCCCTCATCCCTTGATGGTTCATCCCTCATCCTCCCAGTGGTTTGAGCTGCCCGAGGCCGAAGTGGGCGGGTGAAGAACGGAGCGATGAAAGATGAGCGATGAGGGATGAGGGTTGCCCACGGAATCGTCGCGTGTTGATCGTTCATCCTTCATCGTTCATCGCTCATCCTCCCAGTCAGCCGAACTGCCCGAGGCCGAAGTGGCAGGAGTGCCCGAGGGCGAGTCAGGCAGCACGACGCGCGCGTCGGGGCGTCGGTGCGGGTGACGGATGGAGCGCGCCGCGCGTAGGTTCGATGCGCAGACGGACGGAGCCGCCGAGGGCGGCAACCACCTTCCGCAGCATGGAGAGTGAATGGCCCTGATACTCGGCTGACTCCATTCGGCTGATCTGCTGCTGTGTCGTGCCCACCAAGCGCGCCACATCGCGCTGCGTGAGACTGCGCGCCTGGCGCAACGCCGCCAGCTGGAGCGCCACGTTCCACTCCTCCTCGGCCTGCCGATAGCGGCGGGCGAACGCCGGGTCGTGCAGCTGGCGATCGAGGTAACGATCAAAGTTTGTCGGCTTCTTCATCGACCCTGTCTCCGTTCCCAGTCGGTTTTGCGCGCCAACGCAATGCGCAGGGCTTCCGGTGGCAGCTTCTGACCCTTGTGGCGCACACCGTGCACCACGATGATGCGCTGGCCACGTTGGAAGAACCACAGCACGCGGGCATTGAGACGGCTGATGACGCGCAATTCGAGAAGCCCCTGACCGATGGCCTTGCAGAGCGGCTCGCGGTGATTGCGGCGCTCGCGCAGCCGGGCCAGACCGGCGAGCACACGCGCGTGGACGTCCGGGTCAGACGCCTTGAGGGCATCGAGGAACTCTTCGACGGGCTTGTCACCCTTGGCCGTCTCATAGAACTCGATCGCGAAGTCCATCTACGAGCTACACCAATATTGGTGTTCTAGCAACGCCCATTGTCCCAGAGTCTGCATCTCCGCCGTCGCAAGGCACTGAGCTTTGCCGAGTCCGTCGTCATTGATCCCCGATCGTTCGCCCTCATCCCTCATCCTTAATCGTTCATCTCTCATCGCTCATCGTCTGCCGGTCTGAACTGCCCGAGTGCGGAGTGGCCGAGAGCGAGCGATCAAAGAAGTCACGCAACTTTCAGCTGACGCACCGGAACGGTCACGGTGTTGCGGGCCCTGGTGCGGGCGTGCGCGGTACGTTCCAGCGCCTTCACGACGCCGGCTTTGAAGTAGCGTTCGCCGCAGACTTCGCACACGCCGGCGGGGACGTTCTCGATGATGGCGAGCAGGTCGTCGCCCCAGCGATAGTCCACGACCACCGCGCGTTCGGTCACGCGGCCGCCGCAGAAGTGGCATCGGTTGTAGCGACGCTTCATGTCTTTCTCCTCGCGCGGAAGTCCACCGACCATCGCTCCGGCTGCCGGCGCGGATCATACACGGTGATCAGCAGGATTTCACGCGGCTGGTCTTTCACGGCGCACACAGCATGGAGCGGCCGTCGCCCAGCGTAACCGAGCACAAGGCAGCTCGGCCCACGGGGATCGTCCGGATAGCGCTCGATGATCTCGGCCGCCGACAGCGCGGTTTCGAGCTCAGCCATGGTGATGCGATCGGCTTGGCGCTCACGCTCAGCGTGCAGTGACAAGGCGTAGCGCCCGGCGCGGGCGAGCGATCGAATTGCTCTCGCGGTTACGATGGGCACCGTTCACGCCCTGCGATCATTCATGCTCACTCAATGGCTCAATCGGCAATGACCCAATGGTTCAATCGTCAATCGGTCTGAACTGCCCGAGGCCGAAGTGGGCGGAGTGGCCGATGATGCCGGAGTTGCCGCCGGGTACATGGCACCTACCAGCAAACCTCTGT
Organism: uncultured Binatia bacterium (SeqCode); assembly: GCA_964498075.1. Classification (GTDB taxonomy): domain Bacteria; phylum Desulfobacterota; class Binatia; order HRBIN30; family HRBIN30; genus CAZCGA01. Next base: position 65,709 of record CAZCGA010000010.1, on the reverse strand, counting down.
GGCGCGAAATATCGCGTACCCTTTTGAGCCTAGCTCGCCTCGCCGGGCACGACAGACGCAGGCTATGCCACGCGCTCGAAGCGACGTACTTGGCTGGGGCAGCGTGAGTTCAGGGAGCGCGAGAACGGAGGCAACTGTCGCGAGGCCGATGGGAGTGGTCCAGAGCGGCCACGTAAAGAACGTCGCGCCGTTCACTCTTGCAAATCCACGTGTCTCAAGTCGTTTCCCTATCGGCGCAGTTGGGAACAACGGCAATGCTTCAAACGCCAGACGGACAGCTCCGGAAACCGTGCACATCTTTTCGGGGGATGGATCGCGCGCACGGAGTGCATATAGACGCTCGGCGCCCGCGTCCCACCCGAGACTGTGCTGAACGTCTCTGTACTGCCACGGACCAAAGAGCGTCTCCTCGATCTTCTCAATAGGGGGCCGGGTCTCCTGGCTCGCTGCCATACCGCCAAATTCTGCCGTCAGCCGGCCCGCTTTCTCAAGGAAATTTTGTTGGCCGGAAGTCATGTCGAGCGCCGTCGGCTTCACGTCACCGGTCGAGCGAGCAGTTGCGCACTCAGAGCCGAAGGCAACACAATAGTCAGCCCATTCGCGATCGGTGCGCGCTATCGCCCACGCCTGGGCCCACATGGCAAACTCGCGGAACGCCGCCGGGTCGACCTTTATGGTCGGACCCAATGTCAGATGCAGCCGCCGGGTCTGCTGCATTGCTTCGACGAGATCGGTGGCGACGCCTTTCTTGTCTAAGAGACAGCCGGCGGTGAGGGCTGGTTGCCATGTGCCTTCCCAACACCACGACAGCTTGAGTTCGGGTCGCTTCGAACCCAGGAGGCGAAGAGTGCCTAGTGCCGCAAGGAAACCAAGTGGCTCGCCTCCGTTCAAGCCGGATAGCACCAAGGGGTTCATGGTGGCTCCTCCTCTTGCTCTGACCGTCGATGGTCGGCCAAGCGGAGAATCGCTTCGAGATGCGCGAGGCCATACCAGCCGTATCGGCGGACGAGCCGCCAGAATCGATCCGACACGCCCGAATCCAACCGCTCCAACCGGTGAGCACTGCTCGCCGCTAGCTGGATATCGCCATGCCGGACCGACACATCGACCGGAGATAGGTCGTTGACCACCGGCATGAACGGGCGTCCGCAGCCGTGATGGCTGCCCACGAGGTGGAGGACGAGGTCCCGGTCATGCGCGCTGGCAAGCGCTTCGTCGTTTGCGGCAACGAGCGCAAGCGATTGGCATTCATGCCGCCCGCCGTCGGGGTAGCACGAGCGCTCGCGTGCGAGTCTGTATGCTCCGCGGTTGCGCGGATTCATGCCGGACTTCGCAACTGGCTCGCCAGCTACCGCTGCGGCCACTTCGTCTCCACCGTGGAGCATTACCTGAAAGCGAGGGTCGGCCTTGCCAACATCGTGCAGCCAGGCCGCAAGCGCAAGATCGTCGATGAGGTCGTTGGGTAATCGGCACGCCGTAGCGAACTGCCGGGCGAACGATACTACGCCGCAACTATGCTCGCTCAGCGTAACCTTGCGGGTCATGCAGGAGGCATCGTCTTCGTCCGTGAACTGGGCAACTAGCTCGGCATCAACCAGCGCCCTCGCCGCCAATGGCAACCGACGACTGGCTGTGAAAGCAAGCCCTTTTCTGTCTGGGTAGATCATGCGCCGACAGCGGCGATCAGCGGCCAATACCGTCGCCGCCTGGCGCACGGACTCGGCGATCTCCAGACTCTCGGAGATCGCAACCAGGACGTCAGACTCCCCCACTTCCTCGTCCGTGTCGATACTGTCGATGAGGCGGTAAATGGCAGCCGAGAGTGCGTTGGAGGAACCGTCGGGCTGCTTGGGGAGCCATTCGCGAATCACAGTAGGGTAGATGCGTAGTGCGGCAGTCGACCTTTGCCGCATCGAGACTGCGTCTCCAATATCTGTGACTAGAGCGCTTGAAGTTGGATTCCATCCAAACTCATCTGCTCCGCCATACGTCGAGGGAAGCACAACGGTGTCACCAGGGCGCAACCCGTCGGCGCGGATGATCTCGCTCTGCTCCAGCCCTCTCCACCGGAGCGCGTTCCGGCCGACGCCGGGTGTGTTCTCAAGCTCGGACTCCTCCGTCCCCTCGACATCTGCCATCTGGTTCGCCGCGTCCGTGGCCTCGGGCTTCGCCAGCCAGGCGCGTGCGGCATAGAGTGGTATAGGCATCGCCTCACCTGACGACGGTGGAACGAGCGCGACGACGTCTGCCCACTCTACTTCTCGACCCTCCACCAAGTCCCCTCGCCAGACGACCTGAACGTCCGGAGGTCCCGATGTTGGGCCATGGAGGAAGAGGGCCACATCCGGATCTGGTGCTGGCACCGGGCTGGTCTGTACCCACATGTCGAGATGGGCAGGAAGCATCACCGGCGCGTGGGGCGCCGGGGAGCAAAGCTTGGCGAGCACGTCGCCTTCCGGCAATCGTTCCGCGCTCGCCACAACTCCGAGGTCAACGAACGATTCCTTGTTTTTCCCTCGGCCCTGGACCGTCACCTGAGCGTTCAGCCATTTCCACGTTGCGGCGAGCGCTGATCCGTACACTGCATCGTCGGTTGCCTTGGCGTGGTCGCTGCGAACAACGATCACTGCGCGCGAATCCCCAAGTTCGCCCAGCCGATCGAGTCGTCCAAAGCGTTGGCGCAGCGCATCCAGAGAGGCGCATTCAGTCACCAAGACGTCGAAATCAAGGTTCGCTCCGACTTCTATGCATTGCGTGGCGACGACAAAGAGGCTGCGCTCCGCCTGCACCGTGCGGTCACGGCCTGCTTTCATTCGCGGGAGCCACCGGTCCAACAGACGGTCCCGATCGTAGGACCGCGTGCGGCCGGTGAGCAAGATCGTGTCGGCATCCGCTTGCTCGCGAAGGCGATCGAATACCCCCCGGGCGGTGCCGACGCGATTCACGACAATGCCGACGACACTCCCGGTGGGCAAGTCCTCGCATAGACGCATGACCTGTGTACAGATCGCGCCAACAAGCACGTCGCGGTTCTTCTGTTCCAGCTCTCGCTTACGTTCAGCAGGGTCCTTATCTTTCGCGATCTCGCACGTTACGGGCACTAGGCGGGCGCGCTTCCGCGCTGTCAGGCGCTTTCCAAGGACCGGGTGCGCTCGATCCTCAGCTTCGTCTCGGAAAAGACCATCCCCTTGTGCGGGGGTGGCCGACATGAGGACGGTTTGCCAAGGTGTGGAGAGCGACCGCTCTGCCCAAGCGCGATAGCGCTCAAGCGCACCAAGCGTCTCGCGAAACGGCTGTGACAGATGCGCTTCGTCCAGAATGATGAGCGCATCACTTCCCGTTAGCCCAGCATGGATCGAGCGCGTGTTGCACACGCCGCTACCCAATCCGTATCCCCGGAACAAAAGGCGCGAGCCCACTTGGTCGACCGTTGAGACACAAACGGTCGGCTGAGCCGGTGAGCGAGCCCAGGTGGTGTCGCGGTACATCCCCCCACGCATCGCACACACCTGAAGTGGGGCGCTTCCACCGAGTGCGACCAGGCGCTCAGCCACTTGGCGCAAGATGCCTGAGGGTTCCTTGAGAGCGGCGCGAAGCTTCTCTGCCAGAAACTGGGCACGGGCATATGCCTCGTCGACCACGATGCGGCGGTCGATCACGAAGAAGATTCGTAAAGGGGCATGACGCTGCTGAAGCGGTCGGTCCGCTTCACAGGCCAGGGCAAACACGGCGATGTCGATGGCTGCTGTCTTTCCGGCGCTCGTGGGCAGTGCGAGGACCGAGGGCCAGGTTCCGCGAGTGATCACATCCGACGCTAGGCGCTCCTGCCAAGGGAACGGGTTGTAGCCGTACACGAGACGGAAGAACGGACCGAAGTCGCTGGGCTTCATAGCTGGCGTTCGGAGCCGGAGGACGAGCCAGACAATGGCCGGCACAAGCCTAGGCCACGGTAGCGCCCCGCACCGATCAACACCGGCCCACGCACGGCGGTCGGAAATGTGAGAACGACGTGTACGTGCAGACGGCGCGGCATTCCGGGCTTCTGTTGGGGTTGAAAACTGCGGCTCGGGGGAACACCCTGAATGAGCGATACGGGTGCGACGACAACATCCATCGGCCGGGGCAGTCCGGCGCGTTCGCATGACGTCGCCACGATATCTTCAGCCTCAGCCCCATATCGCTCGCTGGGGAACCGGTCGAGCACAACCGGCGTGACGCTTGCCCAACGTTTCGCGGACCGCGTCCAAGTTGTGGTCGTTAGCCCTCGTTGCGTTACCTCGGTAGTTACGCGTTCCATTCCCCAAACACCAAGGGAACCCATTGTCAGTTTCTCAATTCTCCCAAGTGCCTGCAGCACTGCGCGACGCTCGTCGCCGACCAAGCTCCTCGGAAGCACTGCCGCCACACCCATCAGGTGGCCGTCGGCATGGTCGTGACCAACGTCACCAAGGGCAACGAAAGCAACGTGAGCAATCTCGCTGGGCGTACCATCGGGCCGGTGTCCACTCAGGACCTCTGGAACAGGTTGAATAGCCTTCCGCATCGCCGCATTTCTCATCGCACTTGCAACCGCTGTCGCAGCGGTGAGCGGGGCTGCCCGTCCCTCGACGCGCCGAAACACGATCAGGTCTCCGAAGACACCAAGCACTTCGTCGGCCGGCATCGGCGCGTCCTTGTCTTGACGTCGGTACTTCTGGAAACGAGCGGGCAAACGAACCCGCTGACCCGACCTTGCGTAAGTCTGGAAGGCGCGCTCTAGCGCTTCCAACTGCCCAGGACCAGGAACGCGCAGAGCAAGGCTTCCGGCATCGTCTGGGAGCAGCGCAGCATCCGGTCGATCGTTGGAAACCCGCAACGACACTAGTGAGGACGAGTGGCCCAGATAGGTCACCTTGGCCGCAAGTGCCGAAAGCGCGGCACGGACGCCCTCAGATGGCTCGGCCCGGTCCCACACAAAGTGAACGCTTGCGTTCTCGGGTGTCACTGACGGGAAGGAGCGCACCTGCCTGTCGCGTCGCAACTCACACGTCGCGGAAATCTGCTGCAGGAGTCGGATGCCATCCTTCTTTCTCTTGAATTGGTCGTTGGAATCGTTGACGGGCACAAAGGTGGATACGGTTGTTCGCTGTGTCGCTACACTCACCGACAGCGCAGGTGGCTCTTGCTGTTCTAGCCATTGCAGGGTGGCACGTTCGCCGGCATCGTTCCCCGTCTCATGCATTGCGGCCACCATGGCGGAGAACAACCGTGCCGGGTGTGGCGGCCACTCCGGCTCGTCGCGCTCGCTGAAGCGCGTCGCGACCGCACGCCCCGTCAGGTACTCAAGCGCGAGGATGAGCATTCACGCCTCGGGTTGCAGCGACTGCGCTTGGATCTCGATACTTCTCCTAACCAGTTCCACTAGGTCGGGGCCAGGCTTCAGCTCGATCAGCGCGTCATCCCGCCAGGGTAGCTTAGCTTTGCGCGCCGTCTCGACGGCCTGCTCCAAGAGCGTACGAGCCTCGGTCGTACGCATTTCGAACTGGCTTGCAGCAGTGCCGTCACCCGGCAGAAGTTCGAAGATCGAGCGTTCCGTCGGTACAAGTAGGCAACGGGAGCGTAGGTCATATCCCTCTTCCCGTTGATAGGTGATGGCTGTCAGTGCCAAGGCGGCGAGTACGGTGCGCGCAGCCTGGTCTACTCGAGGATCGGCTTTCGAGCCGGCGAGCGGGAAGCGGAGGCGGCGCAGCGCGGGTAGTGACAGTACCGTGGTCTGGATCGCGTGGCTGATCGTGAACCCACCATCGGCAATCGTCGGCGGAATGTTCCCATGGATGAGGTCGGCAGGGTTGCCTCCACCAAACGGGATTGGGATGGTCTTCTCGACCTCCTTGCCACCCTCCTTCGTCTTCTTGGTCTCTGTGCGCGCGCGAGCTTCGTTTGAAGTCCAGCCGCCCTGTTTGCCCTCGAAGATCGGACCGGCCGCTTTGACGATCTGAAGGGGGTCGATTCGGCTTGAAGTCTTCTTTCCCAGCACGGCCGCGAATCCTACAATTTCGGAAACCAGCGCGCGCGCGAACTTTGCACCAGTTCCGCCGAGTTTGATGTTCGAGTCCCACATGCCGAAGACTAGCGCCGTCGGGCACAACTCGAATAGCGGCGTCGCGTTGCTTACCCTCGCACTGGTGAACAGCTTTCCCTTTTCTGATTCGCGAAACGGCCTTCCGTCCAGCAAGCTATCCCGAAAGATGGCGTCCGCAATCCGGTGCGGCGCGTCCAAAGCGGTGATCACGCCGATTTGGGGAAATTCCTTGCTGAAATCCACGGCCAACAAAGGAAACTTCACTTCTTCGCGCTCGAAAGCCGCTTTCAGTGCGAGTTCCATCCGATTGGCTTGGGATTGCACCGAGTCGAGCAGCACGGTATCGATCTCTTGGTCTCCAACTCGGCGCCGCTCGGTGGCATACTTACCCCCCTCGTATGTCGGCGGGAACACCTTGTCGCCTGGTCCGCCAGCCGGCATGAGCTTGGTGACCACGCGGATCGCGGCGGCGCTTCCGCCAACCGCCTTCTTCAGTTGCTCAAACGTGATGTTCGGAACCTCCGCTTTGTCAGCCATTGTCTACTCCTCCATCTGATACCGACGTGAATGATTCCAATCACCCACATCGCGGTTGGCTACAACTCGCAGAAAGCCTCCGGCCCGCGGCGATTCCACAGCCACGCGAGCACCGCCGCGGCGGTCTTCCCCGCACCCATCGGCACGTTGATCGCCAGCGACTTCGGGCCGGCCCTCGGCACACACCTCCGTCGCCAGCCGCCGCTGATAGTCGAACGGCTCGCAGCCCGTCGCCTCACGGAAGAACTCGCTGAAGGTCATGTGCGTGACCCGTGCTGGTGGTTCGTGACTCGCCTCGGATCTGCAGCCATCCCGGCTCTGCCTCTTCGACCTCACCGCTTGCGGAGCTGTTGCTGCCCCCATTCCTCGTAGTGGCGCAAGAACTCGGGCGCGGTGACGTAATCGACCAGCGCGAGCAAGCGGCGCCGCAACGCCGCCTTATCCCAGAGATCGCGTTCGTAAAACCACACGCCGATGGTCGTATTGAGCAGATGCCCCTTCGCGAGTTCAGCTCCCGCGGCGGCGGGGCTCATCCACATCTCGCTCGGCATCTCGCGCGTGCTCGGGCCCTTCTCTGTTTCTGCCACGTAGATGCACTGTCCCATCGCGTCACCTCCCCAATGCTTTCACTGTGCGCTCGCTCCTCCCGCCTCGCCCGCCAGCCGTCGCTGGTCGTCGGACGGGCGCTTGCCCGTCGCCGTCCGGAAGAACTCGCCGAATGCCACCCTGCCGCTCATTGCCACGCCTACCTCTCGTGACTCGTGTTCGTGCTCGTGGGCGGTCCAAGCGTCACGGGCATCCCGCCAGGCTCGCCTCGCGAGCCGACGCCCTCACTACCCGGTCGAGAAACAATGCCGCCATCGAGACCTCCACGTCCTTCTTCTGCACAACCTTCGACGCGTCGAGGATCTCGATCTCCAAGGGCTGCCCTCTTGCGACCACCTCCGTCTTCTCTGAGTGCCCGTCCAGCACTCGGCATGGTGGCACTCTACTCAATGCTACACGCAGATGGCAAGAAGCGAGTGGCGAGACGTGCGACGGACAAGCAAGAGCACGCACGGCTGTACCTGATGGTGCATTCCGCCTACCGCCGCACCGGTTCGACACGTGCCGCGATCTCCTGCCACAAGCGGTCGATGCCCTCGCCGCTGGTGGCGGAGGTGATGACCACGCACGCGCCGGGCACCGCCTCGGCGATCTCCTGCGCCCGGCGCTTCTGCTCGCCGCGGGCAAGCTTGTCCGCCTTGGTTGCCGCGACGATCGCCGGCAGGTCCTGCGCACGCAGGGAGGCGAGCAGCGCCGCATCGTCATCTTGGACGCCACGGCGCAGGTCGACGATGACCACCACGGCGCGCAGGTTCGGGCGGCGCCCCAGATAGGCCTCCACCAGCTGCTTCCACTGCTCTTTGACCGGGAGCGGTACACGCGCGAAGCCGTAGCCGGGCAAGTCGACGAACGTCAGCCGCTCGTCGATGAGGAAGAAGTTGATCTGCTGGGTGCGCCCCGGGGTCTTGCTGACGCGGGCCAGGCCGTGGTGCCCGACGAGGCGATTCAGCAACGACGACTTGCCGACGTTCGAGCGCCCGGCGAAGGCGATCTCGGGTTGGCGCAGCGCCGGTAGCCGCGCCAGCTCAGCGGCCCCAGCGACGAAGCGGGCGGTGTGGGTTTGCTGCATCGTTTCCGGTCTCTGGTTTCCAGTTTCTGGTTTCGATTCGTTCACCAGAGACGAGGAACCAGCAACCAGAAACCACTCGTCTAGCCCTGCTTGACGACCCTCTGGATGCCGCGCACGGTGTTCACGTAGGTCTCGCGGTTGGCGCTGTCGAGGACGGACTGCGGGAACGGCACGGCGACCTTGTCCTTCGACGTGGTGGTGTACACCAGCCGCGTCTTCGTACCATCGGGGGAGGCTTCGAGCTTGTACTCGCCTTCGATGTCCTGGGCCTGCGACTTGACCGTCTTGAACGTGATCCGATGCTCGTCGGGGTAGAGTGTCCACTGCATCGTGAAGTTCTGCAGCGGCAGGTTGAGCGATTGCAGGTTGATCTCCACCAGCTTGGAGTTCTCCTTGCTCTCGAGAAGCTTGGACATCTTGATGTTCTCGACCATCTGCTGGCTGCCTTCCACGTTCCAGATGGCGCTCTGTACTTTGGCGACCGGCGCGTCGATGACCGACACGAAGCGCGCATGCGTCATGGTGTTGTCGTGATCGATCTTCTCCTCGGCGATCTCTTGCATCGGCCCCGACCACTTGGCGGTCTCGCCGCGCAGAATGACGGCTTTGTACGCGAAGAACCCGACGGCGATCAGCACGACGGCGCCGATGCCGCCAATGACGTTTTTGTTCATCACTCCCCCTTGGAGCGGTGCACGCGCCGGTGGCGTGGACGCTCAGTCATTCGAGTAGCTCGGTCCGTTGAACAGGATCTCTTCATCGCCGCGCAGCATCGCCGGGGTGATCACGTAGCTGCCGCCGATCGACGGGTTCCACACCCGCTGCGCGGTCTCCGAGTCACCCGCCGTCAACAGATAGGCGAGCCCGCCGGTGATCGTGCCCACACTGGCGTACACCACCTTCGCCGGCATGTAGAGCAGGTTGGCCGTCACTGCCAGCAGGCCCCATCCGGCATCGCCCCAGACACTGCCTTCCTTCTGCTTTTCCTTCGCCACCGCGACCTGCGCCAACACACACAGCAGCACTCCGACCACCACCGCCCTCCGCACCATACGGCCTCCCTTCCCCACTCGCATCATTCCGTGCGCACGATCGTTTCCGCCGGGAGCCGACGGATCAGATGCTCAAAGGCTCGATTCACGTAGTCCTGATCCTTCGATTCCAGGGTCACCCGCACGCGGTACTCCGGATCGCCGAGCTTCGGGTACGATCCCATCTGCACGAACGGAAACGCTGCCAGCGTCTCGTTCAAGTACCGCGCAATCGTGCTCTCCATGGCCCGCATATATACCACACGCAGGAAATACGGATCGACCGCGAAGCGCGCCTTGATGGCCAGAAACTTCTCGCGGAAGATCTCCGGAATCCCCGGGAGAATGTAGATGTTCTCCACCTGCACGGTCGGGAAGGCGAGCCCGGCGAAAATCAACTCCGCGCCGTCGGGCACCTCGGCCATCTTCAGGTGCACCTCGTTCACCTTGTGCCCCAGGAACTCGCGAATCTTCTGCTCGAGCGCCGGATGCTGGATGACCGGACGGTCGAGCCCGCGGGCGATGCCAGCCATGGTGACGTCATCGTGCGTCGGGCCCACACCGCCGGAGGTGAAGAGGATATCGAAGGCGGGACGGTAGGCGCGGATCGCCTCGGCAATGGCGTCGACCTCGTCCGGGATGACGAGGATGCGGCGCAGCCAGACGCCCAGGCGGCGCAGCTCTTGCGTGAGAAACGACGCATTCGTGTCCACGACCTTTCCGGAGAGGATCTCATTGCCGATCACGATGATCGCGGCGGTCGTATCGCGCATGGAAGGCTGCGGAGCCGGTAGAAGCGAACCGGTCTCCTCAAATTGAGATCGCATCCTTGCGGAAGTCGCTGCTCCCGAGCTTGATGTTCACCAGCGCCGGTTTGCCCGCCGCCAGGGCACGCTCGAGGGCGGGGCGGATCTGCTCCGGGCGTTCGACGTATTCGCCATGGCCGCCCAGGGCCTCGACGACGCGCTCGTAGTGCGCGAAGCTCAAGCCGGTCGCCACGGCGCGCTCCACCCCGTAGAGCTGCACTTGGCCGCGGCGGATCTGTTGCCAGGCCGCGTCGTTGCCGATCACGCCCACGACATTGATCTTCTGTCGGACCATGGCCTCGAACTCCAAGCCGTGCAGGCCGAAGGCCCCGTCGCCGTAGACGATCACCACCGGGTTCTTCGGCTTGGCGAGCTTGGCCGCCATGGCGTAGCCCGGGCCGACCCCGAGGGTGCCGAGCGGGCCGGGATCGAGCCAGTGCCCCTGCTCGTAGATGCGCAGGACGGACGCCGCGGTCGCCACAAAGTCACCGCCGTCACCGATGACGATCGCGTCCTTGCTCAATCCCGCGGCGATCTCTTTGCAGGCGCGCAGCGGGTTGATCGGCACCGCATCCGATTCCATCTCGGCACGCATGCGCTCCCACTTCTGCTGTTCGCGTTGTCGCATCTGATCGAGCCACGGCTTCACCATGGCAGCGCTGTACCCGTCGGACTGCGCGCACGTGGTCAGCTGCTCCATGACGAGGCCGGTGTCGCCGACGATGCCGACGTCGATGGGACGGTTGCGTCCGATCTCGCCGCCATCCAGGTCGACCTGGATGATCGCGGCGGCCGGGTTGAAGTGCGACTCGCGTCCGTACCCCAGCCGAAAGTCCAGCGGCGTGCCGAAGATGAGGACCACATCCGCTTGCTTCAGGGCGTCCTTGCGCGTCTGCGAGAAAAAGTACGGGTTGTCCGGCGGCAGCGATCCACGGCCCAGCCCGTTGACATAGATGGGGATGCCGAACGTCTGCGCAAAGACCGGGTACGCCTCACGGCGTTTCGACCAGCGCAGTTGACTCCCCACCAACGCCACCGGCCGTTGCGCCTTGCGCAGTAGGTCGAAGGCGCGCTCGATGTAGCGCGGATCCCCTGCCGTGCCGGCGTCAGTGCGGTACTTGCCTGGAAAGACCAGCCGGGTCTCGTCGTAGGAGTTGAACAGCTGATCGATGGGCATCTCGAGGTAGACCGGCCCCGGCAGCCCTGTCGTGGCGATGCGGAAGGCCATGCTGACGTACTCAGCGAGCCGCCGGCCCTCCGGGACCGAGGCCGCCCACTTGGTGATTGGGCGCATCAGCTCGACGTGGTTCATGTCCTGCAGCGAGCCCATGTCGGCGAACGGGCGCGGCCCCTGGCCGCCGAAGATGAGCATCGGGATGTTGGCGCGGTGAGCGCTCGCGACGCCGGTGACGGCGTCGGTGAGTCCCGGCCCTGCGGTGACGACGGCGACGCCGGGTTGGCCGGTGACCCTCGCCCAGCCATCGGCCGCGTGGGCCGCGGTCTGCTCGTGACGGACATCGATGACGCGGATGCCTTCATCGACGCAGCCGTCGTAGATGGGCATCACGTGTCCCCCACACAGCGTGAAGATGTAGGGGACGTTCTCGGCCTTCAGGGCCTTGGCGACAACGCGCCCGCCATGGATCTCTGCCATCCCGATATCGATCCTTCTGTGCGGCCGCACTATATAACCGGCTGTCGCGCATGCGCAAGGCGGCGGGACGGCTGATGGCAGATGGAAGATCGCTGGTGGTTAGGTTCCCTTTCTACCATCCGCCACAGGCCACCTGCCATCGGCGAGCAGTCAGCGGATGATCTCGACGACGGCGTCTTTGAGGTCGGGGCTCTCGGCGAGCAGGTAAGCTTTCAGCTTCTTCTTGATGCGCTCCTCGATCTGACGTACGCGCTCGCGGCTGATGTCGTAGCGATCGCCAAGCTCCTGCAGCGTGAGCGGGTCCTCCGCCATGAGGCGCGTATCGAAGATGACGCGCTCCTTCCCGGTCAACGAGGCACCGAACTCTTTGACCTTGCGAGAGATCAACTCGCGGGACTCGGCGTCGGCGACCGCCTCCTCGGCGGTGGCGCCCTTGCTCTGCAGGAAGTCGAGCATCGTCGACTCGTCGCCTGCGTCGAGCGGCGCATCGACGGACAGATCGCGCCCGGACAGCCGTTGCTCCATCTCGATGACTTCGGCCTCTTTCACGTCCAAGCGTTGTGCCAGCAGCTTCGGCCCGGCAGCGAACCCCTCGGCCTCCAACCGATCCTTCTCCTTCTGCAGGTTGAAGAAGAGCTTGCGTTGCGCCTGAGTGGTGCCGATCTTCACCATCCGCCAGTTGTTCATGATGTAACGGATGATGTACGCCCGGACCCACCAGACGGCGTATGACGGGAAGCGGACGCCGCGGTACGGGTCGAAGTTCTTCACCGCCTCCATCAGCCCGATGTTGCCCTCTTGAACGAGGTCGAGCAGGTTGCGAAAGGCGCGTTGATACTCGCGCGCGATCATGACGACGAGCCGCAGGTTGGCGGTCACCAGACGATACGCCGCTTCGAGGTCTTGGTGTTCGCGGTAGCGCACCGCGATTGCGTGCTCTTCCTCGCGCGACAGCAACGGATAGCGGCGGATTTCAGCCAGGTAGCGCTGCAGCGGATCGTAGCGGGCGACGGCGCCGGTCGAGGGCTCCTCCGGCGTCTCGGCATCGGCCACTGCGGCTTCGGGGGGCTCCCGTTCTGGGTCGTCGTTCGGATGGAGGTCGTCTGCCATCGGATCGTATTGGCCGGAACTTTAACGGCTTCGCCGCAGTGCGGCAAGCCGGCACCTGCCGTCAGCGCGGCGCTTGCCGCCGGATCTCCTTGACTACGGCGTCCAGGATTTCCGAGAACTGTCGTTGCATGGCCAGCATCGAGTCGCGCATGTGCATGATGACCTCGACGCCGGGCAGATTGACGTCCAGCTCGCCGGTCAGCAGGAGGGCCACGCGGACGCGTTCCGCATCCTCGGATGAGATCACCAGGTCGCCTTCGGAGGTGCGCTTGGTATGGATGAGGTCTTCCGCCTCGAGCGCGCTCAGGAAGGCGCCATCCACGTGCAAATCGGCGACCACTTCGGTGACCTTCACGTACCGGTGTGACATGCACAGCCTCTACAGCCGCAAACCACTGCGGAGGTCCTTCCCGTACGCGGCTTCCAGCGCCTGAATGGAGTCGCGTACCTTCTCGCTGGCATCAACGGGCACTTGCACCATCACGCGGATGAAGAGATCGCCGCGTTCGCCACTCTTCAACGCGGGAACGCCATGACCGCGGATACGCAGCTGCTTGCCGCTCTGGCTGCCCGGGGGCACCTTCACGCGCACGTCACCGTCTGGGGTGGGCACGGTGATCGTCGCACCCAAGGCCGCCTCGCCGATCGTGACGGGGACGTCGAGATAGAGATCTTTGCCGCGCCGTTCCAAGAGCGGGTGAGGCCGCACGTGGACGACGATGTACAGGTCGCCCGGCGGGCCGCCGTGGCCGGCGGTGCCCTTGCCGGCGACCCGGACGCGCGATCCGGTGTCGACGCCGGGTGGAATGTGCACGGTGAGGCGTTCATGGTGTGACGTCTCGCCGCGTCCGTTGCACGCGGTGCAGGAGCGCGTGCCTATCTGACCGCTGCCACTGCAGCGCGGGCACGTGCGGGCGAACGCGATGGGACCTCGCCCCATCTGCACCTGACCCTGCCCTTTGCATTCCGGGCAGGCAGTCTGCGAGCTGGGATCGTTGCCCGAGCCGCCGCACGTGTGACACGCCTCGGGTCGCTTGATGCTGAGTTGCGTGGAGACCCCGCGAATGGCGTCGAGCAAGCTGATTTCCACCGACGCTTCGGCGTCTTCTCCGGACTGCCGGACCGATCGTCTAGCGCCGCCAAGGGCATCGGCGAAGAGGTCGTCGAAGCTCGAGTACTGACCGAAGCCACCCTGGCTGAAGAACTCCTCGGCCCCCGGCTGCCGCCGTCGCGTCCCGCGGCGGAATGTCCCCGCTTGCCCGGCGTCGAAGCCCGCCTGCAGGCCTTCCATGCCGAACTGGTCGTAGAGCTTCCGCTTCTCGGGATCGCTCAAGACCTCGTAGGCGTGGGATATCTCTTTGAAGCGTTCTTCGGCTTGCTGGTTACCCGGATTGACATCCGGGTGATGGCGGCGCGCCAGCTTTCGGTAGGCCTTCCGGATCTCGTCCGCAGTCGCGGTGCGCGCCACTCCCAACACCGCATAGAGATCCTTCGCAGCCATCTCGCAGAGTCTTGACTCCCGAGTGCTGAGCGCTGCACGGTCCCTTCGCGGACGAAGATTGGCAGCTCATGGCCCAGCACGCGTCTCTCAGGACTCTGAAGCCTCCGGATACTGCATACTGACCTTGCCTTCACCAATCTCGCGCAGGGCGGCGACAACCTCTTTGTTGTCACTATTGACCAGCGGTCGGGCCCCCTTGAGCAACTGCTTCGCCCGCCGTGCCGCCAGCAGGACCAGCTCAAACCGGTTCGGAACCTTTTCGAGGCAATCTTCAACGGTGATACGTGCCATGGTGTCTCCTTATCGAGCCCCCTCTATAGCGAAAATCGGCCAGCGGAGAAACCCCGCCCGGGAACACCCTCTGCTTGACAGGGGAGAGGACGATTACTACGGTTGCGCCGCCGTATGGGCGTGTTGAACAAGCTTTCGCGTCTGGTCATCGGCGGGACTGCCGCGGCCAGGTACGAAGCGACGGAGGTGTTGGAACAGTGCTACGCGCGCTGCGTCACGCAGGCTCGCCAGCTCGGCCGCCACGCGGAGATGGCGCCGCAGAGCTATAGCCAGGAGGCGCTCAACGAGTTGGCCAGTGCCGAGGCGACGCAGGTCGAGCGGCTCGGCGAGGCAGTACGAACGGCGGGGAAGACTCCGTCCGCGGTGGCCGAAGTGCCGCTCCCTCCAGGCGCCTCGAACCACTGGGCGCGCCTCGTGCAGGATCTCGAGTCGCACCGGACCTCCTTCCGGCGCTTGCGTGAGCTGGCGGTTCACTTCGCCGAGACGCTTCCCAGCACGGCCCGGCTGTTCGACGACTTGTGTCGCGAAGAGGACGTCCACTGCGAACGGCTGCGCACCCTGATTGCGCGCGCCGACCCACAAGCACTCAACTGACCGCGCTCGTGGCTCATGGCGTATGGCTCATCGCGGTCTCGAGAACGGATCGCGGTCCGGCATCGCCGATGAGCGACTCGTTGCCGTATGGCTTTGACGCTCCCCCGTGACCGCACCGCGGTCGTCGTGATCGAGTGCCAGAACGATCTCCTTCACGAATCGAAGATCGGGACGGCAGGCATCGGCGGCGCGCTGGCCGCGGCCGCTCAGGAGCGCCACCTCATCGAGCACATCGCCCGGGTGCTCGACGCCGCACGGACAGCACAGGTTCCCGTGTTCTACGCAAACAAGGAGAGCAAGCCCGGGATCCCGACGACCAATGCGCCCATCTTCCGTTTCGGCAAGCGCAACCCCATCCTCCTCGAAGGTACGTGGGGTGCGGACGTCCACGCCGCCATCGCACCGCAACCCGGCGATTACGTCATCCGTCGCTTCCTCAGCATCGATGCCTCATACGGATCGAGCCTCTTCGGCACGTTGCGGGCGCTCGGACGGTCTATCATTGTGACGATGGGAGTGTCGACCAACTTCGCCGTGGAGGGAACGGTGCGCGGCGCGGTCAACCGGCTGTTCGACGTGGTGGTGCCCGAGGACTGTTGCGCCAGCGTGCCGGACGAGATGCACCGCTTTTCGATCGAGCGCATCCTCGCGCTGCTGGCGACCGTCACCACGAGCCAAGACGTGGTTGCCGCGCTGCAGCAGTCCTGAGTCGGGGGGACCGCGGAGGCTCGATGACGATCGACATCATCCGTGAGCGGCTGCGCCATCACCGGCCCCCGGTGGTCGACGGGACGGGGTTCGCCCGGGCCGCGGTGGCGATTGTGCTGCGCGACGCGGAAGACGGGGCAGAGTTCATCGTCATCCACCGGTCGCATCGCCGTGGTGACCCGTGGTCCGGGCACATGGCCTTGCCGGGAGGACGCCAGCAGCCGTCCGACCGTGATCTGTTCGTGACGGCGGCGCGCGAAACAAACGAGGAGGTCGGAGTCGACCTGGAACGGTACGGCGAGCGGCTTGGAAACCTCGATGACTTGCGCGCCATCGGCCGTGGGCGACCGCTGGATCTGATCATCACACCGTTCGTCTGCGCCGTGACGGCGCCGGTCGAGCTGGTGCCCAATCATCACGAAGTGCAAAGCGCCTTCTGGGTGCCGCTGGCGTCGTTGCATCGCCGTGAGGTGCACGGGACATTCCGCCACACCGTCGAAGGACAGGAGCTCGAGCATCCCGCGTTCATCTATGCGGGGCACACGATCTGGGGGCTCACGCACCGGATTCTGACGGGGCTGTTGGACGTCCTGCAGGCGGCGCCACGCGCGCCCGCCTCGCGTTGACTCACTTCTTCGCATTCCCTATTGTCGAAGCCCTCACATGCAGATCACGCTCTTACCACAGCACAAGCAGGTCGAGCTCGACGGCCGCCGGCGGGTGGGCGACATTCTGCGTCATCTCGGACTGTTGCCTGGAACGGTCATGGTGATCCGCGGTGACGAGCTGGCGTGCGACGACGACGTCGTGGAAGCGGATGAATCCATCGAGATCCGCAACGTGATCTCAGGTGGTTGACGCGGCACATCGACGACCTGGGACTGCAGAAGACGATGAAGTGCAAGCGCTGTCGCGGCAAGGCGGAGGTTCAGATCCGCCAGCACAACGCCGCCTTCTGCCGCACCTGTTTCATCTTCGTCTTCCAACGCCAGGTGCAGCGGGCCATCGAGCAGGAGCACATGTTCAGCCGGGAGGAGGACGTGCTGGTGGCCGTCTCCGGCGGCAAGGACAGCCTGGCATTGTGGGACGTCTTGAGTACGCTCGGGTACCGCACCGCGGGGGTCCACTTGGCGCTGGGCATCGGGACTTACTCGCACCACTCGACGGCCAAGACCGAAGACTTTGCACAGCGGCGCGGGCTGCGTTTGATCACCGTCCGCCTCGAGGAGGAGGGGCTCGCCATCCCAACGTTGGCGGGCTTCACGAATCGCCCGGCGTGTGCGGCCTGCGGCACGGCCAAGCGCCATTACTTCGACCGCGTGGCATTCGAGCATGGCTTTCCGGTCTTGGCGACCGGCCACAACCTCGACGATGAAGCCGCACGCCTGCTGGGGAACGTGCTGCGCTGGCAAGTCAAGCACCTGGCCAAACAGCATCCGGTTCTGGAGGCGACTCATGAGAAGTTCGCCCGCAAGGTGAAGCCGCTGTTTCGGCTCAGCGAATACGAGACGGCCGTGTATGCGTTCATGCGCGGCATCGATTACGTCGTCGACGAGTGCCCCAACAGCGTCGGGGCGACGCAATTGATCTACAAGGACGTGTTGAATCGTCTGGAAGCAACGATGCCCGGCACCAAGCTCAGCTTCGTGCAGGAGTTCTTGCGGGTCGGTCGTCCGGCGTTTGCGCCGGGTGTCGACGGGGAACCCCAGACCTGCGAGCGCTGTGGCATGCCGGCGTTCGGTTCCCTGTGCTCCTTCTGCAGTCTGACCCGCGAAGTCGAAAGCAAGCGCGACCGACGCCAGGCAGCCGGGCCGGGCGGCCGTCACTGAGAGATGGGGGTATGCACGCACCGGAGAGCGGCCGATTACGCGCCGGCGACGCCGTATTGTTCATCGACCAGAAGGAGCGCGAGTATCTTCGCGTCTTGCGAGCCGGCACGCGCGTGCACATTCGCGCCGGCACGGTGCAAGCCGATCATCTGATCGGACTGGAAGAGGGGCGGACGGTCTACAACACCGCGCAGGAAGCGTTCCTGGTGCTGCGGCCGACGTTTGCCCAGTTGATCCCCAACCTGCCGCGGCGCGCCCAGGTCATCTACCCCAAGGACATTGGACCGATCCTACTGTGGGGCGACATTTATCCGGGCGCTACGGTGATCGAAGTCGGCGCCGGTCCGGGCGCGCTCAGCATGGCGTTGTTGCGTGCGGTGGGGCCGCAGGGGCGCTTGGTGTCATACGAAGCGCGGCAGGACTTCGCGGAAATGGCGCAGGCCAACGTGCGTCAGTTCTACGGAGAGGCACCGAACTGGACCATCAAAGTCGTCGACGCCGGAGCCGGCATCGACGAGCGCGAGGTCGATCGCATGACGATCGACATCGCGGAGCCCTGGCACTTGTTGCCCGCCGCAGCCGCCGCGTTACGGCCGGGCGGTCTGATCGTCGGCTACGTCCCCACGGTGCTGCAGGTCAAGCAACTGGTCGATGCGCTGCGCGCGCACGGCGGCTTCGCGGCGGTTCAACTGTTCGAAACGATGCTGCGCTTCTGGCACGTGAAGCAGCTCAGCATTCGACCCGAGCACCGCATGATCGGCCACACGGGGTTCATCGTCGTCGCGCGACGGAACGCGGCGGCCGCGGCGCAGAAAGCCTTTGACTCCTGAGCACGCTTGTAGTACCGGTTTTTTTCGTCTCGTAGCTTGTTTTTCATGACCAAGGATGAGATCCGCCAGAAGGTTCGTACGCGGCTAAAGCTGGCTGGTGTCGCACGCTTTCCCGGCGTCGATGCACGGGTGCCGAATTTTCTGGGCGCCGACCGTGCGGCGCAGCTGTTGTGTGAGCTCCCGATGTGGAAGCGGGCGAAGGTGATCAAGATCAATGCCGACGCCCCGCAGCTGTCGATCCGGCGTGCCGCTTTGCGCGACGGGAAGATCGTATACATGGCGATCCCGCGGTTGCGCAGCGAGCGCTGCTTCGTCGAGCTGGATCCCGAGAAGCTCGGTCCCAAGGTCGTGCGTGTGGCGAGCATCAAGGGCGCGATGCAGTTCGGGCGTTTGATGCCGCCACAGGAGATGCGGCCGGTGGATTTGATCATCTGCGGCTCGGTGGCGGTGACCCGCCAGGGGGCGCGCTTGGGGCGTGGCGACGGCTACTGCGACCTCGAGTACGCGTTACTGCGCACGGAGGGCAAGATCCGCGAGTACACGCCCATTTTGACCACCGTGCATCCGGTGCAAATCATCGAGGAGCGGTTGCCCATGCGCGGGCACGACATCCCGGTCGACTTCCTGATCACCCCCGACCAGGTGATTGCCGCCCCGAGTCTCCATCCGCGTCCGCGCGGTGTCATCTGGGAAATTCTGCACGAGGAGAGGATCCTCTCCATACCGTTGCTACGGAAGGGGCGTCGCGAGGTGCGTGGCGCGCCCACGCCTCGCCAGCTGTAAGCCCGAACACTCCCGCGCGGGGATCGCCGCAATCTGAGAGTTTTTGGCCGAACGACTACGGATCAGGCCGCATCACGGCTTGCCCCATTCGGCAAAAACAGCAATCGTAGGCCGCATGAAGCGACCGATCGCCGAGCTGCTATCCGTTGCCGTCAGGGCGGGAGCCGAGTCTGAGCGGACGCAGTACGACCACGAAGCGTGGCAGATTCTGCGTCGCAAGCAGGGCTACGTCACACATCGGATCTACTACGTCGCCACGGCTCCGCTGCAGCGGCTCATCTATTCCGAATGGGACGGCAGGAAGGCGGTCGACGGCGCGCGCCAGCACTTGCAAGGCACGCCGCTCGAGCGCCGCGCCCGAGCCGTGCTCACGACCGCGCCGGAGCGGCTGGTCGTAGAGCTGGTCGGGCCACTCACATCAACCAAGGGGCTGGATCTGCCCGAGGGGAGCATTGCGGCACGGGCCGTCGGTCGCCTCGTCAGGGACGGCAGCACGTGGCGAGCGCGGGAAGAGAGGATGTGGCAAGCACTCGCTGCGTCCGCGGGGCACATCACGCATGTCGTATTCCGTGGCTTTCAGGATCCGCTCTTCGTCGGCTCGTTCTCACACTGGACGGACGGCGACGCGTTCGAGAAAGCGCGCGTGGAGATCGACCCCATTGCCGAGGACGCAATTGCTGGAGGGTGGCAGTACCTGGTGTACAAACCCGTAGCGGACTAGCCGGATCGCTCACACGGGCAGGGAGACGATGAACGTCGCGCCACAGTTCGGCGCGCTCTCGACCCGTACCATGCCGTGGTGCGCCTCGATCATCGACTTGGCGATGAACAAGCCGAGCCCGGTCCCTTCGGTGTGCGCCGCGGGTGCGAGACGCTGATACTTGCCGAAGAGTTGCGCCACGTGCTCCGCCGGGATGCCGGGGCCTGTGTCACTGATGCGCACCTCCACCGTCCCGTTGCAGCATGCGGTGTTGACGGAGACACGTCCGGCGGGTGGGGTAAACTTGATCGCGTTCCCGATCAAGTTGACGAAGATACGGTCCATCTGGCTCCGATCCACCTGCAACGGCGGCACCGGCGCGAAGTTCTCCACCACGTCGATCCGCTTGGCGCGCGCCAAGGGGCTCTGGTACTCCACCACTTGGTGGAGGATTTCGTTGATGTTGCTCTCGACCTGGTGCAGGCGGAGCGCGCCCGCCTCGATCTTGGAGAGATCCAAGAAGTTCATGATGAGATGCAGCAGACCGCGGGCGCTCGAATCGATGCTCACCAGCATCTCGCGCCAGTCCGCGCCGGCAACACCGTCATTGAGGAGGATCTCCGAGTAGCCGACGATGATGCTGACGGGGTTCTTCATGTCGTGGGTGACCATCGCCAGGAAGTCGGCCTTCATCTGCTCCACCTGCCGGCGTTCGGTCACGTCACGGCCAATGCCTTGAAATCCACGCAGCTCCCCGGCGGTCATAATCGGCCGCGTGGTCACGTCCAACACGGTCTTGGCGCCGTCTGGGGCGACGAGATGAACCTCGGTGGTCGGTGAGCGCCCGGGCCGCGCGCTGCGCTGGCGGAGGCCCTCCGCGGATGTGGGACTGGTCGGAGCCAGGAAGTCATTCAAGTTGCGGCCATGAATGTCCGTGTGTGCCCGGCCCGTGAGATTGACGAACGCTTGATTCACCTGCTGCAAGGCGCCGGCACAGTCGCAGACAAAGATGGTGTCCGAGGCGTTGTCGAACAAATCTCGGAAGCGTTCCTCGGACGCCCGGACCGACTCGTTGAGGGCTTGGTGTTCGCGCAACAGGCGCAGGCGCGCCTGATTGCGCTCGAGAACCAGCGGCAGGTCGTTGAGGTGGGAGAGGTCCGGACGCTTGACAACGTAATCCCACGCCCCAATGCGCATGGCGTCGACGGCCACGGCGGCGTCATCGGCACCGGTCAGCATGATGACGCACACCGCGGGGGCTTCGGCGCGCAAGCAGCGCAGCAGATCGAGCCCGTCGGCGTCAGGGAGACCCCGATCGAGCAGAACGAATGTGGGAGGCAACCGGCGCACCTGGCGCAGGCACGAATCCGCATCGGGGACATGGCTCACCTGGAAGCCGGCGCGCCGCAGAGTGCGCTGCACCAGAAGCGCCTGACCGGTGTCGTCTTCAACCACCAATATGTCGCTCGTCGCTTGATCCATGCTGTTCCCACTCGTGCTCCGGAAGCTCGATGACCTCGATGAACATCCCGAGCTTGACGACTCGATCGATGAATGACTCAACCCCGACGGGTTTGACCACATAGCCATTCGCTCCCATCTCGTAAGCGCGATTGATCTCGGCTTGGTTGTCGGTTGATGTGAGCATGATGACGGGAATCTTCATCAACAAGGGATCGCTCTTCAGATGAGCCAAGACCTCGAAGCCATCCAACCTCGGCATGCGCACGTCCAACAAGATGATGCTCGGAGCGGGGTGCGTCGTCGCATCGTTGTACGGTGGCGTTCGCGACACGTAGTCGACGGCCTCCTGGCCGTCTGCGACCCGTACCAAGCGGTTACTCACACCGCCGCGGCGCAGGTTTTTTTCCAACAGGCGAGCGTGTCCATCGTCATCCTCTACCAGGAGGATGGTTACTGCTTTCCGCTCCAGCATCACTGCACACCTCCGTTCTCGAAGACCGGTAACGAACCTTGCAGCGTGAACCAAAAAGTCGCACCCGGTGCCGCCGCCGGATCGACCCAAATCTTTCCGCCGTGCTTCTCAACGATCTTGCGAACCATCGCGAGGCCGATCCCTTCGCCCGGACAGTCGCCGTTCGCGAGCCGTCGGAACAGACGAAACACCTGCTCGTGTTCGTCCCTCGGGATGCCCGGGCCGGTGTCACGAACGAAGAACCGCCGTTCGCCGCCGCCGTTGTCTACCCCCACGTGGATGCGGCGCACCGGGCGGTCTCCCATGTATTTGATGGCGTTGTCGATGAGATTGCCGAACAACTGTCCAAGTCGGACGGGGTCGCCGACAACGACGGGCAACGGATCCCATTCGAGCGCGATCTGCTTCTCTGTCAGCTGGTAGTGAAACGACGCCGCGAGTTTCACTACGAGGCCGTTCAAATCTACCTGTTCCGTGGGGTTCGTTCGGGTCGTGATACGCGAGACGCTGAGCAACGAGTTGATCAATGAGTCCATGCGCGCGACGGCAGTCAGGATGAATTGCAGTGACTCGTCGGTATCGGTGAGCACCGCGCTGGTCTCGGGAGACTTGCCGTTCTGACTGCGCAGCTGAGCCAAACCGATCTGGAGCTCGCGCGAGAACCCTTGCACGTTGATCAAGGGAGCGCGCAGATCGTGCGAGGCGACGTAGAGGAGATCCTCCATCTCGCGATTGAGAGATTCGAGCTTGGCGGTCTTCTCGGCGAGGGCTGCTGCGAGTTGACACTTCTTGTCGAACTCATCCTGAAACGCGACGCGGCTGCGGAACTCGCGGAGTCGCAGCGCTTCGCTCGCGGTCATGCCGACTAGCGCGATCCCGATCGAGGCGCCGATGATGGACGCATAGCACACGAACTCAGGCCAATCGGGGATCGATCCGTGCAGCAAGGCAGCACCGATGTACATCGCCAAAAGCGCAAGCGACAGCCCGGCCGCGTGTACAAAGCGCCACGGGAGCAGCAATGCCATCCCGAAAATCACGACAATACACCCGACGTAGTAGACGACACCGTACCCGAGCAGGAACACGGGGACTCCGGAAGCCGTCATGGCGAAGCCGATGCCGAGCGTCATTCCAATCAAGTAGGGGAACGATTCGCCGAAGTGACTGCGCACGAGTGTCAGACTGGCGACACCCAGCAGTACGGACAGCACGCGCGTCATCAGCAAGATCCGGAAATACCGAGGGTACAGCAGGTAGTCGCTCACACCGTAGAAAGGGATGATGGAGATCCCCAGGAGTGCGGCCGTTTGGGTTCGCCGGCGAGTCAATCGGCCTCGTTCTTCCTCGTACTTCGCGAGCAGGTTCCCAGCCCATGCGTCAACCATCGGGGAACCTCACGCACGCGTGTCGCGCGTCATGGCGCGAGTGATACCGCAAGCTCTATGCCAGTGCGCCGTTGGCGTCGCGGTATTCTTTGTGGGCACTGCGACGACAGCGCAACGAAAACGGATTGACACCGCTACGTATTTTGAACGTGTGGGTTGCTCCGCGGCCGGCCCCGGTGCCGACCTCTGCTCCGCTTGCGTTCGGCCTCACGGTCGGCTAATTGCGCAAGCCGAGACCATGACGACGGCGGCACGCCCAGTGGATCGGGGGAAATGATGGCGCAGGACACGGAGTCAAAGCACGAGAGTTCCTTGGGAGCGATACTCGGGTGGGGAAGCCTCGCCGCCTTTGCAGTCGGCTTTGCTGTCTACATTGGCGCGCCACTCATCGTCGGGGAGCGTTGGGCAGACAAGAAGAACGATGCGATCGAGTTGGTGAAGAGTTTCAAGCCAACGGGCTCCGAGAGCCTCTACGACATGATCCGGGGCTACTCGCTGAAGGCAAAGGAGCAGGACATCTACGTCGGCGAATTCAGCTGGGATGCCATTCAGCGTGACGGG
This sequence comes from uncultured Binatia bacterium (SeqCode), assembly GCA_964498075.1. Taxonomy (GTDB): domain Bacteria; phylum Desulfobacterota; class Binatia; order HRBIN30; family HRBIN30; genus CAZCGA01. Next base: position 41,714 of record CAZCGA010000010.1, on the reverse strand, counting down.
CCAGAGTACGAGGTGACGCTCCTGTGGAAGGAGGGCTCCGAACGCAAAGTGGCTGTGTGGCGCTCCAATCTGAAGACGAAGGAGATTCGCCCGCAGGGTAACGAAGCCTCCGGACTGCCGCAACGCATCGCGACCGGCCCACCCCCGAAACCCTGATGTGAGCTCCATCCGCGGCCGCCTTCAGAAGTCCAGTCACAGCGCCACTCGGGTCATGCGTAAGCGGATGCCCGGAAAAATCCGACGGCGATGAACCAAGAAGCACCTTCCTAACGGATTCGTCACCAAAAGCACCCCCTTCTTCGGGTCTCGCTATACCCGTGACAGTTCGCGTATTGGCCGGCGCACCGGGTGGGTGTGAATCGTTCGTGGCACCTGACTTGCTCTGTCGACTACCGAAGCAGATGCAGCGGTTAGCTGCGAAGGAACCGGAGGAGCAACGCACATGTTCGATGATATGAGCCAGATGGTTCGCTCCCTGCGCCATCAACTCAAAATGACGCAAGAGGAGTTCGCTCATGAGTTGGGAATTACGGTAGGCACCGTCAACCGATGGGAGAACCGCCGCTTTCGACCGAGCAAGCTAGCAAGGGCGACGCTCATGGAGGTTGCAGCGCGGCACGGCCTGTCACTAGAGGCCACCGGGAAGAATCCGCTAGATGATGAGAGCCTCACTACACACTAGTAGCTCCCTCCTCAAGCGCCGCGGGCTCCTCAACCGCGGATGGAGTCTAAATTCCCTCACCGCTCCCGACCATAGTCACAAGACCGGCCGCACGGATCGCTCTTCCTCCGCTTTCTAGGTTCGCGGGTCGATCGTGCCCACCTAAAGGCAACCCCTGGATGGCCTTCGGGATGCACCACAGCATCCCCGCGCGCCCAGACGACCTACTTCTACGCTCGGCTTTCATCACGCCCGATTGCCAACAGCCGTTCCAACTTATCCCGTACCACGCAGGGATCGACAATGGGCTTCGCTATGTAGTCGTCACAACCTGCGGCAAGCGCCTTCTGCTCGTCACCGGCCATTGCCTGCGCCGTCAACGCGATGATTGGAATCCGTTGCCCTCGATCTAGAGCCCGTATGCGCCGCGTTGCCTCCCAGCCGTCCATCACAGGCATCTTAAGGTCCATAAACACCACATCAGGCACCTCCACCTCAATCGCGGCAAGCGCCTCCTGCCCGTTGCTGGCCTCAGTGATCTCGAAGTCTCCCATCCGTCTAAGGCGGTAGACTAGTATTCTCCTGTTATCCAGGTTGTCCTCGACCACTAGGATCTTCTTTCGTGTCATTCCCTGGCCACCGCGCCGCTCCCCACCCAAAATCCCCGCCACTGCCAGCGGATCGAAAGCACTCCGCATGCCCAACTAGACGCCAACAACCGCACACACCTGGCGGGGCAATTCTCCTCCAGGCTGTACAGATCTGAGCGTACGGCTTCCAAGTGTTCAACAGGTGAACGTCCAAGACGCACAAGGGCCGGCCGTCCCTTCGGACGGTCGGCCCTCTCGCAGCTTCCGACAACTCCCCAGCTTGCTACTTGACCAAGAACCGAATGAAATCCGCCTTGTTATCGTTCGTCCCCGCATAACCAACGTTGAACGCGGCCGATCCGCGGAACTCTCCCCTGCCGGCCGTGCGGAACTCCTCAGCAAGGGCGAGCAGGCCGTGTCCCGTGTCAGTCTCGGAGCCCGTGACCGGTCGAATCCGCGTCTGCCCCGCCAACGTCCCCTGAAGGGCGACGTTGAATATGGAGGACAGCTCCTGGCCGACTCTCCGGTCGATATTGGATAGACGTGTCTCCTTGAAGCAACTAATCCTAAGGCTCCCAGACAAACGCTGCTCGAACTCGTTGAAGACCAGGAACTGCACTGCCGTAATCGGTTGCGCATCCGGATCCACTATGTTCTCGGTGCACGGAACCAGCGTAAGGTCTGTTGTCGTGCTCTCCACTGCCCCGACGTTATCGAAGAAGTGGTTGAGGATCAGCGTGCTGGGACAGCTCGCGTACTCAGCACCGGCGCACTCGCTGGACGCTGAGTTCGACCCGAGGCACAGCACCTCATCGCCCTGCACGGACCCATCCGCCAAGACAGCCGGCACTCCAATCGCGCTATACGTTCTCGCGTCCACACTCCCCGGTGCACCGCCTGTTACCTCCTCAATGGTTGCCTTGCCGATCAGATCATTCGCATTAATCGGTAGCAGGGCATCCGGCGGTATCGCACCATTCACTTCGAAGCACTTCAGCTCACCGACGAACGGATCCTCGGGTGTATTCCCGACGCTACCTGCTATTCCTTCGCTGGCGCGCCAACCGGTAGGCTGGTCGTGGGTCATTGAAAAGGTGAAGTCCGTCTCACTCCAACATGCCTCACAGATGCCCCCTGGTCCGCACTGTGCGTTCGTCTCGCACGCCGGGCCGGACAGGTTGGGATCGCAGCTCCCGCAATGCCCAGTCGCGTTCACCAAGCTACAGTGAACGAATCGCAGACCAGTATCGTCGGTGTTGAAATCCCCTTGCTGCGCCGTATTGGTAAGCTGAATCACTGTATCGACCGCTCGACCCCCGTGAAATACCCCAGCGGAATCGACCACGATCTTCGGAAAAATGACCAGCCCGGCAGACCGGTCCGACCCAATCATGGCTTGCGCCTCACCTCGGTGCGGTACTCCGAGGAGCGCCCCAAACGCCGCGAGACCACCGACCACCGCCATCGACAATACCCGCTTCTTCATCGTGCGTCTCCTTTGGGTCCCTGAGCAATCGCCGCGCATTCTCTCTCGCGCCTCGCCATCCTGCGTTCCCCTCACGGCCCGTCGGATAGCTTGATCTGAGCGCTTGGATCGGTCCCCTCAACGCTCAGGTTCTCAGCGCTTGCAGCGGTATTACCGATGCTGTCGGTATGGAAGGACTCAGCCACCGCTAGCACGGGGCCACCGACAGTGGCGTTGATACGAACCGTTGCGTACTGAGTAAATACGGCCCCCTGCGGCAGCAGACTGGACCGCATCTGCGTCAGGGTGCCGCTGCCGATCTCGAAGCTCTGCACGCAGGTCACGTTCCTGCGACCTCCCGTGATCAGCGTCTCGAACTCATCCCGCACCTCAAACTGCAGGGTCACCGTGGTCGGGATCCCGTTGCGGAAGTCTAGATCGCACGGCAACACCGTCAGGTTCGTCGTCACACTCGAACGGGCTACGCTCGCGTCGCAGGACCCGTTGGGACATGCGCCGGCGTCGTTCACATTACAGGGCGCCCCAGGCACATCGCTAGCGGCGTCGCAGATCCCGCCGTTTCCGAACGCTTGGATTACCGGATCCAAGCCCCCGTCCGGAATGAAATTCAGGATGTTTGTTGCCGGGCAGGCGTTGTACTCCTTGGTTTTGGGATCGTCGCCCGGTTCCGCCTCGAGCTTCAGATCGCCATCCATGTTGTTTCCCGCCAATCCAGCGATGGCAATTCCATTGTACTTACTCAGCTCCGACGCCAAGCTCGGGTCTCCCTTTACCCGTCCGAGGAGCGTTGCGGTTCCCAAGAGCTTGCTCTGGGAGACCGGTCGTTCATCTTCGTTCACCTCGACACATACCAACGCACCTTGAAATCCTACCGCTTGGGCTGGCACCACACCCGGATCGAGCCCGGCTTCTTCACTCCCGAACGCTGACAGGATGTTTGCTTCACGGCCAGTACTCACCCGCCAATGGGTCGGCTGCTGCTTGGTTAGTATAAGGAAGAAGTCTGTTTCCTGGCAGATCGGCCGGCCGTTGCGCCCGAGCTCACCGTCGAGGTAAAAGCATCGAAGGCGATTAATCATGTTTCCGGTGTTCGTAACCTGGATGATTGTGTCACGGGTTCCATCGTTGACGACCTTCGGGAAGATTAGGATGGACCCTGGGCGCTCCGTGGATACATCCGCTCGCGCCGCGCCCGCAATTACAAGACATGCTCCGAGTGCACCCACGAGCCAGCCGGCGCGCACGCTTTGGATCGTCCTCATGAGTTCCCTCCTTTTCGCCATCACCGCCTGAACTAACCGCGCCTCGCCGACACGACGGAGCTAGGGAATCGTAATGACGTCTGCCTGCACGTTGTCAGCGGGTTCGCCGAATTGGTGCAGGTTGTAGCCCGCGCCGGATTCCCAGGTCGTTTCGGCGTTGGCGAAGAACACGCGTGCCACGCCGAGAAGTCCACGGCCTGTCGCCGCTGAACCCACCCCTCGGATTCGGCTCTGACCCGCAATCGTGCCCGACACACCCGCGTTGAATATTGAGCGCGTGGGATTCGAGGTGTCGATCCGCGAAAGCTGACTCTCCAGGAAGCAGTCGACCGTCCGGATTGCTGAGAACCGTTGTTCGAATTCGTTGAAGACCAGGAAGTGAGCGATCACGCGACCGGGGGTTTGCGTGAGCAGGTTGTTGCCGCAGGGCACCAGGGTCAGGTCCGTGCGCACCGTTGCGTCGACTTCAGTGTCACCCGAAATCGGATCCGTCGCGCCATCGAAGAGGTGATTCAGAATGAGGGTTGCTGGGCAAGCCGCGTACTCCTGGCCCCCGGTGTCGCCGTTGTCCGGACCGATCTGCAATTGACCGGTTAGACCCGACTGGTTGCCGGTCGCCTGTAGGCCCACCGCGTTGTACTTCTGGACGTCAACGCCGGCGCGCAATTCGCTATCAGGCGGAAGAGCGATGATTGCAGCCTCGCCCTTCAGGGTGTTTCTCGTATCAGACTGATCAGGCACAGGCGGCCTCTTCGTGGGGTCAAATTCGATACACGTTAGCGAGCCGATGAACGGATCTTCGGACGTCGGTGGCACGCCGCTACCGAGGTTGGTGTCGCCAAGGTTGCAGCCCCCCGCGCCGCAGTCGTTGTCACTGAAGCAGAACAGGCCTGGACGATTGTTGCACGTGCCCGGCCCCTCCTTCGGGAACTCTGTTCTGTGCAGCCCCCTGCTTGCGTACCAGGCCAGCGGTTGGTCAGGGGTGATGAAGATGTCGAAATCGATCTCGTTCCAGTTTTGTGCACATGGCGCAAACCCACCGCCGTCGAGTGGGCAATCGGAAGCACCTCGGCAGACTCGGTCGCTGCCGTCGTTGCAGTGATCCGTCGCATCCACGTAAAAGCAACGGGCCTGCTTCGGCACTCGGCTAGTGTTGCTCAGCTGGATGAGCGTGTCAGTTGGGGTTGCGTTGCACACGCCTCCGCTACCGCAGTCGGAGTTCTTGCTGCACGACTTGCCTAGGCTGTCGACACACACCCCAAAGTTTCCGAGCGTGTCTACCACAACCTTCGGCCATGTCAGAATCGCTGCGGGCTTGTCGGAAGTACTTGCCGCTCGGGCGATTGGAGTGGCCGAGAAGAACCCCACTCCCGCCGCGAGCCCCACCAACGCAGTCACGGAAGCAACTCGCGCAATCTTCATCATTGCCCCTCTCCTTTCGTTCCGCTCGCCGGAGCGTCCCGAACCAGTAACGATAGGGTTCAGATTCATCGCCATCACCTCTCCTCCGGCTCGCGTCAGTCGTGCTTCAACCGTGGAGCGACAATGAGGTCACCCATGCGACCATCGTTCCCGGTGCGGCTACCCTCTTGAATGAGGTTTACAGCCGCGGTGCCGTCAGGACGACCGATAATTGAGTGGAACTCCTCTGCCACGCCCAGAACCGCGCTGGACGCCCGGCAGCCCAGCGACGTACCGGTGTCCGTGGTTTCGAATCCCGTGCAGTCATCATCGCCGTTGGCCGGGTTGCACCCCTTGCCGATGTTGTCCCCGCTGTAACAAACCGACCCTGAGGAGACCTTGATCCTTGTCTTGGCAAATGGGCTGGTGACGGGAACCGCGCCTCCCACGAGTTTCGATTTGAAGAAATTCCTGATGTCGCCGAGGCGACTGTTGAAGAAGCAGTCAAAACCGACTGCGTCGGCACTGCCGATCAGATCCTCAAACTCGTCGATCAGGTTGAAGCTCACTACGGTATGAGTCGGACGGGCCGCCTCCAGAAGGTCCGTGCACGGTACGAGCGTCAGCTCGGTCGTGACCGACGCGCCCGAGAAGGCATCGACCGCCCCGTCAGCGTAGTGGTTGAGCACCAGGCTCGTTGGGCAGCCATTGTACTCGTTCACGCCGTTGACGACACCTGACGGCACAGGGCTCAGGAGGTGGAGATCGAGGTTGCTGTCCAGGCCCGTGGACGCCGTAATCGAGAGTGCATTGTACTCACTGACTTGTCCGGACTCCAAGGTTTCGAGCACCGCTTCGCCCTTGAGCGAGTTTTGCATCACAGGCATCTCGAAGTTCTCGTCGACTTGAACGCACTTCAGCAGCCCCTCGAAGTCGGTTCCGGTCTTCGGTACCGCGAACGAGTTCTGCCCCGCCAGGCCCGGCTCATCGCCTGGGCAGCACTGGCTACCCGACAGGCCATTGCCGTCGCACTGGACGCCACCCGCGCAGGCACACCGCTGACCGATGCGGCACGGCGGCGGGAAGAAGAGGTTGGTGATGCGGCCGGTCGACACTCGCCACATAGTCGGCTGCTGAGCCGTCAGCAGGAGGTCGAAGTCATTCGGCACACACTGCCGGTCGCAGGTCTCCACTACCGGATCCGTCGGGCAGTCGATGTCTGTCTTGCACGCCTCACCGGAGACGCGGCAGTGCCCGGACGCATTGACGTAGAAGCAGTGCACATACGCCGCCATGTTCGAGGTGTTGGTCAGTTCGATCAGTGTATCTCGCGTCCCATCGGCGATCACCTTCGGGAAGAAGATGAGCGAGCCCGACTGGTCGGTGGTGACGTCGGCTCGGGCATGCCCTCCATACACCACCAGGACAGCGAGCAGTACCCCAAGGCCAAACAGCCAAGGATTCCGCTTTAACCCACGCATTGCACGCCTCCTTTCGGTAACTCCAGCGTCTACCATCAAGCAGGGACCTCCTCGATCCCGGTGAAAACGCGACAGTTTCTATGCCGCATTCCGCAAAACTAGTCAAGCGGAAAAGCGAAAATAGTTTGATAATGCCTCACGGCCCACAGGCCGCCGCCACCCGGACGACGATCTGGGTCGCGGGGCCGATGTTCTTCGCAACGTCGCGCAACTGCGCCGTTAGGATAGTATCGCCGGCGGGAAAACCCTCGGTGCCAGGCACCAATCGGCAGAATTGACGGCACTGATTCGCGGGGAGGTTGCACTCCGGTGCCAGGAACGCACTGTCACCGTTCGACCCCAGAGTGCAGGGCGTACCGAGATCAAAGCGGCACGAGAAGTCCCACAAGGCATCAGTGATATCTTGGCCCGCCCCGAAGTTGGCAGGGTCGATTCCAGGGATCCCACCACCACCGGACGATGCCGGGCCGCGGTCACACACCGTCAGGCTCCCGTTTCCGAGATTGCGGCTCGCCTCAATCTGCAGGTCGGGTCGGGTGGTCTGGGGAGTCGGGGGTGGAAGCGGCGGCTGCAACGAGGTGCCCACCGCCGGGCTCTGTGGAGTCGCCGGCTGGCCCTCGACCACTATGATGAAGCCACAGCCAAACGGTCGGTCGAAAACCTGCAGCCCTTGCTCGATCTTCGGCGTGGGTGACGGCGTGCCGGTGCATTGACAGAGCGGATCGTCGCAGGCGGCGCATCCGTTGCCGTTAGCCACGACAAGCTTCAGCACGCGCGGGCCCGGAAGTGATGACGTCGGAGGCGGCGTCCGCGTCGCCGTTCGCGTCGACGTCGCTGTAGGTGTCCGCGTCGGGGTACGCGTTGGCGTCGACGGCGGCGTTACCGACGGGGTCGCGGTCGACGTAGCCGTCCGTGTCGATGTCAGCGTCGCTGTTGCGGTCCGCGTGGCGGTCGAGGTGGGTGTCCGCGACGGCGTCGCCGTGGTCGTGTTGGTTCGGGTTGCCGTCAGCGTTCGTGTCGACGTCGGGCTGGGTGTTGCACTCCGCGTGGCCGTCGTCGTCGGGGTGCGCGTCGCCGTCTGCGACGGTGTTGCCGTCGCCGTTGCGGTCGACGTGCGCGTCGCCGTCGGCGTCGCGGTCACCGTCGCAGAGGCCGTCGCGCTTGGGGTGCGGGTGGGCGTTTGCGTCCCGCTCCCCGTCGGCGTCGCCGTCGGCGTGCGCGTCGTCGTCGAGGTACCGGTGCCGCTCGCTGTGCGGGTCGACGTCGGCGTCGCGGTTGCGGTACGCGTTGCCGATGGCGTTCGCGTCACCGTTGCGGTGGCGGTCACCGTCGGGGTTCTCGTCACCGTCTGCGTCGCCGTCAGAGTGAAGGTCCACGTATTGGTGGGGGTCGGTGTGTCTGTGCGTGTTGTTGTGGGTGTCCGCGTGACCGTCGGCGTCCGGGTCAGTGACGGCGTCTTGGTGTTCGTCGGAGTCCACGTGAGCGTCGGGGTCGCCGTGGGGGTCGTCTGGCTCGCTGTGAACGTTGCTGTCTGCGTCGAGCCCGGCGGTGCGGTTTCTGTCGGCGCGAGGGTAGCGGTGTCCATGGGAGTCGTTGCGGCCGTCGCGGTAATGGACGGCGTATGACTCGCGCTCAGCGTGGAAGTCACCGGTGGTGTCGTGGCAACCGTTCCGGTGGACGAAGGCGTCGGAGTCGGCGTGTCGGTTCCCGTTGGCGGCGGCGTCCGCGTAATCGTTGGCGTCCGGGAATTGGTCGGTGTGCGCGTTATCGTCGGGGTCGCCGAGGGTGTCCCAGTGCGCGTGAAGGTGCGTGTGGTTGTTGTCGTTGCGGTCGCGCGGGGCGTGTGAGTGACGGTTCCCGTGCGCGTCGCCGTTCCTGTCCGTGAGGGCGTCAACGTCTGCGTCACCGTCGGCGTATCGGACTCGGTCGGTGTGACCGTGGGCGTCCCCGTAATGGTTGGAGTTTGGGACGGCGGCAGCGTAGCGGTCTCCGTCGGCGTCGCAGACGATGTCGGTGTGTCCCCGGGGGTGGAGGTCGACGACGGCGGAACCGTCGCCGTGGTCGCCTCCGTCGGCGATGCCGTTGGAGCCGACGTCGTCGATTGCGTCGCCGTCGCCTCCGGCGTCGGCGAGGGCGATGTCGTGCGTGTCGACGCCGGGCTACTCGACGCCGTGGATGTTCCTGACGGCGTCAATGTTCGTGTCGGTGTGGGCATGAGCGTTGCCGAAGGCAGCGCCGTCTGTCCCGGCGTCAACACCCCCGTGGGAGTACTCGTGGGTGATGGCGAGCCCCCCCGCGTGGCCGACTCGGTCGGCGAAGCGCTCGGTGTCGGACTCGGCGACAGTGACGGTTGCGTGGCAGTCGGCGACGCTTCGACCGTCGCGGTTGGCGTCGGGACCGGCAACCGCCGTAGCTCCGCCAGGACGTCGGCAGCCGTTACGCGACCGTCGCCGTTGGCGTCAGCACACTCGCAGCTGTTGTCGCCGAAGATCGCGGCGATCACGCCGCTTACGTCGCGGGAATCCGCGGCGCTATCGCAGTCCGCATCGCCGGGCAGGCAGGCAGCAACTGCCGGCGCTGCACCGAGACAGGCAACGATCGCGGCCACGACCAACCGCCCTGCCGCATTGTAGACAAATTTCCCCGCAGGCAGGTGAGCAAGACGCGACATACGAACAACAAACGGCCTCAAGTGAATCAGGCCGATCTCTCATGCCTGGACTGCGCGCCGTTTGCAATGCACCACGAGAAATTTCCCGCCACACCGATGCACTCCCACTTACGGCGTGCGGGTCGGGGTACGGGTTGCAGTCAGTGTCGGGGTGCGGCTCGCGGTGCGGCTCGCGGTGCGCGTCGGCGTGGGTGCGAGTGTGGCCACCCGGACCACGATTTCGGCAGTTGGTCCGAGGTTGCCGATCACGTCGCGCAGTTTCACCGTCACGACCGACTCGCCGGTTGGAAATTCGGCGGTCGTTGTCACAACGTCGCAGAACTGCGCCGTGGCGTCCGTCATGATGGTCTTCGGCTCGCGCCCTGGATCCTTGATCGTGCAGGGTGAACTTGCGCTGACAAACGGATCGAAGCGACAGGCGAAATCGTTGAGCGCGTCGGAGATCGTCGGATTGCCTGGCGCGAAGCTCGCAGGGTTGATCCCCGGAATGCCTCCACCGCCGGACGACGCCGGACCCGTATCGCATACCTGCGAACTCCCGTTTCCCATATCCCGAGTGTTTTGAATCTGCAGGTCCGGCCGGTTGCTTGGAGCGACCGGTTGCAGCGATTTGCCGGGAGCCGCGAGACTCGCACCGGCGGCACCTTCCACCACGATGATGAACTGACCGTTTTTTACCTCGTAGACCCGGCGTCCCTGAACATCGAACGCCGGCGTCGGGGTCGGGGTCGTCACGCAGGTGTCGTCGCAACAAAACACGCAGCCGTCCGCGTTGGTGACGACTCCGAGGAACAGCACCTTCGGTCCCGCATCCGGTGGGAGCGGCGTCGGCGTGCCGGTGGCGGTTCGAGTGGGCGACGCACTACGTGTTGGTGACCGAGTCGCCGTCTGGGTTGGCGTCCGCGAAAACGTCCGTGTCGCCGTTGGCGTGCGCGTTACTGTCGATGTCGCCGTCGCGGTGGGGGTGCGAGTCATCGTCGCCGTCGGCGTTGTGGTACGCGTAGCGGTCGTCGTGGCGGTACCGAGGGGCGTACGCGTCGCCGTCGCAGTTGGTGTCGCAGTGAATGTGCGCGTCGGGGTTGATGTCGCGGTCCGGGTCGCCGTGCGCGTCGGTGTCCGCGTCGCGGTGTCCGTCTTTGTCCTGGTGGCCGTGCGTGTGGGGCTGAGCGTTGCGGTCGGCGTGTCCGTCCCGGTGGTCGTTCGGCTCGGAGTCTGAGTGACCGTTGGCGTCAGGGTGGAGGTTGGCGTGGAGGTAGCCGTGGCGCTCAACGTCTTGGTCCGGGTGGGCGTCCGTGTGTTCGTCGGGGTCGCCGTCACGGTGGGGGTGGCAGTGTCCGTCCCGGTCGCCGTCGCCGTGGGCGTTCCGCTCGCCGTCCGGCTCTTTGTCGCCGTTGGTGTGAGTGTCGGTGTTCTGGTCGTGGTGGCGGTCGCGGTAGCCCTCGGCGTGTTGGTTGAGGTTGGCGTCACCGAGGGCGTCGCGGTTCGGCTCGGCGTTCGCGACCGGCTCGGTGTCAACGTTACGGTCGGCGTCCGCGTGACCGTGGGCGTGCGCGTGATCGAAGGTGTCCGGGTCATCGTAGCGGTCGGGCCGGGAGTCCCGGTGCGTGAGGGGGTGAGGGTGGGCGGCAGCACGCGCGTGGCACTCGGTGTCGCAGAGGCGGTCGGCGTAAGGGTCCGCGTAGCTGTCCGCGTCACCGTTGATGACGACGCGGCCGTCGGCGGGGTCAGCACGGGACTGGCGGTGGGTGTTGGAGTCGCGGCCGGCGTCGGGCTTTCTGTCGGCGTGAGCGGGAGTGGAGAAACCGTACTGTCGGGTGGCGGTGTCAGCGTAGCCGTTGCGGCAATGCTAGGGCTTGCGGACGCAGTTGGGGTTGCGGTGTTGGGGGTCACCGTTCCCGGCGTAGCGGTGGCCCCAGTGGGCGTGGCGGTCGCAGTGCCCGTGGCGGTTGGGGTGCTCGTGACCGTTGCGCTCGCGGCAGCGGTCGCCGAAACCGTTGGCGAAGACGCGGACGTCGCCGTTCCAGTGCTCGTCGGCGTCATGGATGCCTGGGCGGTCAATAGCGGCGACGGCGTGCGCGTTGCCGAGGGGGTACCGCTCGCGGTCCGCGAGGACGTGGGTGACGGGGTCGGCGTCACGGACAGCGGACCTGTCGCGGTCGCAACCGGCGTCGAACGAACCGTGGGCGTATTCGACGCCGACGCAGTGGAGCTCGGCGTCGCGAACCGCGTCGCGGTCGGCGTCGTCGAAGCCGTGTGAGTAGGCGTGGCGGTCGGTGAGCGTGACTGCAGGGTTGCCGTGACCGATGGGCTCGCGGCGAGGCCCGGGGTCAAGCTTGGGGTGAGGCTCGGGGTCAGTGGCACCGGGAGGGCGCGAACGGCTGCGGGAAGATCCGCAGCGGTGACGCGTCCATCCCTGTTGACGTCCGTTCCCGGACACGTGCTGCCGTTGAAGATCGCCTCAACGACCGCGGTAATGTCGCCAGGGGTCAGGCAGTCCAAATCGCCCGGCGCCCCGTCGGCGGCTGCCGCAGTCGCCGCAACGCAGCAAAGAAACACCGCTGCCCGCGCGAGTCCGCTGATCCCGTTCATGACGTCGAATTCCTGGAGCGCGAGGCATGGTGCGGAAACATCGGGAAGTCTGACAGGGGGCCTTAATGCGCCTCCCGTCTACGATTTGCAATACGGTGCGTGCGCGAATCAGCCGCCGCGGCGTCTCCGAGCTTGATTGCGGCGCTCAAGCGGCGGTGCTGGCGGCGGCCTGTCCCGTAGCCCGCGTGACGGTGCGCAGCCAAGCTAGTACGCACCACCCAACTTGCTGTGGTCCCAGCTGCTGACGCGCTCGGGCGTCACCCGGATGACCACCCGTTTGCGGGCTTGCTGCTTGAGCGCTGCTTCGATCCCCTCGGGCATCGAGCCCATCATCTTTCGATGGATGCGTGACAGCACTTTCACGCACGTGTCGAGGTCGTGAATCAACTCGGCACGGCCGCGGATGAGCACACCTTTCAGCGTGTCGTATGTCGCGCCCGACTCGGCCAACAGCGCCACCTTGGGGTCGCGCTGGATGTTCAGCGCCTTTTGCGACTTGGCATACGTGGTCATCACGAAGCCGCCGTCCTCCATCTCGTACCACATGGCCACCGAATGCGGATAGCCCCGCGGATCCAAGGTCGAGAGAACAATCGTCCTCGTGTGTTTGAGAAACTGTTCCTGCTCATCGGCGGTGAGTTGAATGGCGTCGCGTCGGCTCATCACGTTCCTCTTGCATGCCGTCGCACCAGTAGAGGAACTACCGCGCAGAGTCAAAGTTCTCCGCCGCACGGACGGCGCGCCTTGACGATTGCCGAGGCTTGATAGTAAGCCACCCGCCCATGACACGAGACGTGGCCACACGAGAGACGATGCAACTGCCGTGGTTGCCTTGGCTGATGTGTGCCTCACTGTCGCTGTGGTGTGTGTCCGCCGGGGTGGCGCACGCTGGCGACGCCGCGAAAGGCAAAGCGTCGTACGATGCCCGCTGCGCCTTCTGTCATGGCAAGGAAGGCAAGGGTGATGGGCCGGCTGGAAAAGCACTCAAACCTCCACCGACCAACTTCAGCATCGCGGATTTCTGGAGAACCGCAACGCCGGAAGGAATGGCGGAGGTGATCGAGCACGGCAAGCGTGGCACGGCGATGATGGCGTTCGGCGCGTCGCTCAATCACGAGCAAACCGGCGACCTCATCACCTACCTGATGACCTTCAAGTCTCCCGATTAGAGACGTCCCGCCGGGACGTCACTTTACCGCATTCAGGGGACGGCCTGGTCCAGGCGCCGCGACTCGGCGAACGGATGCGCGGCATCGGGGGCCGCCGGCCGACACAGGGCCAACGCCGCCTGCGCCGCCGGCACGTTACCCAACTTCTCGAAGGCGCGCCCACGCGCGCAGTGCAACGCCGACGGCTCCGATGCGCCGTCGAGCCCGGCGGATGCGGACTGTGCCAAGGCGGCATCCAGTGTCTCGATGGCGTCCGCATACGCACCGCTCGCCACGTAGAGCTCACCGAGCTGGGTGAGCAGCTCAACGGCCTGCTCAGACCCCTGCGCCGCCGTCCGAACGATCGGGGCGACCGCGGCGACATCGCGCGCGGCGGGTTTGAGGTGCAGCGACCACACCACGCGCATCAGCAACCCTGCATAGGCGTCGCGCGTCGCCGGGTCGGTGTGGGAGGCGGCGCCGCTCAACGTCTCCAGCAACACGGGCGAGTTGGGGTTGCTGGTTGTCCAGTCCGTCAGCATCTTGGCCGCCGTCTGGTCCTGTGGGGCGGCCGCCAGCCACGCCGCCACGATGCGCAGCGCCTGGTTGTAGTGCAGCAGGTCGGCTCTCTTCAGGTACGCAGTGAGGTCGCGGTAGTCGTCTGCATCGAGTCCGATCGCCGGTTGCACGAATCCGTCCTCGATAGCACCCTTGGCGATGAGACTGGCGTTCTTGCCATCGAAGAATGCCCGCGGCGCCATGTACTCGAGCACCGGGAGGCGATCGCGGTTCACGACGCCGGCTCCCGCTTGCCTGCGCACCGCCGCGTCGGCGAGCATCTCCAGCCCAAGCACGGTTGCGACACGGTTGATCCCCACTTCGCCCAGCTCCCCAGCCTCACGGAAAGCCGCTTCCATGGCCGTGCGGCTCACGATGCGTCGTGACGGCGCCGCAACCACAAAGACGTCCCAGCGATTCGGCTGGAAGACCCGTACCTCCCCGAAACCCTGGGCAACGGTCCGCAGAATGAGTCGCACCAGCGTGTCGGAGGTCTCGTAGGTGTGGAACCATTGCACGAGCACGCCGTCCGGGGCGAGTCGACTGCGCACCTGGTCGAAGAACTCGACCGTAAAGAGGTTGGCGATCCCGGCAATCCAGGGGTTGGAGGGCTCGCTCACGATCAGGTCGTACTGCTCCTCGACACGGTAGAGAAAGGTGCGCGCGTCCTCGACGTAGAGGTGCGTGCGTGGATCGTGCAGCGGGTCATGGTTGTACGGTCGAAACTGCTCGTCGGCGGCGATCACTTCCGGAGAGATCTCGACGACGTCGACCGACTCGATGGGATGGCGCAACAGCGCGCCGACCGTGATGCCGCTGCCATACCCGATGACCAACGCGCGGCGCGCCGTCGGATGCAGGATGGCCGGCAAGTGGCCGGACAACAGCTCCGTGTCGCGATCCCCCTTGGCCGACGCGTCGGCCTTGCCATTCACCCGCAAGGTCACTTCGTCCGGCGGCTGACGCTCGACGCTGACGGTCGCGCTGATGCCGTCCCGGTAGAAGAGCAGTTGCTGCTCCAAGCCGGCACGATACTCCGCAAAGGTGCCGGCCTCGATGCCCTCGTGGCGACGGAACTCGCCGGCAACCAGCAACCGGAGGTCCCATCCCGGTCCAATCACCGCGTACGCCGCCAACACCGCCAGTGACACTGCGCTGAGCAGCTGCACCCTGCGGCGTGGGACACCACGGTCACGCGCCAATACCACCAGGGCCACCAGCGCGGTTGCCGTAATGCCGAGAAGGAACGTTCCGTGAAGGCCGGCCGCGGGGAGCAGATAGAGCCCACCGACAACGGCCCCGCAGATCGTGCCCGCCGTATTCGCAAATAGCACCCGACTCACCGGTCGACCGATTCCTGCACGCGCCTGCCCAGCCGCATGCGCCAACGCGGGGAAGTTCAAACCACTCACGAAGGTCAGCGGTAGCATCACGGCTACGCAGAAGAGCAACGTCGCCGTTTGATACGTCGCGAATGACGCGTCGCGCTGCCGCAGGATGGCCGTAAGCCGCCCAAGATAATATGGCAGCCGCTCATACGCCGGCAGGCACAAGACCAACACCGCCGCCGCCACCAGCGAGCTGTAGGCGAAGAATCGCAACGGTCGCCGGCGCGCCGGGTCGGTCAGGCTGTACACCAGACTGCCCGCCGCGATGCCCGTAATGAAGGCCGTGAGCATGATGGAGAACGAGTACGTCGACGAGCCGAGCACCAAGCTGCACAACCGTATCCATGCGACCTCGTAGACCATCGCGACGGCGCCCGAGACCGCGGCGGCCGTGAGAACCAAGGATGCGTAACCTCGCACCTCGTCGATCTCTGGGACAGCGACCTCTGCTTCCTTCGCCGCCGGACGCGCCTCGCGACGCTGGTCGGACACTCGCGACGACGCCGCCAGAGCAATGAGTCCAACCCCAACGTTGACGAGCGCCGCAGTGAAGAACGGCGCATCGAAGCCCCACATCGCAACGAGATAGAAGCCGGTGAGGACCGCGCCGAGCGCCGCACCCAGGCTGTTCACCGTATACAGGTAGGCGACGCCACGGCCCAACCCGGGACGCTCCACCCCAAGCGCCCGGCTCAACACCGGCAGGGTCCCGCCCATGCAGAAAGTCGAAGGAAACATCGCGATGACACACAGCCCTGTCTTGACTACGGCGGCCGCGAGTCCCGTGGCGCCGACCGTCGCCAGCGCCCACCAGTAGGCCTGACTCAGCGCATCGAACCCCGACGCAAAGACCACGGCGCACAGACCGATCCCGATCTCCAGCGCCCCATACAGCGCCAGCGCTCGGCTGCCGCGATCGACCCGGCCACCCCACACTACACTGCCGGCCGCCAACCCGCCCATGAAGACCGCCAGCACCCCCACCTGTGCGTAGGCCGTGCTCCCGAGCAACAGCGCCAGGTACTTGGCCCAGATGACCTCGTACACGAGGCCGGTGAATCCGGAAATGAAGAAGAGCAGACCGATGAGCAGCCCGAGGGCCGCACCCGTCGTTCGCGTAGACATGGTCCGCGGCACAGTCAATCGCCGGGGCTCGACGCACAGCCGCGCGCGAAATCGACCCCGGCGGTGAACCCGAGCACGCTGGAGTGAAACACCGCCGGCTGCTCGATCGGGAGATTGTGTCCGCAGGCCTCCACCAGCAGCAAACGCGCGTGCGCCAGCTGACGGCTCATCTTGACCGAGCCGCCGGGCGGCGTCAGCTGGTCGTCGAGCCCTTGCAGGATCAGTGTCGGCACCCTCAGCCGCGGCAACTCCGCGGTCCAGTTGTAATCACTCACCGCGCGCGCCGCCGCCGCGTAACCCTGCGAATCGCAGGCTGCATTGCGGCGTCCGAGATCATCCACGACCTCCGGATGACTCGCGGCAAACGCCGGCGAGAATGCGCGCGACGCATCCGCGCTGCGTGCATCGAAGCCATCGCGCTCGATCGTGTCGGCGAGGCGCTGCCACGCGGCAACGGACGTTGCACCCACCTCGCTCGAGGTGCTCACCAACACCAGCGAGCGGACGCGCCGCAGGAAATCGAGCGCGAAGCGTTGCGCAATCACGCCGCCCATGGAAATCCCCAACACGTGCGCATCGACGATGCCACACGCCGCACACAGCCCGTCGAGGTCGCGCGCAAACAGCGCCGGCGAGTACGGTCCCGGCGGCTTGTCTGAGGCGCCGAACCCGCGCACGTCCGGCCGGAGGACCCGGTGATGGCGCGCGAACACCGCCACGTCCGCATCCCAGATGTGCAAGTCGGCGCCCAGACCATGAATCAGCACGAGGTCGGTCCCCTGACCTTCCTGTTCGTAGTTGAGCGCAAGGTCACCGATCCTGAGGCGTGGCACAGTGGCTTCCCTATCCGATTTGCCGCAGAGACGCCAAGCTGCGAGAGGCCCGGATGACACATCGCCCACGAAGAGGCATAGAGTGCACGCATGGGCCGCTATGCTGTCAACCTTCTGGCTGTCCGGGCCGCCGCTGAACGCATCGCCGGTGTCATACACCGCACACCGGTCACCACGTGCGCCACATTGGACCGATTGGCCGGACGCCGCCTCTTCTTCAAGTGCGAGCACCTGCAGAAGGTCGGCGCCTTCAAGTTTCGCGGCGCCTGCAACGCCGTGCTGCGACTCAGCGACGCGGTGGCGGCGCGCGGCGTGGTCACGCACAGCTCCGGCAATCACGCCCAGGCGCTGGCCTTGGCGGCGCAGCTGCGCGGCATCCCGGCACGCATCGTCATGCCGCGCACCGCCTCGCCAGTGAAGTGCCGCGCCGTGGCGGCGTACGGCGGACACGTGATCGAGTGCGACGCGACGCTGGCGGCGCGCGAAACCACCGCCGCTGCGGTACTCGCTGAGACGGGCGGGACGTTCATCCATCCGTACGATCATCCCGACATCATCGCGGGCCAGGGCACCGCCGCACTGGAGCTTCTCGGGCAGGCGGCTCCTCTCGACGCGATCGTCGCCCCGGTCGGCGGCGGCGGACTGATCTCGGGCGTCTGTATCGCCGCCCACGGCCTCGACCCATCGATTCGCATCTTCGCCGCCGAGCCGCGTGGGGCTGATGACGCCGCGCGCTCGAAGGCCGCAGGGACGCTCATCCCGCAGACCGCCCCGGACACCATCGCCGACGGCCTGCGCACGAGTCTCGGCGAGCTGACCTGGCCGATCATCCGCGATCAGGCGGAACGCGTCGTCACCGTGACCGACGCCGAGATCGTGGCAGCGATGCGTCTCATGTGGGAACGCGCCAAACTCCTCATCGAGCCCAGTGCGGCCGTAGCCGTCGCCGCCGTGCTGTCGGACGAGCTCAGAGCGATCACCAACGTCGCGCGCGTGGGCATTGTGCTGAGCGGCGGGAACGTCGATCTCGACAATCTGCCCTGGTAACCCCAACGATCATCATGATGTCGTTGCCATTGAACTCGCGACTCCGTCACCGCAGGCTTCCGCCTCTGGCAGTCATCCGAGCTCGCGCGCCAGGATGGCGAAGAAGCGATCCATGATCCGGTGCCACTCTTCCGGGTCGACCTGATCGGCGAGATCCATCGACCCCTGCACGTCGACGAACAGCACCGTGACCTGCTTGCGCTCGCCTTCGAGGGCGCTGCGCGAGGTGAGGATCTTTTCGGCGAGGTGGCGTGGGGTGTACGCAGCCGGCGAACCGGAAGGCCGGGCTGCGGGGGCGCCGGTGAGCGGCGCGCTGCACTTGCGGCAGAACTTGGCGGGCGGGCGGTTGCCTGCTCCACACGCGCTGCACGCGAGCTCGAGTGTGCTGCCACACAGCTCGCAGAACGCGGCGTCGGGGAGGTTCTCAGCCTGGCATTTCGGGCAGCGCATCGCGGTCTCTGTCTGTAGCATACGGCGCGAACGCGCCAGAAGCGTGGCGCGTTGACTTCACGCGAGCGCTCTTCTATCGGGCGGCGCATGGCCAAACGTCCCGGCGCACTCGATGGCGTGCGCGTGCTCGATCTGGCGGATCAGTCCGGTGCGTACTGCGGCAAGCTGCTCGCGGACATGGGCGCCGACGTCGTCAACGTCGAGCCGCCCGGCGGCGCCGCGATGCGACGCATCGGGCCGTTCTTCGCGGGCGGGGACGCCCGCGCCACCGACGCCCGTGATGCCAACGAGGTGAACCGGTCGCTCTTCTTCTCGCACTACAACACGAGCAAGCGCAGCGTGACGCTCGACCTCGAAGCCCTCCACGATCGCGAGCGCTTCCTCCAGTTGACTGAAGGCGCCGACATCGTGATCGAGACCGCGCCGCCCGGCCGTATGGACGAGCTCGGCTTGGGATACGCCGCGCTGGCGGCGCGGAACCCTGTACTGAGCGTCGTTTCGATCACGCCGTTCGGCCAGAACGGGCCGCACCGTGACTACCGCGGCTCGGATTTGATCTGCCAGGCGCTCGGCGGAATGGTCTACGTCAACGGCTTCCCCAACGAACCGCCCCTGCAGGGGCTCGGGTTGCAGGCCTACCACAGCGCCTCGAGCTACGCCGCCATCGGCGCCCTGCTGGCGCTGCTGGCACGCGAGCAGACCGAGCGCGGCCAGTGGATCGACGTCAGCATTCAGGAATGTGTCGCCGTCTGCGTCGAGCACGCGAGCAGTTTCTTCCATCAGGACCATACGATCGCCGAGCGCCACGGCAGCTTGCACTGGACGCGCTACTTCCGCGTCGGCCGGTGCAGGGACGGCTACGTCATGCACTGCACGCTCGGTGACTGGACCTCGTTGATCGAGTGGGTAAAGGCCGACGGCAAAGCACAGGATCTCGGCGAGGCGGCGTGGGAAGATTTCAACCACCGACGCGATCACTGCGTCCATCTCTTCGACGTCCTCGACGCGTGGGCCAAGGATTACACCGTCGCCGATCTGGTCGACGGCGCGCAGCTGCGGCGCATTCCGTACGCTGCGGTGCTCGCCCCCGAAACGCTTCAACAGAATCCGCAGCTCGTCGACCGCGGCTTCTTCGTTCCAGTCGTTCACGAGGAGTTGGGCGCGACGCTCACCTATCCCGGCGCACCGTACGTGTTCAGCCGGACACCGTGGCGCATCCGCCGCCGACCACCGCTGCTTGGGGAGCACAACGAGGTGGTGTTTGCAGAGCTGAAGAGAGGCCCCCTCCCTAGCCCTCCCCCGTTGCCCGAATTGGCAACAGGGGAGGGGACCTGTCCGCGAGCCTTGGACGGCGTGCGCGTCATCGACTTCACCTGGGTGGTCGCGGGCCCGGTGGCGACACGGATTCTCGCCGATCATGGGGCCGAAGTGATCAAGATCGAGCGCCGCGACGGGCTCGATTTCGGATCGCGTCGCGGCGGCCTGACGGGCAACCTCAACCGCGGCAAGCAGAGCATCGTGCTGAACATGAGCACGCCCCGCGGGATCGCACTGGCCAAAGAACTGATCGCAACCGCCGACGTGGTGATCGACAACTTCAGTGCCCGCGTCATGCGCAACTGGGGACTCGACGACGACAACCTGCGGCGCATCAAGCCGGACATCATCACGGTCAGCATGTCCGGCTTCGGCCACACCGGTCCGCAGCGTGACTACGTGAGCTACGGCCCGACCTTGCAGGCCTTGTCGGGATATACGTTGCTCATGTGCCATCCGGGCGGCGAACCCGCGGGCTGGGGATTCTCATACTCCGACATGGCCGGCGGCTACAGCGGCGCGCTCGCGGTCTTGATGGCACTGTGGCATCGGCGCCGTACCGGTGAAGGTCAGCGCGTCGACCTCTCGCAGTTCGAGAGCGTGACCGCCTTGCTCGGGCCGCGACTGCTTGCCGTTCTCCTCGGTCAGGCTTTGGAGACAGGGTGCGCAGCACTTGACAATTGTTCACAGGAAATGCCAGGTGCACCGCACGGTGTGTATCGTTGCGCAGACCTGTCTGGTGACGCGGCGGCACGCGACCGCTGGTGCGCGATCGCCGTGTTCGGCGACGACGACTGGAGGCGGTTCTGCGGCGCACTGGGGCACCCGGATTGGACCCGGGATGTGCGCTTCGCCAGCCACAGCGCTCGCGTGGCGAACGAGTCAGTGCTCGCACCACTCGTGGAGTCCTGGACCCGCAGCCGCAGCGCCGAGGCCGTCATGACCACCTTGCAGCGTGCCGGGATCGTCGCCGGCGTCGTGGCCAACGCCGAGGACCTTTGCCGGCGCGACTCGCATTTGCAGGCGCGGCGATACTGGGCGTGCGTGGACACGCCTGAGGGAGCGGCCGTCGAGCTCGACGGCGTGCCCTTCAAGATGTCGGACACGCCTGGCGACGTGCGAGCCCCCGGTCCGTTGCTTGGCGAACATACGAATACGGTCTTGCAGCGTGTGCTCGGCCTGACCTCGGAGGCGATTGCCGCGCTGCGCGCTGCCAACGTTGTCGCCTGAAAGGAGCACGAGCATGCTGCGCGAGTTCAAGAACATCCTGTGTCCCACCGATTTCTCCGACGAGTCATTCCACGCCATCGACTACGGCCTGCGCTTCGCCAAGGCCGCCGACGGGTGGCTCGTGCTGGCGCACATCATTCACGTGCCGAGCGGCGAGCTCTATCAGGCGGACGGCCATGTCCTCACGTTCGAGGAGGCGAAGTCCCGCAGCCGAGTGCTGCTGGAGCAGCTGCGCGACCAGCGGCTCGATGGCTATCCGAAGTGCGAGCTGCTGGTCGAGATCGGCGATCCGTACGAGCAGTTGACGGCTATCGCCACCCGGCGCCGGGTCGATTTGATCATCACCTCGACGCACGGGCGTACCGGCATCCAGCATCTGGTGCTGGGCAGCGTCGCCGAGAAGATCATCCGACACGCACCGTGTCCGGTGTTCGTGGTTCGCCGCGGCGCCGACTGATCACTCAGGGTTCACGGGTGCGAGGATTCGAGCGGCCGCGAGGACGACCGCTCCTTGCCGGCGCCCCGGCACCACGCGATGACGAAGGCCTCCAGCAACAACGCCGGATCGCTACGCGAAGACTTCAGCTGTGCATCGAGATCCGACAACCGGACCAACGCCTCGCGGAGCGCGCGCGTGTCCATACGTGCGGCGTCCTGCAGGCGCTTGTAAACGACGAAGGGGTGCGCATTCCCAAACGCTTGACGCGTGTCGGCATCGAGCAGCGGCAGCAGGCGGGTTTGAAAGACATTGAACGGCAGATTCCCCCGCCACTTGCCGCGCAGGCTGTCATCGAGACACTCGCGCGCCACCAGCAGCAAGCGCAGCTCGCGTGCGATCATGGCCAGCAGGCGCAGCGGCGGTTCGCCTTGCTCCAAGAGCCCGCGGAGCAACGGCAACGCTGGCGCCAGCTGCCGGCTTGCCAGCGCCGCCGTGAAGTCGAAGATCCACGACTCGCCCATGTCGCGAAACACCTGGCGCACGTCTTCCTCACTGATGGAGGGTTGGTCACCGGCATACAGACACAGCTTCTCCAGCTCCATCGCCAGCATGGCCACATCGGTGCCGGCGCGCCGCACGACCAGCTGGTGCGCGTTCGTCTCCAGCCGCTTGCCGAACTCGTGCACGACGTGCTGCACCAGGTCGTCGACGGTCTCGCGGCTGAGGGCCCCGCTACGTTCGCGAGCCGCGCTGACGTCGACCACTGCCCCGATGTCCTTCAAGCGTTTGTACAGGCGCTTGCGGGCGTCCACCGCCGAGGCGGTCAGCACCAGCACGCCGCCGGCACCCACACCGGCGTCGAGAAACTCGATCAGCACGGCGCTGTCGTCGCGATAGGCGCCGACGCCGAGGTCGCGGGCGACGCACGCCGCCTGCACGGCGTCGAGCAGCGCCGCCTGCTCGGGGTCCGGCTCCTCGCCGCACAGCTCGCGCAGGCGTGTCTTGCCGAGTGTCGATAGGCGCGTCTCACGAAACTGCTCCTGCGACCACCCGGCGAGTGCGGCCAGCGTGAGGAGCTTTTCAGCCGCCTCCTGCTCGCGACCGTCGCTCCAGGCTGCGAGCACCGTGTGGGTGAGATCCGAACGTTTCTCGCCGGACAGGAACAGGGTGGTTTCGCGAACCCACACCGCCTTGATCCCCGGAAAGAACCCCGGCATGCGCAGGCTGTCGATGACCGCTGCCAGTGGTGTGGTACGGCCGTCGTACGTCTCGAGGTTGAAGGCGCGCCGTTCCGCCGGCACGAGAACGTCCAGCAACGCCTGCGCCGCCGCGCGCGTTTCGAACGATTCGCCGGCCAACAGATAGACCGGTTTGTGCTGCCCGGCGGCCGCTGCGCGAACCGCCGCAGCTAACTGCGGGTGGCGGGCCGCCACTGATACGGACTGCGCCATGGCACGAGTTGTATAGCTTGCAGGCAGGCAGAAGTCACCGCTCATCACGGTACGCCCGGGCTCGGTTGACAACCGATAGACCCGCAGATACGGCTACCCCATGCAAGAAACTGCATCGGTCGGACCGACGCGCTCGGAAGGCCGCGCGTCGATGCAGGGGCACGTGCTCGTCCGGCCGGGAGAGATCTCGTTCCGTGAGCTGCCCCGTCCGCTCCCGGGCCCCGACGAGGTGGTGGTACAGGTGCGGGCCGCGCTGACCTGCGGCACCGATGTGAAGGCGTTCCTGCGAGGACATCCCAAGTTCCCCATGCCCACCCCTTTCGGTCACGAGTTCTCCGGCGACATCGCTGCGGTCGGCTCCCGCGTCCGCGGCTTCCGGGAGGGCGATGCGATCATGGCGGTGCCGACGGCGCCCTGCGGCCGGTGCTACTACTGCGAGCGTGAGCAGGAGAACCTCTGCGAGACGGTGATGGAGACGATGGTGCTCGGCGCGTATGCGGAGTACATCAAGCTGCCGGGGCGCATCGTCAATATCAACTTGTACCGCAAGCCGCCCGCCCTCCCGTATCCGGTCGCCGCCCTGCTCGAGCCGTTGGCCTGCGTGGTGCACGGGCTCGAGAGCGTGGTCCTGCGTCCGGACGACACCGCCGTTCTGATCGGGGCCGGCGCCATCAGCTTGCTGCACCTGCTGGTGCTGCGTGCCATGAGGCTGGAACGGATCATCGTCCTCGGGCGCCGGCCGCAACGCGCACAGTATGCGCGGCAGCTGGGCGCTGACGCGGTCATCACCGGGCCGGTAGCGGCCTGCCGTGAGCAAGTGCTGGACTATACGCACGGGCGGGGAGCCGACGTGGTGATCGAGTGCACCGGACAAGTCGACGTGTGGGAGGCCGCGCCCACACTGGCGCGGCGCGGCGGTCAGGTGGTGCTGTTCGGCGGGTGCCCTCCGGGAACGGAGATGCGGTGCGACACGCAGCGGCTGCACTACGACCAGCTCCGGCTGATCAGCCCGTTCCATTTCACGCCGCGGGCGGTGCGCCGGGCCTACGAGATGTTGGTTGGCGAGGGCTTCGGCGGACAGGCCTTGATCAGCGGCGTGTACCCGCTGCCGAGCCTGGCGCAAGCGCTCAGCGACCACCAGCGCGGCGACGGGATCAAGTTTGCGGTGGTGCCGTGAGGCGATGAAAGTCGCCCGCCTGTACGACTACCTCGACGTCCGCATCGAAGACGAACCGATTCCGCGGCCGGGCCGCCGCGAGGCGCTGGTACGCACACGCGCCTGCGGCATCTGCTCGGGTGACGTCGTGCCGTGGTACATCCGCAAGAAGGCGCCCTTGGTCTTCGGCCACGAGCCGGTCGGGGAGATCGTCGAGGTCGGGGCCGAGGTCACCCACGTGCGGCCGGGCGCCCGCGTCTTCGTGCACCATCACGCGCCGTGCCTGGCGTGCGGGGCGTGCCGCCGCGGGGAGTTCGTGCAGTGTCCCACATGGCGCGCATCACAGATCGTTCCCGGAGGTATGGCGGAGTACTTCCTGGTCCCGGAAACGAATCTGTTCGGCGACACGTTGATGCTGCCGGACTCGGTCGGGGACGACGATGGAGCGTTGGTGGAACCGACCGCCTGCGTGGTCAAGTCACTGACGCGTGCGGGTCGCGTGGCGGACGCGTCGCTCCTGGTGATCGGGCTCGGCGTGATGGGTCAACTGCACGTGGTCTTGGCCAAGCACCTAGGCGCGCGCCTCGTGATCGGTGCGGATCTTGTCTGGGGACGCTGCGAGCGGGCGCGCCAACTGGGTGCCGACGTGGTGATTGATGCGGCTGCCGGCGACCTGGCCGCGCAAGTGGCTACGGCCACCGGTGGCGACGGGGCCGAGGTCGTCATCGTCGGCCCGGCAACGATCGAGGCCTTGGAGATCGGCCTGGCCTGTGTCGCTAAGGGTGGTACGGTCGTGCAATTCATGGGCACGCCGCCGGAGGCCCGCCTGCACCTCGACACGTACAATCTGTACTTCCGCGAGATTCGTCTCGTCCCCAGCTATTCCTGCGGTCCGCTCGATACCCGCGCAGCGCTGCGCTACATCGCCGCCGGCGTCATCTCCGCGCGGCAGGTGGTGACGCACCGCTTTCCGCTGGCTGCTGCGGGCGAGGCCTACCGCGTGGCTGCCGAGGACAAACGGGCCGTCAAGACGTTGGTGACGTTTGGTGGGTGAGTCTGCAGCCCGAGCGGGCTGCTGATCTACCCGGTGCCAAGGGCCACAGCGCAGAGACAAGAAAGGGCGACCCGGCGGATCGCCCTCTTCGTCAAACCGTTGCGACGCGCGATTGGCTACTTCCGCATGTGCTTCTGAAAGATCGCCTCGGCCTTCTGGGCTGCAGCCTCAGCGCGCTGGGCCGCTTCGGAGGCGCTCCGAGCAGCCATCTCCGCCTTGTTGGCAGCCATGTCGGTCTTGCTGGCGGCCGCCTCCATTCTCGCGGTCAGGTCCTTCTCTGCCTGCGTCGGCCCACACCCCGCTGTAACGCCAGCCAACAGCATCACACCACCAACTCCTGCAAACGCTCTGGTCATTCTTCCGATTTTCATCGTGTCACCTCCCTAAGTTGCCACATGATACCTCCTCCGAGCGCTACAGATCGGCTGAAGACTCGGAACCACACCACGCGGCTTTTGTAGTCACAATACGGAGCAGCTCCCTCGGGCCGGGCTCCGATTGCCTCTCCGGTCCGTCTGCTACTTGTGCAACTTTGTTCGGAACATCGCTTCGGCTTTATCAGCAGCCGCTTGGGCTCTGGCCGCCGCGTCAGCCGCACCCTTTGCCGCCGCTTCGGCCTTGTTGGCGGCCATCTCCGCCTTGCTGGCAGCCGCTTCCACCCTCGCAGCCATTGATTCCTGCGCCGCGGTCGGTTTGGCCGCGCAGCCGGCCGTGACGCCCGCGAGCAACCCTAAGCTGACAAGACATGCCGCAACCTGAGTCCGCCTTCCAAACCGCATCACGTCACCTCCCTCTCGCTTTCCCGTCACGTCGGATTTCGTCAATCCGCCAGTGACAAAGTTCATTGCACAAAAACCCAAGGCCCGCAAGGCCCCGTTGGCGCGGCGCTCAGAAGATACGCACCTTCACACCGCCAGTCGGTACTTGCCCCGGCGGCGTCGACTGGAAGACACCGAGCGGCTGCGTGTTGGTACGGACGTCCAGCGACAGCCGCTCCGCGAGGAACTTCTGAGGCCTTCCAACAACAAGCCCCTCAGCGCTGACGCGGGCGGCGGCCGGCTTCGGCAAATCCTGCGGCGACAGGAGGCGGCCAGCGACGGCGGGATGCTGCACGTGCAGACTGTCACGGCGCCCGGTGCCAATGATCTCCAGACCTTCCAGGTATTGGCGAAAGCGCGCATCGTCGAGACGTTGCGGCACCGTCGGGAAACGTCCCTTTTGCACCTGGGTGAACAGTTGCGGGCCGACCTGCACGGCGCCGCCGATCATCGCCAGCTTGCCGGCGACCTCCACTTGCTCGGTGATGCCGACAATCTCGGTGACCTCGCTAGCGCTGTTGTACAGCGTAATGAACTCAGTGCCGCGCACCCCGGCGATCGCCGTCGGCGTTTCCACTTCGTAGCGGGCGCGCGGCTCGCGGTAGTACTCGCTCACCCAGGCGCGGACCTTCCCTTTGGCGAGCCGCAGCAGCGACTGAAACCGATGCGCCGATGGATCGAAGACTTGCGTTTCCAGAACCAGCTCGGTGTTGGGAGCCAAGTCGAGCACGGAATCATCGCGCAAGACGATCTTGGCCTGCTCGGTCCCCCCGGTGCGTAACCGGTCGCCGACGAACACCGGCGCACCGAGCGTTGCATCTTGCCACGTACCGCCGCGCTGGATCTGCAGCATACCGAGCGTCGCCGCGACCGTGCCCACCTCCGATTGCGCTTGCGCGCCGGCGGCAGCGAGGAGCACCGCACCCACAACCCACACCACTCTCCGAATCGCTGATGGCTTCATGTCCGCGCCTCAGAACGTGACCCGCACGCCGGCCGAAATGATGTTGCGGTCGTACTGGAAGTCCGGAATATTCGAGCCGTTGATCACCCCGATGTAGTCCAAGGCGAGCGTGATCTCTTGCGTCAGCGCATGAGTGAGCGACACGACGAACTCGTGTTCACCGTCGTGACGACGGAAGTTGAAGGCGCTGCAGGTCACGTTCGCGCAACCCGAGCGACTGTTGGGAAACCGGTAGTCCTCCAGACGAAACAGATACGCCGCCTGAGCGTGTGTCCCCGCAAACAACGGCGAACTCAGCCCCACATCCACCTGATGCCCGCGGTATTCGAAGTCGCGCGCCCCCGCATCATTCTTGACCCCGTCGTCCAAGTCGAACTGGTATCCGAGGTTCAGCAACCGCTCGGGACGGTCGAGGGAGAAGAACTGCCGCACACCGACGGCATGGTTGAAGTCGTCGCGCGCGTGGTTGTAAGGCGGCCGCAGGAAGTCACGATAGCGAAAGGTGTAGTAGATCTGCGTGGCAGCCCGCGAGCCCTCGGCGAGCGCGATCCACGGGGTCGCGAAGGGCGCATGGTAAAAGGACTGGTAGTTGAGCAAATAGACGTCGTAGGCGCCGGAGAAGCCGTAATTGACCGGGCCCGCCGCCGAGGCGAAGTCCAAGCGCCCGCGGTGTCCCTGCAGGTCAAATTCGGTCAGATTGAAGTGCACGCTCTGGTAGAAGTCGTACTCGGCACGCACCGATCCCACGTTGGTATCCAGCAGCGTGTACTCACCCCCGGCAGCAATCACCGCCCGGCCGTCGTCCTGGTGGCTGATTCCGTCGGCGGCCTTCACCTGTGAGTCGGATGGCGCGATGACGACGTTGGTGTCGTACTGGAAGTCGAGCTCACCGTACACCGACCAGGGTTTGCCGGGCTTGCCTTCCATCGCCTCAGGGGGCACCGCGGCACCATAGTTTTGCGCCGCCTTGCCCACCTCGGTATCCGGCCGCGCGTGCGCCGTCTCCGCCAACTCCGCTCGTGCAGCCGCCGCGTTGCCTTGGCGCAGCTGCGCCAGCCCGGCGTAATACTGCGCCGACGGTCGCAGCTCCGGATCGGCCTTCGCCTCGTTCAGAGAGCTGACTGCCGCCGCGTCATCGCCCAGCCGATACAGGGTCAGGCCGAGGAAGTACGCCGCCGCAAACCGATCGCTGATTTGCTGGTGCGCGCGTTCCAGCCAGGTCTTCGCCGCCGGGTACTGCCCCGCATCGAAGTAGGCGATACCCAGATCCAGCGCCGCGTGCGGCAGCGTGGGATTGAGCTTGAGCGCTGCTTCGATGTCCTGAATCGCGGCGCCAAGCGCTCCGCGGTGGGCTTGTGTCAAGCCGCGATAGTGCAATGCCCCTGCATCGGTGTGGTCCGCTTGCACCGCCTTGTCGAACCAGCGATAGGCTTGCTCCCATTGCTCGCTGTGGTACGGGATCAGCCCACGCGCATACAGTGCCTGTGAGCGCACACTGGCATCGGCGCGTCCCACCAAGAGGACGATCGCCAGCACGGCGCACAGGAGCCATATCCTTCTGCGATCAACCAACCCCACGCTCCAACCCCCCTCACCGCCGCGACGCCCAACCGTCACGGATATCGAGGCGTGACCTTCTCCATCGTCTGCGGCTCGTACGACCTCGTCCACGAGCCCCTCACTGAATCTCGCCGGGGGGCACCGGACCGATGAAGCGACCGAACGCGATCGGGTGCACACCCACCGGCACAAAACTCACGGCGTTTTGGTTTGTGGTATCGATCACTGCCACGGAGTTGCTGACGAAGTTCGCCACGAAGACCTTGGTCCCCGCAGGATTCACGTCGACACCGTACGGGAAGTGGCCCACGTCGACAGTCGCGATCGAGTGATCCGTCATATCGATGATGGACACTGTGTCGTCGCCGGCGTTGGTCACGTACACGCGTGGCTGCGTCGGATTGACTGCGACGCCGAACGGCAAATCACCCACTCCAATCGTGTCGGCGACGACGTTCGTGGCATCGATGACCGATACGCCATCACTGGCCACGTCGGTCACAAAGATCTGCAGGCCCGACGGACCGACTGCCACGCCGAGCGGCTGGCTGCCGACAGGAACGACGGCGACGACCTCGTCGTTCGACGTGTCCATCACCGAGACGGTGTTGCTGAACTGATTGGTCACGTAGACCCGCGTCCCTGCCGGGTTGACCGCCACGCCGGAGGGTCCGTTGCCCACCTGCAGGGTCTTCAGCAGCTCGTTGGTGTCGGTGTCGATCACCGAGAGGGTGTTGCTCGACTGATTGGCGACGTACAGCCGCGGGGTCAATGGATTCACCGCCACGCCAAACGGCCGATTGGCGGACATCACCGCGCTGACCTCCTTGGTCACAGCATCGATCACCGACACGGAGTTGCTGAACAAGTTTGTCACATAGACGAGCGTGCCCATCGGGTTCACCGCCACGCCGGCCGAGCCGCTGCCCAGCATCGTCACGCTGTCCACCACCTCAGCAGTGGTCGTATCGATCACGGTGACCGCATTGCTCCCCGAGATGGAGATGTAGGCCAAGCCGGCCACCTCGGTGGGCGTCGGGGTCGGCGTTGGTGTCGGTGACTCGGTTGGTGTCTCACTCGGCTCGGGGGTCTCGGTTTCCGTCGGTGTCACCGTCGCCGTCTCAGTCGCCGTCGGTTCGGGCGTATCGGTCGCGGTTTCGGTGGGCTCGGGGGTTCGGGTCTCAGTCGGCGTCTCCGTCGCCTCCGCCGTCTCGGTTGCTTCCGGGGTGTCCGTCGGGATTGCAGTCGGCCCTGGTGTTTCCGTCTCGGTGGCAGTCGTCGTCGGTGGCGGCGTTTCTTCGGCTGTGAGTGTCGCGGTGGCTGTTGGGGTTTCAACCTCCGTCGGCGTCTCGGTCGGCTCGGCGGTTCCGACTTCAGTGGGCGTCTCTGTGGGCTCCGCCGTCTCGGTCGCTTCCGGTGTTTCACTCGGCGTTTCGGTCGCCGCCTCGGTTGGCGTCTCCGTCGGCGTTGCTGTCGCCCCCGGTGTTTCACTCTCGCTGGGAGTCGTCGTTGGGGAAGGCGTCTCCGCCATCGGGGTTGCGGTTGCTGTGGGCGTCTCCACCTCCGCGGGCGTCTGCGTCGGCGTCTCGGTCGGCTCGGCGGTTTCAGTTTCAGACGGTGTCTCTGTGGGCTCCGCCGTCTCGGTCGCTCCAGGTGTCTCACTCGGCGTTTCGGTCGCCGCCTCGGTTGGCGTCTCCGTCGGTGTCGCGGTTGCCACAGGTGTTTCGATCTCGGAGGGTGTGGCGGTTGCTGAGGGCGTCTCCACGACCACGACGGTCACAGTGGGCGTCGGCGTCGCAGTTGCCTCCGCGGTCTCCGTTTCCGTGGGTTCCGCCGTCTCCGTTGCTTCTGCTTCCGGCGTCTCGGTCGCGGTTGCGGTCGCCGCTTCGACCGGCGTCTCCGTCGGCGTCGCAGTTGGCCCGAGCGTCTCGGTCGCGGTCAGTGACGCAGTTGCAGTCGCCATCGCGGTAGCCGTGGGTGTGGGAGCCTGCGTCGATGTCTCGGTGGGCGTGCTGGTATCGACCGGCACCGGGGAGCTTGTTGCCGTCGCGGTGGGCGCGGTTGTTTCGGTCGGTGTCGGCGTCTCCGTCGGCACCTCGGTCGGCGTATCGGTCGGAGCCTCTGTGCCGGTCGGTGTCTCGGTCGCCTGTTCAGTTGCGGTCACCGTCGGCGAGTTGGTTGTCGTCGCGGTCGATACTGGCGTGGCCGTGGCGGTGGGTGTGAGCGTCAGCGTATTCGTCGCGGTCGGTAAGTTGGTGGGCGTTACCGTCGGCACTTCAGTTGGCGTGTTGGAGGGCGGCACTTCTTCCGTCGGTGTCGCGGTCGGCTCCACGCCGGTGAGGAAGCTATAGGGGAAGGTGAACGAGAGCGGCGGGCTCGCGTCGTTACTCGCGCCCACGACGACATCGACTCGCGAGCTCTGGGGATAGGGATTCGGGCTGTCGTAGGCAAACAGGAACCCGCTCAGCTGACGGTCGACGTCGCTTTCAAAATTCAGCCGGCACAGCACGTCGCTCGACTCACCGGAGTCGTCGCATTCAACTAAGTTGGCTCCGCTCTGCTCGACCCCATCTTGAACGGCGCGCTGCCCCCCGATGGTGATGTTGATGCTCGGTTCGCTGATCGTGCCCACGGCCGTCGCGATCACAAACGACACCGTGGCCGACGGGGGCACGTTCGCCATGCCCGGCAGCGGCTCGAAGTCGGTGACGAACGGCTGGGCTGACAACTGCACGGCACCGTCGGCCGTACACCCGGGGGGCTGTGCGGCGCACGCGTCGGTCACCTCCCCGGCCTGAATCGCAACCGAGATAGGGACGCTCTTGAAGGCCGGGGGTAGGTCGCGCAGTTCGAGAAAGCCGCGGATGGTTTCATCCGAAGGCGATGGCGGAAGGAACGAGAGGTCGTAGCCGAACACCTGGATGATCGCTTCACCGCTCTGCAACTGGTCAATCTCCACCACTTCGTTGGGCTGAGCCCGCACGAAGGTGCGGATGCGCCGGCCGCCATTGTCGACTCGAACCTCGATGGTGGTGACGCTCGGCGGAACTTGTGAACTGGTTTCAGTACTACGCCGCAACCGCGACGCCGAGGTGCCCGAGGCGCGCTCCCATGCTGTCCGCAGATTGAGAGAACCGTTCGACGTCGTGCCGGATCCGCCTCCGCCGCAGCCCGCGAGGAGCAGCGCCAATCCAGCCAGGGCGAGTGCATGGGATGGCAGCGGGAAAACCCAAACCTCGTACGGCCCAACGATCGACTCCCGCACCACAGCCCTCCTGAGTACTAGCAGCGTGTCGCATACACCACGCTCTCCAGCTGCGTCAAGTCAAAGTCCGACCATTCGGCCGGTCCCTACTGCCGGAACGATGCCGATTCGACCGTCAGCGTATAGCTCCCGCGATCCGACGCGTTGGCTCCGCGGACCCGGAGCAGGGCGCCCAGGTCGCTTCCGATGGGATACATGGTGTCCGGCGAGTCCGAGAACGAGCCGCCGACGCCGACGCTACCGAGCACGTCGGTCAACACGCCGCGCAAGGGGAAGGTCGCCGTCACCCCGCCCGACAGGTCGTCGTTAAAGCGCAGCAGACTAGCGGTCGCGCGCAGCAAGACGAAATCGGCAACGCCGCCGTCGGCAACCGCGCAGCTCTGATCCGTCAGGACGCCGGCGACCACGCTTCCGTAAGTGGCCGTCTTTAGTCCGCAGATGCTGAGCCCCGTGCCGTACGTGCCGCGGGTGGACGCTTCCTTACCGGCAATGATGAAGCCATAGCGGCGAGTGCTG
Organism: uncultured Binatia bacterium (SeqCode); assembly: GCA_964498075.1. GTDB lineage: Bacteria > Desulfobacterota > Binatia > HRBIN30 > HRBIN30 > CAZCGA01. Next base: position 9,254 of record CAZCGA010000010.1, on the reverse strand, counting down.
AGCAGCGGCAGGTCGATTGGGTCAGTACTGCAACCGCCGTCCGGCGTCTGCGGCCCTTCCGCCAGCAACGCCACCACGCAACCGTTGTCCGGCGGCGCGATGGTCCCGGCGCGCGGGGTGACCGACGGGGTGAAGGTGTAGACATCGTACTTCTGACCGGTGGTCAGCTCGCAGTCCGATTCCTGAAAGGCACCGCTGAACTGGCCGCTAGGCGCGGGGTTGGTCGTGCACGTCTGCGCCGATACGCTGAAGGGCAGCGGCAGGAACTCCGTCCGGTCACCTTGCTCCGGATCCGTCGACACCTCTACGTAGTACGTGCCATCGACGGGAAGGATGAGGTTCGCCCGCGCCTCCGTCGTCAGCGGATCGAACAGGTCGTTGTTGTTGTCCACGCGGCTGCCGTCCGGCGCGAGGACGCTCACGAAGGCATCGACATCGCTCGACGTGGACTGCATCGTGGTGGTGACGAACTGTCCGGCGGTGCCAACGAACGAGTAGGATCGGTAGGGAACGCCACCGAAGCCGAAGCAGTCAAAGATGGTGAACGGCTTGTTGGAAATTTCAGTTCCCCTGCTCGGATTGAGGGCACCGGCGAGCGGACACTTCTGCACGATCAGCGAGTACTCCACGGTATCGGCCGGCCCATCTGCGGTCGTCGGCTGCAGCACGTTGTTGTTTGCGGCCACGATGGTGTACGTCCCCGGCTGCACCAGGGTCGCTGCCAGTTGGGCGTTCGCGCGCGCCCCCAGAGGGCCGCTGTCGTCGTCTTGCGCCACCAGCGCATTTCTCGGTGCCGGCCCCAGGAGATACAAGTGCGCATCATCTTCCGAATCCATCTCCACGCTGATCACATCACCGGCGCTCGCCGTGAACGTGTAGAGCTCGGCGGGGCTGCTGGGATCCGGCGTGTCATCGCTCGTGCCCGGGATCGGCAACGGTGCGGCGCAGGGCGTCGTACCGACGTCGCCCGACAGCATGCGACTGTCGAGCGTCAGCACACTGGTGGCCGGAATGTTGGGCAAGTTCGTCACGCACCGTGCCGCCGGCGCCCCGGCGGTGAACCGCAGGTTGTACACACAGCCCGCATCCGGGTTACTCGGGTTGCAGCCGCCGCCGGTGACGATGACCGTATAGGTGCCGGTCTGCAGGGCCAGAAAGCGCGCCTGGGCTTCCGTCCCGACGGCGCCCGGTGCATCGTCATCCTGGTCTTGCGTCACCACCTCGAAGCCATCCGGACCGATGACGGAGAACGCCGGGTCCATGTCAGAGTCCTGGTTCTGCGGTTCGATGAAGATGTTCACATTGAACGGCACTTGCGACACCGTGAACGTGTAGACGTCCGCGAGGCTGATCTGGTTGAACGTGGACGGAGCGCCCGGATCGGGACATTCCGACCCGTCCAGCCGCACCGCGTTGCGCACCGACGACGGCGCGGACAGCACCACCGGCGCCGGACACGGAGTCAACGTCAGGGTCATCTGGTACGGGCCGAGCTGCTGCGATGTGTTGGGATGGGAGGCGACTTGGATCTCGTACGGCTGGGTGGTGGTCACGACGAACTGGACGGGTGGGCGGCCCTCGACCTGCCCGAACTGGCCGTCGGCATCGGTCACCCGCACGTAGGGATCGATGGGACCGGTCGCCGCCGTACCAGTCACGTTGATCGTCATCGCCTGCCCCGGCGTGCCGACGACGGTGTAGGCATCCGTGTAGCGGACTTGCCCCACAAACGTGCGCTGACAATCCGTCATGGTCAGCTCGCCGTTGGTCGTCCCCAGTTGCACCGGTTGGATGATGCAGGTCGCCGTCGCCGTGGGCGTGGGGCGGCGCGTGTGAGTCGGAGTCGGTGAGCCGAACGTCGGGGTCACGGTCGGCGTCCGTGTCTCTGTGGGCGTCGGGGTGCCAGCTGGCGTCAACGTGCTCGTTCTGGTCGGCACACCAGCGCACGGGCCCTGGGTGTCGAGGATCTTCGTGATGTCCGCTGGGCTCAGGATCCCATCGCCGTTCGCATCGGCCCGTTGCATCACATCCAGCTCCGGCGGATCGAAGAGCAGCGGCACCAACGCGTCGACGTCCAGCAGCGTCACCTCTCCATCGTTGTCGACGTCGCCGGCGCAGATCTCCTGCGCGTGAAGGAGCAGGTTGGGACGAATCAAAACGAAGGCAGCGAGACCAGCGACCGCTAGTCCCAAGTGAGCGAAACGTTCGTGCACACGGCCTCTCAGCGACAAAGGTCGTATGCTTTCGTCAACGGACGGCATAAGTCAAGTCACTGGCTTGCGGAAACCAGTCGCTGATTGCCAGCCGAGGTGCAGCCAGTATAGTAAGCGCCGTGCCTCGCAAGGTGTCTTCCGCGCCCGACATTGCGCGCCAGATCGAAGAGCTGCGGCAAGCCATTGATCATCACAACCACCGGTACCACGTGCTCGACGCCCCAGAGATCTCCGACGCAGAGTACGACCGCATGTTCCGCCGTCTGGTGGTGCTCGAGGAAGCGCACCCGGAGCTGCGCAGCCCCGCCTCCCCGACGCAGCGCGTCGGCGCGCCGCCCGCCGCGAAGTTCGAGACGGTGCGCCACAGCCTCCCGATGCTCTCGCTCAACAACGCCATGAGCGAGGAGGAGTTCCGCGAGTTCGACGAGCGCGTCCGCCGCACGTTGAAGACCGACCGGCCGATCGAGTACGTCGCCGAGCCGAAGCTCGACGGCCTCGCCATCGAGCTGGTCTACGAAAACGGCGAGCTGACGGTCGCGTCGACACGCGGCGACGGCATCAACGGCGAGAACGTCACCGCGAACGTCAAGACGATCCGCAGCGTCCCGCTGCGCCTGCGGCGCGAACGCCACGCGGCCGCCACTCCGCGCCGGCTGGAAGTCCGCGGCGAGGTCATCTTTCCGAAGGCGGCGTTCGACCAGCTCAACGCCGAGCGCACCAAGCGGGGCGAGCCGGTGTTCGCCAACCCGCGCAACGCCGCCGCCGGCTCGCTGCGCCAGCTCGACTCGCGGATCACCGCCGAGCGGCCGCTCGACATGTTCTGCTACGCCCCCGGTGAGATTGTTGGCCTGGACTTCCCGACACACTGGGCGTTCTTGGAAACCCTACGTGCCTGGGGCTTGAAGACCAACTCGCTGAACACGCCATGCCGCGGCGGCGACGCCGTGGTCCAGTATCACCGCGACATGGCGGCGCAGCGCACCGACTTGCCGTACGAGGTCGACGGCGTCGTGGCGAAGGTCAACAGTTTCGCAGTGCAGCGCCAGCTCGGCGAAGTGTCACGCTCGCCGCGCTGGGCGATCGCCTACAAGTTCAAAGCGCAGCAGGGCACGACACGCGTCAAGGCGATCGTGCCGTCGGTCGGGCGGACGGGGACGATCACGCCGGTGGCCGAGCTCGAACCGGTGGAGGTTGCAGGCGTCACCATCTCCAACGCGTCGCTGCACAACATGGATGAGGTGGAGCGCAAGGACGTGCGCATCGGCGACACCGTCCTCATCGAGCGCGCCGGCGACGTGATCCCATATGTCGTCGAGGTCGTGAAGCGCGCACGCACCGGCAAGGAGCGCAAGTTCCACATGCCCGGGAACTGCCCGGTGTGCGGCAGCAAGGTGGTCCGCGAAGAGGGCGCGGCTGCGTACCGCTGCATCGGCATGAGCTGTCCGGCGAAGCTGCGCGAGACGGTGCGCCACTTCGCCTCGAAGCACGCGCTCAACATCGACGGGCTCGGCGACAAGCTGGTGGCGCAGCTCATCGACACGGGCTTGGTCAGGAACGTCGCCGACCTCTACCGCCTGAGCAAGCAACAACTCGTCGACCTCGAACGCATGGCGGAGAAGTCGGCCCAGAACATCCTTGACGCCATTGAAGGCAGCAAACGCACCACGTTGGCCCGCTTCATCAACGGCTTGGGCATCCCACAGGTCGGCGAGCACATGGCCGAGGTGCTGGCCGAGCATTTTGGCAGCATCGAGGCGCTCGAGAAGGCATCCGAGGAGGAGTTGCTAACGGTGCGCGACATCGGCCCCGAGACCGCACGCGAGATCCGCGCCTTCTTCTCGCTCAAGCAGAACCAGGCCGTCGTCAAACGGCTCATCGCCGCCGGCTTGCATCCGACGGCCGAGCGCCGCGCCCGCACCGGCAAGCTCGCCGGCAAGACCATCGTCCTCACCGGCGCGCTGTCCGTGCCCCGCGAGACTGTCGCCCGTGACATCGAGGCGCACGGCGGACGCGTCACCTCGAGCGTGAGCAAGAGCACGGACTACGTCGTGGTCGGGGAGGAACCGGGCTCGAAGCTCGACAAAGCCCGCAAGCTCGGCCTCACAATATTGGAGGAAGCACAACTCCGCGAGCTGCTGGAGAAGCGCTGACGGTGCTGGGGAGGGACGACACGAGTCACGAGCCCGAATCACTATCGCGCGTCCGCGTGCGCATCAGAGGGCGGGTACAGGGAGTCGGGTTCCGCTACTCGGCGCTCGACGAGGCGCAGCAGCTGGGGCTGACCGGCTGGGTGCGCAATACGCCCGACGGCGACGTCGAGCTGCTCGCCGAGGGTGCCGAAGACCGCTTGCGCCGACTGGTGACTTGGTGTCATGCAGGACCGCGGGGAGCGCTCGTGACCAACATCGAGCAGCAGTGGGAACCGTACCGCGGCGAGTTCGACGGCTTCCGCATACGGCATTGAGTGAAGGAGGATCATCATGGCAACGATCAACACCGTTCTCGGAACCTGCACGCCCGACGACCTCGGCGTCACCCTGATGCACGAGCATCTGCTCATCGGCTGGCCCGGCTGGGAGACCGACACCGCAGCGCCGCCGTTCCAGCGCAAAGAAACGCTCAAGATGTGTGTCGACCGCATGCAGGAGCTGAAAGCGCTCGGCATGCGCACCTTCCTCGACCCCTGCCCCATCGATCTCGCACGCGATGCCGAGTTCATGGCCGAGGTGGCGCAGGCCGCGCAGGTGAACATCATCTGCGCCACCGGCTTGTACAAGGAGGATCAGGGCGCGCCGGCGTACTTCAAGTTCCGCGCGCAGTTCGGCGATGCGGTGAGCGAGATGACCGAGACGTTCGTCAAAGAGCTCACCGAAGGCATCGGCGGCAGCGGCATCAAAGCCGGTATCCTCAAGGTGGCCACGCAGGCGCACAAGATCTCGGCGTATGAGGAGATGGTGCTGCGCGCGGCGGCGCGCGCCGCGAAAGCGACGCGGGCGCGCATCACGACGCACACTGATGAAGGCAGCATGGGCCGCGAGCAGCTCGACATCTTCGCGGCGGAAGGCGTCGACCTGAAGCACGTCATCATCGGCCACTCCTGCGGCAGCGCCGACCTGCGCTACCACGTCGACATGCTCGACCGCGGCTGCATGCTGGGCTTCGACCGCTTCGGCCTGGAGATCCTGCAGCCCGACCGGCTGCGAAAGGCGGCGCTCATCGGTTTGCTCGGCATCGGCTTCCAGAACCAGATCGTCTTGTCGCACGACACCGTCTGGTGCTGGCGCGGCCGCCCGCTGGCCTTGCCCGCCGAGATCCTCCCCAACTGGAACCCGACACACGTCTTCAAGAACATCATCCCGGCGCTGCGCGAAGCGGGAGTACCGCAGGCCAAGATCGACGCGATGCTCATCGACAACCCGCGGCGCTTCTTTCAGGGTTGACTGACTCGGCGGACCCCGCATCCGCGCTTCCCTGTCGATCCTTCCCTGTCGATCCTTGGTCCCAACGCACGGGCGTGCTAACCCGCCGGTATGGCGAGTCGTGCGGCCCGCAAGCGTTCCGGTGCCATCACCGGCAATCTTAGGCCGGCGGATCCGTTCGAGCTGATCCGCTGGCTGGCGCGCTCGCAGAACGATCCGCGCAAAGCCCTCGCCGAGTTGGTGCAGAACTCGCTCGATGCGGGTGCCAGCAAGGTGCAGATCGTCCGCGCCCGCGAACGCGGTGTGACGACGCTGCACGTCATCGATGACGGCGGCGGTGTGCTGCCCGAGATGACCCGGGAGGACGCGCTCGGCTACATCGCGACGCACATCGGCCACTCGCGCAAACGCAACCTGACGCTCGAGCAACGCCGCGAGCTGATGTTGCAGGGCAAGTACGGCATCGGCTTGCTCGGCTTTTGGTCGATCGGCACGCACTTCGAGATGCGCTCGCAGGTCAACGACTCCGAAGCGTGGGCCTTGCGCCTCACGGAAGATGAGCCACGCTTCCAGATCGAGCGCCTGCGTGGCCGCCTGCCGTTACGCGGCACATGGACCGAAGTGGTCGTGCGCCAGCTGCACCGGCCGGCATTCGTGAGTCTGGGTGGGCGGCGCATTGCGGACTACCTCGCCGCGGAGCTCCGCGGGCAGCTGTTGGCGCGGTCCGTGGTCATCACGGTTCACGACCGCGTCGCACGCGGCCACGCGCCGAAGCTGCTGACGGTCCAGCCTGTGCGGTATCCGGGCCAGCCGCTACCGCTGCCGGAAAGCATCGACACACCGTACGGAGCGCTTCGCGTTGAGCTGTACGTCTTACCGGAGGGCGAACACGAGCCCGCACAAGTGATGGTCTCGTGCGCCGGGACGGTGGTCTACGACGACCTGTGCGAGTTCGAGCTGGTCGACTTTCGTCGACCGCCCTGGAGCAGCGGCCGGCTCACGGGCATGCTCGATTTCGCCGGCTTTGATGTCGCGCCCGGCACCCGTCGCGGCGTGCAGCCCAATGACGCGGCCGCCGCCTTTGCGGCGGCGGTGACGTGTATCGAGGAGCCGATCGACTCCATTCTCGCCCACGAGCACGAACGGCTCGCCTCCGAGTTGGAGGCGGATCTCCTCAAGCAGCTGCAGCGCGCCTTCCGAGATCTCTCGCGCCTGGCGCCGGAGTACGACTTCTTCGCCGTTCAAGATGAGGCGGCGCGCATGCCGGTAAGCAGCGGCGCGGCTGCCACGCCCGCCGGCGGACAAGACGAGCCGGCGCCGAGCGGCGTAGCGGAGCCCGCACCCGGCGAAGCCACCGAAGTTGGCGCGGGCACTGACACGGAGGAGCCGGTCGAGCTGTTCCCGCCGGGGCCGCTGGCATCGGTGGAGATCGTGCCGCCGTCGGCGCGCGTGCCCTTGCTCGGCGCACGCCGTCTGCGGGCGTATCCGCGCGACGCCGAGCGGCGCGAGATCCGTGAGCCCATGGACTTCACCTGGGCCTGCAGCTCCGAGCACAGTCAGATCGAAGGCAGCTCTCGTGACGCAACGTTCCGCGCCGGCGAGGAGTGTGAGACCGTGACGGTGTGGGTGGTTGCCACCCAGGCGGATCGTCACACCAGCGCCGAGGCGATCGTCGAGGTGGTGGAAGAGCGGGCCGAGCCCGCACCGCAGGCGGGCATCCCGCAACCGGAGTTCGTCAACGAGCCCACCTCAAACTGGCGCTCGCGTTTCCGCGACGGCCAGTGGCAGGTCAACGCCGGCCATCGCGACTATCTGATCGCCAGTGAAAGCAGCCGCCGCAAGCTGCGCTATCTCACCGCGCTCCTAGCCAAAGAGATCGTCCTGCACTCCTTCCCGCACCCGCAGCACGCCAGCGTGCTGGAGCGCATGGTGGAGGTGCTGACGATCACCGAGCGGCGGCTGGAGCGGTAGGGAAGCGTTTTGACGCGCAGAAGGACTTCGTTCAGCCGTGGCTGGACAAGGCGTAGAAGAACAACATGTGTGAGCGGGAGCACTCGCGCGTCGCCGCTTGCCCGCAGCCAGTTCGGAGGGCGTCAGTTGGACTGCACGGACCGAGTGAGCTATTGGCAGCAGTGGGTGCGATGAACACGGCCATCACGACCAAACAGGACATCCTCGGGGTCCTTTGCGACAACCGCGATTTGATACGGGGGTTCGGTGTAAGGCGGCTCGGGTTGTTTGGCTCCTTTGTGCGGGGTCAGCAGCGCGCCGAGAGTGATGTCGACCTGCTGGTCGAATTCGAGCCAGGGAAGAAGACGTTCGACAACTTCATGGCGTTGTCCTTTCTCCTGGAGGACCTGTTGCGGCGCCGTGTCGAGCTGGTGACAACGGAATCGCTGAGCCCGTACCTCCGGCCTCACATTCTCGATGAGGTGGAGGATGTCGCACTCGCCGCTTGAGTACATCCGCCACATGCTCCACGAGGCCGAGTACCTCACCTCCAAGGCCAGCGTGTTGAGCAAGGAGAAGTTCGCACGCGATGAGACGCTGAAGCGGGCCTTCGTGCGCAGCATCGAGGTGATTGGGGAAGCGGTGAAGAAGGTGCCGCCCGAGTTCAGGAACCGCCACGCCAGCATTGAATGGCGCGTGATGGCGGGAATGCGCGATCGCCTCATTCACGGCTACTTCGGTGTCGACTACGACATAGTGTGGGACGTGGCGACGACGAAGATGCCGGAGCTACGGCGCCAACTCCAAGACATTTTGCGGCAGGAAGTCACGGCCTGACGGAGATTGCGCGCATCTATTGGCAGACCTGACTGCCTCTGAAGAAGGGATGGCGGTTCGCTCACCGCGCTGCTCGCCAAGGAGATCGTCCTCCATTCATTGCCGCATCCGCAGCACGGCAGCGTGCTGGAGCGGATGGTAGAGGTGCTGACCCTCACCGAGCGGCGTTTGGAGCGGTAGCGATGCGTGGTGCCCTCTCTCCCCCCTGCGGTGGTGGAAAGCCGTACTCCTTCTCCCAAGCGTCTCGGTTCGTGACCTGCAGACTGGAACAGCGTGGAACAGCGTGGCTGGAGCGAACGCGGAAGCGTTGGTAGGGTGCGTTCGACATGGCAACCAAGGAGAAGGCAACGGTCGTTCGCTTGCCGCGACTTCCGAGGGTGCAGGAACCGCCGCGAAGCGGAATGGACGTGCGGCAAAGCCAGTTCCGACGCATCGTAGGAAACCTCGGCGCGGCCATCGGCGGTCAAGGGGCTTTCGCAACTGCGAACGTTCAGTCCGGGTATCCTGCATCAGCGCCCGACCTGGGGCGTTTGAAGGATGCTCTGGAGCGTGGCCTGGCGCGCTTCGACATGGTTCAGGTGCGCGCCCGCTGGGACGACGATGTCTTCGATTGGCTGCGACTGACGGTGAAGGCCTGGGTGCAACGCTGCAAGATGCTGCACATCCGTCCCCGACAAACCGGCATCCAGATCCGGTTGCTCACGCAGGATGACCATGGCTACTACCGATACGAGTTCGATGTCTTCCCGGGCCAGCCTTCGCGGAAGCGAACGCGCCGGGGCTAGCCCAACTTCCGCAGTTCGTCGCCTGAAAATATTTTTCCCCGGGTGCCGGC
>CAZCGA010000009.1:26610-81748 GCA_964498075.1 uncultured Binatia bacterium (SeqCode) | reverse complement strand
CCGCTTACATATCATATCGGCCACGGCGGTGCGGGCTTTTTCAACGGGCTGTTAGTTTACTGCCCGGGGGATCTCTCGCCTTTGCGACAGGCGTCAAGAACGGCGAGATCGTCGGGTACGCCACTGATGACCACGACAACGAGCATGCTGTAATCTGGACTCCATCGGGCGGCATCTTGGATCTTGGACTGCTGCCCGGTGGGACCTATAGCCTCGCCAATGCCATAAGTAGCGATGGACAGATCGTGGGAGAGGCGAATAGCACGAACGCCATTGCGCACGCTCTCGTGTGGACTGCGCAAACCGGATTGGTGGACATCGGGGTGCTACCAGGCGGTACGCTTAGCACAGCGACCGCGGTCGACCGTGGACGCGTTGTTGGGTTCTCCGACACTGGAACGTCCAACGGTGCATTTCACGCGTTCACGTGGACCGCTACGGAGGGCATGATCGATTTGGCTCCGTTGCTCGGTGGAGTGACAAGCGAAGCCGTGGGAACCAGCAATGGCCAAATCACCGGTCGTGTACGAGATGTCTTGAACGAGTACGCATTTTTGCTCACCCCAACAGCGGAGTGCGGGAATGGCAGGACCGAACCAGGTGAACGGTGCGATGACGGGAACACGATCAGCGGTGATGGTTGCAGCGCGACTTGCGAGGTTGAAGCCGGGTACTACGCAATTCTGGCAACCGCCGATGGCGTGACGACGAAACTGGGGCGCGACGATCGGATTACTGGGAACGTGTGCGCCGGAGCTCTACAGGCAAGGCAAGACCTGTTGATCGATGGCGACGCGATTGCGACGAATGCCACCGGGTGCGCCCTTCGCGGGACGCTCTTGGATGGCCAGGTTACCGGGCATTTGGTGACCGCCGGTGGTGCCATCTGCGCCCACGCGTTGAATCGGGGCACGATTGGCAACCCGCCTCCGCTGGTCGGCGGATCAGAGGCCACACCTTATCTCGACCAGTGCAACACGGCCGCGCTGAGGGCAGCTGCCTGGCGCAGTGGTGCGATGGCCCTCGCGGGATCGACAATCGGCGTGGTCCGTGTCCCCAGGCATGGGGCACAAACCATATCGGTCGGCAACGGGACCGTCGTACTGGACGCAGACAGCGTCCAAGTTGGGGCCGCTGGTCGCCTGACGCTTGCTGGTACCACGCTTACCGATCAGGTGATCGTCCGCATCGCGGGTCGGCTCAAGGTATTCCATCATGGACAGATTGCGCTCGATGGTTTGCAACCCGAGCAAGTTATCTTTGTCGTCGAGGGACCTGTGACCCTCGGCGGATACAGCCGGCCTGGCACGGGAGGCATCGTCAGTGGAACGATCTTCGGCGGAGACAAGGCAGTCAGGCTGGGGCGCAACGGTGCGGTGAATGGCCAGCTGCTCGGAGCTGGAGCGATGAGTGTCGGCCAAGCCGGGCAGGTCATGCGGCATCCGTTCAAGGGGTGGTTCCCCACGCCAACTCAGACGCCGACGAACACCCCGACGGGGACGCCAACGCCGACACTTAGCAACACACCGATGTTCACCAACACACCGACACCTACTCCACACGTCAACTTCGAGATAGGCGCGGAGACGGTGTTTTCCGGCTCTGAGGCAATTCAGACGATCTTCATCTTTCCGTTTGGCGACGCCGGGTCGAGCGCGGGCCTACGGCCTCCGAACCTTGCAAGCTTTGATTTGAGTGTCTGGTTCAATCCAGATGTTCTCGAATTTCAAAGCATTGCCTTCGGGGATACTATTATCGGAGACCAACTCGATCTTCTCGGGCAGGGAAGCGCAACGTCGTTCGGTGTCATCAACTGTCCGACCGTGACCTTTTTCCCTCCTTGCAACGCAGTGCGGCTCTCCGAAACGTCCCCTGACAGCGCAGCAACGATCGCTACGCTGCAAAGGAACAGGCAGACTTTGGAGGGAGGCGTGCCGTATGGTTTCGTGCTAGCCACCGTGCACTATACCGTGCTCTCTAGTGGCCTGGCTACCTTCGAAGAACCACACGGGCCAGACGCTTCAGGAGGATCGAACGCAATAGCCTTAGACTCTTTTGGCACGCAGGTTTCCTGCTGCCTCGAGGGCGGCGAATTTTGGGCGCCATCGAGCGCCACATGGTTCGTCGACAACGGCGACGGCACGATCACGGATCACCACGGGGTTATGTGGGAGAAGAAGGACCAGGCGGGCGGTTTAGACGATGTGAACAATGTCTATGTGTGGGCTGGGAACTGCTCCGACGGTAGCGGTTACTGTCAGCCGGACGCCAACGCCGCGAACACGTGTAGCACGGCAACCGGCAGCGCGATCGGCTGCACGATGTGCGGTGGCACAGCGACGTGCAATACAGGTGGGACCAGCACCATTTGGCAGTGGCTGAACCAGCTCAACGTGGCGGGTCTTGGCGGACATAGCGACTGGCGAATTCCGACCGTCCACACGGGTGGCGGCACGGCGGAATTGGAGACCATCATTGACAGGACCGTCTCAGGGTGCGGCAGTGGTTCACCCTGCGTGCCCCCGGGGTTCAACAACAACTGCACGCCCGGGTGTAATGTGACGGGCTGCAGTTGCACCGCCGCATCCACCGACGGCTACTATTGGTCGGCTTCTACCGCTTTGCTCTGTTGCCCTCCACAGCGCACCTCCGCGTGGGACGTCAATTTCTTCTCCGGCTCTCCGGACAACGCCCATAAGGACCGCCTCGGCGGCGTTCGCGCAGTTCGGTGAAGGTCGTGGTCGTCACCCCCTCACGGTCGCGGGCATTGTTCTGGTGCTGCTGTGAGTCGCGCTCGATGCTCAGCGGGTGCTGTTCTGAGCGTGCGGAAATGGGAAAGCGAAAGTGCGTTGTGTGCCCGGTGGTTCCATCGTGGAACCACCCGGGGGGGAGTGTTCCCATGGGGCCCCACGGCAACAGTCAGCTTCAACAGCGGAGTGACCCTGACACTGGACAACGTCACCATCAGGAGGCACTGCCGCCCCCTCAAATGGCGGCGCCATCTCCAACGCCGGCACGCTCAATGTGACCAACAGCACCTTCTCCGGCAACCGCACCATCACGGCGCCGGTGGTGCCATCTACAACAGTGGCACGCTCAATGTGACCGACAGCACTTTCTTCGGCAACAGCGCCAACAGCTACGGCGGTGCCATCTACAACCTTGGTACGGTGACCGTGACCAACAGCACTTTCTCCCGCAACAGCGCGACCGAAGGCGGGGCGATCTCGGGCGGGGGGTTCCTCCAGAACACCATTGTCGCCAACAGCACCCGCGGCGCAAATTGCGATCAGGGTACCTTTACCGACGGTGGCCACAACATGCGCTGGCCCCCCAGGGATACGAGTTGCGTCGGCTACTTTGGTGATCCGAAGCTGCTGCACTTGAAAGACAACGGCGGACCCACCAAGACGCTAGCGCTCCGGCCCGGCAGCGCCGCGATCAACGCGGGCGACAATGCCATCTGCGCCGTGGCGCCCGTGAACGGTGTCGACCAGCGCGGCTTTGCGCGACCGGGGGTGGGTTCGACCAACTGTTCCATCGGGGCGTACGAGTTCAACGCGCAGTAAAGGAGGGGCTCCAGTGACAACGTTCGCAGTTCGCCGCGCGCCGGTTCGGCGCGTTCCCGACGGCTCTTCATTCCTTCGATGCAGAGCGCTGCCTCTTCTCGTCGGCGCGAAGAGAGTGCGCAGAACGCTCGACCAAACATGGACCACCAGCGAAGTCTTGAATTTGCACCGAACACGGAAGGGGCTCGACCAAGGGTGGGAAACCGAACTTGTCGGCAAGGTCAGCGCCACCCCGAGTTCAAGCCTTGGATTGCGAAAGGGGGCGTCGGGATGGACCGGATCGGGGTAACGTGGAGGTCCTTGGCTAGTAACGGTTCCATTGGCTCTGGTCTCCAAGGAGAAGACGCTCACTCTACATGCAACGCCGGCGGGAGGACAATCAGTCCACGCCTTTCTTGGGGGAGGGGCATCATGAGGAAGGCCGGCTTGAAGGTTGCGATGTGCGCTACGATGCTGTGGGCCGGGACGGTGCAGGCCACACTGGACCCGCAGGTCAAATGCAACCAGGCGCGCGCCACGGCGTGGAAGACCTACACGTTTGGCATGCGCGGTATGGTTGCGAAGCTTTACGGGGGATGGACCTACGGTGTGGACACAGCGCTTGCCAAGCGCCGACACAAGTATTTCAAGCAGTGGACCGTCTTTCAATCGAGGCCATCGTTAGCGACCAGCACGTGCATCGGCACGCGGTTTACGAACAACGGCGATGGGACGGTGACCGACAATCTCACCACCCTGGTGTGGGAGAAGAAGCAGAACCAGGACGGGTCGCCAAATTTCGCCGACCCGCACGACGCGGATAACACATACACGTGGAGCACGGGGGCGCCATACAAGGAGAACGGCACAGCGTTCACAAGCGTCTTGGCTACCTTGAACAGCGGGGAGGGCTTTGCCGGGGCGAACGGCTGGCGGCTGCCGACGATGGCAGAGCTGGAGACCATCGTGTTGGATTTCCCGTGCACGGGAGCCAATTGCAGCTGTCCGTCGTCCTTTTGCGTCGATCCCGCGCTTGAAGAGACGCAGGTCGGGTGGGATGGCTACTGGTCCGCTACAAGCTACCTTCCCGCTCCGGTCTACGCGTGGAGTGTGACCTTCCTCAATGGGTACTTCATCGTCTTCACTTCCTTCCCCAATGGTAAGGCACATGGCCTCTACGTCCGCGCCGTCCGCGGCGGGATGTGATCGCATCCGCAAGACTACGACAGTCGCCGGCCCCGGCTCAACCAACTGCTCCATCAACTGCTCCATCGGCGCATACGAATACTACCCGCCGGGTTCGTAGACATCAGCCAACGACCGGACGCGACGAAGGGACGGCATGAGCGGGCTAGCCTGGAGTCTTGTTCTTCTCGCGGGTGGATACGCGCTGCTTCAAATGGTTTCGAAGGGTGCCCGGAGCCGTGCCCGCGAGGCTTCAGTCGACCAGTGGAATCAGATGCTGAAGGATGGGACGTTCACCAACGAAGCCGATACTGTGCGAGGGTTCTTGATTCCCGATGCAATTCACCCACCCACGTTCTTTGCGAACTACGCGCAGCTGACGCCCTCTCCGGATGAGCTGGCCGGAATCTCTGTTCGGCCCAGCCCGTCAATTGCGGTATTCCAAAAGGGAGCGAATGCGCCTCTCGGATACCCGCGCTGGTTTCTCGCTGCGTATCCCGATGTCGTGCTCTGGGTTGCGCAGCAAGCCGATGAAGACGCAACTGAGATACTCGTCACCGCGTTTGGTATGGACCGCGCGATGGCTATGGGCCGTTCGCTAGGACCCGAGGAAGCGATGAAACACATGCAAGAGGAGATGAACGATGACGAGGGGCAGCTAAGGCCGATCTACCTTCGTGGGTTCGTCGATCTGTTCCGCAAGAAAACGAACCGGAACCTGGAGTGTTCGATTTGATGCAAGTGAGGCTTTGGCTTGAAAGTGCGATGGCACATCAAGTCGGAGAAGTGTGTAGCGCTCTCCTAAAGGAGTCAGGGGTTCTTCAATCCGGTTCGCAGCTTGTTCTGCACTTCACGCTTCACCCGTGCGCCGAGAGCGCCGTTGTGCCGCGCGAGAAACCGGCGCACCGCCTTGGCGTCATGAACCACCAGCTCGCGCAACGCCCAGGACAGGGACTTGACGACCATGTCATCGTGATCGCTGGCGAGAACGCGGCAGATCCGCAGGGTCCGTGAGACGTCTCCCGTGCCACCGTATGATCGCACATTCAGGGCCACAGTGCTGACCAACGCTGCCCGCCGCCACCAGCGATCTCTCGAATGCGCCCATTCGAGGATCCGCTTGTCGGACACGTGACCCTTCACCATGCCGGTCCGGACAAGGTGCGCGCAAAGGCGTCGACCATTGACCAGCTGTCGAACCCACGGCCGAGCCGCTCGACCTCGGCATCGCGCAGACGTTCAAATGCCGGCGGGTGATGCTGGATCAGCTCGTAGGCGAACCAGCGGTAGTCACGGGTCTTGCACAGTCGTGCCGCCAAGGCGAGAACGAACTCCGGCTGCGCCCGCTTGAGCGCTCTGGAATACTTGCGGCGGACGTCGCGGACACGTGCAGTGTTGCGCGCGGACAGTGCTGCGATCTCCGCGTCGATCGCCGCCGCGACTTCCCCCACATTCCCTTCCGATATACCCAAGAGCTGGCTCATTGGGGCGAAAGCCCCAGCCGCTGCACTCCGAGCGCGACGATGCAAACGGCGATGCAGAGTACGGCGAACACATCACCGTGGCGCGTATAGAACGAGTCGCCCGGCCCGACCGGCACGCGGACCGACTCGGCGACCGCACCCTGGACGGGCAGGCGGATGACCTCGCGTCCCGTCGGATCGATCACGCCGCTTACGCCACTGTTGGTGACGCGCACCAGGCTCACACGGTCCTCCACCAACGCCAACTGAGTTATTACCGGCGTCTGCAACCTTTCCCCCGATTGCGATTCATGTAAATTACATTCGCGCGCGTGAGAACCACAGCCGTCGCGAGAGGGCTAGGTTTGACGATGAGCCCGTAGCTGGGCGATGGCACGCGGGATGCTCCCGACCCCGATTGCGGCAGGAGGTTCGGCCGTAGCGGTGTGACGAGGTAACCGTTGCGAAGAGGGTAGGATCGAAGCTTGTTTCGGGGAGGTACGAAGATGTCGACACGGAAGGGATTCCAAACGATCGCTCTGTTTGGCGCAGCGGTGGCATGGCTCGGTTGTGGGAGCAGCGGCGGCGGCAGCAACAACAGCGGTATCAGCCCGGCTCCAACTCCGACGGCAACCACCCGTTCGGCCCCTTTGCCCACAGCGACGGTTGCGGTCGCGGGTGCCGGCTTGTCGGGCACGATCGACGGTGCGAGCATCGCTGCCGGCCAGGTGACCGTCACCTTCTCCCTCACCGACGCGAGCGGAACGCCGCTCACACCCGTGCTCAGCGCGGTGCAGAATGCGCAGCAAGCGCGCGTCCGCTTCGTCATCTCACACGTCGAGAACTACTCGGGTGGCGGCGACGTGCCGAACCAGTTCTCCCGCTACGTGAATGACATCAATCGCACCCGCCCTGCCTACGACAGCGGAGGGACGCTCGAGACCTTGGATGCGGCCGCGGGGGTCTACCGCTACACATTCAAGAAGTCCCTTACGGACGTTGATCCGACCCGCACCTACAGCGTCGGGGAGCAGGTGGATCGCACGGTCGAGGGCCAGCAGCTCAGTGCCAATCCCGTCTTCGACTTTGTTCCGGCGGGCGGCACTCCGCAGATCCGTGAGGCGGTGACGACCGAGCAGTGCAACCACTGTCATGATCCGCTGATCGCCCACGGCAATCGTCGCGAAGTCCGGCTGTGCCTGCTCTGTCACACCGAGGATGCCGTGGATGCGCCGCCCGCTCCGACGGCCCCACGCAGCATCGACTTCCGCAACATGATCCACAAGATCCACCGCGGCAAGGATCTGCCCTCGGTTGTCGACGGGCCGCCCGGTGCGACCTATGCGATCTACAGCAGCTTCGCGAGAGCCGACCAGGTCTTTGCTCAGAAGGATGAGAACGGCGTGGTGACGGGCATCGGCTTCCCGCGCTCCATTGAAGAATGCACCGTCTGCCACGCGGAAGGCCCGACGGCGGCGTTCCACCTCCAGAAGTCGTCGACCGCGGCCTGCTCGTCATGCCACGACGACGTGAACCCATCAAAGCAAGATACAGCCGCGGGGCCTCCGGGGACCAAGCACTTCCAGCTCAACGGCTACTTCGACGGGGAGTGCATCCGCTGCCATGAAGCCGAAACCGACCGCGAGTTCGACATCACGGTTCCGGGAGCGCACGTGATCCCCGAGCGATCCGCGCAGCTCAAGGGCCTCAATGTCGACATCATGGGTCTCAGCGACCACGCGGCGGGGCAGACACCGACGATTGCCTTCAAGGTCACCGAAGGGTCCGGAGATGCCCAAACGCCACTCACGAACCTCTCCGGTTTGAACCGCCTGGCGTTTGCCGTCAGCGGTCCTACCACCGACTACTCGGTGGGTTTGACGCTGACGGCGGTCGGCGGCGGCGCGTCGGGGACGCTGAGTGGGCCGGATGGCGACGGGGTGTTCCAGTACACGCCGGCCACCGGCATTCCGGTGACCGCCACTGGAACATGGGCGATCGGCGCCGAGGCGCGGCGCTCCGTCCAGCTGACGACCACGCCGGAGGTGTCTGCGAAGTCGGTCAACGAGGCGGCGCCGAATCCGGTGGTCACGTTCATCGTGGACGACTCCACGGCGTTGGTGCGCCGCGTCGTCGTGGAGGACCAGAAGTGCGCCGAATGCCACGGCGAGTTCTCGAAAGGCTTCTCCATCCACGGCAACCTGCGCAACCAGACCGAGTACTGCGTGATCTGCCACAATCCGAACCAGAGCGACGTCGGCCGCCGGAAGAACGACGCAGCCGCCGTGGCCCGAGGCGATCAAACTACGTCGATCGACTTCAAGGTGATGATCCACAAGATCCACCGCGGTGAGAACCTGGAGCAGAAGCCCTACCTCATCTACGGCTTCGGGGCAGCGCCGCTGAACTACAGCATCCACGACTTTGCCGAAGTGCGCTTCCCCGGCGACCTGCGACACTGCGACACCTGCCACAAGGCCGCCACGTCCGGTACGGGGGCCACGCCGGCCACGTTCCTGTTGCCGCCCTATCCCGGCACCGCTCTCGGGACACGGGTAGCGCATCTGGACCCGGCGACCAAGAATGAGGTAGAGGACGGCCGCCTCGGGCCGATTCGCTCCGTCTGCACCGCATGCCATGACGCCGACGACGCGATCGCGCACGCGGAGACGCAGACGGCTCCGGACGGTGAGGAGGCGTGCCCCGTGTGTCACGAGGAGGGGCGCGCTTTCGCCGTGTCGGGCTTGCACGCGGACGGCCCTTAGAGGTACACGGAGGCCAGCCCGCCGTGTGACGGGAAGAGTGGGTCGGAGGGGGAGAGTTGGTGCCGGGCGAGCGATTGACGGTGGCCGCGTGGGTGTGGCTGTGGGTAGCGGCCGTCCTGTCCGCGCCACTGTACGCCCAGGAGTTGCGCAGCGATTTCTCCCTGCTCGGACAGGTGCGCGACGGCGACCAGTCGCGACAAACCGAAGCGCCCAACGACCTCTACGGCGAGCTCGGCGCCACCGACTTCAAGCACGGCGCCAACGCCGACACCTACTTCCGCTTGGAGCGTGACTTCGGGCCGGACTCTGGCGCCGCCGACTTTTATGCCGGCTACCTGCAGGCCGCAGCGACACGTGGTGTAGACGTCACCCTCGGACGGCAGTTTCTGAGTGAAGGACCGGGCGGCGTGTTCGTCGCCGACGCCGGCAAGATCCGCATCGATCCGGGTGGGCCGGTGGCGTTCACCGTGTTCGGCGGGCAGCCGCGCTACTTCGAGCCGACGTTCTCCGCAGCGAGTCTATCGCAAGACGAGCAGATCTTCGGCGGCAACATGCGCACCACCCACATGAAGGGAGGCTATCTGAGCCTCGGCTATCTGCAGCAGCAGCGCGACGGGCGAGTGCTGCGCCAGCTCATCAACGGGAACGGAGCCCACGCCTTCTCCACACTGCCGGGTCTGCCAAACGTCTACGGGTCCGCCGCCTTCGATGCGGACCGGCAGAATCTCGATCAGGCCACCACGGGCTTCGACGTCTTTCTGTCGCAGCCGCGTCTGCTGTTCAACTTCGAGAGCAGCTACTACAAGCCGCAGGACCAGGGGAAGCACCTGATCACCGACATCAATCGCCGCGAAGATCCGATCTTCGAGTTGTTCTCGCTCAGTCAGCTCCTGCAGTTCCGCGGCGGCTTGCGTTACACGCTGAGCCGCACGGTGTCCGCGTACGGCGACTACTCCTATCAGCGCTACGAGAAGCTCACCGGCATCTTCGAGAACGGGCACGTCGGCAGCGTCGGGGTGCTGTGGATGCCCGGCGGCGACGGGCTCGAGGTGGTGCGGGTCGAGTACTACGTGGTCTACAGTCACGGTGGCAACGTCAACGGCGGCCGCGGACACTACGAGTGCCGCGTCTACGACCGCATCGTGTTCCGCACGAAGATCGACGTGGCGGCGTACGAGACCGTGAGCAACACGCACTCGACCGCCGTCAGCAGCTTGCTGGGCGTGGGATACGTGCTGGCGCCCGGCCTGGTCGGCGAGGTCAACTTCGAGGCCAATCGCAACACCCGCTTCAATGAGGACTTTCGCTTCGGCTTTCTGATCACCTATCACTTCCGCTATCGGTCATGGCCGTCGGAGCGGGCCCAAGAGGGTACGTCGTGAAGTGGTACGCGCGCCTCCTCCTGATCGTGATGGCGAGCGCGACGATCGTCGCCGCCTGCCGGCAGTACTTGCCGTCGAACCGCTACCTGCAAAAGCACGATGCGTCGTACTCCGCGTTCAGCACGCGCGACGCGCGCGGCAAGTTCAATCACGCGCGCCACGCCGCGCGTTTGCAGGCGGCGCACGTCGTCTGCCTGGACTGCCACCGCTTCGACGTCTTGATCGACGCCCCCAAGGAAGAGATGGCGCGCGAGCTGTCGATGCACGCGCTGTTTGGGCGCGGCGAGGCCTGTCACTACTGCCATGGTCCGAGCGACACGCGCCTGGCCGAAGCGCCGGTGGCGTGCACCACCTGTCACGACAACCTGCTGGCGCTGAAGCCCGCGGATCACGAGGTGGCGTGGATGAAGGTGCACGCGAGCGTGGCGCGCAGCAACCTGACGCAGTGTGAAAGCTGTCATCGCCAGTCGTACTGCATCGACTGTCACGAGCGCCGGGATACCATCCAGACGCGCGTGCATGACCGCAACTTCCGCTTCTTCCACTCCGTCGAGGTGCACGCCAATCCGATGCAGTGCGGCAGCTGTCACCGCGAGGACTTCTGCATCAATTGCCATCTGCAGGGGAAGGTAGGCTTACCGCCGTGATGCGCCACGCGACCTCATTCGGCGTGCTGCTGCTGGCCCTGTGCGCCGGCTGCGGCAGCAGCGCCTCGCCGCAGCAGGGTGAGAACTACGGCAACCTGTACGACTCGCCGGCGGGGCTGATCCTGGTGCGCGACGAGCATCCCACCGGATGGACCCGCCCGGATTGCTTCACGTGCCACGAGATCCGCAGCATCCACACCGTGAACCGCACCGGACTGCCGGACTGCCCGTCCGGTACGCCACCGCCGACGCCGGTGCTGCAGTGCCTGGATCTCGCCGCCGTACGCGCCATCGTGCAGCACCAAGGCGAAGCCAGCTGCCCGCAGTGTCACGGCGACAACGGAGTCGCACCATGAGAGCGACGGGCATGATCCTCATGGGCATCCTGGCCGTCGTCCGTCCCGTGTGGGGCCAGGACTCGGGGAGTCCGCACTACATGCGCCTGCCGGACGGCAAGCCCGACAAGGACAAGTGCCCGCTGTGCCACGAGGAGGACAACGAGACGCTGTCGCGCTCGAAGGTGGAGACCTGCACGCTCTGCCACAACGCGACGCCGCACGCCGGCGCCGCGGAGCATCTGGCGGCCAGCGCGGCCAACGTGGGGCGACGCTTGGCGTCGGCGAAAGACATCGTGAAGATGCCGCTCACGGACGACGGCCGCATCTACTGCGGCACCTGCCACTTCTTCCACGACCCGGTGCTGGCCAAGGAGCAGCAGCTCCCCAACGCGTGGCTGCCCGGCGCAGCGGGCCTGTCCGAGGCCGTCAAGAGCGCGCGGAAGACGACGCTGGATGGGATCGCCCCGAAGTACGAGCAGTCGGAGCCCGGCTTCAAGTTCATGATCAAGGGCACCAAGGCGCTGCGCCTGCCGGTCGAGGACGGGAGCTTATGCCGTCACTGCCACGGAGACCGGTGATGGCGCGCCGGATGACCGTGCTCGCTCTGGCCGCCGTCTTGGCGGGCTGCGGGACCGACGGCGCGACCAAGTTCAGGGGCCCCGCACCGGTCACGCAGCACTTCCAGTTCAAGTGCACTCTGTGCCACGACGCTGCGGCGACCCCGGGCGCCGACAATCTGCCGACGTGCGCCACCGCGAAATGCCATCCGTCGCAGATCACGCATCACCCGGGAGACCAGCAGCAATGCCTGGCGTGTCACCACGCGCACACCAGCTCGAATCTCGCCCTCGTGCGCGAGGAGATCATGACGCCGAGTGGAGCATCGGTGCCGGTCGAGTTCACCGTCCTCGCCGGTCTGGCCCCCGGCGGTCTGGCGCACGGTGACGGCAGCGGACTGTGCGAGGTGTGTCATACCACAACGGACTTCTATCGCGCCGATGGTAACGACGACCCGCACTTCACGTTCACCTGCTTCACCTGCCATCCGCACGCGCTAGGGTTCGCGCCGTTGCCGACGCCGACCCCGGTGTCGTAGGGCTCGGCCGCGCCTACGCATAGGTGCGCGACCAACCTCGCTGCAGTTGCCGGCCGAGGGCTGGGTAGACAATGAAGCGGCGAAACGGATCGATCGCAGCCATGTACAGCGGCGTCAGACGACTCACCGGCTTGACGTAGATTGCCAAGTAAAGCGTGTAGCCGTCGCGGCGAGGCGTAAGGGCGAGCCCCAAGAACGCATGCACGGTCGCATTGCGGATCTCGTTGACGGATTCGTTCTCGAAGACGTAGAGCACGCGAAACGCGCCGTCGGGTGTCCCCGGAGGAACCTGGGACCGCGTGCGATCGGCTTCCGCAAGGCGATGGACGTACGACGCGCCGGGCGGATCATGGCGCGCGTCATCCCATCGGAACAGTCGGCCGAGGGCCGCGCGCAGCGCGAACAGCCCGCGAACCGCCACATTGGTAGGTGGACGCTGGTCGCCGAACAGGAGCGCGCGCACGTCGCCGACGGTGCGACCGGGCCCGCCGCCATTGAGCGGAATCGCCCAGACATCGTGGAGCGGCACGTCGCTGAGCAGCGCGTGGCAGCGCAAGTTGAGCTTCCGGAAATCGGCCGCTTGTGCGCGCATGCCGCTTGTCAGCTCTCCGGAAAACTGCGGGCGCCACAGGCGTCCGTTAGTTCATTCATCAGACGTCGCTCTCGGAGTCGGCCTTGATGGTTACGGCCGCTCGCGGGTGAGCAGTACCAGGCAGAGTCCCATCGCCGCAGGGAGCCCCTGGACAAACAAGATAGAACCCTTTGCCGTGTACGCACCGACGGTCCCGGCGACGACGACGCAGCTCAAGAAGAACACCTTGATCGAGAATGACCGCTCTCCGGATAGAAGGCCCCAGATGAGGCCAGCAGCGAGGAAGCCATTGTAGAGGCCCTGATTCGCCGCGAGGACCGCGGAGGCGGCGGCCTGTTGTGCCGTCATATCGAACGCCCTCAGGCCCACCGGAGAAGTCCACAGAAACATCTCGAGCACCAGAAAGCCGAGATGCTCAAGCGCGACGAAGGCGACGAGCAGGTTGGCGAGCAGCTTCACGGGATATCAATTGCCCGCCGCCGCCGGATATTCAAGCTGCATCGCTACGAAAGCCGCAAGCGGCTCGCCGTATCGCTTGGTGAGGTAGGCCAGAACAACTTGCGGGGCACGGGCGCCTTCGTCGACCGTCAGACCAGCGGCGCCGGCCGGGCCGCCGATGCGCACGGGAACCGCACGCTTCGGCACGGCTTCCGGCGCCTCGGCTCGCAGCACGTGCAGCCCGTGGCGGGTGGTGATCTCGTCCGTCGGTGCGACCGCGAGCGCCTTCGAGCGGTAGGTCCGCGACAGCATGTCGAAGGCAAAGGCGAGGCCGACTTCGTCGACGCCGGGCGTCAGCTCGAGCGCGTAGATGTCGCGCGGCCAGCCGAAGAGCATGCTCGTTGCACCGATCCAGTACTCATGCGCCCCGACGTGGAAGGCATCGCTGTTGTGCGTGGCGCTGTAGCTCGCAAGACCCTGCGCCCGCGCCACCTCGAGCGCCTGCGCGCGGCCCGCCAGCAACTCGACGATATAGAGGGCAGTCGGTAGCGAGGCGCTCACCCCTGATGATGAGATAAATTTTCCGTCGTGCACGAAGCGCGTGTTGGCCACCCAGTTCACGTGGGGAAAGGCCTTTCGCCGGTGCTCGGCGGAATAGAAATGTCCGGTGGCGCGGTGCCCGTCGAGCAGCCCGGTGCCGGCGAGCGCCAGCGCGCCGTCGCAGATCGAAACTAGCGTCGCGCCCTTGCCCGCCTGCGCCCGCAGCCAGCTGCGTGTTGTGGCGTTCTCCGAATCGTGAAACGCCGGCACGATGACGAAATCGGCGCCCGCCGGATGGGTTCGATCGAATGTCGCGATGGTCGTATCGGCGACGATCTTCAGCACCGCCATGAGGCCGCCGGTATGGAGATCGACCGGCCCCTCCTGCGTCGACACGGCGAGCACATCGGCCGCGTCGGCGCTCGCAATCACGCCGTAGGGGACGAGGAAGTCGGTGATTTCGGTGCCGCCGTTCTGCGCCAGAACGGCGACCACCGGGCGCGCCCGCGCCGCCGTCGCGCCGCAGAGCATCGCGGCGCACAGAAGCAGAATACTCGTCCGTCGCAACATGGCCGCTACTCTAACGGCCAGGCGCAGCCGGCGGCAAGGACATCCGGCCCGCACTTCCGGCCATCCGTTGAAGTGACAGACGGATGATCGGAAGCGCCGGCGTCCTCTTGACTGTCCTGCCGGTGCCACCTATGTAGAGTCCCCATGCGTTCTACGTATTCGGTGACCCAGGCGCAAAGCCAACTCCCCGGTCTGATCCGTAAGGCGGAGGAGGGAGAACCCGTCAAGATTCTCCGGCACCACGAGACGGTTGCCTACCTCATTTCACGGGAGCGCATGGAAGCCATCGTCGAGACGATGGAGCTTCTGTCGAATCCGAAGGCGATGAAGGCGATCGCCGCTCATCAGGCCGGCAAGACGAAGTTCCTGTCGCTCCGCGCGCTCGGCAATGACTAGCCATGACGGTCCGCCTGGCGCCGCAGGTGATCGACTTCGTCCGAAGTCTGGCACCCGAGCCGCGGCGACGGGTGCGCCGCGCCCTGCGCGATCTGGGGAAGGGACAGGGCGACGTCAAACCGCTCGAAGGCCCGCTGCAAAACTACTGTCGCCTGCGCATCGGGCCGTATCGGGTCGTCGTCATGTACAGCAAGTCCGGCGCGATCGAGTGCGTCTTTGCCGAGCGCCGCAGCATCGTCTACGAAGTGTTCGCCGATGCAATGATCGAACGACTGATGGGCAACGACTAACGGTCGTGAGACTGTCGCGGAGGCCTCCGACTCGATGGGAGCAGCGCACGCCCGCCCTTGCGGCTTCTCCGGCTTCGCGTCATCTTCCGGGTCGTTGAGCGGAGGTCGGATGCCACGCACACTCTCTCCCCTCGCTGAGGGGTTCGTCTTTCTCGAAGGCCCGCGCTGGCGGGATGGGAAGCTGTGGGTCTCGGACATGCACGATGACCGCGTGCTCACGGTGGATCTCGCCGGCCGCCGCGAGACGGTGGTCGAAGTGCCCGGGCGCCCGTCGGGCCTCGGCTGGTTGCCGGATGGGCGGCTGCTCGTCGTCTCGATGACTGACCGCCGACTGCTGCGGCTGGATGCCACCGGCCTCAACGTCGCGGCGGATCTGAGCGGCCTCGCCACCTTCCATTGCAACGACATGGTCGTGGATGCGCAGGGCCGCGCCTACGTCGGCAACTTCGGCTCCGACTTCGAGGCCGGCGAGGCCCCGCGATCGGCGACACTCGCGCTCGTGCTCCCGGACGGTAGCGTGCACGCGGCGGCCGAGGACCTTGCCTTTCCGAACGGTACCGTGCTCACCCCCGACGGGCGCACGCTCATCGTCGCCGAATCATTTGGTCAGCGCCTCACCGCCTTCGACGTCGCCGCCGACGGCAGGCTCGGCCAGCGGCGCATCTGGGCGGCGCTGGAAGGGGCCGTCCCCGACGGCATCTGTCTCGACGCCGAAGGGACGATCTGGGTCGCTTCGCCCCTCAGCAAAGAGGTGCTGCGCGTGCGTGAAGGTGGGCAGGTCGCCGAGCGCATCCGCACCGCGACCCAAGCGATCGCGTGCATGCTCGGCGGGCCGGAACGCCGCACGCTGTTCGTGCTCACGGCGCAGAGCTTCCGCCGCGACGAATGCCGACAGCAACGCAACGCCCGCATCGAGGCAGTCGAGGTCGAAGTCCCGGGTGCCGGCTGGCCGTGAGGATGTTGGTGCCCAAGTGTTTCCGTCTTTGGGACACCCACGGATGCCACTCGTGATGAGCGGCTGCTGTCTCTCGGTTTCAGCTGGTTTCCGTTTGGCCGAAGGCGTCGTGATAGCGGACCCGCCCGTGGCAGCCACGTAAGGCGCTGGGCGTCAGCTCGATGAGTTGGAGGGCGCGGTCGAAGAAGGGGTCTCCATAGTTGAAGCCCATGGGCATCGCGAGGACGAAGCCGAAGCGTGAATAGTAGGCGGGATTGCCGACCAGAAACACGGCCTGCCACCCGCGCTGCGGGCACTGTTGCAAACCCGCGCGCACCAATGCCGAGCCGATTCCTTTGCCCTGGTGTTCGGGATCGACGGCCAAAGGTGCCAGGCCGCCGAGCGGGGGTGCGTTGCGCGGCGACTCGATCGTTACTGGAGAGAAGAACACGTGGCCGACGACTCCATCCTCCGTCTCAGCGACGAGCGAAAGGGTGGGGCTTGCCTGGGAACGCAGCGCGGTGACCAGCTGCGCTTCATTCGGCCGGCCGAAGGCCGCGGCGTGAATCGCATGCACGCGCTCGTAGTCGGACGAGGAGTCAGCTCGTATTTCCATTGCGACTGGCCCCAGAAAAGTAGCAACCTTCTCCACGGTGTCTGCATCGCGACAGCACGTGATGGCGTGCTTAGGATCCCGTTGCCCGCAATGGAATCACGGGCACCGGCACGGTGCTCGCGCGCTGGCTGCGGGCGCGCATGAGACGGTCCATTTGTCGGGCGACACGCGCCGCGATGTACCGCTCGCCACAACGGGTGCACACGCGCGCCGGCACTCGCTCGAAGATGAAGTGCCGACCCTTGCGGTGGCGATAGATGGTGACCAACCGCTCGTGGTCGTTCAGCGGCGCCCTGCAGTATTCGCAAAAGTCCGACTTGTTTGCCATCACTCCTCCGGTCGATAGGCGGTGATGATACGCATCTTGCCCGAAGGAAGGAAACGGCACACCACCGTGGCCTGGATGATCCGCACAAGCCCTGTGGGGAGCCGCGTCACGACATCATCGGTGTGCATCGGTGGTTGCGTGTTCTTGGTCCTTCGACTGTCGTTCCAGCCCGCGGCTGGCCGGCGGGTGGCCGTCCCACCACGACCAATCCATCGGGTAGACCTCTGGGTCGAAGATGACCCAGTAGAAGTGCCACACCAGGATCGAGAGCGTCGCCAGAATGGCTTCGTAAAAGTGAATGGCGGTGGCGACATCTGTCACCCACTTCGGTAGATACTGCAGCGCGGTGTTCTCGAACCACAGCACGAAGCCGGTAACGGTCATCACGATCGTGCCCCACAGGAAGGCCCAGTACTCGGCCTTCTCGGCGTAGTTGAACTTGCCGCTGTGTGGCCGAGTGCTGCGCGCACCCAGGTAGTACGCGAAAGTGGCGGCGACGTCGCGGACGTCGCGCCCCGATGGCCACAGGCCGCGCAGGCAAGCGCGCAGACGCCGGCTCACCGCGAGTTGCACGACATGCCAGAGCAACCCGGCGATGAGAACGACCGCGGCAGTGCGATGCAACAACCCACGCAGACCGAGCGCGGCCTCCCATTGCAGCAACGGCGCCGCCCACCAGGCTTCGGGATACTTCAGCGCAAAGCCGGTGTAGACGAGGATGGGAAAGCTGAGCATCACCGTGCCGTGCTGCCAGCGCAGCGCGCGCGGCATCCGTTCCGGCAGGCTGGCGAGCGACGGTGCCGGCGGCAGATACGGACGGCGCAGCTTGCGCGAGAAGTCGAGCAGGTTGTGCGCCGTCATCCCGACGATCGTCACGCCGATCAGCCACAGGTAGAGAGAACGGATCCAGGCGACGGCCCACGTGCTTGTGGAGGTCGAGCCCGCGGCGACGTGCACGGTGCCGAGAGAGAAGCGCGCCCCGGCGCCCGGGTGGCACTTGCCGCAGGTGGCCGGCAGGTTTACGGCGTTGACGTGCGAACGCGGGTCGCTCGACGGATGGATGTCGTGCACGCCGTGGCAGCTCGAACAGTTGGCGACTGTGAGCTTGCCGGCACGCAACGCCAGGCCGTGATAGCTGTCCTGAAAGGCCGAGACCTTGTCGATTGCCAAGCCGTACTTCTCACTCAAGCGCTCGTTCTCGTGGCATCGCCCGCACGTCTCCGCGGGGATGTTGGCGGCGAACACCGGCGAGCTAGGTTCCTCGTGCGACAGGATGCGATGCTCGCCGTGGCAGTCCGTGCACACCGGCGCCTCGCGCGCGCCGCGCGCCAGCGCCTCTCCATGCACGCTGTCGCGATACGCGGCGAGCACCTCGCCGTGGCACTTCCCGCAGGTGTCGGGAACGTTCGCCCGCCACGTCGGCGAGCGCGGGTCGTTGCTCGGCAGGATGCCGTGCGAGCCGTGGCAGTCGGCGCACACCGCGCCGTGCTTTCCCGCGGCGACGGCGCGCGCGTGCGCGCTGGCGAGATACGCGTCGACGGGCCGGACGACCGGTATGCGAAACTTTTCCGTCAGCTCGCGGTTGGCGTGACAGCGCGCGCAAGTGGCGGCGAGGTGCGACCAGTGCGCCGCCGATTTCGCCTCGGTGTGCGGGACGACGGCGTGAATGTTGCCGTGGCAGTCGCTGCAGCCGGGCGCTTCGCCGGCGCCGTGCTCGCGCGCTTGGCCGTGAATGCTTTGCCGGTACGCGTTCACGGCATCACTGTGGCAGGTGTCGCACGTATCGAGGTCCGGCTTCTTGAGTTGCTCCGCATGCGGGATCGCGCCGATGTCCGCGTGGCACGTCGTGCACGCGAACGCGCCGTGCGCCGACGCCGTAAAGGACTCGGGATCCGTATACAATAGCCGACCGTTCGGTCCGGCGAAGTCGGCGATGCCGTGGCAGGCGAGGCACGCTGCGCTGTTCAACTCCTCTTCGGCATCAGCCGCAACCGCGACGGCCAGCACGATGGCCGCCGCGACCACGATCCGTCGGAGCATGTGCTCAGAAGCTGACATGGCACTTGGTGCAGTCCGCTCCGTCGGGACTGCTGCCGTCCGCGGCCAGCACGTCACCGCCGTGGCAGGTTCCGCAGAGCTCGTGCCCGAGCTTCGGAAGCGCGTCGGCCGAGTGGGCGAGCTCGCGGTGCGGTGTGTCGGCCACGCCGCTGTGGCAGAGGCTGCAGTCGAGTCCCGACGCGATATGTGTCTCGTGAGGGAACTTCACCTTCTCGGAACGCTGCCCGATGTCCGCGGTGTGGCACTTCAGGCACTCCTCTGCTGCGGTCTCGCCCATCGGCTGGCTGATCTTCTCGTGGCACTGATCGCAGCTGTCGGCCTGCAGCGCGAGCTTGCCGTGGTTCGCCAGGTCTCCGTGGCACACCGTGCAGCGCAGTCGTCCAGCGACGACGTGCGGGGTGTGCGAGAAGGGCTTGCCGAAGGCGGTAGCGGACTGCAGCTCGATGCCGAAGTGGCAGCGCAGGCACTCGATCTTGTAAGGCGCTTCGACCCACGGGGTCGCAGGCAGGTGTTCCTCGCCGGCGGCGGTCAAGGCATCGACGACGTCGGCGTGCGCCTTCTGGAGCAGGTGCACGGCGTACGGCGGATTGTGGATCGGCTTGGCCCGCTCGAGGAAGGCGAAGTTCTCGCGGGCATCGGCCAACGCGGTGGAACTCTTTCCGTCGTGCGCTTCCAATTGTTGTGCAGCGGCTTGCAGCTCGGTGCGCATGCCGTCGAGCCGCAGCTGTAGCCCGGTGCGCCAGCTCCGATAGATGGTGAGGTACTTCGGCCCGTGGCACGCCATGCAGCTGACTTCGTCGGCGGATTGGTGGTCGCCTTGTGTGCGGTTGTGGCAGGCCTCGCAGCGGATACCCGCCAGGTACATCGCGGCCGGTTGCGGCTCGACCGCCTTGCCGCCGATGCCACGGTAGAGATCGCGCACGGCGGAATGCCCTGCGGCGGCGTTGTGGCAGCTCTGGCACCCGGTGCTCAGCGCTTCCTCGCGCGCCGGCACCGCGTGGCGGATCTCGATGTGGCAGTTCAGGCACTCCACCTTGTGGTCGGTGACGTGGGTGCGGTGCAGGAACTCCGTCTCGCCGTAGCGGCGCAAGCGCGCGACGTCGTTGTGGCAGGTGAAGCAGCGCTCGCGCGGCACGTCGCCGTCGCCTTTGATGACTCCCTCGTGGCACGCCATGCAGTCCATGTTGAAGCGCTTGACGTCGCCGTGGTTGAAGGACAGGCCGGCGGTGGTGATCGTCTTCTCCGGTATCGCGTGGCAGAGCGTGCAGCGTGCCGTGCCCGTGTTCGGCGTCGTGCCCTTGAAGTGGCACAGGAAGCACGTGGTCGGCGTCACGGAGATGTGGCTGCCCTGGACGATCTGCGAATGACAGCTGGTGCAGCGCAGCTGCTTGTGGCGGCGCATCTCAGTGAGATGCGGCTGGTGGTCGAAGAGCACGCCCTGGTACAGCTCGCGGCCGAGCAGCACGCGCTTGACGTGGCAGCCGCTGCGCAGGCAGCTCTGGTCGTCCACCTCGGTCCACGGGTTAGTGGAGTAGGTGCCGGTGAAGTAGCGGGTGACCATCGACAGGGCTTCGTACTTCTTGCGGAGCTCCGACGTGATTCCCGGTGGGATGTGGCACTCGACACAGGCGATGCGGTTGTGACTCGATGTCTTCCACGACTCGTAGTAGGGCGCCATGATGTGACAGCTGCCGCAGAAGCGCGGCTGCGATGACGCCTCGAAGGCGACGTAGGTGAACGCGATGCTGGCGGGGACGAACACCGCCAGCCCGACCACGCCGCGTCTCGCCCATTTCCTCAGGCGTTCCTGCATGCTCCCTCGAGACGGACGCCAGGCCGCGCGTTAGCGTGGCTCCACCGTCCCCGTGCGGGCGTCCCGCTGGCGCTGGCATTCACGCTTGTACAGGTACGCGACGGCGGCGGTGAACAGAATGAAGACCCACCCGAGACCGAGGACGAGGTAGCGCAGGCGGCTCTCCTGCTGCACGCCGTGGACGGAGGCGCGCACGTCTTCGGCGATGGAACGGGTGCTACGCGTCAGGTCATCGACCCGGTCGACCGCCAGGGAATGCTGCAACGTGAGCGCTTCCAGAAGATGCGCCCGTGCCTGCAGGAGGCGCGGGCGGAAGCGTGTGACCGTGGGGAAGAGCGCCGCGGCGTCGGCCATCTCCGCCGTCGCCGCGTCCAGCGATTCTTGGGCGCGGCTCAACAGGGTCTTCAGCTTCTGGCCGGTGGCGACGGCGCTGCTGTCCGGCGCGTGGCAGCGCTGGCAGGCCGTATCGAAGAGGGTGTGGTCGGGTTGCGAAACGTCGTGATCCCCGTGGCAGTTCACGCACTCCGAAAGCGCGCCGTTGCCGACGTTCTGGTGCGGACTCTCAGTGAAGTACTCCCGCGTGCGTGCGTGGCAGTGTCCACACACGGTGCGGGTCGAGCCGATCTGTGGCGCGACCGCGCCATGGGCGCCGTGGCAGGTAGCGCAGGTGGGTGCCGAGGGATGCTCGTCGACGTACAGGGCGTAGCCGTGCACGCTGCCGCGGAACTTTTCGAGCTGATCGGCGCGCAGGTTGTATTGGGCCATCAGCGTCTGGTCGGCGTGACAGCGGCCACAGGTCGCCGGGACGTTGCGCCGATTGACGGGGCTCGTCGGCTCGCGCACCGAACGGATGCCGTGCGTCCCGTGACAATCCGTGCACACTGCCACGCGCGAGTCTCCTTGCGCGAGGTGCAGCCCGTGGCCGGATGTTTGGTACTGCGCGTACTGATCGGTGGGTAGGTTGAAGGGCTTCATTCGAGCGGGATCGGCGTGACAGGTCGCACACAGATGCGGCACGTCCTTGCGATCCGGCTTCCCGATGTATCCCTTGCTCGCCGCGTGCGCTTCGAGGCTCACCGCTGCGGCGTCGCCGCCGTGGCACGCGGTGCAACCGAAGTCGTTGGCGTGGATGCTGGCTCCGTACTCGGTCCGCACGTCGGGGTGACAGGTGCCGCACGACTCCTGGGCTCGCGCCCCCAAGGGGAGCACCAGGAGACACACCGCCAGCGGCGAAGTCCGCGCCAGGCGCATGGGCTACCGCGCGAATCCTCGTGCGCTCAAGAACGCCCAGGCGAGGATGACCAGCAGACCGAGGGCTCGATGCAGCAGTTGGATCCCGCGTGGCGGGTGGCGTGAAGCGTCCAGCTTGGGGACCAGGAACAGAAGGACGAAGAAAGCGAGCACGCTGAGCGCTGCGACGCCACCCGGCAAGCCGCGGAGCAACTCACGCACCGCCAGCAGATACCAGCGCGGCAGGGTGTGCGAGAGCGGTGAAAGGGGATCTGCCTGCCGCCCAAGCGTCGGAGGGAAGATGACGGCGACGGAGAGGAGTATGCCGCCGACGAGCAGAACGATGATGAAGAGGTTGATGACGAAGTCGGGGAAGAGCACGGTCGGTGGACGCGAGGCGCTGCCGGCCGCTTCGGCGGGCTCCTGAATCCCGAGGCGCCAGACCAACCACAGGTGCAGGCACACCAGCCCGACGACCATCCACGGCAACACGCCGACGTGGAAGACATAGAAGCGCAGCAGCACCTCCTCGCCGATCTCCCACCCACCCCAGAACACCCCCAGCAGGAAGTTTCCGAGTGCCGGAACGCCGGCGATGGTCGCGCGCGCCGAATCAATGTACCAGTACGCGTACTGATCCCACGGCAGCAGCGTCCCCGTGAAGCCCAGGGCCAGAAGCAGGACGAGCAGGCAGACACCCACCACCCAGTTGAGCTGGCGTGGAGGGTGATAGGCGCGGGCGAAGTAGACACGGAGCAGGTGCAGCAGGCTGAGGATGATGACGAGGTCAGCACCCCAACGATGCAGCGCGCGGATCAGCCAGCCCAGGCGCACTTCGTCCATGATGATTCCGCAGCTGTGGTACGCGGCGCCGGCCGACGGACGGTAGTAGATCATCAGCAGGATGCCGGTGAAGATTTCCACGGCGATGAAGATGACGGCCAGCGCTCCCAGGTAGTGCAGCGAAGTGATGTGAGTGCGAACGGTCCGCTGCCGCTCCGCCCGCCAGATGTCTTTGAGAGGTGAGAACAACGGCGCCCTCAGCCCTCGTGCTCTGCTCCGCGGGAGACGTAGACGTCACCGCCGACCAGACCGACGCGGAAGCGACTCAGGGAACGGCGCGGAAGTCCGGAGACGACGTTCCCGCGTTCGTCGAATAGCCCCTCGTGGCAGGGGCAGCGAAAGACGCGGCCCAGGTCATCCCACTTGACGATGCATCCCTTGTGCGTGCACAGCGCCGAGAGCGCCACGAAGCCGCTGGCGAGATGGGCGACCCACACCGGCTCGCCATCCACCAAGGCCAGCTTGGCGGTGCCTTGAGCGATGCCCCCGGCGCTGTCCACTTTGACGCGGGCCGGTCCGAGGCTCGAGCGCACTTCGCCGGGCGCGAAGAGGTAGGCGACGACGCCGCTGACCATGCTCGCAGCGCCCGCGAGCAGCGACCCCGCCAGCAGCTTGCTCAGAAACGAACGGCGCCCGACTTCCCCACGTCCCGTTGTGCCAGCCACTCCTGCAGTCCCCCTCTTCTCCCTCAACCGCAGCGTTTGCTTTCGTGTCCCCTTCGGCAACCTCGCTGCGGCACAACCAGAAGGATGCCACACCTCGAGGTGACTGAGAACCATGACAGCCTGCCGCAGACATCCCAGGGTTGGGAAATCCCATTTTCCTTCGCTCCGACTCTTGCGAAGCTCAGCGGCGTGTAGTCTTTTGGCGGAGCCGTGACGCTGCGGGCACGTGGGTTGCGGAGAAGCGGCCGGGCACTACAGGGCGCGGGAGGTGACGATGGAGGCCGATAGGGCGAACGGGATCGAGCGTCGCCGCCTGCTGGATTTGTTGTTGTCGGGGAGCGTGCTGGCGTTCTTGGGTGCCGTCTTCTATCCGGTCGCGCGCTACCTCACGCCACCTGCGGTACGCGAGCCCGTTGCCAGCTCGGTGGTGGCGGCGAAGACCTCCGAGGTCGCGCCGGGCGCGGGCAAGATCTTTCGCTTCGGCTCGAAGCCGGGGATCTTGGTGCGCCTCCCCTCCGGCGAGTGGCGCGCGTTCTCGGCGGTCTGCACACATCTGCAGTGCACCGTGCAGTACCGCGGCGACTTGGAGCAAATCTGGTGTCCCTGTCACAACGGCCACTTTGACCTCACCGGCCGGAACGTCTCGGGACCGCCGCCGAGCCCGCTCGAGTCGTACGACGCGATCGTGAAGGGAGATGAAGTTGTCGTCTCGCGCCGCGCCTAGGTCCGGGCTTGTCGAGTGGTTCGACGCACGGCTCGGCGTCAGCCAGGCGATCGACTTCTTGCGCCACAAGACGGTGCCGCTCGGCGGCCACACCATCTGGTACTACTTCGGCGGCGTCACGTTGTTCCTGTTCGGGATCCAAGTGTTCACCGGCCTCCTGCTGCTGTTTTACTACAAGCCGGGGATGGAGAGCGCCTACGAGAGCGTGCAATTCATCGTCACGCACGTACCGTTCGGGTGGCTGATCCGCTCGCTGCACTCGTGGTCGGCGAACCTGATGGTGTTCGCAGTGTTCGTGCACATGTTCAGCGCCTACTTCCTCAAGGCCTACCGGCCGCCGCGCGAGTTGACCTGGCTCACCGGCATGCTGCTGCTGGGCCTGACGTTGACCTTCGGGTTCTCCGGCTATCTGCTGCCGTGGAACGAGCTGGCGTTCTTCGCCACCAAGGTCGGCACCGACATTGCCGGCGTGCTGCCGGTGATCGGCCCGGTGGTGGCGCGCTTGCTGCGTGGCGGTGAGGACGTCGGCGCGGCGACGCTGACCCGCTTCTTCGGATTTCACGTCGCCATGCTGCCGATCGCGTTCTTCGGCGTGCTATTCATCCACCTCCTGTTGATCCAGACGCAGGGCATGAGCCAGTCGATCGGATCGAAGGGCAAGGAGGGCAAAGGCATGCCCTTCTACCCGGGCTTCATCATGCGCGACACGATCTTGTGGCTCGGTGTGCTGGGGGTGCTACTGGTCTTGTGTACGTTTTCCCCATGGGATTTGGGCGCCAAGGCGGATCCCTTCGCTTCGGCGCCCGCGGGTATTCGCCCCGAGTGGTACTTCACGTTCGTGTCGCAGAGCCTCAAGTACCTCCCCGCCAAGATCCTCGGCGCCGATGGGGAAGTGGTCGGCATCTGCACGTTCCTGGCGGGTGGCGTCTTCCTGCTCCTGGCTCCATTTCTCGATCGCCGGGCGGCGCGCGGCCAGCCGAGCCCGCTGTTCACCCTGATCGGTGTGGCGATCATCGCCTTCATGCTGACGATGGTGACGCTCGCCTACGTCAAGCCGTACTGAGGCGCGATGCGCTGCCCAGACATCGTCCGAGTCGCGATGCTCGCCCTGCTAGTCGGCTGGGCTATGGCGGTCGTGTTGCCCACCTCCGCGGTGGCCGAAGACGAGCCGCCGCCGGATACGTGCGTGGCGTGCCACACCGCCTTGCCCGAGCCTCTCAATGCGCCGGTCGAGGGCATGAAGAGCGACATTCATGCTGAGAAGGGCCTCTCTTGTGTGGACTGCCACGGGGGCGACGCGACGGCGATGGACGAGACCTCGATGGCGCCGGAGAAGGGATTTCGCGGCAAGCCCAAGCCTAACGAGATC
Organism: uncultured Binatia bacterium (SeqCode); assembly: GCA_964498075.1. Taxonomy (GTDB): domain Bacteria; phylum Desulfobacterota; class Binatia; order HRBIN30; family HRBIN30; genus CAZCGA01. Next base: position 55,918 of record CAZCGA010000009.1, on the reverse strand, counting down.
CCCGCGTTCTGTGGCCGCTGCCACGCCGACGGTGCTTACATGCGGCGCTTCAACCCGCGCTTGAGTACCGATCAGCTGCATCAATACTGGACCAGTGTCCACGGAGAGCGTCTCCAGAAGGGCGACGAGAAGGTCGCCACGTGTGTGAGCTGTCACGGCGTGCACGGCATCTTGCCTCCGGATCGTGCGCAGTCACGGGTCTTCCCCGCCAATGTCCCCGCCACCTGCGGTCACTGTCACTCGAATCCGCAGTACATGGCGGAGTACAAGATCCCCGCCGATCAGGAAGAGAAGTACCGGCGGAGCGTCCATGCCGACCTGCTGCTGGTGAAGCGCGATTCTTCTGCGCCGGCGTGCAATGACTGTCATGGCAACCACGGCGCTTTCCCGCCGGGCGTGAGTTCGATCGCCGAAGTGTGCGGCCAGTGTCACGTCAACAACGCGGCGTTCTTCGTCAAGAGCCCGCACAAGCCTGCCTTCGACAAGCTCGGACTGCCGGAGTGCGCAACGTGTCACAGCAACCACGAGATCCATCAGACCAGCGACGACATGCTGGGCGTCCAGCAGAATGCCGTCTGCCGGCGCTGCCACGAGTCGGGGAGTGCCGGTTACGCGGGTGCCGGCCGGATGCGCGACGCGATTGAACGCCTGAAGACCGTGATGACGGATACTGAAGCCATGCTCACCAAGGCCCGCACGATGGGTATGGAGGTGAGCGAGGAAGAGTACGCGTATCAGCAGGAGGTGCGCCCACAGCTGGTGAAGGTGCGCACCCAGACGCACCTCGGAGATCCCCAGGCGGTGCTGCAGGCCGTGGATGAAGGCATCAAGAGCGCTGCCGCCAGCGAGGCGTCCGCGAAGGCAACCCTGGGAGAGGCCCAATCCCGGCGGCGTAGCTTGCTGATTCCCTTGGTCCTCATAGGGATCCTCATGGGTTTGCTGGACCTCAAGCTGCGGCAGCTCGAGAAGCGCAAAGACTGACGCGCGAATGAATCATCAAATTGGCTGACCTTGGTCATTGTTCAGCCAGGGCTGAATGCGCATCAATAAGCGCGGATTCGTGTACTGACGGATCCGGGCTTGCGCCTCGGATCTGCCGGCTTCCGAACCACGGCGACCGTCAGTCTGAGGAGGTGACGCGCTGGCTTCTGTCCGCAGCGGGATACGGGTTCTCATGTTCACGCTGCTCTGGGTCGACGACCTGGCAGCGACGGGCGTGGCCGGTCCCGAGCCGATCATACCGTCTGGCAACCCGGCACGAGGGCGCGATGTCCTTGTCGCGAATGGGTGCCTGGCGTGTCACTCGGTGCGCGGGGTGGGAGGCAAGGTCGGCCCAGACCTCGCTGCCAGTTTAGTCCACCAAGGCTACTTCGAGATCGCGGCAAGGATGTGGTCGCACGCCCCGGCATACGCCGGGCGATGCAGGCCGCGGGCTTGAAGGCCACGTCGCTGTCGCCCGGAGAAGCCGGGGACCTGCTTTCCTACTTGCTGTTCATCGGGTTCGCGGGAGAACCGGGAGAGCCTTCGAAGGGCCGCCTCGTTTTCCAGGAAAAGGGCTGCGTGAAATGTCACGCATTCGGCGGCGGTCGTACACGTGGTCCTCCGATCGAAGAGATGTTTCAGACTGCCTCTCGGAGATTGGGCAAAGCGCGCTCGTCCGCTTCTACGTTCTGCATGTCGTCGTCTTGCCTGCCGCAGTGGTAGTGCTGTTCGCCTATCACATGTGGCGCGTGCGCCGCGATGGCGGGATGGCCGTCACTGACCCCGCGGCGGCGCTGGTTCGCGAAGCCGCCGAGACCGCTGCGGCCGGGGGGGAAGACGTATTCGCTGTTTGGCGTGACCCCCGGGAACGAGCCTGGAGGTGCGCGCGGCGAGGCCGCAGGACGATGACGCGGCGACGTTCTCCTCGCCGCACCTGCTGCGGCGGTTGATGCTGGTCTTCCTGGCGATCTTCACCGTCACCATCATCCTCAGTCTGGTGTCAGGCGCACCGCTCGAAGAACCTGCGAATCCCACCTTGACGCCGAACCCGGCGAAGGCACCGTGGCACTTCTTGTGGCTGCAGGAGCTGGTGGCGATCACCACCGTGCGCGTCGGAGGATTGACCATCAGCGGCGGGCTCATCGGTGGCATTCTGGTGCCTGGCATCCTGTTGCTTGTGGCCGTGGCCTGGCCGTTCCTCGACCGCAGCCCACCGCACACGATCGGCAGGTGGTTCCCGCGCGGGCGCCGCCTACAGAATGCCGTCATGTGCATCATCGCCGTTGCCGTTCTGGTCTTGGTGCTCATCGGTCTCTTGATGCGCGGTCCGTATTGGCAGCTGTACTGGCCATGGCAAAGCTGGCCGGTGCTGCCGCGGCGGCTGTAGACGCCATGGCAACGCGATTCACTCAGCAGCGGGATTTTTGGCTGTTGCTGATCGCGTCGACCGCGTCGTTTCTTGCCGTCGTCGCGGTGGCATTTCTCGAATACACACCAGAGTGGCGGCATCACACGCAGGCGTTACGGCGCTACCTGCAGGCGCGCGGGGCCTACGACGCGGCCGCGGCGGTACCCGACGACGTGCAGCAGATTTGGCTGCCGGCGCTGGATCGCGTCGATCGCTGCATCAGTTGCCACGCCAACTACGACGCCTCGATCACGACGCTTCCTGACCTGCCACGGCTGTACCAGTCGCATCCCGACCTGCCGTACCTTACCAAGCATCCGTTCCCGACCTTCGGCTGCACCGCCTGCCACGGGGGACAGGGCTACGCCACCGATGAAGCCGGCGGGCACGGCCGGGTGGAACACTGGGATGACCCGCTGCTCACCATCGCGCTGGCCGCGCAGTACGGCCTCACACGCGCGCAACTCACGGAAATCAAGTGCAACACCTGTCACCGGCAAGATGACACGACGCCGGGTACGGATCTCATCAACATGGCCAAGGAGATCTTCGACAAGAAGCACTGTAGGTCGTGCCACGGCCTGCGCGGCGGAGGCGGGTTGGCCGCTTCGGATCTGACGTACGACGGCGACCTGAATCCCGAGTATCTGGACTTCTCTGCGGTCGAAGGAGCGAACACGGCGCTGAACTGGCAGATCCAACACTTCAAGAACCCGCAGCAGATCGTCAGGCGCAGCGGTATGCCGAACTACCGGCTGAATGACGATCAAGCGAAGGCCCTAGCGCTCCTGATGATGAGCTGGCGGCGAATCAGCTTCCCGCCGGATTACCTGCCCGCCGCGCGGCAGCGTCCGCCCGCGGTGCTGCCGGTCGTCCGCGAGGTGTCCTATCCGCCAGCGGCGACCACGGCGCTCGGCCAACAAGGCCGGTATGTCTTCACCAACCGCGGCTGCAACACCTGCCATCGCATCGGCGGCGGCAAGCTCATCGGTCCCGACTTGGCGGACGTGGCCACGCGGCGCAGCGAACGGTGGCTTGCCGTGTGGCTCAAGGATCCCGCAGCAATCGTCGCAAAGGATCCCGAGCTGCAAACGTGGGCCCGTGAGTTTGGTGGCATCATCATGCCCGACCAGAACCTCGACGACGAGGAAATCAACGCGTTGATTGCCTACATGAAGGAGTTCCCTGGTCCGGCGCCGTCAGCCGCACCAGCTCCGCGTTGAGCCCGCGGATGCGCTCCGCCATCTTCTGAAGAACGCGGAAGGCCAACGAGGGATCCTCGTGGATCCGCCTGAGAAACCCTTCCTTGTCGACGCGCAGCACCCGGGCCTCGCCGAGGGCACGCACCGTCGCTGACCGCGGCGCCTTGCTGAACAGCGCCATCTCGCCAAAGAGATCCCCGTCCGCCAGCACCGCGAGGCGGATGTCACCGTCTGGCTTCTCGATGATGACCTCGACCTGACCGGCTTGGACGATGTACATGCAGTCCGCGGGGTCTCCCTGGCGGATGATCGCTTCACCGTCCTGGCACGTTCTTCCGAGCTCCCCGATCCGCATGGCTGGCGCTCCTAGATTCCGCGTTGCGCACCGAGAGGAACCAACGCTCCGGCACTGTCTCGGATGAGGCGCAGAAGAAAGGCGGGACGTAATCCGCGCAAGAAGATGCTCCGATACGAGCCGCTTCCGGTAAAGGTGTCCCACAGCAGCATGCTCATCCGGTCGTCCGCCACTCCTTCGAGCTGTTCCTCGCGGACCATCCGAAGGACACCGCGGCGACAGAAGCGCAGTCGGCGAAGCAGATTGACGATGGCAAACACCGCCCGTCCGTAGCGGTTATCCAGCTCGAGCCGCCGGCAAACCGGCCAGTAGTGGCGGCGGAAGTCCTGCGCCGAGATTCCTTCGAACACCGCCGTCAAGGCACTCGCCTTGGCAGTCCGGTAGGCGGCGCCGATGCCGTCTTTGTAAAGGCGCGTCGCGGCGCTATCGCCGATGAGTACCAGCCGGTCGGTGAACGGCTGGACCGCCGCACCAACGTTAATGCGAGGGGAACAGTGGCAGGCGGGCGCGGTGAGGGCCCACCCCGGGGGAAAGCAACTCCGCACCTCCGGGAGTCCCAAGAAATGATCCACCAGCTCCTTGTCGATGTCGTGCCCCAAGAGGCAGAGGGTGGCGCACTCGCCCTTCGGAATGAGCGCGGCGAAGTCCACGCGGGGCACGTTCAGGAGAAAGACGTGCATCGAGCTGCCCAGGTAGTGCGTTACCTGATCGAGGCCCAAGTGGAACTCGGCGACGTAGGTCTTGGAAGTCCGGGGAAGGCGGTAGCGGAACCCGAGCCCTTCGAAGGCCTTCAGCAAGGGCGAGTTGACCCCTACGGCGCCGACCAAGAGATCGTAGGTCTGTTCCGCTCCTCCCTTCTCATGGACCCGCGGCCTGCCGTCTTGCCAACTGAGTTTCTCGACCCGGCCGCGGACGAGGCGGGCGCCCTTTTCATGAGCTAACTCGAGCAAGAAGCCATCAAAACTCTCCCGCCCCGCGCCCACCGCGCCACGCGGACCGCTGCCCCGGTGGACCGCCGCGATCCTCTTCTCAGAGGAGGCGCTCTGAATGCGTGCCGTGCCGACGTCGGTGTGTAGCACGTAAGAATCGATGCCGCGTTGCACCACCGTCGGTGGGAGGTTGATGCCCTCGGTGGCGAGCATTTGCACCAAGGACTCCGAGATGATGCCGCCGCAGTTGTTGCAACCGCTGGGTCCCACGGCGGCGAAGTCCTTGGACTCGTAGAGATCCACGTCGATCTCCAGGCCCACTCTATCCGCAAGGTCGAGCAGGAAGTAGCTAACGAATGAACCCGCCGGGCCGCCGCCAATGACGGCGACGCGAGAGCCCTGAGACAACTTCTTCACGCCGCCCATGGTCCCCTCCTGCGCTCCGACGGTCGCGTCAAGCGTACGTTACGGCGCGCGACCTGTGAGAACAATGACAAAGGGCATAGAAATCTGTGACACTTGCTCGCACCCGTCCGCGGTGCGGATTTCATTGCATCGTGAACCGGTGAACGAAGGCATCAAAACGGCCGCGGCGAGTGAAGCGTCCGCCAAGGCAACCCTCGCCGAGGCCGAAGACCGGCGGCGCAGCCTGCTGCTGCCCCTCGGCCTGATCGCGCTGCTGATGCTGGCGCTATACCTCAAGCTGCGGCAGCTGGAGCGCCGCGGCTGATCGCGTCTGTCGGTCTTCGGGTTCGCTTTGGTGCAGATGTGCCGTGGCCTGGCGGGAGCGTCACTCGGTCAGTCGCTTGACGTGGCCCGGTGCATCGGACTATCAGTGTCGGTATCTTGCGGGGGGTGCAGCAGAGCGCATGGAAACGTGCGGTTCTCAGGTCGGTATTTTGGGCCGCGCTGCTGTGTGCGCCCCGTTCCGCACTCGCCTGCGTAGGCGACTGTAACCGAGACCACGCGGTCAGCGTCGACGAGCTGCTCATCGGCGTCGACATCGTGCTCGGCAGCCGCCCGGCCTCGGATTGCGCGGACGGCGAGACGGCGGTCACGGTCGACAAGCTGACCACGGCGGTGCTGCTGCCCTCGGGGCGGCGACGAAAGTCGCCGGCGAAGCGGGTCCGATCTTAAGAGCGATCGAGGAGTTGTATGCCGCCTTCAATGCAGTCCTCGTGCGGCTCGGACGAGGGCTGGCTCACGGCGTACGGTCCGACACCGAATGCACGACCGATCTCACCCTTGCTGTACGGGCGCGGGCGCCGCCCGTCTCGCCCAGGACGCGGCAGCAACAGGGTCGCTCGCCGGCAATAGGTTGGAAGGCTTCCGGACCTGAGCCGGCTGGTGACGCGGCCGTCCGCCGCCTCAGAGCTGCCAGGAGCAGTGCTCGACTTGGCGGCAAGGCGGAGATAGATTTCGACGCAACATGAGTGCGTTCAGGGTCAACGTTGTTGCGCGCAACCCGAAAGACGAAGGCCGCCAGTCGCCGCCGGTCGAGGCACTGGTGGACACCGGCTCAGAGCTGACCTGGATGCCACGCGACCTTCTGTTGCAGATCGGGATCACACCGCGCAAGCGCCTCACGTTTCATACGGCGACGAACCAACCCGTGACGCGTGACGTCGGTTACGCCATCCTTGCTGCCGAGGGTTTCGAAGCCAACGACGAAGTGGTGCTGGCGGAACCCGGAGACATGACCCTCCTCGGAGTCCGCACGATCGAGGGTTTCGGTGTGACGGTCGACAACATTAGACACCGGCTGGTTGCGCGGGCAATGATCGTGGCAGGGGCCGCGAGCAGCCCGGTCGTGCTTCCGCCTGAAGGCGAGACCGAGGGCACCTGATATCGGCCTGTGCCCGAAATGGGGTCGTGAACCGGCACTGGCGCTGCTCAGGATCGCCATTGCGAAGGTCGGGCCGGGCGGGCTATCGCGGTGCGGCCCAACCGGATGCGTGACGCGAGCAAGCTGGACAGGGTGGCCACACTGGAGTACGAGCGAACCGCAAAGTAGAGGGGATAACCCGCGAAGCTCGCGTGATCAGGTCAGCCCTGCCTCGGCGGGCTAAATCAAAGTTCGGCGGGCGACGGTCGCGAGACGCAGAAGGAGTGCGCTAGTCTCGGCTGCATGGACGGCAAAGCACAGGTGGTGGCGGCGGTCATCGAGAGAGAGGGCAGGTTTCTCGTCGGAAAGCGCAGTCCGCACAAAACGAGCGCGCCGGGTACCTGGTGTGCGATAACCGGTCGCATCGAGCCCGGAGAGACGGAGGCCGAAGCAGTCGCGCGCGAGGTGCTGGAGGAGACCGGTCTCCGCGTGCAGCCAATCGAGAAGCTCTGCCAATCCGACACCCGCGACAGGAGCGCACGCATTCACTGGTGGTCGACGGCCCCGCTCGACGACTTGCCTGCCCGGCTCCTCAATGACGAGCACTCCGAGCTCCGTTGGGTGAGCGTGGAGGACATGCGTCGCTTGGAGCCGGTGTTCCTCGATGATGTGGAGATCTTCGCTCGGCTGGTCGCCCGGAGCAGGAGGCCGCCCAACTAGGCCGTTGCAGGCGGACGTGATCCTGGCTTACGCTCGGGATCACGCCGCTGAACGGCAGGAGCGTTCGGCGAGTCGCGCGTCACCTGGCTGACTTGGTTGACCCCACGGAATGCCTGCTCTACGCTCGCCACCATGGGCATCACGTATGTGCACGCGCGGCTGCGAAGGTCCGACGGGCGCGGACGAGCGCGTGACGTACGGTTTCTCGTCGATTCGGGCGCCATCTACTCTGTGCTTCCCGAGGTTACCTGGCGCGCGCTACGGCTCAGACCCGAGCGCAAAGTAGAGTTCACGTTGGCGGATGGCACACCCATCGAGCGCGGGGATTCCGAGTGTCGCCTCGAGATCCGAGAACATGCCGCCACATCACCAGTCGTATTTGGCGAAGGACACGACGGCGCACTGCTCGGAGCCGTGACGCTCGAGACGCTCGGCTTGATGCTCAATCCACTGACTCGCGAAATTCTGCCGATGCAGATGGCCCTTTCGCATCTGCGCCGTCGAGGTAGGCCGAACAATGCAGCTGCGACGACCTGTGGTAGAGAGGGACCATGGCCAAATTGATGGATCGGATTACGGTGAACCCTCGGCAGTGTGGGGGACGCCCCTGCATTCGCGGCATGCGTATCCGGGTATCGGACGTCCTAGAGCTTCTCGCTTCGGGAATGACACCGAAGCAGATCGTGAAGGAGCATCCTGATCTCGAAGTCGAGGACATTTACGCCTGCTTGCGATTTGCGAGCAGCCGCGTCAGCCATGCTGTGGTTGCCACGTGATCCTTTGGCTCGACGCCCACATTTCTCCGAAACTTTGTCCGTGGATTCGCAGACAGTTCGCTGTGGATGCAACGCACGTTCGCGACCTCGACTTGAGAGAGGCGGAAGATCCAGAGGTCTTCGTAAAGGCTCGCACGGCGCAGGCCGTGGTGTTCACGAAGGACGAGGATTTCGTTGATCTCGTGGCCCGGCGCGGTACGCCGCCACAGGTATGAGAAGACGCTCAACAAGATGGTGAATGCCGAGCGACTTGCATGGGCCGAACGGGTTCGACAACAACTGCGCAAAATGCTTCTGCCGGGTACGAGAGTGATCGTCCTCGCAGGCAAACGCTATCGAGAAGGGATCGTTCCATTCCTGGAAGGCGAAGGATTCTCGGTCGAAGTTCCGATGGAGGGTTTGAGGTTCGGTCTTCAGCGACGCTGGTTGAACGGGCATACATGCAATGAATGTCACGGCCGCTGATCTTGATCGCTTCTATTCGGTCCTTTCGCGGCTTGAATCCTTTGCAAACCAAGGACTGCGGTTGGACACGTACAACGGGGAAACCGCATTCCCGGTGCGGGGCGTTTATTTTTTCCGAGAGTCTGGTGAGTACAGATCGTCGAAGCCAGGTGTCGCGAGAATCGTGCGTGTCGGCACACATGCGGTGCGTGCGGCTTCAAGATCGACCTTGTGGGGACGGCTTAGGGCGCACCTCGGGACTCAAGTCGGCGGAGGCAATCATCGTGGGTCTATCTTTCGCCTTCACGTTGGCGCTGCCCTGCTTGCCCGAGATCGCGCGTCCCTTCCAACCTGGGGTGTCGGCTCATCAGCCCCGCCTGCCGTTCGCGAGAGTCCGACAGCTCGGGCGGCAGAAGCTGCCTGGGAGCGGAAAGTGTCCGAATACATCCGTGCCATGACGGTATTGTGGGTAGATGTGCCTGATGAGCCAGGCCCCGACAGCAAGCGCGCCCTCATTGAGCGGAACGCCATTTCCCTTCTCTCAAACCACCTCGCCCCGATTGAGTCAGCTAGCAGAGGATGGTTGGGGCACCACAGCCCACACGACGACATCCGGCGGAGTAGCCTGTGGAACCTGAAGTACGTCGACGAAACGCATGATCCGCAGTTCCTTGACGATCTTGAAACCGCTGTTGAGCGGACGGGTCAGCAGGGCTGACAAGCGGCCGCCCAAAGACGACGCGATCGAGCCGACCGGCTTCAACTTCGCCGCGAGTCGCGAGCGTTGCGGCGCTGGCGGTTCATCGCGAGGCCCTGGGCTTGGAGACTGCTATGAAGGGTACCTACACCGCTGTGCTCAAGAAGTCCGGTGACTGGTGGATTGGCTGGATCGAAGAAGTTCCGGGGGTCAATTGCCAGGAGCCAACGCGCGAGCAGCTCGTTGAAACGCTTCGGATCACGCTGCGCGAGGCGCTGGAGCTCAATCGACGCGATGCATTGGAGGCCGCTGGAGAAGGGTTCGACGAGGAATCGATCGCGCTATGAAGCGCGGCGATCTCCTTCGCCATCTCCGAGCCAACGGGTGTGCCCTTCTTCGTGAGGGTGGGCGGCATTCGTGGTGGCACCATCCTGGGCAAAACAAGCGATCGTCAGTTCCCCGACACAACGAGATCGATGACGGCTTTGGCGCGCAAGATATGAAAGGACCTCGGAGTTCCGCCGCCAAAGTGATCGCTAGTTACGCCTGGAGCGGACCGGCTTGAGCTCGGCTGCTCATCGCGACCGACGCTGCGCGGTCGCCGTTCGGGGGTAGGCGAATTGCCACTTGGCCGCATCCAGCTGGCTGACTTCCACAACGCGAGTAGCACGAGCCTCCGCTTGCTCATGCCCTGGAGTGGTACGATCTCCACAAGCCGGAACTGCTCGACAACTGGAAGCGTGCCGCCCAGGGCAAGTCTTTGAAGAAGATTGCACCTCTGGAGTAGCATTATGGTGAGAGTGATCGTTCGGCGAGGCGATCGAAGGACGGCCACGAGGCCGTTCGGGCAAGTATCTCGGGTCGCGTTCTGGCCGCGACGGGTGAGCGAAGCCGTTGGCCGACTACAAATTGGAGTCTGTGCTGGTGCGCGACAGTCGTGATTCTGCGCCCATCGAACGCCTGTTGTCAGTACTCGGCACAAGCACTTGTCGCGATGACCTCGCTTATGCCGAGGCGCCGCAGCGATTGTCGGGCGGGTACTCGGCTGACCTTTTTGCATTTCGCCTCGCCAACCCGCCTGACGGGCTCGACGGCGCGCTTGTCGTTCGCATCATGCACGACGACAGCGCCGCCGTTCGTGAGACTGTCATTCAGCGAGCGGTGGCTGACCTCGGCTTTCCGGCACCTCGCGTTCGCATGGGTGGTGACTCGGCCGCCGGACTTGGCCGGCCGTTCGTGGTCAAGGGTCCCGCGCGTGGCCTCTACCCCGTGACCGTCTCTGGGCCTCGCAGCGCGTGGCGGGCGTTCCAGCGCATCCCCTTTGTGCTCGCCGACACGATGGCGGCATTGCACGCTCTGGATGCGCGCATCGTCCTCGATCAGCTGACAGCTGCTGGCTGTACCGCAACACAGTTTGGAGCCGAAGCGGCACTGTTGGAAATTGAGTCTCAGGTTCCCAATCTCCCGGCTGGCGGCATGACCGGGTTCGAGTGGCTGCTCAAACACAGACCAGCTCCGCCCGCTCGGCCGGCTGTCTGTCACGGTGACCTCCACGCTTTCAACCTCCTTGCCGTGGACGGCAAGATCACCGCCGTGCTCGACTGGGAGCTCGCCACCGTTGCCGACAACGAGTTCGATGTGGCGCGCACCGCCTTGCTGCTCAGCTTCGTGCCGGGCCAGATGTCTGCGGCAGTGCGACCAGTGATCCAAGCTCTCGGACGACGTGCCGCGCGAATATTCGGAGCTGCCTATGCGCGCATCCACCGCATCGATGACCTGTCGCTTCACTGGCATGAGGCATTACACTGCCTGCGCTTGATCGCCGTCGTCGCAAAGGATCGAGTTGCCGCCGCGGGCAGCCCAGTCGCCAGTTTGTGGAAACCTCTGGTACCTGGACTCGCGCGGCGCTTCGCGCGACTCACTGGAGCGTCCGTGGGGGTGCGGTTCGGGGGATAGCCCGCGAGGCCGGCGGGTTGTCGCGGTTCTGTGCGATCTGGTGGAGAACCGCCGAACGTGGACAGGAGGATGCCACTCCAGTAATGACCGCCCCCCGGGAGAAAAGGGGATGAGGCGCGAAGCTCGAGTGATCAGTCAGCTCGGCCTCGTGGGTCGAATGAAAGTTAGCCCCGTTCGAGAGACCGACGCCAAAAGACGGCGCGGCTCGTCGCCACCAATTTGGACGGCGCGGAGAGCCATCGTGCGCACGGCGCTACTGCTGGTCACCGCGATTGCGCTGTCGGCGCAGTACGTTCGTGCGGAGGAGGTGTTCATTCGTGGCGCCCTTATGGTCGACGGTTCCGGTGAACCGCCGAGGGCGAACGTCGACATCCTGATCGGAGACGGTCGCATCCGCGCCATCGAACCGAGCGGTGCGATGGCGGTTCGCGGCCGGCTGATCGATGCCGCCGGCATGACCGCCCTCCCGGGGCTGATCGATTCGCACGTCCACTTCGTCGCCGCCTCGGGCAGCTCGTATCGCCACGATTCCGATGAGACGATCCGCGCGCTGAACCGCCAGCACCTGCGGGCCTACCTCGCTTGCGGCGTCACGACCGTCCTCGACGCCGGCGCCTTCGTCGAGGTCGCGCGCGACATTCAAAGCTGGCTCGCGGCCGGCAACCCCGGTCCGCGCTATCTCACCACGGGACCTTAAGTTCGCCCGCCGGACGGCTACGGGCACCCACGCTTCGGTGCCGAGGCAACGCCCGCCGAGGTCGAGGCGAAGCTCGACGTGATCCAGTCACTCCAGGGCGTTGGTGTGAAGATCGCCCTCGAGGACGGCTTCGGACCCTTCGGTGGCCCGCGACCGTTCCCGCCGGATATCCTGGCTGCGGTGGTTGAGGGTGCGCGCCGTCGAGGCCTTCCGCTCTATGTTCACGCGCGCACCGAGTCGACGCAACGGGCGGCGCTCGACATCGGTGCACACGCGATCATGCACGCTGCACTCGACATGGCCGCGCCGCAGGAGCTTTCCGACGCCTTCATCGAACGGCTCGGCAAGAGCGGTGCCTACCAGCTCACCACGCTGTCGCTCATAGATACCTTCCCGGCCGTCTACGACGTCAGCCGCGTGGACGACCCGCACGTACGTCTCGTTGTGCCGGAGATCGAGCTCGCCACCGCACACGCTCCGGATGCGGTGCGGCACTTTTACGTAGGGGTCATCGGCTGGGCGGCCCCGTGGACCTTCGAGTTCACCCGCCCGTGGATCGCGCGCTTCGCCCTTTCGAGGGATCGATTGCTCCATGCGCTGCGCATCGGGCAACGAAACCTGCAACGCGAGCATCGCGCCGGTGTACCGATCGTGGTCGGGACTGACACGCCGTCACCGTGGCCGGATGCGGTCTATCACTTCCATGGTCCCCAGGTCGCGCGCGAGATGGAGCTGGTGAGCGAGGCCGGCCTCTCGCCAGTCGAAACCATCGCCGCGGCGACGAGCTCACCGGCGAAGATGCTGGGTCTCGATTCCGAGATCGGGACGCTCGCGGTCGGGAAACGCGCCGACCTGGTGGCCGGCGATGCGTCACAAGACCTGCGCGCCCTACGCGCTGTCAGATGGACCATCCGTGGTGGAGTCGCCCACACGCCCGAAGAGTGGATGGAGCCATGAGCGGACGAGCGCGTGACGTGCGGTTTCTCGTTGATTCGGGCGCCATCTACTCCCTGCTTCCCGAGGCTACCTGGCGCGTGCAGCGGCTCAGACCCGAGCGCAAAGTAGAGTTCACCTTGGCGAATGGGCGTCAGTGGCGGCGTAACCGACGCGCTGGCTAGTCCGCGCACCCGCTCGACGCCGCATTCACTGCGGTGACCAACTCACTGATCGTCACCGTACGGTTGCCGTCGCGGTCGATCGCGGTGCAGTCGCCGAGCGCCGCGGTGCCGAGCGCGACGCTGAGGCTGCGCATCAGGTCGGCCGTGCTCACCGGACCGGTCCGGTCGCAGTTGCCGGCACAGCCACCTGGAACCGGCCCGCTGAAGGCCCCGCGCCGGTAGATCACACCGAAGACGGCGTCGCTCAGAAACTGCGTCGCCGTTCCCGACGGCGTGATCCGGTCGGCCGCCAGCGGCTGCCGTTGGAGCGAGTGGCCGGTGGGGGTGTCGTCGCTGACCGAGTAAATGATCGCCGAGTCGTCACCCATGTACGACGCGCTCGCAAAGCCGCTGCCGGCATCCGCCACCTCGACGAGCAGCCCGGTGGTCACGTTGCCCGCCAGGATCTTCGAGGCGTTGGTCTGCTGGTCCACGACGTTGAAGGTGACGAAGTTGTCGCTGGTCTGGCTCAACGCCGGGAAGCTGATGTCTAGGCCGCGCATCGGCGGCACGACCATCAGCGTCTGCTCCGTATCGAGGTCGATCGCGAAGATGCTCCAGAGCAGCATGTTGGATCCGTCCTCGATGCTGATCTCGTTGAGCGCATCATAGATCAGAAAACGATTGTCGGCCGTAAAGTCCATGGCATCGGCGAACAGCACGGTGTTGAGCCCCTGGGCATCGTTTCCAGGTGCCCGCAGCGAGAAGCTGCGCACGCTCTCATCGGCGAGGTCGAGGACGTTGATGGCGTTGTCGGGGTTTCCGAGGGCGTCGAGGAGGATGACGCCGAGCAACTGTCCGTTGGGCGACACCGCGACCGAGCTGATCTGGCCGGCGAACCCAAAGCAGGTCTCGGGATCCTGGCCGGCCGTGTCGATGCTGCAGACGTCGTTGTCGGTGCTCACGAAGAACGCCAGGCTGCCGTCGCCGACCACCGACGGCCGTTCGGCCGCGACGCTGCCTCGGCTGAGCGGCACGCCGACCTCGCCGTCGCCGAGCGCCGGCTCGCGGCGGCCCAGAATGTACGCTTCGGAGTCGGGATCGAAGACGACGTAGAGCGTGGCATCGGGTCCGCTGACACCGAGAAAGGGCGGCGGCTCCGGGGTGGGGGTGTCGCCGACGATCTCGACGGCGTCGAATGCCTGCGCCGTGCGCTGCGCCTGCATCGAGTCCCGACCGAACAGCTCGTCGGCCGCGGTGATGCACGCCAAGCGGGCGTCGACGAACTGCGAGTTGTTGACCAGGTGCAGCGTCAGCGCGCGGTAGAAGATGCGCTCGGCGTCGACCAGCCCGATGCCGCCGTCCAAACCTTCCGCGAGCAGGTAGTAGGCGTGATTGATGATCGCACTGTTGATGTGTACGCCGCCGTTGTCGCGCCCTTGGAAGTTGTCGAGAACCGGGTCGTTGGGGGCAAGCAGCTGGCTGAATCGGGCGGGATAGCCGCGTCCTGGGAAGAACTCGATCGCTGCGGGATTGATGTAGTTCTGAAACGGGTTGCCGAGCTGCGCGCCCTTGAGCCAGTCGGGTTGGCCGACGGTGCGCGCCTCGACCATCTCGCCGAAGATGTCGGACATGGCCTCGTTCACCGCCCCAGCTTGGTTTTGATACAGCAGGTTGGCAGAGTACTGCGTGACCCCGTGCGTCAGCTCGTGCGCGACGACGTCGAAGGCGCCGGCGAACGGCTGGGCGTCGCCGAACACCATCATCGTGCCGTTCCAGAACGCATTCTGAAAGTCTTGCCCGAAGCGTACGATGCCGATCATCGTGCCTTGCTGCCCGTCGAGCGAGTCGCGCGCATGGCGCTCGAGGTAATAGTCGTAGGTTTCCGACAAGCCGAAGGAGGCACTGACGGCGTCGGCCACGCTCCACGAGTTGGGGTCGTTCGAGGTCACCTGCGACAAGCTGAGGCGCCCTTGCGCGTCACCCTGCTGGTTGCGCGCGTCGAGGACGACGATGCCGCCGCGCGTCGTGCCCGGTGCGGGTGGGTTTGAGGTCGGGTCGAACATCTGCTTGCTCGTGTCCACCATGAAGAGGGTACTGCCTGAGCGGAAGACGTTCAGCGGCAGTGTATTCCCAAGCACACCGAGCCCGGAGCCCACGACGTTTTCACTGGTGACTTGGTTGTACGCGGTGAGGGGCATGCCGCTGGCGCCGTCGATGACCACCAGCCAGCGGGCCGCCAGCGAGACCGACAGCTCCACCTGCCACGCCAGGCGCGGCGCGCGGTCTCCGGGCGCGTAGATGATCAGCTGCGGCGTGCCGGGCTCCGCGGCGGCGCCGTCAGGGACGGCGTGCCGGGCGCGGGCGATCGCCGCCGGCGCCGAGACGCGCGGGTGCTGGAGCAGGGTGTGCGGCGTCGCCACGTACGCCCCATCCATCACGTCGACGTTGCCGGCCGGATCGACGTGCACCACCAGCTCGGCGGGCCACACGGCCAGCCCGGCGTAGGTCTGGGTGAACCGCAAGTGCCGCCGACCCAGCGCGTCGTGCTCGCGGCGGGTGAGCACCAGCTCGCGATCCGGATCATCCAGACGCAGCACGCTGCGGTTGCGACGCAGGAACTCGCGTGCGGTCGCTTCGTCGGCGTCGGCGGCGGCGCCGCCGCCGGTGCCAGACGCGGCGGGCTGCAGAACCGCGCCGCGGATCAGGCGTGGCGTCCCCGTACCGGGTCGCAGATGCACCTCGACGGCGCTGCCCACACGTCGGCGCAGCTCGGCGAGTCCGTCGGCCTGCTCGGTATTGAGCGAGGCGGCCGCGCCACCGCCACGTGTGCTGCCGTCGTGTCGCTGGCCGAGGCGTTGCGCCAGCGCCGCGGCGCGTGGATCGGCAGTGTGCTGCGAGGCACTCACAGCGGCTGCGGAACCGTTCGCGCGTTGCAGGGGAATCATCCGGACACCGGTTGGGGACGCCGCAAAGGCCGCCGGGAGTCGAACGTGGGCAGCCACGGCGACGACCAGGACAAGCCAGACTACACGACGCGCGTTGAATCGACCCACGATCCGCCTCACAATGCCGGCCGCATTTTCTCCGTTTCGGGCTCGCGTGCAAGGGGTGGCCGATTCCCTTTCCAGGCGGCGTCACCTTGAGCCATGCGCCCGTCCCTTGCTAATCACATACGTAGATGGAGGACACCTCGATCGATGCCGCCGCCACACCCGAACCCGGGCATCGCTCCGGGTTCGTGGCGATCATCGGCCGCCCGAACGTCGGCAAGTCGACCTTGTTGAATCAGCTGCTCGGTCAGAAGATCGCCATCGTCACGCCCAAGCCGCAAACCACGCGCACCCGCATCCTCGGTATCAAGACGCTGCCGCAGGCGCAGATCATCTTCATCGATACGCCGGGGATGCACACGCCGCGCAGCCCGATCAACCGGCGCATGGTGCAGTCCGTCGAGCGGGCCATCGAGGACGCCGATGTCCTGCTCTGGGTCATCGACGCCGCCGAGGGCATCAGGCCGGCCGATCGGATCATCGCCGCACGGCTCGCCGCGGAGTCGCGGCGCGTCTGCGTGGTGGTCAACAAGATCGACCAGGGGAGCCGGAACGACCTGTTGCCGTTGCTCGGGCAGATCGACGCGCTGCTGCCCGGGCGCGACGTCGTTCCGCTGAGTGCCTTGAAGAAGACCAACTTCAAGGAGCTGCTCGCGCAGATCGTCCGCATGCTTCCGGAAGGCCCGCGCTTGTATGAGCCGGACGCCCTCACCGACCAGACGGAGCGCATGCTGGTGCAGGAGGTGGTGCGCGAAAAGATCCTGCTGCACACCCGGCAAGAAGTGCCCTACGCGGTGGCGGTCACCGTCGACAAGTTTGAAGAGAAGGGCAACCTCGCCGTGATCAGCGCGACCATCCACGTCGAGCGTCGTTCGCAGAAGGGTATCATCATCGGCGCGCGCGGCGCCCGCCTTAAGGACATCGGGCAAGCCGCACGCTTGGAGCTGGAGCGCATGCTGAGTCGGCGCGTGTATCTGGAGCTGTTCGTTCGGGTGCAGGAAGAGTGGACCAAGCGGGAGGCGTTGTTGAAAGAGTTCGGGCTGTGACACAGCCGGCGGCGCCGGTGGGCGCTGGTACGCTCCAGGCCGACGGGCGGCACGAGCCGTCTGCAGCGCTGATCGTCGCCGGATGGGGTGCGTCGCCGCACTGGGGCATCTATGCCACGCTGCTGCTCACCTCGACGGCGCTGCTGACGCTGGAGGTGTCGCTCACCCGACTGTTCTCGTTCACCATCTGGTATCATTTCGCCTACCTCACGATCAGCGTGGCGTTGCTCGGCTTTGGCGCCAGCGGCGCCGTCGTCGCGGCGTTTCCCCGTCTCTTCGAGCGCCACGGCCAGCGTTTGCTGATCGGCGCGTTGACTGCCAGCGCCGCACTCACGATCGCCGCGCTGTTGTTCTTCGCCGGCTTTCCGCTCGAGGTGGGGAACGTAACGATCAAGCCGCTGCGCTTCTCGCTCAGCCTGCTGAGCTACTACGTGGCCGTGGGCGCGCCGTTCCTGCTCGCCGGCTTCGCGATCAGCGTGCCGTTCACGGCGTATCCGCGGCTGATGGGCCGCTTGTATTTCTTCGACCTGTTCGGAGCGGCGCTCGGCTGTGTACTCGTCGTGGCCCTCGTCGAGCCGGTCGGTGTTCCCGGAGTTGTCGTGCTGGCGGCCGGGCTCCTGTTGGCGGCGGCGGCGGCGCTCAGCGCTGGAGCTGGCACCACGACGCCGGCGGCGGGGTTGACCGGGGCGGCGCTTGCGAGCGTTCTGTGCGCCGCGCTCTTTGGGAATCATCTGGACGTGCGTGTCACCGGCTCGAAGGCGCTGGCTGGATTCCGTGAAGACATCAAGCGGCCCGACGCCTACATGGCGTGGACGGCGCTCAATCGCGTCGACGCGTTCGGTTGGGACCCACCGACGCAGTACCTCTACTGGCGCGGCACGGGCATCATGCGGTCGTACGACGGGCCGTTTCCGAACGGCGGCTGGCTGCAGTACGACGGCGGCAATGGCTCGAACCTGTACTCCTTCACCGGCTCGTTCGATGACTACGCCATGCTCGACCACCACCTGCTGCGCACGCCGTACGTGATTCGTGACCGGCCCAACGTCTTGGTCATCGGTGTCGGCGGTGGCATCGACATGATCAACGCCATCAAGCAGGGGGCGCGTCACGTCACCGGCGTCGAGCTGCAACCGAAGACGGTCGATCTGCTCACGCGTCGCCTGCGCCCGTTCACCGGCGGCTTCTACGATCGCAGCGACGTGACGCTGCTTGCGGGCGAAGGCCGTCACTTCATCCGCAAGACCGACCAGGTGTTCGACCTGATTCAGATTACCGCCGTCGACACCTTTGCCGCGCAGGCCACCGGTGCGTACATTCTGGCGGAGAGCTACCTGTACACGGTCGAAGCGCAGGAGGATTTCTTCGCGCACCTGTCGGGGGACGGGCTGCTGTCAATGGTGGTCGGAGACATTCTCGATCCGAGCAGGCCGCCGCCGCTCAGCACGCGGCTGGCGCTCAACGGCTATCGCGCCTTGCAGCGTTTGGGCGCGCCAGACCCGCAAGAGCACCTGATGATCGTCAGCGCCGTGTCGAATGCCGGCAACGCGCAGTCGCAAGACGTGTTGGTGAAGAAGACCCCGTTCAGCGCCGACGACGTGCGTCGCGTTTCCGAGTTCGCGGCGGCGAAAGGGTTCAAGGTGGCGTATGCCCCGGGCATGCCGGCGGATGCGTCGACGTTCGCGACGGTGCTGGGCAGCGACGAGCCGGCGCGCCAGCGCTGGTTGGATGCGGCCTGGTTCCGCATGGACGCGGTCTACGACCGCGATCCCTTCTTCTACAACGTCGGCAAGTGGCGCAACTTCTCGCCCCGCAAGAGCCTCTTCTTTCTCTTTCCCGGGTCGTTCATCGGACAGCTAGTGCTGGTGCTCATGATCGTCCAATCCGTCGGGCTGGGTGCGCTGCTGATCGTCCTGCCGCTGTGGCGCGGCGCGCGCGAGGGGTTGAGAGCTCCGGGGGTGCTGTCATACCTGGTCTACTTCCTCGCCCTGGGTGTCGGATTCATGTTCATCGAGATCAGCTTCGTGCAGTCCTTCGTGCTCTTCCTCGGTTCGCCGACGTACGCGCTGTCGATCACCATCTTCTCGCTGCTGCTCTTCTCCAGCGCCGGCAGCCTCGCGTCGACTCGCTTTGCGGAGCGTCCGGAGGCGGCGCTGCGATGGCTGGCGGCCGTCATCGCCCTGCTGGTCGTTGTGTACGTGCTGACGCTGGCGCGGGTGTTCACGGCGTTTCTCCACCTGGAGTTGCTGCCGCGCGTGCTGATCGCGGTGGCCGCGCAGTTGCCGATGGGCTTGACGCTGGGGATGTTCATGCCGTTGGGCATCGCGTGCGTGGCGCGTGCGCACCCGCGGCTGGTTCCGTGGGCCTGGGGGATCAACGGCATCGGCTCGGTGATCGGCACGACGCTCGCCGTCATCCTCGCCATGTCCTGGGGCTTCAGCGTGGTGGCGCTCTCCGCCGCCGGTCTCTACATCATCGGCACGACGCTGATGCTGTACGGTCAGCGCAGCGCGGCGGCAGGCGGCTAGATGGAGGGTTCGGTGGGTGTCCGATCGGCGCGCTACGCCGCCGTCTTCCTCATCATGATGAGTAACCTGCTGCTCGATCGGCTGACGCCGGACGGGGTGGTGTCGTTGAGTCGCCGGTACTTCAGTCCGCAACCCGGAGAGACGTTGCGCATGGTATCTCTCGCCGCCGCGGTGTTGCGACGCGCCGGTGCGGCGTTGCCGCAGGATCGACTGTTCCTGGCGCGCAGCGGTCAACCGCTCCTCTCCACAGCGACCTTGCTGATTGCGGCGCGGCCGTTCACGACGGAAGAGCTCGACACGTTGCGGCGGTGGTGCGCCGCCAGAGGGTTTGAAGAGCTGCTGGGACCAGGCTTCAGCCAGGGTGAAGCGCTCGCACAGCTGGCGGGAGGGCTGGAGCCCGCCGCCTTCCTGGACGCGTTTCCCCTGGATCTCAGCCCCCCGACCGATGACCGGCCGTTCTTCTTCAACATGCTGCGAGTCCGCGACGTGGTACGCGCCGGCTGGGCGAAGTCGACGATCTTCAGCACGAATGCCGATGCGGTCGTGACCCTGGGCTGGCTGCTGGTCGTTGCCATGGGCTTGTCCGTCGTCTTCATTCTTGTGCCGTTGTGGTTGCGCGGCGCGGCGACGCGCCGGGTGCCGCGCACCACCAGCCGACTGACATACTTTGCCGGGCTGGGCTTCGGATTCATCGTGATCGAGGTCTCGCTGATGCAGCGACTGATGATCGTGCTTGGCCACCCGGTGTACGGGCTGACGGTGGTGCTGTTCTCGTTGCTGGTAGCGGCAGGAGCCGGGAGCCTGTGGACGCAGCGGGCGTCGCAGCGCGGGCGGAACGCACGTTGGCTGCGCCGGGCGCTGCTGGTGCTGCTGCTGGTGGCGGGGCTCACGGCCTCCGGGGGCGTCCTCATCGCACGCACGCTCGAGAGCGCGCCGACGTGGCTCCGGATCACGGGTGCCGTGCTGGTCTTGGTGCCGCTGGGGTTCGTGTTGGGGATCCCGCTGGCCACCGGTCTGGCGTTGAGCGCGTCAGACCCGCTGGGGCATCGGGCGCTGTATTGGGGCGTGAACGGAGCAGCATCGGTCTGTGGCAGTGTCGTCGCGACGATCATCTCGCTCAATTTCGGCATCACGGTAAGCTACGCTGTGGGTCTCTTGGCGTATGCGATGGCGGCGGTGGCGTCGGGGTTTGCATTTCCGGTAGAGCCGGTGGTTGTGGAGAGCGTGGCTCCCGCAAGCGAAGCGGCGGCCTAGGCGGCTGGCGAGTGTAAAGAGGGATCCGGTGGTGACCGCCAAGGCGATCGAGACAGCTCCCGCCGGACGCAACTACGCGCTCGACTACCTGCGCGCGGCGGGTCTGCTGTTCATGTCGTGGACGCACATGTGGCGGTTCATCTTCGGGCACGGCGTCATGGAGAACGCCGTGCTCTTCATCGGTGAGACCGGACACTTCCTCTTCTTCCTCGCCTTCGGCATGACGCAGAACCGGCTGGTGACCAAGGGTCGCGAGGAAGTGCTGCCCTTCGTGTTGCTGTTCGGTCTGATCGGTGCCTTTCACAGCTACTTCTTGCTGTTCAACTTGGCATGGGAGTTCTTCCTGTTCATTTGGATCGCGTGTGTGGCGATCCTCGTGGGTACGTGGGTCGGCCTGTCTCACCGGCAGCTCCTGCTGCTGTCGGTGCTCATTTTGCTGCTCAACGCGTTCGTGCCGTTGGGCGTATCGCGCTTCGTGGCGCAGGGCCGGGCGGTTGTTCCGCTGGACACGCAAGCGGAGATCGCCTTCGCCGAGCATCTGTGGGGGCTTCCGGGACCGTTCTTCCCGCTGCCATGGGCGGTGGTCGTGTTTCTGGGCTTCGCGATGGGCATGGAGTATCCGGCGCATCCGCGCCCGATGCTGGTGTGGGCGGTGGCGAGCCTGGCGCTGGCGTCGGTGTTGGCGGCCGTTGCCACCGCACGGCCGGACCTGCCGCTGGCCGCGAATCTGGTTTTCAATAAATGGGCAGCGACGTCGACATACGTGGTGGCGGGATGTGCCTGGGCCGTTCTGCTTTACGTGGCCTTCGCGCCGCTGGATCGCGTGTCGGGCGTCCACGAGCTCCTGTACCCGCCGGTCAGATTCCTCTCGGATCACCTCTTGGAGGTCACCGTCCTCCACTACCTGGTGCTCCGTACGCTGACCGCGGAGCGCTTCGGCTGGATCAGCTTCGGCCCGGTGCGCCACACGCATTGGAGCGTGCCCGTCGTCTTGTCGATTGCGAACCCGATCCTGTTGTTCGCCCTGCTCAAGCTGGTGATGTCCGTGTGGGGTATCATCGAGAGACGGTGCCGCCGCGTCCTCGATCATTTCAGCGTCGAGGTCGTCGGGCTGACGGCGCTGATTCTCTGGGTCGTCCTGCGCCTCTCGCGTGACCGCGTGCGGCTCGGTTACCTGCGCTGGACCGCTTATGCCGCCATGCTCGGGATCGCGCTGTTCTACCGCTACGACAAAGAGCGGCGCCGGCGTTTGCAACCAGCGGCCGCCCCGCCCCGTTGAGCAGTGGACGCCTCGACACACAATCTCATGCCCCGGCCATGGTGGGAGCGCGCGGCAGGGCCGATCCTGATCGGCTGGGTGTTGCTCAACTACGGCTGGACGGTCTGGTTCGGCCTCATGAACGACGACTACATCTGGATCGCCGGCGCCCGTGTCGGTGCCACCGGCTCCTGGTGGCGGGCGGCACTGGTCCCGCCGGTGTGGAGTGGCGCGTTCGTTCGCCCGCTGGTCCAGCTGTCGTTCTTTCTCAACTACTTGGTAAACGGGAACGCTCCGGCCGGTTATCATCTCGTGAATCTGCTCCTGCACTGCGCCAACTCGTACTTGGTGTGGCGCGTGGCGTCGGAGGTGTTGCGCGGCGCCGGTCCCCGCCTTCTGGTCGCTCTGCTGTTTGCGGTCCATCCGGCGCATCACGATGCCGTCACGTGGGTGTCGGGGCGCACCGAGCTGATCGCCGCGGGTCTGTTCTTGGCGGCGGTCCTTCTGCACGTGCGGCAACGCACCGCTGGGGCCGCGCTCTTGTTCGGTCTGGCGTTGCTCGCGAAGGAGTCGGCCGCATCGTTCCCCCTGGTGGCGGTTGCGCTGAGCCTGGTAGGGCCAGGTAAGGTGAAGGTGCACGCTGGCGCGATCGCGGTGTACGGCGCAATCCTCGGTGCCTACCTGGTGATTCGCCGGGTGAGCACGACCTATTTTGCGATGGGACTGCTCGGTTGGAACATCATGGCGCGTGGTGATCTCGCGGGGCTGGTCCGTTTCGTTGCGCACCAAGGAGCCCTGGCGAGCTGGCGTCTGCTGGCGCCGCTACCGTTCACGGGCCCGGTGGCCGTACTTGCGTTCGGCGTGCTCGTCTGCACCTGTCTGTGGGTCACCCGCGCGGTCGAGACGCGCCGTGTCGCCTGGCTGGCGGTCTTGTGGATCGCGCTGACGCTCTCCCCGTTCCTCGGATTGTGGGCGTTCCAATCCCGGTACGTATACCTGGCGAGCGTCGGCTTCGCGCTCCTGGTCGTGACCGCGGGCAGCGTTGCGTCGGCGCGGGTGGCGCACCTCCGATGGTTGCGCGTTGCGATCCTGGGCGGCACAGCCGTGTGGCTCATCGCGTGCGCTGCCGCGTTGCAGGCTCAGAATGAGCAGCTGCGGCGTAACGGCATCATGAGCACGCGCATCATCGAGGCGGTGGCGACCGCGGTGCCGCGGCCGCCGCCGCATGCGTTTTTCATCCTCAGTGGGCTCGAGGCGTTGCGCATCGGTTTCGCCCCGGGGGTGCGCAGCCCCGTGCTGATGTTCGGTTTGCAGGAGGCCCTGCAGATGCAGTTTGACGATCGCTCTCTGGATGTTAGGTTTGCCGAGACACCGCAGATCTTTCCCGGCGCAAAGGGGCGCCCCGTGATCCGCCTGCGATGGGACGGCCAACGGAACACATTCGTCAGCCCCGACGCGCCGCCGCATTGAAGGTCGAACTGTCTGCCAATGACGCGAGAATCCGATGAGCCGATGAATCAACCCTCTACTGATCTGCCGCAGCACCTGCCGATCGTTGCCATCGTCGGCCGTCCCAACGTCGGTAAGTCGACGATCTTCAATCGCCTCGTGCACGCCCCGCGGGCCATCGTCGACAGCCGCCCGGGGGTGACGCGCGATCGCAATATCGCGACCGCGCAGTGGCGGGGACGATCGTTTCTTCTGATCGACACCGGCGGCTTCGAGGACGCCGATGCCTCGACGCTCGGTGCCGCCGTCCGCGCGCAGAGCGCCTTGGCCGCGGAGGAAGCGGATGCGGTGGTCGTCGTGCTCGACGGCCGGGCCGGGTTGAATCCGATCGATCGCGACTTCATGGAGCGCCTCCGTCAGCTGCGCAAACCCGTCTTCTACGCGGTGAACAAGCTCGACACCCCGGCGCATGACGATGCAGCCGCCGAGTTCTTTGCCCTCGGGCTCGACGAGGTCTTTCCGATCTCCGCCGCACATGGTCGCGGCATTCAGGACCTCTTGGACCGCATGGTGGAGGCGTTGCCGGAGGCGCCGGTGACGGCCGCACCGAGGGCGGAGAGCGTGACCCTCGCCTTGGTCGGCCGGCCGAACGTCGGCAAGTCGTCGCTCCTCAATCGGCTCGTCGGCTACGAGCGCGCCATCGTCGACGCCACCCCGGGCACCACGCGCGACGCGCTCGACACGCCGTTCACCTACCGCGGGCAGGAGTATGTCCTCGTCGACACCGCCGGCGTCCGGCGCCGGCCGCGGGTGCAGGAGCAGGTCGAGCGCGCCAGCGTCGTGCGGGCCTTCCGCGCTCTCGAGCGCGCCGAGGTCGCCATTCTCCTGATCGATGCGACCGAGGGGATGACCGATCAGGACGCGCGCATCGCCGGCTATGCGTGGGAGCGCGGGCGGGCGCTGCTGTTCGCCATCAACAAGTGGGACGCGGTGCCGCATGCGCAGCGGGATCGCGTCCCGTTTCTCGCGGCGTTGCGCGAACAGTACGCGACGCTCGCCGAGGTCCCAGCCGTCTTTCTGTCGGCGCACACCGGCAAGGGGGTCGGCGATCTGTTCCCGGCGTTGGAGGATCTGGTTGCGGCGCATCGCCGCGAAGTGCGTACCGTGCACCTGAATGAAGCGCTCGGCGACGCCACACGTGCGCAAGCACCTCCCAGCGTGAAGGGCAAGCGCCCGCGCTTTTACTACGCGACGCAGACCGGCACCGCGCCGCCGACAATCACCATCTTCACCAGCGCGCCACAGCTGGTGTCGACCGCGTACGAGCGCTACCTCGCAAACACACTGCGCGCCGCGTTCAAGCTCGACGGCACACCGTTGCGGCTCCGCTTCCGCACACCTCCAGGCAGACACCGGCATGACGGCGCGCACTGAATCGGAGTGACGTATGCGGCGTCTCGCCCGGTGTGTGCTGATTACGCTGGTGCTTGCCGGTGTCGTGATGCCCGTCCTGGGGATCCTTGCGTTCGCACGTGTCGCGCCGCCGGTCACACCGTTCATGCTCATCAGGGCCGCAACCGGTAGTTGGATCGACTATCACTGGGTGCCAATGCAACGGATGTCGCCTCACCTGGTGCGTGCCGTGATTGCAGCGGAAGACGCACGCTTCCTGCAGCACAGCGGCTTCGACTGGACTGAGATGGAATCGGCGCTGCAGGAGAGCGAACGCGGCGGGCGCTTGCGCGGCGCCTCGACCATCAGCATGCAGTGCGCCCGGGTCCTCTTCCTGTGGCCCGGTCGGGGCATCGTACGCAAAGGGCTCGAGGCGTACCTCACGGTATGGATCGAGGCGCTGTGGAACAAGGCACGGATCCTCGAGGTATATCTGAACACCGTGGAGTGGGGAGATGGGATCTACGGCTGCGAAGCAGCGGCCCAGCGTCACCTCGACACCGCGTGCACCGCGCTGGACGCGGAACAAGCGGCACGGCTCGCGGCGATCCTACCGAATCCACACAAGTGGTCGGCAAGCCGTCCTGGACCCTACGTGCGGCAGCGCGCCGCGACGATCCTGGAGCGCATGTCGAAGGTGGCGGTGCCCCGCGGCGGATGAGTCGAGAGTGTCGACCGCCGCTGCGCTCGGAGCTACGTTGGATCACCAACACGTACGGCGGAGGAGGGTACTCCAATGCGAGAACCGTTCGCGGCACGGCTTCACCCGGTGACGCGGCTGACAAGCCGTCTCCAGGGCGTCGTCGTCAGAGCGTTGCGCTCCTATTTCGCGCGCGCGCCCGGTTGGGTTCTGCTCACGACCCAGGGACGGAAGACCGGCCTGCCACGCGAGGTCCTGCTCCCCTGCGAGCGTTTTGATGGCGGTCTCATCATCATCTCGACCTACGGCCGCCGATCCAACTGGATTCGCAACATTGCCCGTGACCCGAACGTTCGCGTCACCTGCGCCGGCTGGATATTTCCGGCGCGCGCCGAGATCATCGACGACCTGGACACCAAGCGTTCGTTGATCGGCGCGCATCCCTTCTTCCCCGCGTTGCCTCTCCTCATCCTCAACGTGCTGCACGCAACGCTGCTGCGGCCGATCTGGATTCCCGCGCTGCGCCGGTGGGTCACTCGCCGCCCCGTCATCCTCATTCGCCCCGACCACAACATGTAGTGGCCGCAGGAGGTCTGTTGCCAGAGCGGTAGCGCTTTGCTAAGAGAGTCCATGGTTCTCACAATCACCGCTTCACGACGCGTACAAGCCCACCCCGCTGCTCAGCCGGTGGGCTTCTGTGCCTCTGGAGGCCACCCATGATGCACGCCCCAGCGAGCCGAGGTAAGCGCGATGTTCTCCTTTGATATGCCGGAGGGGCTGACGTTCGATGATGTGTTGCTGGTGCCGGCGGAATCCGACTTCCTGCCGCGCGACGCCGACTGCAGCACGCAGTTGAGCCGGCAGATCCGGCTCAACATTCCACTCATCAGCGCAGCGATGGACACCGTCACCGAGGCGCGCACCGCCATCGCCATGGCCCAGGAAGGCGGCATCGGCGCGATCCATCGCAACCTGTCGATCGAAGATCAAGCGCGCGAAGTGGAGAAGGTCAAGAAGTGGGAAAGCGGCATGATCCTCGATCCGGTCACCGTCGATCCGGACCAGCGCATCGCCGACGCGCTGGAGATCATGCACCGCTACCATATCTCCGGCCTGCCCGTGACTCACGAGGGCAAGCTGGTCGGCATCCTCACCAACCGCGACCTGCGCTTCGAGAAGCGCCTCGACCGCAAAGTGCGCGAGGTGATGACCCGCGAGAACCTGATCACCGGCCGGCCGGGCATCGGGCCGGAAGAAGCCAAGGAGATTCTGCACGCCAACCGCATCGAGAAGCTGCTCATCGTCGACGCCGAGAATCGCTTGAAGGGACTGATCACGGTCAAGGACATCCAAAAGGCCGCGGAGTTCCCGCACGCGTCGAAAGATCACTTCGGACGCTTGCGGGTTGCCGGCGCCGTCGGGACGGGCGACGACCGCATCGAGCGGGTCGAGCGGCTGGTGCGCGCCGGCGCCGATGCGCTGGTCATCGATACCGCGCACGGACATTCGAACAACGTCATCGACACGATCAAGGAGATCAAGCGTGCCCATCCGACCGTCGACGTCATCGCCGGCAACGTCGCCACCGCCGAGGGCGCGCGGGCGCTGGCGCGCGCCGGCGCCGACGCGATCAAGGTGGGCATGGGTCCCGCCTCGATCTGCACGACGCGCGTCGTTTCCGGCGTCGGCGTCCCGCAGCTCACGGCAATTGCCGACTGCGCCAAGGTGGCGCGGGACTTCGGCATCCCGGTGGTCGCCGACGGTGGCATCAAGTTCTCCGGCGACATCACCAAGGCGCTGGCTGCAGGCGCCGATTCGGCGATGCTCGGCGGCCTGTTCGCCGGCACCGAGGAGAGTCCGGGCGAGACGATTCTCTACCAGGGGCGCACCTACAAGCTGTACCGCGGCATGGGCTCTCTCGAAGCCATGCGCGAGCGCGAAGGCAGCCGCAACCGCTACATGCAAGACGAGGAAGAAGAGCAGATGAAGCTCGTTCCCGAAGGCATCGAAGGCCGCGTCCCCTACAAAGGATCGTTGTCGTTCATCGTTACGCAGCTGGTCGGCGGACTGAAGGCGGGCATGGGCTACTGCGGCTGCCGCGACATCGCCGCGCTGCACGAGAAGGCGCGCTTCGTCCGCGCCTCGCACTCCTCGCTCGAAGAGAGCCACGTGCACGACGTGTTCATGACCAAGGAGCCGCCGAACTATCGGAGGGAGTAGCAATCAGCTATCAGCGGTCAGCTATCAGCTGTCAGCCAGAGGAGGTTGGGAGGATGGATTTCACAGCACGGAGCGGCAATCGTCTCTCTGCAGAGCTGAGAGCTGACCGCTGATCGCTGACAGCTATGATTCTCATTCTCGACTTCGGCGGCCAATACACCCAGCTCATCGCGCGGCGCGTGCGGGAAGCGCACGTGTACTGCGAGATTCATCCGTACTCATTGCCGATGGATCGGATCAAGGCGATGCAGCCGGAAGGCATCATCCTGTCCGGCGGCCCGGCCAGCGTCTACGACGAAGGCGCACCGCTGCCGGCCCGTGAGGTCACCGGCCTCGACACGCCGATCCTCGGTATCTGTTACGGCCTGAATGTGATCACGCTCTTCGGCGGCGGGCAGGTGGCGCGTGCGACGCGGCGCGAGTACGGCCACGCCGACCTGATCATCGACGACGATCGCGACCTGTTCGCCGGCTTCGACCGTAGTGCGATTCCCGTGTGGATGAGCCACGGCGACAAGATGGAGGCCCTCCCCGCGGGCTGGCAGGTCCTGGCGCACAGCGCCAACTCGCCCATCGCCGCGTGCGCCGATCCGGCGCGGCGGCGATTCGGTGTGCAGTTCCATCCGGAGGTCGTGCACACGCCGCGCGGCAAGGAGGTGCTGGCCAACTTCCTGTTCCGCATCTGCAAGGCGAAGCCGGATTGGACCATGGAGAACTTCGTCGATCGCGAGACCGAGCGCATACGCGCACGCGTGAGCAAGGCCGGGGTGGTGTGCGCGCTCAGCGGCGGCGTCGATTCCACCGTGACCGCGGCGCTCGTACACCGCGCCGTCGGCGACCAGCTCACCTGCGTCTTCGTCGACAACGGCGTGCTGCGGCGCGACGAGGCGCAGCGCGTGATGGACTTCCTGCGCGAGTCGTTCCACTTCCGCATCAAGGCCGTCGACGCGGGTGCGCGCTTCCTGCAGCGGCTCAAGGGCGTCGAGGACCCGGAGCAGAAGCGGCGTATCATCGGCGCCACGTTCATCGAGGTGTTCGAGCAGGAAGCGCGAGCGCTGCCGGACGTGAAGTTCCTGGCACAGGGCACGCTGTATCCGGACGTCATCGAGTCGGTGTCCTTCAAAGGACCGTCGGCAACCATCAAGAGCCACCACAACGTCGGCGGCTTGCCCGAGCGTATGCATCTACAGCTCATCGAGCCGTTGCGTGAGTTGTTCAAGGATGAGGGGCGCGAGTTGGGCAAGGTGCTCGGCATCCCGGAGCGCATCGTCGGGCGCCAGCCGTTTCCCGGGCCGGGTCTCGCGATTCGCATCCTTGGCGA
>CAZCGA010000009.1:22287-26600 GCA_964498075.1 uncultured Binatia bacterium (SeqCode) | reverse complement strand
GACCGCCGAGCGCGTCGCGTTGTTGCACGCCGCCGAGGCGATCGTCGACGAGGAAATCCGCGCCGCCGGGTTGTACGAGCGGCTGTGGCAGGCCTTTGCGGTGTTGCTGCCGGTGAAGACCGTTGGCGTCATGGGTGACCAACGCACCTACGAGAACGTCGTCGCCATCCGCGCCGTGGAGAGCGTCGACGGCATGACGGCAGACTGGGCACGCCTCCCCGCGGATCTGCTGGCGCGCCTGTCGAGCCGCCTGATCAACGAGGTGCGCGGCGTGAACCGCGTCGTCTACGACATCTCATCGAAGCCACCGGCGACCATCGAGTGGGAGTAGCGCACGGCGCCGGCGGCGCGTAGTGGGAGCGTCGTTGCCGCGGCTTGAGCCGCCCGGTCCACGCCGATTGACCGCGCGCCGCAAATCCGCCATTGAAGATGAACGTTGGGTGGAGAGGTGCGGCAATGTCATTCGTTCACCTGCACGTCCACACGCAGTACTCGCTGCTGGACGGTGCCAACAAGATCGATGCACTGATTGCGAAGGTCAAAGCGGCGGGCATGCCGGCGGTGGCGATCACCGACCATGGCAACATGTTCGGCGCCGTCGAGTTCTACAAGAAGGCCGCCGACGCCGGCATCAAGCCCATCCTCGGCTGCGAGATGTACGTCGCACCGAAGAGCCGGTTGGACAAGGGCGTCAGCCGCACCGACGACTTCGAGGCCGGCGGCAACTATCACCTGATCCTGCTGGTGATGAACCAGGAGGGCTACCGCAACCTCTGCCGGCTGGTGACGCTCAGCTACAAAGAAGGCTTCTACTACAAGCCGCGCATCGACAAGGAGCTGCTGCGCGAGTGCAACGGCGGCTTGATCGCGCTGTCGGGCTGCCTGGCCAGCGAGGTGAACCAGGCGATCGCCATTGGCAGCATCGACCGCGCCCGCACGGTGATGGAAGAGTACCGGGCCCTGTTCGATGGCCGCTACTACGTCGAGATCCAGGACAATCACCTGCCCCAGCAGGAGAAGGCGAACGTCGAGCTGATTCGTCTGGCGCATGAGCTTGGTCTGCCCCTGGTGGCGACCAATGACTGCCACTACTTGGAGCCGGACGACGCCAAGGCGCATGAGGTCCTGCTGTGCATCCAGACCGGTAAGACCTTCAACGACCCAAAGCGCTGGCGCTTCGAGACCGACCAACTCTACGTCAAAGACCCGAAGGTGATGCAGGCGGCGTTTTCCGAGCACCCCGAGGCGATCAGCAATACGCTCGAGGTGGCGGCGCGCTGCGACCTCGAGCTGACCTTCGGCAAGTACCAGTTCCCGGTGTTCGCGACGCCGCACGGCGTAACCCTCGAAGAGCACCTCGATCGCGTCGCCCGCGAGGGCCTTGAGTCCCGACTGACCGTGATGCGCGCCCCGGAAGGCTGGAGCGCGGAACGCGAGCAGCCCTACCACGCGCGTTTCGGCGAAGAGTTGCAGATCATCAAGACGATGGGGTTCGCCGGCTACTTCCTGATCGTCGCGGACTTCACCAACTACGCCAAGCGGCAAGGCATCCCGGTAGGGCCGGGTCGCGGCTCCGCGGCTGGCAGCCTGGTGGCCTATGCCCTCGGCATCACCGACATCGACCCGCTGCCGTACAACCTGCTATTCGAGCGCTTCCTCAATCCCGAGCGCAAGTCGATGCCCGACATCGACATGGACTTCTGCTTCGAGCGGCGCGACGAGGTCATTCGCTACGTGCGTGAGAAGTACGGAGAGGATTGCGTCGCGCAGATCATCACCTTCGGAACCTTGAAGGGGAAGCAGGTCATCAAAGACGTCGGGCGCGTGCTCGAGTTCCCGTACACCGATACCGACCGCATCGCCAAGCTGTACCCCGCTCCGAAACAGGGCAAGGACTTCCCGCTCAAGGAGGCGCTCGAGATGGAGCCGCGTCTCAAGGCGCTGCGCGAGCGCGGCGAGCGCGAGGAGCAGCTGTTCGACTACGCGCTGCGGCTCGAAGGGCTGCTGCGCCACGCCTCCAAGCACGCCGCCGGCATCGTGATCGCCGAACGCCCGCTGATTGAGAGCCTGCCGCTGTTCGTCGACAAGGACGGCGCGGTGATGACGCAGTACCCGTACAACGACGTCGACGCGATCGGCTTGATCAAGTTCGACTTCCTCGGGCTCAAGACGCTGACGATGATTCACAACGTCGTGCGGCGCATCGCCGACGGCCGCGGCGTGCAGATCGACATCGCCACGCTGCGGCTCGATGACCGTCCCACCTACAAGCTGATCGCCAAGGGCGACACCGTCGGCGTCTTCCAGCTGGAAAGTGGCGGCATGCGCAAGCTGCTCACGCAACTGCGGCCCACCACCTTTGAGGACGTCATCGCTGTGCTCGCCCTGTTCCGTCCCGGTCCGCTCGACAGCGGCATGGTCGAGCAGTTCACCAAACGCAAGCACGGCAAGGAGCCGATCAAGTACCTGCACCCGGCGCTCGAGCCGATCCTGCGCGACACCTACGCGGTCATCGTCTACCAGGAGCAGGTGATGCAGATCGCGCAGGCGCTCGCCGGCTACTCGCTGGGCGACGCCGACAACCTGCGCCGCGCCATGGGCAAGAAGAAGAGAGCCGAGATGGAGCGCGAGAAGGAGCGCTTCATCGAAGGCGCGGTGAAACGCAAGCTCCCCGAGAGGCTGGCACGCGAGATCTTCGAGCAGATGGAGACCTTCGCCGCGTACGGCTTCAACAAGTCGCACTCCGCCGCCTACGCGCTGGTGTCGTATCAGACCGCGTACTTGAAGGCGCACTACCCGGAGGAGTTCATGGCCGGGTTGATGACCCTCGAGATGTCCGACACCGACAAGACCTACAAGAACATCGCCGAGTGTCGCGAGCGCGGCATGACCATCCTGCCCCCCGACGTCAACGAGAGCCGCGAGGACTTCACCGTCGGTCAGCCGCGCGACGACGGGCGGCGGCCGATCCGCTTCGGGCTGGGTGCCGTGCGCGGCGTGGGCTCCAAGGCTATCGAGGCGATCATCGCGGCGCGCGCCGACGGCGCGTTCACGTCGCTGGCCGACTTCTGCAAGCGCGTGCAGAGCCAGCAGGTGAACAAGCGCGTCGTTGAGAGCCTGATCAAGTGCGGCGCCTTCGACTTCGCCGCCGAGCCGCGGCGGCGCTTGCTCGAAGGGCTGGATCGCATTTGCCAATGGGCGGGGCAGGGCGGCCGCGCCGAGGACCTCAACCAGATGGGTCTGTTCGCTCCCGGAACGGTGACCATCACGCCGACGCAGCCGCCGCCACTGCCCGAGGTCGCCGAGTGGGACATGAAGGAGCTGCTGCACCACGAGCGCGATGCGATCGGCTTCTTCATCACCGGCCACCCGCTCGACAAGTACGAGCAGGATCTCAAGCGCTTCGCCGACGCCACCACCGCCGACCTGCGCAACCGCGCGCAGCAGGACAAGGTCAAGCTCGGCGGCGTCATCCTCACGCGTAAGTTCAAGAACAGCAAGAAGGGGGACCGCTACGCGACCTTCAACCTCGAGGACCGCTGGGGGGCCGTCGAGGTGATCGCGTGGCCCGAGACCTTCCGGCGCTGTGAGACGGCGATCCATTCCGACGAGCCGGTGTTCGTGACCGGCAGCGTGGAGGTGAGCGAAGAGCGTTGCCAGGTCATCGCGGATGACGTCAGCGCGTTGCTCGATGCGCGCGAGAAGTCTGTCAAGCAGGTGCACTTCGCATTGCTCGCCGAGCGGGTCGACGAGGAGCATCTGCGTACGTTGCGCCGGACGCTGAGCGAGCATCGCGGCCCATGCAGCGCCTTTCTGCATTTGTTGTTGCCCAACCGGGTGGAAACGGTGATCGCGCTGCCGCCGGAGTTGAAAGTCGCGCCGACCGAGGGCATGGTGGAAGCCGTGGAGCGTTTGTTCGGCAACGGAGTGACTTCATTTCAGTGAGATCGGACGACCGCGAGCTGCACCCCAAGCGGCGCCGGCGCGCCGCAGAGCAACCCCTCGATCATCGCCGCCCCGATGGCCAGGCGGAACGCGCCGTGCTGGTCGGGACGGCACGCGCGGATGGCGGCGCCCTCAGCGGCGAGGAATCGCTAGACGAGCTGGACCGCCTGGCCGACACCGCCGGCCTGGCCGTGGCCGCCACGGCGCTGCAACAGGTGCGACGCATTCATCCGGCGACCTTCATCGGCTCCGGGAAAGTGGAAGAGGTGCACAAGCTGGTGCAGGAGCAGCGCGGTGACGTAGCCATCTTTGACGACAGCTTGTCTCCGGCCCAACAGCGCAATCTGGAGAAGGCCCTGCACGTCAAG
>CAZCGA010000009.1:1127-22277 GCA_964498075.1 uncultured Binatia bacterium (SeqCode) | reverse complement strand
CAAGGTGATCGACCGCAGCCAGCTGATTCTCGACATCTTCGCGCAACGCGCCCACAGCCTCGCCGGCAAACTGCAAGTGGAGCTGGCGCAGCTGCAGTACCTGCTGCCGCGGCTGACCCGCCAGTGGCAGCACCTGTCGCGGCTCGGCGGTGGCGTCGGCACGCGCGGCCCCGGCGAGACGCAGCTCGAGGTCGATCGCCGCCGGGTGCGCACGCGCCTCGCCACCCTGCGCCGCCGTCTCGACGAGGTGACCCGTACGCGTCGGTTGCACCGCCAGAGCCGCGCCGACGTGCCGTACGCGACCATCGCGCTGGTCGGCTACACCAACTCCGGCAAGTCGACGTTGATGAACCGGCTCACGGCGGCGGGTGTGTTCGTGGAGAACAAGCTGTTCGCCACCCTGGATCCCACCGTACGGCGGCTCGGGCTGCCGAGCGGCGGCGCCGCGCTGCTCGTCGACACCGTCGGATTCATCAACAAGCTGCCGCACGGGTTCGTTGATGCCTTCAAGAGCACGCTCGAGGAGGTGCGCACGGCTACTTTGCTGTTGCACGTCGTCGATGCCAGCAACCCGCACGCAGCCGAGCAGTGTGAGGTGGTGGAGCGCGTGTTGCGCGAGCTGGAGGCGGGCAAGACGCCGCGCATCACGGTGCTCAACAAGATCGACCGCCTCGCGCCGGGGTCGCGCCCACCGCCCGGCGACGGCGTCCGCTGCGCGATCTCCGCACGCACCGGCGAAGGAATTCCCGCGCTGCTCGCGGCGGTCGACACACTGCTGCAATCCGGCCGCGAGCGGCTGCACATCTCTATCCCTGCGAGCCGCGGCGATCTGATCGCGCGCCTGCGCCGCGGCGGGAGGCTGGTGCAGGAGGAGTACCGCGACGGTGAGGTCGAAGTGACGGCAGTGGTTTCCGCCAAGCTGGCCGGGCAAGTGCGCAAGGAGATTGCCGTGAATCGTGCTCGTGAGTCGTGCTCGTAGAGGAGAAGAGGGTGCAGCGGATCTTCGACGAGCTCGAACACGCACACGAGCACGATTCCCTACCATGCTGACCCTGCCGAACTTCCTGACGCTGCTGCGCATCATCGCGGTGCCGATCTTCCTGATCGTCGTCAGCAACCACCGCTTTGGCGCCGGCCTGGTGCTCTTCATGGCGGCGGGCATCACCGACACGATCGACGGGGTGATCGCGCGGCTGACGGATACGAAGAGCGAGCTGGGTGCGACGCTCGATCCGCTGGCGGACAAGCTCCTGCTGGTCAGCTCGTTCGTCATCCTCACCTGGCTGGGCGTCCTTCCGACCTGGCTCTTCATCCTGGTGCTGACGCGCGACGTGGTGATTCTCTCCGGGTATCTGGCCATCTACTTCGTCAGCACGCCGATGCAGGTCGATCCGACGTTCGTCGGCAAGCTGAACACGTTCAACGAGATGTTCACCATCGGGTTCGCGCTGCTGACCCTGGCGCGCCCCGACATCCCGATGGCGAGGGTGAACCTGGTCACCTGGTATCTCACCGGTCTGACGATCACCATCTCGGGCGTGCACTATGTCTACAGCGGCCTGCTGTGGTATCAGCGGCAAGGAAGCCCGGCGCAGTAGAAGAAACTCAAAGGCACGAGTCACATGGCGAAAGTCGAAAGTCTCAGGACCCTCAGCCGTGTGGTCTTCCGCTCCTGCCTTCCCACGGTTGCGTTTTGCCTTTTGACTGGTGTCGACGGCGGGGGAGGGAGCTCGGCGGCGGCGGAGACCAGCGCGCGCGAGCGGCTCGACCAGGTGCGGCAGCTGTCGCAGACGACGCGCAAGTGGACCGACCGCGTGCAGCGGCTCACGGCGCGCATCGTCGACCGGCGCGGCGGCGAGCGCAACCGCGAGATGGTGGTCAGCTTCAAGAAGTACCCGGAAGACCGCAACCGCACGATCCTGTTCTTCGCCTCGCCGCCGGAGGTCAAGGGCGTGGGCTTCCTGCAGTGGGCCGATCCACACGCCAAGGACGAGCAGTGGCTGTATCTGCCCGAGCTGAAGCGCATTCGCCAGATCAGCGGCGGCGCCAAGCACGAGAGCTTCGCCGGCACGGACTTCAGCTACGACGATCTGGCGATCATCGGGCAGATCACCGATTGGACCGATGCCGACGCGCGCGCCACGCTGCTGCGTGACGAGGCCGTCGACGGCCACGCCTGTCACGTCATCGAGTTCACGCCGGCCGGAAAGGACCTGACCTACGGCAAGATTGTCGCCTGGTTGCGGGCGGACGACCTGGTGATCGTCAAGTTCGAGCTGTCCGACAAGGGCGGCCGGTTGGAGAAGGTCCTCACGCTGAGCGACTGCCGCCCCGTCGGCACAATCCCGACGGCGTTTCACATGGAGATGAAGAACCTCCAGGGCGGGAGCTACACCGTCGTCGACTTCACCGACGTCAAGTACGACGCGGCCTTGGACGATGCGCTGTTCACGCAGCGCGCCCTGGAGCGTGGGCTATGACCGTGCACCTGATCTTCTGCCTACGGCGTCTGCCGCATCTCTCGCGCGAGGCGTTCCAGCGCTACTGGCGCGAGACGCACGCGCCATTGGTGAAAGGTCACGCCGCGGCGCTCGGCATCAAGCGTTACGTGCAGGCGCACACGATCGACCCGGCGCTGTCCCAGGCCATCGCCGCGTCGCGCGGCGCGCCCGATCCGTTCGACGGCGTCGCCGAGCTGTGGTTCGACTGGGACGACATGCTGGTACGCCTGCAAACCCCCGCCGGGATCGAGGCGGGACGACAGCTGCTCGAGGACGAGCAGCGCTTCATCGACCTGCCCAACTCGCCGATCTTCTTCGCCGACGATCACGTGGTGATCTAAGCGGCCCGCGCCTTCTCCGCTTCGGCTTGCAAGCGGAGACGTTCCGTTCGCGACTCGCGCATGACGTGTTGCAGCAGCGCATCGGACACCTGCGTCAGGTTCGCGGCCTCGTCCTTCAGCGCGCCGTGCTCGACGGCGCGCGACAGGACCTCGTTCTTCGTCGGCCCGCGCCGGTTTCCGAGGAAGGGTTTGACGATGAGGTACACCACGTCGCGCCACCGCATGTAGCGCAGGAAGCGGCGCAGCAAGCGCAGGGTCTGCAGCGGGTAGTGGGTGACCTTGTAGCGGAACAAGCGCCGGAAGCCGGCGGTCCGCACGGCGTTGATCACCTCACCCGGAAGGCAGGTGGGATCGATCTCCGAACACTTGAAGTACTTGTACCAATCGGCGACGTCGTCGACCAAGCCGCGTTGGACGTACTCGTGCCACAGCGGTGTGCCGCGGTAGACGCACAGGCGGTTGAAACCGAACGTATCCAGCTGCAGCTTGGCCGCGAAGTCGAAGGTCGCCTGCATGTCCTCGACGGTCTCGTCGGGTGTGCCGACGACGAAGAAGCCGTGGACGATCTCGATGCCGGCCCGCTTGGCGTTGGTCACCGCGGTCTCGACGTCTGCCAGCGTCTGCTCCTTCTTCAAGCGGTCGAGCACTTTCTGACTGCCACTCTCGACGCCGAACATCAACGTGCGGCAGTGCGCTTTGGCCATGGCCGGGAAGAGATGCTGGGCCGTCGAGTCGACGCGTCCTTCGCAGCCCCATTGGATGGTAACGCCAGCATCGTTGATGCCCTGGCAGATGGCTTCGATACGCTTCGGTTGCAGGAGGAAGTGATCGTCGACGAAGTACACCGCACCGTATCCCAGTTGCTGCAGGTGCGTGAACTCCTCCACCACATGCCGCGGGCTGCGCGAACGCCATTTACCCTCGTTGAAGATCGGGATGTCACAGAACACGCATGGCCACGGGCAGCCGCGCGACGTCTGCATGGTGGTGAAGCGCTCCATCGACAAAACCGCGGGCACGTCGAGGGGCATCGATTCGATGAAGTCCAGCCGCAGGCTCTCGCGGTCGGGAAACGGCCACTGGTCGAGGTCGCGGTCCAGCATACGGTTGGGGTTGTGGACGACTTGGCCGTCCTTCGCCCAGGTGAGGCCGGCGACGCCAGCGGGATCGTCGAGATGCTCGACGAGATCGAGGACGAGCTGCTCGCCGTCGCCGCGGCAGACGAAGTCCACCTCAGGGCACTGCTGCTTGATCAGTGGCGCGTTGAGCGTGGCGAACACACCGCCGAACGCCAGCTTCACACAGGGATCGGCGGCGCGGATCTGCCGCGCCAACATCTTCGCATAGGGGTAGCTCGTCGTGCTCAGAAAACTCAGCCCGACGAAGGCTGGCCGTTGTCGCCGGATTTCCTCGATGATGACGGCGTCGGGCGTTTCGGGGTTGGCCTGATCGAACATGACGCACTCGTGACCGGCACGCTTGAGCACGGCCGAGAGCGACATGATACCGATCGGTGGAAAGCCCATCACCCGGATGTTGCCGTTGGGGGCGCGCGTCGCCGCCGGCAGCGCGTAGAATTGCGGGTCACGAATGTGAATCAAGAATACGCGCATGGGTACTCGCCGTGACTGCCAGTCTACTGCCGTGCGACGGCCGCCGGTGGCTCGCGCAAGCGGCGCAGGTAGAGCGCACCGATCCACCATTCGGAGCCGTCGTTGAGGCGGCGGACTTGGTACGTCACACCTTCACGCGATCGTGGCCTCCAGGAAACGATCTCGACTTCCTGGCCGTCGGCGAGGTCGTTCGAGAGCGGCTTCCCGGTCGCATCCACGAGTGGGACGGGGCCGGGCAGTTGTCCGATGGCCTTCGGCCAGTTGATGAAGGCGTGCCAGCCGACCCCGAAGACCGGCTCATTCTTGGGACGTCGTGGAGCCGGCTTCGAAGCGGGCAGATTGTCGAACGCCATGTACCCTCCCAGTTGCGGCGTCGGCAGGGTGACCCCTGCGGCCGCTCGGCGGCATGTTCCCGTTGCGAGACGGGCGCGCTCGCCGGCTAGTAGCGACGGTTCCAGCCGCCGCCGCCGCCGCCGCGGCCACCACCAGGGCCGCCGCGGCCGCCGCCGCCGCCACCGCCGCCGCCGCCGCGCTCACGGTCGCGCGCCTCGTTGACCTTCAGGGCACGGCCCTTGAACTCCTGCCCGTCAAATTGCTGGATGGCCTTGAGCGCATCGGCGTTCGAGCCCATCTCAACGAACCCGAAGCCGCGCGATTGCCCGGTGGCGCGATCGATGATGATGGCGACGGACTCGCACACGCCGGCCTGTGAAAACAGCTCTTCCAGATCCTTGTCGACTACGTCGAACCCGAGATTGCCGACGTACAGCTTTCTTCCCATTGCATGCACTCCTTGTTGTGGGGTCGCCGCGGCGACCCGATGGATGGTGAGTCCGTGCTTGTTCGAACTCCGGCGCAGCCTCTTGCTGTGTTGCACCTCACGGCCAACGACACCCGTTGCCGCCGCCATGTGTGTCTGAGTGCGTGAGCGGGAATCGAACCGACAGAAGTGGTACGTGGTGCGGTTCTCGCGCCCGACAGCCAGTTGTGCTCGACCCTAGCAGGCGCAACTGAGGGGCACAACTACGCCGCCGGTCATTGCCGTCGGGCTGCAGCCTTCTTGCGAGGGGCCTTCGGGCGCGCCGACGACGCCGCGGTCAGGCGGACGCATTGGCAGCGGCCGCAGGTGCAGGTCGGCCCCTGACACCGCGGGCAGATCGGCAAGGACGGGGTGAGTGGCGCGCCGCAGCCGACCGCGCGGCACCGTCTCCAGTGCTTGCCGAGGTGAACGTTGGGGTGGACCGTTACCTCGTCGACCTCAGCATCGGTGGCAAACAAGATGCCGTGCTTGCGCGAGCGCAGGCGGTACGCCGCCGCGATGACCGACCACGCCTCAACCTTGACGTGCTCGCCGGTACCGCGCAGCGTCACCCAGCTTCCGGGACCGAAGCGGTGTGAATCCTCGTCCTTGCGCATGCTGAACCTCCTTCGGCGCGTGCGGTGTTGGTGTGCCCGCGGCGCGGCTGGTGCTGTGCGGCTGGCGCGGTAGCGGGCGCCCGATATGGCGCTCGATGCTGTGCAGCTGCGCCCGTTCGTCGGGCGCTGCGAAGCTCGACGCGTGGCCCGCCGCCTCGGCGCGCGCCGTCCGACCGATGCGGTGGACGTAGTCTTCGGCGGTCTGCGGCAGGTCGTAGTTGATGACGCGGTCGATGCCGGTCACATCGATTCCGCGGGCGGCGATGTCGGTGGCGATCAGGATCCGGTAACGACCGCCGCGGAAGCCGTCTAGTGCCTCACGCCGTTGTGACTGGCTGCGATCGGAGTGCAGGCGCTGCGCGGCGTGGCCGGCGTTGCGCAGTGCCCGCGCCACGCGATCGGTGCGGTGCTTGGTGCGTGCGAACACCAGCATCTTTCCGGGATGGGCGTGCAGCAGCGAGAGCAGCAACGGTGTCTTCTCCTCGCGTCCGACCATGTACACGTCCTGGGTTGCACGGGGGGGCGGCAGCGCTTGCGGGCCCACCGCCACGCGAATCGGGTCGCGCAGATGCATCCGGGCCAGTGCACCGAGGTCGGGCGGTAATGTTGCGGAGAACAGCAACGTCTGCCGCGGCGTTTGCAGCTCCCGCATGATGCGATCGAGTTGCGGCTTGAAGCCCATGTCGAGCATGCGATCCGCTTCGTCGAGCACGAGGATGCGGATAGGTTTGGTCGAGACTGTACCGCGCTCGATGTGGTCGACGAGGCGGCCGGGTGTGGCGACGATAATCGATGGCCGGTCGCGCAGCGCCTGGAACTGCGGGCCATAGGCGACCCCGCCGACGACGAGGGCGGCGCGCAGGCCGCAGCCGAGACGCTGCGACCACGTGAAGATCTGCTCCGCCAGCTCCCGCGTCGGTGCCAACACCAAGGCGCTGCCGCTGTGCGTGCGTAGACGTTCGACGATCGGGATGAGAAACGCGGCGGTTTTCCCCGTGCCGGTCTGTGCGGCGCCGAGGACATCGCGCCCCTGCAGACCCGGCTCGATCGCCTGCGCCTGAATCGGCGTCGGCGTCTGGTACCCGGCGGCGCGCAAGGCGGCGAGCATGGGTGGAGAGAGGTGGAAGTGTTCGAAGGTTGAGGGGAAGAGGTTCACGAGGGGAGAGTTCCTTTCATTTTGTGAGGGCGCCAATTGCATACGGGAGGCGCCGTGGACCGAGATGCTCGTCGCAGGGAGCGTCATTGCACCGCGACAAGTTTATTGAGGCCTGGACAAACTGCAGGTGGGCAGAGTGGGGAGCGCGACAATAAACACGGATATTAATAGCAAGCCCGGCGCACAATGTCGAGCCGACGCCCGAGGCGCAGCGCAGACCGGGCCGGTTGCGCGATCCCGGAAAGCCTACGAGCTCAGGCCCAGGCTCTCCATCGCCGTCTTCTTCGCCCAGCGATAGTCCGCCTTGCCCGACGGACTGCGCACCATTTCGTCGACGAAGATGATCGCCTTGGGGAGCTTGTAGCGTGCCAGGTGGCTGGCGCAGAACTCGATCAGCTCCTGCTTGTCGGGCACCTCACCTTGGCGCGCCTGCACCACGGCCGTGACTTGCTGGCCGAAACGGTCGCTCGGCGTGCCCACGACTACGGCGTCGTACACCGACGGATGGTGCTTCAACGCCTTCTCCACCTCTTCCGGGTAGATCTTCTCGCCGCCGGAGTTGATGCTCACCGAGCCGCGGCCGAGCACCACGATCGCGCCGTCGGCCGCGACCTTCGCGTGATCGCCGGGGACGGCGTAGCGCACGCCGTTGATGACCGGAAACGTCTTGGCCGTCTTCTCCGCATCTTTGAAGTAGCCGAGCGGCACCCGGCCGGTGCGCGCCAGCCAGCCGCTGTCGCTGCTGCCGGCAGCCAGCGGACCGCTGAGGTCCTCTCTCAGCACCACGGTCTGCTCGTTCATCTTGAAGCTGCCGGTAGTGACCTGCATGCCCTTCATGGTGATCTGCGTGCCGTGCCCGCCGGTCTCCGAGGCGCCGAAGCCGTCGAGGATCATGATGTGCGGCAGCCGCTCGAGGAACGCCTCCTTCAAAGTCGGGGTGAGAATGGCGCCGCCGGAGAGCAGGACGTTGAGGCAGGAGAGATCGTAGGATTGCTTGCCGAGCTGATCGAGGAGCGGGCGGCCGAAGGCGTCGCCGACGATGGTCAGGAACATGATCTTCTCCCGTTCGATCGTCGACCAGATGTCGTGCGGGTCGAGGTGACCGGGGTGCTGTTGAACGACGACCGTGCCGCCCTGGTGGAAGCAGGTGAACGCCATCCAGTGCGCCGCGCCGTGCATGAACGGCGGCGCGGGGAGGGCGCGCATCGATCCCGCCTTGGCGACTTCAACGATGCTGTCGATTGACTGATGCGGCGAACCGCCGGGAGGATGGCCGCCGAGCGCGCCGAAGAAGATGTCTTCCTGGCGCCACAGCACGCCCTTCGGCATGCCGGTCGTCCCGCCGGTGTAGAGGATGTAGAGATCGTCCGGAGACCAGTCGAGTGCCGGCCGCTCCGCCGATGCATGCTGCAGCGCCGCTTCGTAGTCGATGGCCCCCGGCAAGAGCGGACGTTGCGACTCGTCGGCCACCTGGATGAGCAGCTGCAGATGCGGCAGGTCGCCGCGGATGCGCGCCAGCGTCGGTGCGAAGCGGGCGTGGTAGAGCAGGGCACGACAGTCGGCGTCGTTGAGCAGATAGACCAGCTCGTCCTCGACATAGCGATAGTTGACGTTGAACGGTGCGACCCGCGCCTTGTACGCGCCGACCATTCCTTCGAGGTACTCGTTGCCGTTGTAGAGGTAGAGGCCGAGATGGTCCTGACCCGATTCGAAGTTCTGCAGGCCGCGACGTTCGTGGTGGCAGCCGAGGCCGTGGGCGTGCAGGAGGTTGGCCAGCCGGCGCGTGCGCTCGGTGAAGTCCCGCCAGGTCAGACGCCGGTCGCGAAGGACGATGCACTCGCGCTCGGGGATGGCGGCGGCGATGGCTTCGTTGATCTCAGCGAGGTTGAATCCCATGAGGCGCGGGCTCCTCGGTCCGCGGGTGACGGAACCGTAGCATTGCCAGCCCCGTGCAGGAAGGCAAATCCTGGCGGGGCGTGAGGGTATGGGAAGCTGAGAGCGTAGAGAGCGAGGTGCGCCTACCGCTTCACGATGAGGAACGCGCCCTGCAGGCGCTCGACTTGATCCTGCAGCGAAGGGA
This sequence comes from uncultured Binatia bacterium (SeqCode), assembly GCA_964498075.1. Classification (GTDB taxonomy): domain Bacteria; phylum Desulfobacterota; class Binatia; order HRBIN30; family HRBIN30; genus CAZCGA01. The sequence goes on along the minus strand of CAZCGA010000009.1, from coordinate 13,170 downwards.
GACGGCGCGCGTCGGTGAGAACCTGGAAGACGTCCATGGCGCTGGCCTCACCGCCACGGTCGTCGACCTCGCTCAGGGCGTCGAGAATGTCGTGGATGACCCGCGCGATCTCGCGCTGCGGAATGACCAGATCGCCACGACCGAGTGTGCCGCTCCAGTTGGAGGCATACGGCCGCAGCACGTTCAAAATCTTCTCAGTCACGCTGCGATCGACCGACATGCTGTGTCTCCTCTCGGTTGCCGGACCCTGAGTTGTACGGGGGGAACGATACCACAAGCGCCAGAGTGAGTGAACATCCCCCGCGAGGGGTTGCGTGTTCGGCGCGCGGACTGTACATAAATCGGATTCCCGCCGCACCAAGACGCGGTAACTGAGAACGCACAAGGGGGAAACATGGCGCTTGATCCAAAGAACCTCGCGGCGCTGGCCGCGGAATATGCCCACAAGGACCCGCGCGACATTGTCGCGTTGGCCATTCGTGAATACGGACCGGATGTCGCGATCTCCTTCAGCGGTGCCGAGGACGTCGTCCTCGTCGATATGGCGAAGAAGGTCGGCGGCAAGTTCACGGTGTTTTCGCTCGACACCGGACGGCTGCATCCCGAGACCTATCAGTTCCTGGACAAAGTACGCGAGCACTACGGCATGCCGGTGGAGACGTTCTTCCCGCAGCCCGAGGCCGTGCAGAAGCTGGTGCGCGAGAAGGGGCTGTTCTCGTTCTACAAGGACGGCCACAAGGAATGCTGCGGCGTGCGCAAGGTGGAGCCGCTGGTGCGGGCGCTGAAGCCGCTGCGGGCGTGGGTGACGGGGCAGCGCAAGGACCAGAGCCCGGGGACGCGCGCCGAGGTGCCCGTGGTGCAACTCGACCCAACCTTCGGGTCACCGGAACGGCTGCTGGTGAAGTTCAACCCGATTGCCAACTGGACCTCGAAGCAGGTGTGGGCCTACATCCGCGAGCATGATGTACCGTACAACGCCCTGCACGACCGCGGCTTCATCTCGATCGGCTGCGAGCCCTGCACCCGGCCCGTCCATCCGGGCCAACACGAGCGCGAAGGCCGTTGGTGGTGGGAAGAGGAGACGATGAAGGAGTGCGGCCTGCACGCGGGGAACGTGAAGTAGGGGCGAGGCATTTTCCGCCCTGTGCTTGCGACGCCGCTTAACGACGACGGCGTGCGCTCGCGAACGCCGCCCCCTGTGAGGTCGAAAATGCTTCGCCCCTACCGGCTCCCCTAGATCCCTCCAATATCATCCGGATCGACGTCGCACGCTTGCTCCTGGGTCGTGACCGTCTGACCGAAGCGTTCGCGGATCAACTGCAGCACGCTGGTGTAGACCTTCTCACCCTGCGCATCGCGGACGACGAAGAATGGGGCGCGCTCGACGCCGAGGCGCGCGCCGAGCTGCATGCCCGGGCTCTCCGGATCGCCCTCGCGCGCCCAGACGACCTCGTCGATGCGCTCCCACAGCCCGCGCGACTGCAGATGCTCGGTCACCTCGGCGCACTTCCGGCAGTCCGAGCCGTCCTGCATCTTCTTCTTCACCATCGTGATGTGCATGAGCTAAGTTGTAACCTCGGTTCCAGGTTGCGGCAAGCGGAGCGAGTGAAGCGTGAAGCGCGTCTCGTGAAGCGTCGGGGGATACTGAGTCGTGCTTCTTCTACGCTTCACGCTTCACGAGGTGCGCTTCACGCTCCACTGTCAGCCGCTCCGCTTCCTCGACCATCCGCTCCAGCGGTTCGAGACCCAGCTGCCAGAAGCTGGGATCGGTGATGTCGACGCCGATGCGCTGCAGTAGGTTCTCCGGCGCGTCGGAGCCGCCGGCGGCGAGCAGCTCGATATACTTCGGAACGAAGCCGGCACCCTCGCGCCGGTACATGCCGTAGAGCGCCAGCACCAGCAGCTCGCCGAAGCCGTAGGCGTAGCAGTAGAAGGGCGTGTGCACGAAATGCGGGATGTAGGCCCACCACCAGCGGTAGTTGTCGGTGAGCGTGACCGCATCGCCGTAGAGCGCCGCATTGGTCTCGTGCCAGAGCGTGCAGATGCGCTCGCGCGACAGCTCGCCGTGCGCGCGTCGCTCGCGATGCATCTTCTCCTCGAAGCGCGTCAAGGCGATCTGGCGGAACACAGTGGCGATGGTGTCCTCGATCTTGTTGCACAGCAGGCTGAGCCGGACCGCGGGGTCGTCGACCTGGCGCTGCAGATACTCGAACACCAGCATCTCACCGAACACGCTCGCCGTCTCCGCCGTGGTCAGCGGCGTGTCCGCCTGCAGGTAGCCGTGCGGCCGCGACAGGTACTGGTGCACGCCGTGGCCGAGCTCGTGGGCGACGGTCATCACGTCGTGCACGCGTCCGGTGTAGTTGACGAGCACGTACGGGTGCACGCTGGGCACCGTCGAGGTGCTGAACGCGCCACCGCGCTTTCCGGAACGCGCCTCGGCATCGATCCACCGGCGGTCGAAGAACTCGGCGGCGATCTCACGCAGGCGCGGCGAGAACTCGCCGTAAGCGTCGAGCACGATCTCCCGGCAGCGCGGCCACGAGGTCATCCCGCTCTCCGCGCTGATCGGCGCGTAGCGATCGTAGTCGGTCAACGGTGCGACGCCGAGCAGCCGGCTCTTCAAGTGGTAGTAGCGTTGCACCAGGTCGTGCCGCGCCTCACAGGCCTGCATCAGCACCTGCACGGTCTCGCTGCTGATCTCGTTGGCGAGGTGCCGCGCGTCCATCGGGTCGCGATGGGCGCGCAGGCGATCGTCGACCGCATGATCCTGCACCACCGTGTTGAAGATGAAGCCGAGCACCAGCTCGTGCGCCTGCAGGCCGCGGGTCAGGCCCTCCGCGGCAGCGCGCCGCACGTCGCGCCGGTGGTCGTAGAGCAAGGCGAGCACGCCGCTTTCATTGAGACGCTGCCGCTCGCCATCGACCTCGACCTCGAAGCTCAACGACGACACCAGCTCATCGAAGAGGCGCGCAAAGGCCCGCACCCCCGTGTTCGCCTTGTCCTCCAGGACCTTCTCCTCGGGCTCCGACAGCACGTGCGGGCGGTAGCGGCGCAGACTGCGCAGATAGTGGCGATACTTTGCGCAGGCGGGATCGTCGATGATCGGTTGCGCCACCGCGTCGTCGACCGCCAGCCACTCCAGCTCGAAGAAGAGCACCTGCTGGCGAACCGCCGAGGCCTTCTCGTGCGTCAGGGCGAGCAGGGCGCCATGTGCCGCCGGGGTGGTGTCGGCGGCGTGCAAGAGATCGGCGTAGACGCACGCTTTGCCCGTCTGCTCGAAAATTGCCTCCATTGCGGCGGTGGCTTCTGCGACCAGGGTCGCCGATGGCCCGCCGTCGATGCGGATCTTCCCGCGGTATCGTTCGGCGAACCGCTGCGCGGCGGCTAGTGCCGCGTCCAGGTCTTGCACGACGCGAGCATCGTCCGCTCCGGCGTACAGGTCAGTCAGGTCCCAAGCGATGCCTTGCGCGCTGTCCTCGTGCTTCACGTGATCGTCTCCCTCTCTCCCGACTCTGCCTCAATCCGGGCGACATTTCGACCGTGCCCGCAATCCGCCCTTGAGAGACCGCGCCGGGTTCAGTAAGAACCAATGCCTATGGCGAATCTGAAATCGAAGCATGTGGTCTGGCATCCCGGTGCGGTCACCAAGGCGGACCGGGAAGCGGTGACCGGTCACAAAGCCTGCACCATCTGGATGACCGGGTTGCCGGCGTCGGGCAAGTCGACGTTGGCGGTGGCGTTGGAGAAGGCACTGTGGGACCGCGGTGTGCACGCCTACGTGCTCGACGGCGACAACATCCGTCACGGCTTGAACAAGGACTTGGGGTTCTCTCCGCAGGATCGCAACGAGAACATCCGGCGCATCGGCGAGGTGGCGAAGCTGTTCACCGCGGCCGGCGTGGTCAATGCGACCGCATTCATCTCGCCGTACCGCGCCGATCGCGATCAGGCGCGCCAGCTCATGGCGGACGGTGAGTTCATCGAAGTCTACGTCGACTGCGCCTTGGAAGAGTGTGAGCGCCGCGACCCGAAGGGGCACTACAAGAAGGCGCGCGCCGGCGAGATCAAGGAGTTCACCGGCGTGTCAGCGCCGTACGAGCCGCCGCTCAATGCGGAGATCGTAGTGCACACGCACCGGGAGACCGAAGCGGAGAGCTTGGGGAAGATACTGTCGTACTTGAAGGAGAGAGGGTACATCTCGCGGGAGTAGGGGGGCGGCGGCGTCGCGCAGGCCCCGCCATGTTGTCACGCCAGCGCGATCTCCACGTCCGACCGGTACGAGTCCCAGTGACCGCACTGCGGACAGTAGCCGGTCCATTCCTTCACGCTACGCTCACAGACGCTGCAGCGATGCTGGATCACGGCGCCTTCCGCGTGCGCGTATGCTTTGACCGCTTGCTCCAGCTGACCGCGACGGCGATGCACGTCGGCCCAGAGGCGATGCAGCAGGGCAGGGGCCGCGCCTGGGTTCTGCAGCGCCTCGAGCTCGCGGGCGGCGTCGTCGAGGCGGCCATCGGCAAGGTAGAGCTGCGCGATGACCAAGTGCACGTGCTCGCTGCGCACCTGTTCCGGGCGCAGCCGGCGCAGCAACGTGCGCAACCGCTCGCGATGATGCGGCTCGGTCGCGATGCGGGCCAGGCGCTCGACAAACACGGTCCGGGGTCGCGTGCGCAGCGCCCGCTCCCACAGAACCGAGGCCTCGTCTCCGCGTCCATCAGCCAACAGCGCGTCACCAAGGCTCACCAGGACCGGAACGGAGCCGCCGCGGCTGTCGGCCAGCGCCCCCAAGGCCCGCGCGCGCGCCGCCGGCTCCGTGAGGCTCAGCCCGGCTTGGTAGCGCAAGCCCGCCACGTAGTCGCGCTCCCGCGTGGCTTCCGCCCGGTCCGGCAACTGTCCGAGGAGCGTTTCCTGCAACGCTGCGGCATCGGACCAGCGCTGCGCCTCGACGTACACGTCGCGCAGCGCGCGCAGCACACGCGGCGCCTGCGGGTGCAAGGCGCGCAAACGTTCGAGGACCTCGACGCATGCGGCGCGCTCTCCACTCGCATGATGTGCCTCGGCCAGCGCCAGCAAGATGTCGGGATTCGTATGGTGCTGCCCGATCGCACCTGCCAGCAGCTGGCGGGCGCGCTGCAGCTCTCCGGTGTCCTGGTACGACAGCGTCAGCGCCAGCAAGGCGTGTGGATTGTCCGGACGCCGCTGCCACGCCTTCTGCAGTAAGGCGCGCCCGCGTTGCACGTCACCATTCCACACCAGCTCTTCGCCGCGTTCCTCCCAGGCGTCGATGCGCTCGCTGCGCCGTTGCGCGCGGTCCAGGCGCCAGGCAACGAAGGCGCGCCGCCCGGCCTGCATCATCACCACGGCCAGCACGGCCACCGCGCCGACCACCAAGGCGAACACGATGAAGGCCGCGAGCGGGCCATGGACGCTGTACGTCGGGGTGAGATGGAACTCCACGGCGGCCGGGTTCAGCCACGACACGTACGCGACGAGGCAGACCAGGGCGACGCCCAGGAGGATGGCGGCAGCGCGTTTCATACGAGGACGGCGGTGACTGGTTAGCGCGCTTCGCTGGCGAGGTGCAAGTCACGCGCCTGACTGCCGTAGGGCTCCGGGAGCCGTACGCGCGGCGCGCGCGCCCACAGGCGCTCGAGATCGTAGAACTCGCGCACCGGCTCGTAGAAGGTGTGCACCACGATGTCCCCGTAGTCGATCACCACCCAGTGCCCGCTGGTGTAGCCTTCGATGGACAGCGGGCGGACGCCGAGGCGCGCGAGGTTCTGTTCGATGCTCTGCGTGATGGCCTGCACCTGCGTGTCGGAGCGGCCGGTGCAGATCAGGAAGTGGTCGGCCAAGGACGTCAGATGGCCCACCTCCATGAGCACGAGATCGTACGCCTTCTTCTCGAGGGCAAAGCGGACGCACAGAAGCGCCGTGTCGCGGACGTCAATCTGCGTCAACGCGGCGAGACCCTCGGGGCCGAGCCCCTCCGCGCATACAACCGATGGCGCGTGATGTAGCGTTCGACTGACGGCGGAACCAAGTAGCGGATCGACAAGCCGTGCTGGAGCCGTTGCCGAATGGACGAGGCGGAAATATCCAGATCGCTGATGCGTTGGAAGATGACCCGATTCCCCGTACCGTGCTCCAATTCTCTTGCCCGCGGACGATAGCAAAACTGTGAGCGCACGGCAACGGGGAGCAGCGCGTCGAGCGGCGCTGCCTCAAAGGATGGGCGTGACGTGACGATCAGATCGCACAGGCCGAAGATGCTCTGATACTGCCTCCACGTGGCGATCTCGCGGAACGCGTCGATGCCCATGATGAACGCGAACTGCGCCCCCGGCGTGCGCTGGCGCAGCGCCCGCAGCGTATCGACCGAGTAGGAGTGCCCGCCGCGCTCGATCTCGATGGGCGAGACGCGAAATGCGGGATTGCCGGCGATCGCCCGCCGGACCATCGCCAGGCGATGCGCGGCGGTGGCGAGGCCGGCCGTGCGCTTGTGCGGCGGCGTGGCGCTGGGGATGAAGAGGACGCGATCCAGGCGCTGCGCCTCACACACCTCCTCGGCGCTGCGCAGATGCCCGAGGTGGATGGGGTTGAAGGTGCCGCCGAGAATGCCGATGCGCATTACGGCTCAGGTTGGCTGAGAAATGAAGCCGCCGATGCACGCCGATGGACGCCGATAGTCAGGAGTCCACTAGAAAACCATCTGCGTGTATCGGCGTGCATCGGCGGTTGCAAGATTCTTATTCCCGGATCTGGCCGCTGCCGTAGACGACGTACTTGTAGGTCGTCAGCTCGCGCAGGCCCATCGGCCCGCGCGCGTGCAGGCGGTTGGTAGAGATGCCGACTTCGGCGCCGAAGCCGAACTCGTAGCCGTCGGTGAACCGCGTCGACGCGTTGACGTAGACGGCGGCCGAATCCACTTCGGCGAGGAACTTGCGCGCATGCTGGAAGTGCTCGGTGACGATCGCATCGGAATGACCGGTGCCGTAGGTGTTGATGAAGCCGATCGCCTCGTCGACGGTGTCCACCACTTTCACGGCGAGAATCAGATCGAGGTACTCCGTCCGCCAGTCCTCGTCCGTCGCCGGCGTGACGTCGGGAACGATCTGCCGCGTCCGTTCGCAGCCGCGGATCTCGACGCCCGCTGCGCGGAGCTTGCGGATCATGTCCGGCAGGAACGGCGTCGCCACCGCGACGTGCACCAACATGTTCTCCATGGCGTTGCACACCCCGGGACGTTGCACCTTGGCGTTGAAGCAGATCCGTTGCGCCATCTCCAGGTCGGCTTGGGAATCGACGTACGTGTGGCAGACGCCGGCGTAGTGTTGGATCACCGGGATGCTCGACGCTGCGGTGATGGCGCGGATGAGGCTTTCGCCGCCGCGCGGGATGATGACGTCGATGTATTGGCGTTGCTTCAGCAGCACCTGCACGGCTTCGCGGTCGGCGGTGGGGATGAGCTGGATGGCGGCCGCCGGCAGGCCCGTGTCGGCGGCCGCCGTTGAGAGGCACGCCGCAATCGCCGCGTTGGTGCACAGCGCCTCGGAGCCGCCCTTGAGAACGACGGCGTTGCCGGCTTTCAGGCAGAGCGCGGCGGCATCCGCCGTCACGTTGGGGCGCGACTCGTAGATCACGCCGACGACACCGAGTGGAATGCGCACCTGGCCGATCTCCAACCCGTTCGGCCGCCGCCACTGTGCGATCGTCTCGCCCACGGGATCGGGAAGCGCCGCGACCTCCTCGATCCCGTGGGCCATCGCCTCGACGCGCGATTCCGTCAGCGTGAGCCGGTCGATGAGCGCGGAGGAGAGTCCAGCGTCGCGGCCGCGGAGCACATCTTCCCGGTTGGCCTCGATCAAGCGCCGCGCTTGGGCCCGCACGCGCGCCGCGGCGTCGCGCAGGCAGCGGTTCTTGGCGTCGGTCGATGCTGTGGCGAGCGCGCGGACGGCGACCCGTGCCGCTTGGCAGATGCGGATGACGTCTTCCTGCACACTCATACCGCGACGATACAAAATCGGCGCGCTTAGGCAAAGGGCACCGCTCAGCCTGCCGGTTCTGGTCACGTGACTTGGGACGCCGGACTATCAGGCACGGGCAAGGTAGTTCTCGGGCACGAAGACGTTACGCGTTCGGAACGGCGGCGGGGACTCCAGCATGAGGCGCAAGCGCAGCGCAAATCCGTGTGCGGGGAAGGCGAAGTAAGGTTCGGGGCTGTTGGTCATACGCACCCACTCCGACGCCTCCATTTCCACTTCACGGCAGAGTGCACTCACGACGGCCGCGATCAGCCCCTCGTGCTTGCCACACTGCTGCGGGCCCTCGGCGATCATCGCACGGCGCTCGGTCGCGTCGGCTCGACGGAACTCGTCAACGAACGCGTTGACGAGGCGCTGAAACTCAACCTCTCCGCCGACCGGCGCACGGAGGAGATCAAGTACGCGCATCGAACATCTCCTCCAGCAGCAGGCGGGTTCTGACCGGGAGCCGCTCCGCCGGGAAGTAGCTCAGCACGATCTGCAAGACGTCGTCGCTGCACCGGCACCCCAGCAGCTTGGCAAGAAAGCGGATGTCCTCGCCGTCCTCGATGGTGCGCGCCGCAGCGCACTTCATTGCGAGAAGCGTACGGGCATCGACGGTCGAGATGGTGAGATGCGAGAGCGCCCGCCACGTTTCATAGCCCGCGTTTGTCGGGACGTAGGCTTTCGCGGCGTCGTTCAACCAGTCTTCGGGAAGATCCAGCTCCGCGGCGATCTCGCGTGCCGCGGCCCGTACCACTTGTGGGTTGCTGAACCACGCGTCGACATCTTTGGTTGCTGGCCGCGCCTGATGAACCAGGCACATCACTGCGCCGCCGACCAGGAACAGCTCCGCCCGTTCATCGTGCGTTGCTAGACGGCGGTTCAGTCGTTCCAGCGCCTCCGTGATCGTGGCGCGATCGAGCAAGGCCATTGTGCCGGCAGTGTATGCCGAACCTCCGGCCACTACCAGCGTGCCCCGGCTTGACCGGCTTGACCCGACTGAGGCGCAGTCATAAGTAGGCTGCGGTTCAGACACGCAAGGGAGATCCTCATGCTGAAGCTCTACGAGCATCCGCTGTCGCCGTTTGCGCAGAAAGTGAAGATCGCGCTGTATGAGAAGGGTATTCCCTTCGAGGCGGTCGTGCCGGACATCTTCGGCGGCACCGATCAGACGTTCGTCGCTTCGAGCCCGCGGCACGAGGTGCCGAGCCTGATCGATGGCGAGACGACAGTGTTCGACTCGACCATCATCCTCGAGTACCTCGAAGACAAGTGGTCGCAGCCGGCGATGCTGCCGGCGACGCCGGCGGAGCGCGCCCGCGTGCGTATGCTCGAAGAGCTGTGCGACACCTACTACGAGGCGATCAATTGGGGCCTCGCCGAGATTCGCGTTTTCGGACGCGCGAATGGCGCACTGGCGGACACGATGGTGGCGCGCGCCGAAGAGCAGACGCGCAAGATGCAGCAGCGGCTGGAGCGCGAGCTTGGCGGGCGTGCCTTCTTCAACGGGGAACGCTTCGGCTGGGGCGACCTGTCCGTCTACCCCTACGTCTCCGGCTCGATGGCGTGGGGGTTCGCACCGCCCAGCGGGTCGAAGCTTGAAGGTTGGCTCGGGCGCGTCAGCCAACGCGACAGCATCGGCAAATGCGCCGCGGCGGCCATGGAAGCGATGGGCGGCTTCCAGAACCTCGGACCGCTCGTCGAGTCGGGCGTATTCGTGCGCGAGTACCGCGACCATCGCCTCGAATGGATGATGCGCAGTGGCGGCCAGCAGATCGTCCTCGGCGGCATGGCGAAGAAGAACATCCGCTTCTCGGTGGAATTCTCGTAGATCACAGCCCCATGAGCGCCGTGACGCCGTGGTCGCGGCCGGCGGTGTAGCCGCCGTCGACGGCGATCGCTTGGCCGGAGACGAACGAGGCGTCGGCGGAGAGGAGAAAGCAGGCGACGGCGGCAATCTCCTCGGGGCGCCCGAAGCGCCGCAGCTTGTGCTCCTCACGCACGGCGGCGACGACCGGCTCCATGCCGGGCAAGCCGAAGATGCTTTGGGTCATCGGTGTCTCGATGAAGCCGGGACAGATGGCGTTGGCGCGGATGCCTTGGCGGCCGTAGTCGATCGCCAGGTTCTTGGTGAGCAGCACCACGCCACCTTTCGAAGCGTTGTAGGCGCTGCCGCCGGCCGTGCCCTCGAGCCCCTCGATGCTGGCGAGATTGGCGATCGCACCGCGCTCGCCGGCGATGGGATCCTGCGTGAGCATGCGCGCGATGGCGTGCTTGCAGAGGAAGAAGGTGCCCTTCAGGTTCACGCCGAGGACACGATCCCATTCGCTCGCATCCAGCAAGTGCGCCGGCCCGCCACCCGCAACGCCGGCGGCGTTGACGACGCCGTCGATCCGGCCGTGCGCCGTCACTGCGCGTGCGATGAGGTCCTCTACGCCGCGTTCGTCGGTGACGTCCACCGAGACATGCAGCGCGGCCGCGCCGCTGTCGGCCGGCGGCGCGATGTCCGCGCCGACGACCAGTGCGCCCTCTTCGAGAAAACGGATCACGCACGCCCGGCCGATCCCAGATGAAGCGCCGGTCACCACGATGATCTTTCCATCCAGATGACCCATCCGAACCTCCTTCGTTAGTGGCGAGTCCAACGAGACTGAAGCACAGCTGTGCAGGTGGACCTCGACGCGAGACACTCGTCAGAGAAGCGGAACTGAAAAGTGAAGGTCGCAGTTGAGGGGCTGCGGCTCGCGTTCACCGAGAGATTCACAATCTCAGCGGCGACGCAGTTCGCGGGGAAGGTCGAAGTGATCATGGCGACGTTGGCGCGGATACGCCCGGAACTATCCACGTCGCCTCGCAACACACTGAACTCTGAACTACTCGGACACATAGCGGTCACGGTAATCGGAGGCGGCGGCAGCGTGATGGTCGTGGGCAGTCGCGAGGCGCGACGGACCGTGCCGCCGGGTGAGGACGTGTTCGTAACCTCGTAAGTGCAGCTGGTTCCGCTCTCTATGGCCACAAACTCCTCGGTTTCTCGGTTCACCATGGGATCGCAAGTCGAAGAGACAAAGGAGCCCATGTCCTGCAGAAAGCTACCGGACGTCCGGCGGTAATTGGCTGTTGCCGCCGTCACCGCCGCCGCAACCGTTCGCCATCAGCAATGCGATGGCGAATGAACCAAGCACGGAAGCAGCCACCCCGAAGGGCCGCCGTCGCGTCAGCACGCGGCACTTCACGGCATCAGCATTCTTGTTCCGCCTGGTCAGGCGATAGCCGGCTGCAGGGCAAGGATCTTCCTCGCGACCGCCTTCGGGAAGTCCACGAAGACGAAGTGGCTCTTGTGGTAGAGGTAATCCTCACCGCTTTCATCGACAATGCGAACCAAATCGTCCCTGGCGGCCTTCGCGTCAGGGAGAATCCGGTACACCTTTCCAAGGATGAGAGAGGCCTGGTACTCAGTGTTGTCAATGCACAGGGCAAACGGTTTCGACGGATGTCTCATAGCTCCTCCAGGTACTTTTTGATCCTCACATCCCTTCGCCCGATACCGTGCGCTTCTTACGACGCCAGTGCTTCCACGACGGCCTTCGGGCTCCTCGCCGCAACGCGCAGAAGCGCGCGTGCCGGTCCCTCAGGGTGCCGGCGTCCCTGCTCCCAGCTCTGCAGCGTCGCGACGCTCACCCCGATCATGAGCGCGAATTCGGTTTGGGACTTGGCAAGCTTCACGCGAATCGCGCGGACGTCGTCGGGCCGAAACTCGGTCACGCGGCTGGGCTTGAGGCGCCCCCTGCGGATCGCCCCCGCCTGCTTGATACTGGCCACCAGCCGATTGAAGTCCTTCTGCTTCATTTGAATTCCTCCGCAACGAGGCGCCGCAGGATGCGTAGCTGCCCTGGTGAGAGTTCCTCCTGTTTGCTCTTTGGGTACATCGTCAGCATGTAGAACGTCCCCGACTTCGCCTCCCAAAAGTAGATCACTCGGAGCCCACCGCGTTTACCCATGCCTGCACGGCG
>CAZCGA010000009.1:0-1117 GCA_964498075.1 uncultured Binatia bacterium (SeqCode) | reverse complement strand
CCCCGCCTCCCGCCCCGCCGCTCACCTCATCGAACGAGCCCAGGCCGAAGAGAGCACGGCAGGGCAAGAGCCGGACTGAGACTGCAGCCCATACCCGCCCGACGCCACCTGATCTTCCGAAGGCCACCAGAGCCGCGGATGACCGCACCCTGCTCCGGTCGCAACATCAGCGCTACCTGCATCTGGCGATACTCATCCAACGACAGCTCGTTCGATACGTCCTCCGTGAAGATCGGGGTTTCAATGAATCGCACTGGTGCAGGCTACGTCAAGCGCGGAAGGGCGGCAACCTGACGTCCGGCGAGCCGAACGTCCGAGCATCACCGGCGCGCGTCTTTCCCGCGCGGCCGGTACATGCTCTTGTTCGGCCTCGGGACAGCTCTGGCGCGCTCACGCTTCGGCATGCGCGGAAGACGAGTCACCGTGCCGCGGCCTGCGCGCTGTTGCTGTTCGTTGAGCCGCCTGCACAGCTCTTCCAGGTCATACCCGGCTGCAGCGAAGAGCTTCTCGCGCGCCTTGCGAACCCTGCCACGATGGGATCTTCCGAGCGCTCTGCCTCGGGTAGCGGTTTGGCCATTTTCAACCTCCCATGAGTTCGTCGGGCGTGCAGAGGATAGGCGGGGCGTATCCGCTGTCGCGGCACGCCGCAACCGTTCGCAATCAGCAATGCGATGGCGAATGAGCCAAGCGCGGAAACAGCCACCCCGAAGGGCCGCCGTCGCATCTGCGATGGTGTAGGAGAGTCTACAGAGGATCTGATGGTGCCTCGTACACTGGCAGACGACGCAGCGCTTCGTCAAGCCGGCGTGGAGTGCTGTCCGAAGTTGCCGCGACGTGTCCTGGTTTGCCGGCGGTACAGCCCCGGGGTTACTCCGAGCTGAGGTCCCGCCGCCCCGTTGGGGCTGGACAGCGGGGTCGAGCTTCGCCAAACCGGCTGCAATCACCACCAACACCGACGTCGCTGTGCCGAAACCGTTTGACTCACCGCCGCGGGTATTGTCCAGGACAGTACCCCGCCGCGGCTTCGGGTTGACGGAGGAGTCCAGATACGGGTTGGACTAACCCAACTTCCGCAGTTGGAGGGGTGAAACGTAGGCGTTGCCGGCGTTTCCCCGGA
>CAZCGA010000008.1:74298-90762 GCA_964498075.1 uncultured Binatia bacterium (SeqCode) | reverse complement strand
ACCGTACGTGTCGATGAGCCAGCCGAGGATCACCGACGTGTCGAGGCCGCCGGAGTAGGCGAGGACGATCTTCTTCGGGTTGTCGGTCATGCGTCAGCGGTGCTTCGACGCTTTGTCGCTCAGCCACACCATGATGCCCTTCTGGGTGTGCAGGCGGTTCTCTGCCTGGTCGAACACGATCGATTGTGAGCCGTCGATCACGTCGCCGGTGATCTCTTCGCCGCGGTGCGCCGGCAGGCAGTGCATCACGAGCGCACCGCGGCGGGCGCGCCGCAGCAGCGCGGCGTTGATCTGGTAGTCGGCGAAGTCTAGAGCACGTCGGCGCCCTCGGCCGCCGCCGCCGCGTCGTGCGTGACGCTCACCTTCGCCCCGGCGGCATGCGCGCTGCCGAAGGTCACCTCGTGCGGCTCGTAGCCGGAAGGGCACGCTAGGACGAACTCGAAGTTGAACTTGGTGGCGGCGTTCATCCAGGAGTTCGCCACGTTGTTGGCGTCGCCGATGAAGGCGATGCGCAAGCCGTCCAAACGCCCACACTTCTCCAGCAACGTGAAGCAATCGGTGAGCACCTGGCACGGATGAAACAGATCGGAGAGGCCGTTGATGACCGGCACAGCGGCATGCTGCGCCAGCTCGACGAGCGTCGCGTGCGCGAACGTCCGCGCCATGATCAGGTCGACCCAGCGCTCCAGATTGCGGGCGATGTCGGCCACCGATTCCCGCTCGCCCAGCTGGATGTCCTTCGGCGTCAGGTAGACGGGGAAGCCGCCCAGTTGGGTCATGCCGACTTCGAACGTCACGCGCGTCCGCAGACTGGGCTTCTCGAAGATCATGGCCAGCGACTGGCCGCTCAGCAGCGGCGCGCGCTTGCCCGCCTTGAGCTCGCGCTTGAGCGTTGCCGCGAGGTGCAGGATCTCCTCCAGCTCCGCGCGCGTGAAGTCCACCAGGCTCAGGAAGTCACGCTTCATTGGCGCAGGATCCGAGTGATGATGTCGACGGCGCGGTCGATCTCATCGCGCGAGACAATCAAGGGGGGCGAGAAGCGCAGGACCTTCTCAACCGTACAGTTGATCAACAGACCGGCGGCGCGGCAGGCATCGACCACCGGCGCACCGGGGCCGTCCAGCTCGGCGCCGACGAGCAGCCCGCGGCCGCGCACGTCGCGGACGCGCGGGCAGGTAGCGCGCAAGTCTTGCAGGCGCGCGCGCAGGTACTCGCCCTGTGTCTGACAGTTGGCGAGCACGCCTTCCTGCAGCAGCGTACGCATCACCGCCACGCCGACGGCGCAAGTCAGGGGATTGCCGCCGAAGGTCGAAGCGTGGGCGCCGGCGTTGAAGCTGGTGGCGACACGCTCGGTGGCGAGCATTGCGCCGATCGGCACGCCGGTTCCCAAACCTTTCGCCAGAGTCATGATGTCCGGCGCAATGCCGCTCTGCTCGTAGGCGAACAAGGTGCCGAGGCGCCCCATGCCGGTCTGCACTTCATCGAGGATCAACAACAGGTCGTGGCGATCGCACAGCTCGCGCACGCCCCGCAGGTACTCGGGCGGCGGCGCGATCACCCCGCCCTCCCCTTGCAACGGTTCGAGCATTACCGCGATGGTACGCGGCGAGAGGGCCGCGTCGAGCGCGTCGACGTCGTTGTAGGCGCAGTAGCGAAATCCTTCCGGCAAAGGCTGAAAGCCGCGCCGTACCTTTTCTTGCCCGGTCGCGGTGATCGTGGCGATGGTACGTCCGTGGAACGACCCCAACGCGGTGATGATCTCGAAGCGCCCGTCACCGTGCTCAGCGCCGTACTTGCGCGCCAACTTGATGGCCGCCTCGTTGGCCTCGGCGCCGCTGTTGCAGAGGAAGACGCGGTCGGCAAACGAATGCGTGCACAGCAGCTCCGCCAGCAGCGCTTGCGGCTCGCTGTGGTGCAGGTTGGAGACGTGCAGGATCTTGCCGGCCTGCTCGATGATGGCGCGGGTGACGTTCGGATGGGTATGGCCGAGCGCCGCCACCACCGTGCTGGCGAAGAAGTCGAGGTACTCGTTGCCGTCCGCATCCCAGACGCGGCAGCCCTGCCCGCGCACGATCGCAATCGGGGCGCGCGTGTAGACCGGGAAGAGGTAGCGCTCGTTGAGCGCGATGATTTCCTGGTTGGTCATTCAGCCTCTCGACCCTTCGAGAGCCTCAGGGTGAGCGGAAGAGTCCTCTATTGGATGGATTCCGGAACCGTTCGTGCTGAGGCTCTCGAAGCACGTCCTCAGCTCCATCGAAGGGCACGTCGTCGCGTCCAAGGCTTCAACCCAGCCCCTAGCGGCCGACGCGTTTGCGGGCGACGCCGCCGCGGCCCTGCTCGCGCACCACCTCGGTGCCCACGCCCTCGCGCGTGAAGACCTCGAGGATCACGGCGTGCCGCACGCGGCCGTCGATGATGTGCGTCTTCCGCGCACCGCCGCGCAAGGCTTCCATGCAACACTCGACCTTGGGAATCATGCCCGCGCCGATCACGCCCTCGCGAATCAGCTGCGTGGCGCGCTCGATGTCGAGCGTCGGCATCACGGTGCCTTGCGCGTCGCGAATACCCTCGACGTCGGTCAGCAGGATGAGCTTCTCGGCCCGCAGCGCCTCGGACACTTCACCGGCCACCAGGTCGGCGTTGATGTTGTACGTCTCGCCGTGCTCGCCGACGCCGACGGGCGCGATCACCGGGATGAAGTCGCTGCGGTCCAACGCCTCGATGACCGACGGATTGATGGCCCGGACTTCGCCGACCAGCCCGATATCCACCTTGCCGGCCTTGCCGGCGCCTTCCGCCGTCACGGTCAGTTTCTTGGCGAGGATCAACCCAGCGTCCTTTCCGGAGAGCCCGACGGCGCGGCCGCCGTGCTGGTTGATGAGGTTGACGATCTCCTTGTTGATCTTGCCGAGCACCATCTCCACGACGTCCATGGTTTGCGGATCGGTGACCCGCATGCCACGCACGAACTGCGACTCGATGCCGAGCTGCTCCAAGAGCTGGCCGATCTGCGGCCCGCCGCCGTGCACGATCACCGGGTTGATGCCGACGAACTTCAGCAGCACGATGTCCTGCGCGAAGCTCTCCTTCAGCTCCTCGTCGACCATGGCGTGGCCGCCGTACTTGATGACCATCGTCTTGCCGGAGAAGCGGCGGATGTACGGCAAGGCGTCGAGGAGGATATCAGCCTTCGCGATCAGGTCCTGCATCTGCGTTTCGGAACGGTTCGCCATCCAGCCTTCCTCAGAGAATGTAACGCGACAGGTCTTCGTTCTTCACGATCTCGTTCAGCTTGTCGCGCACGTCTTTCGCCGTGATGGTCACCTCCTGCTTCCCCATTTCAGGCGCGTCGAAGGACAGCTGCTCCAGCAGGCGCTCGACGACCGTATGCAATCGGCGCGCGCCGATGTTCTCGGTGTTCTGATTGACCTCGGCGGCGATGGCGGCGATCTCCGCAATCGCGTCCACCTGGAACGTCAGCGTCACCCCTTCGGTTGCCATCAGCGCGACGTACTGCTTGATGAGCGCATTCTGCGGCTCGGTGAGGATGCGGATGAAGTCGTCGCGCGTCAGCGGCTCGAGCTCGACGCGGATCGGAAAGCGCCCCTGAAACTCGGGGATCAAATCGGACGGCTTGGTCATGTGGAAGGCGCCGGAGGCGATGAACAAGATGTGGTCGGTGCGCACCATGCCGTACTTGGTATTGACCGTGCTGCCTTCGACGATCGGCAGCAGGTCGCGCTGCACCCCTTGCCGGGATACATCGGGCCCAATCATTCCATCGCGCCCGGCGATCTTGTCGATCTCATCGATGAAGATGATGCCTGACTGCTCGATGCGGCGGATGGCTTCCTTGGTGACGACTTCCATGTCGACGAGCTTGCCGGCCTCTTCCTGCGTCAACGCCTCCAGCGCCTCGGGGATCTTGACGCGCTGCTTCTTGGTCTTCTTGGGCATGATGTTCGAGAACAGGTCCTTGAGGTGGAACTCCATCTCTTCCATGCCCTGCGGCGTGAACACCTCGATCATCGGCATGGCCGACTTGGTGACCTCCAGCTCCACGACGCGATCGTCGAGCTTGCCGTCGCGCAGCATACGCCGCAGCTTCTCCCGCGTGGCGTCGCCCGGCGGCTCGGCGGTCGTCGCCACCGCCTCGCCCATCGCCTGGACGCGGCGTTCGGTGACCCCCACCGGCGGCAGCAGCAAGTCGAGCACGCGCTCCTCGGCCAGGTCGCGCGCATGCAGCGTCACCTTCTCCTGCTCCTCGTCCTTCACCATCTTGATCGCCAGATCCGCCAGGTCGCGAATCATCGATTCGACGTCGCGCCCGACGTAACCCACCTCGGTGAACTTCGAGGCCTCCACCTTGATGAACGGCGCCTGCGCCAGCTTCGCCAGGCGGCGTGAGATCTCCGTCTTGCCGACGCCGGTCGGCCCGATCATGATGATGTTCTTCGGCGCAATCTCGTCGCGCAGCTCGTCCGGCACCTGCTGCCGCCGCCACCGATTGCGCAAGGCGACGGCGACAGCGCGCTTGGCGTTGCGCTGCCCGACGATGTAGCGGTCCAGCTCGGACACGATCTCGCGCGGCGTCATCTGACTCATCGCGTTTCCCTAGCTATCACGAACGAGCATGCATGCAAGGATGGCGGAGGCGTATCACTGATGGACGGATGCAGAACCACGGCGCAGGCTCACAGCTCCTCGATGACCAGCTGATCGTTGGTAAAGATGCAGATGGAGGCGGCGACGCGCATGGCCTCTTCGGCGATCGTCCGCGCGTCGAGCTGCGTATGCTTCATCAGGACGCGCGCGGCGGCCAGGGCGTAGTTTCCACCCGAGCCGATGGCGATCACCTCGTCGTCCGGCTCGATGATGTCGCCGCTGCCCGAGAGCACCAGCAGGGCATCGCGGTCCGCCGCAATCAGCAAGGCTTCCAGGCGCCGCAGCACCCGATCGGTGCGCCAGTCCTTCGCCAGCTCGACGGCGGCGCGGCGCAGATTGCCATTGTGCTGCTCGAGCTGTTTCTCGAACTTGTCGAACAACGTAAAGGCATCGGCGGTGGCGCCGGCGAAACCGGCGAGCACCTTGCCGTTGTAGATGCGCCGCACCTTGCGGGCGCCGCGCTTCATGACGGTGTTGCCGATGCTGACCTGCCCATCACCCGCCACTACGACCTTGCCGCCATGACGCAGCGCGAGAATGGTCGTGCTGCGAATTCTGGGGCGCCTGCTCGGTCTCCGTCTCTCACTCATCACGGCTCACTGATCCTCTCAAGCCCGCGGGTGCGCCTTGTCGTAGACGCTCATGAGCTGATCCAGATTCACGTGCGTGTACTTCTGGGTGGTCGACAGGCTGGCGTGGCCCAGCAGCTCCTGGATCGCGCGCAAGTCGGCGCCGGCGTTCAGCAGATGCGTGGCGAAGCTGTGCCGCAAGGCGTGCGGGCTGGCCTTGGTGGCGATGCCGCTCGCCAGGATGTAGTGGTCCACCATGCGGGCGACGCTGCGCGTGGTCAGCCGACTCCCGAGCCGGTTCACGAAGACGGCCTTCTCGTCGCGCAGCCGTTTGGGGCACAGCTCGGGAACCCGCCGGCGATAGGCAGCCAACGCCGCCAGTGCCTTCGCCCCGATCGGCACCAGCCGTTCCTTGCCGCCCTTGCCCCGCACGCGGACCAGCTCGAGCCCGGTGTCGATATCGGTCCACTGCAGGCCGACCAGCTCGCTCACCCGCAGCCCACAGGAGTACAGCACCTCGAGCAGGGCGCGATCGCGCCGTCCCGCTGGCGTGGCGGCCGGCGGCGCTTCGAGCAGGCGGAACATGTCATCCACCGTGAGGTGGACCGGCAGCTGTTGCTCCTTCTTCGGCGTCGCGATCCCTGCCGTCGGGTCGCGTGACACGCTCCCGCGGCGCAGGAGAAAGCGAAAGAAGCCTTTCGCCGCGGACAGCTTGCGACCCACCGAGCTCTTGCGATTGCGGCGCAGCAGGTGCGTGAGGAAGGCGCGCAGGGCGAGATGATCGACGCGTTCGGGCACCACCTCGTCGCCGTCGTCATTCACCCCGAGGCGCTGCTCCAGGAGGAACGTGCGCAGCTGCCGGAGGTCGCTCGCATAGTTCCGCACCGTGTGCGGCGACGCGTTCTCCTCGACCATGAGGGTACGCCCGAACTCTTCAATCAGCTTGCGCATCACCGATCCACTTCATTGTGACTCCCGCGGCGCGCTATGCTATCAACCACGCTAACCAGCGGCAAGGAACGGCATGCAGAGCAATTCAACAGCCGCGGAACGCGTCTGCTATCAGTGCAGCCGGGATATCGGCCCGCTACAGCGCATCGGACGGCGCGACACCTGCCTGCACTGCCGCGCTGATCTCCGTTGCTGCCTGAACTGCACCTTCTACGACTCGACCTCTCACAACCAATGCCGCGAGCCGCAAGCCGAGCGGCAAGTCGACAAGCAGGCCGGCAACTTCTGCGAGTACTTCAGCTTCCGGATTGGTCGCTCATTGAAGCCGGACGGGGGACCGAAGGACAGCGCGCGGGCCCGCCTCGACGCGCTGTTCGCGAAGAAGGCATGACGGCCCGCACGGTCCTCGCCTCCTCGCTGTTGGCCGTAGCGCTGGTGGCGTGCCGCGCCGACGAGAAAAGCGCGCGGGGAGCCGCCGAGCGCTTCGTCGACCAACACTACGTCGAGATCAATCTCGAAGCCGCGAAGTCCTTCTGCGTCGGTGTGGCCTTGCACAAAGTCGAGGAGGAGCAGCGGCTCACGCAGGGGCAAGTCATCGACGAGTCGACGCGCAAGCCGCGGGTCGGCTACCGGCTCGTCCAAAAAGATGAGGACGGCGACCACACCACCTTCGTGTTCGAAGGCATCATCCGCGTCGAGGACGCCGGCAAGTTCACGCGTAAGTGGATCGTCTCCACGCGACGTGACGGCGACCGCTGGAAGGTGTCGAATTACGAGGAATCCGACTGAGCAATCGGGTCAACCCTTCCTTATCTTCCGGTGAACTTCGGCTCGCGCTTCTCGATCACGGCGCTGATGCCTTCGCGTGCGTCGGCGGTGGTGAAGGTGATGCTCTGATTCAGCGACTCGTAGTCCAGCATCTCCTCGAGGCCGTGCTGCACGCCACGGTAGATCGACTTCTTCACCATGCGCACGGCCACGGGCGCCGCGGCGGCGATCTCGCGCGCCAGGGATTGCACCGTGGCCTCGAAGTCGGCGCGCGCGGTGACGCGGCTGACGATCCCCAGCCGTTCCGCCTCGGCGGCGTCGAAGACGCGGCCGGTGAAGAAAAGCTCGCAGGCCCGCGCCGTGCCGATCAGACGGGGCAGGAAGTACGTCGCCCCCATACCCGGATGGATACCGAGCTTGGTGAAGGTCATGCCCATCTTGGCGTCGGCGACGGCGACGCGCAGGTCGCAGGCCAGGGCAATGCACAGGCCAGCGCCGATGGCGTGTCCGTTGATCGCCGCGATGGTCGGCACTGGCAGGCTGCGGATCGCCAAGTAGCGCGCGTAAAAGTCGCGCGGCGACCCGGCCATCGTCGGGGCGTCGCCGCCGCCGCTCGCACCGGCGTCGCGGGCCAGCATCCCCAGATCGCCGCCGGAGCTGAATGCTTTACCGCTGCCGGTGAGCACGACCACGCGTGCCGTGGTGTCGGCGCGAATCTCTTCGACGGCACGGACCACATCTTCTCCCATTGCGGGCGTCATGGAGTTGCGCGTCTCGGGGCGGTTGAAGGTCAGGGTGACGATGCCGTCGTCACGGCTGACGCGGATGTGCTCGTATGCCATTCCCGTTCTCCTTTGTCGGATCGGTTGTAGCCGCAAGGGGGGCTGCCAGTCAAAATTTGACCGCCGTGTGGGCGCTTGGTACCGTCACCGTACGCAATGCGCAAGCTGGTGGTCGGCCTCGGTATCCTCGCGTTGATCGTCGTCGCGGTGCTGACCGCCGCCGTACTGTCGTTAAACCGGGTCGTCGCTTCCAACCGGGAGCGCATTCTCCAAGAAGCTCGCTCTACCATCGGGCGGGACGTCGCCGTCGATCGGATTACCCTCAGCCTGTGGGGCGGCATCGGCGCCCGGCTGGAGAACGTGCGCGTCGCCGACGATCCCTACTTCAGCAAGGAGGACTTCGTGCGCGCGGCGGCCGTTACGGTGCAGGCCCGGCTGTGGCCGCTGCTTCACGGCCGGTGGGAGGTCCACCGCGTCGATCTGAAGCAGCCGCACATTCAGCTCATCCGCAACCCCGACGGCGTCTGGAACTATAGGACACTGGGGCGCGGGGAAGCGACCGCGCGTGCAACCCGGGTCCCTGCCCTGGTCAATGTCAACTTCGCTGCGCAAGAAGTTACGCCCCTGCCACCCTTACCAATCGACCGCGCCACCATCGAGGACGGAACGATCATCAGCACGCAGCACAACCCGGGCGGGGAGCAAGAAATACGGATCACCCACCTGGATCTCGATCTGATGGATTTCCGCGAGACCACCCCGATCCGCTTCACCATCGATGCTGCCGTGCGGGAGGAAACGCGCAACGTTCACTTGCGGGGCTCCGTCGGCCCGCTCGCCAACCGGGATGCCATCCCGATCGAGCTGACCGGCGCGCTCGGCCCGTACGGTGACGTGAAGTCGCGTCTGGATGATCTGCAGCTCAAAGGCACCGTTTCTCGCGAGAGTGTGCAGGTTGCGCGGCTCGCCGGCCGAGTGTTCGACGGCGCGTTCGACCTGAAGGGCCAGTACCCGTTGGTGGAACGCACCGAGCTCACCCTCGTCGGGGAGCTCAAGGACATCGCGCTGGCGGAGCTGCAAGGCCTCGCCGGCAACGATCAGCACATGCAGGTGCACGGCGCCGCCTCCGTGCGCCTCGATCTGCACGGGCGTGGAACGGATCTCGACAGGATCGCCAAGAACCTGACGGGCAGCGTCGTGGCCGACGTCCGCGACGGCGCCCTCAAGAACTACAACCTGGTAAACGACGTGCTCGCCCGGGTCACGGGCTTGCCCGGGATCGGCGCGCTCCTTTCGGCGAACGTGAAGCCGAAGTACGGCCGGCTCTTCGCCGATCCCGATACGCGGTTCGACACCCTGCATGCCACCCTCCAGCTCGGCGGGGAGCAGGCACAGACGGGCAATCTCAATCTCACCATCGTGGCCACTGACTATGGCGTCCGTGCCGGCGGTTTGTTTCAACCCGAAGGTGAGACGAACCTGAAGGGGACCTTGTCGATGTCCAGGCAGTTCAGCGACGACGTCGTCGACGACGTGAAGGAGGCGAAGTACCTCCTCGACGACCAAGGTCAGCTCGCTGTGCCCTTCCGTTTGCGGGGAAAGGGGAAGCACGTCAAAGCGGAGCCGGACACCGAGTACCTCCTCGCCCAGCTGGCGCGCGGGATGGCGCACGGCGGCGCCAAAGATCTGCTCGATAAATTCCTCGGCGGCAAACGCAAGCAACCCGCGGACGGCGACAAAGCCGCAGATACGCTGGAGCAGAACCTGCGCGGTCTCCTCGGCCGCTAGCAAAACGAAAAGCGCGTCCGTTCCCGTTCCCGCCCTGAGCTCGGATTGTAACCGCGGTGATGCGCGTGAGGGGCGGCCGCCATAGCCGCCTCTCGTCGTTCGGGGGATGCGCCTCTCTACTGCCGCGACCGCCGAGGTCGCGGGCGCGCACCGAACGGGAGCTCTACCGGGCGCCCCGTCGCCTCGCAGTAGCGTCGCAAGCCATCCTCCGCGAGCTGGGAGGCCATGGCCATGACCGCCGCATCGTCCAGGCGTCCGACGCGCGGCAGGAAGTCCGGGATGACGTCGAGCTCGTCAGCGAAGTAACACACCCCGGCAGCCAGCAAGCTGATGGTGTAGTACGGAATCTGCGAGCACGTGCCCGCGACGTGGTCATGCAGGCAATCGAGCGCCAGCTCGAGTTGATGGCGAAACAAGGGCAGGTGCGACTCCGTCAACTGCACCGCTTTGGCGCGCAACTCCTGCTCGCGCGAGATCAGCTCCTCGACGTCGTCGGGCGCCAACTTGTTCGCCAAGTCGAAGAGGATCATCCGAATATCCGAGCGCTCTAGGATGGGCTGGCCGCGGGCCGCACGTTTCGTGCGGCCGGGAGCTTTGGCCTTCGCAGTCACGCGCCGGACCTTACTGAAGTGAGTTGAAGCGCGCAACCGGCGACGCCGTCTTACGCCCTCACGCATCGCGAACCAACCTACCCTTGCGGATCGATCAGCACCCCCGGGTTGAGAATGCCTGCGGGGTCGAGAGCGGCCTTCGCCGCCGTCAGTGCCGTGGCGAATCCATCGGGGCGCTGCCGGTCGTACCACGGACGGTGGTCACGCCCGACGGCGTGGTGATGCGTGATCGTGCCGCCGAGTCGCAGCACCGCATCCGCCGCGGCCGCCTTGATCTCGTCCCACTGGGCAATCTGACTGCCCTTCTTGCCCGGCGCGATGATGCTGTAATACGGCGCCGGGCCGTCGGGATAAAGATGCGTGAAGCGGCAGGTGACCTGACCCGCACCGCACACGCGGCGCACAACATCCTCAGCCGCAGCCATCGCCCCGGCGTGAAACTCGGCGAATCGGTCCCACGTGATCGCCGTCTCGAAGGTGTCGCTGATCATGCCCATCGCGACCAATGCGTCGCGCAGATAGGGCGCGCCGAGGAATGACTGGCGCCACGCGCCCGCGGCACCCTCGCGCGCCGCGCCGTCGTCCGTGCGCGTCGTGCCGGCGCCGTCGGGCACGACGCCGCCGTGATCGCGGCAGCACTCCAACGCGCGCGCCATCCACGGATCGAGGCGGTGATCCGCCGACTCGAACGCCAGCACGAGCACGGCCGCGGAGCCGCTGCCGGCGCCCGCGGTCAGCGCTTCACCGGCGTCGAGCAGACGGCAGTTGGACGGATAGAGCCCCGCCTGACTGATCGCCCGCGCCGCCGCGACACCGGCATCGAACGCGTTGAAGGTCACCGCCGCCGAGGCGCGGAACTTCGGCCGGTCCTGCAGACGCATCCAGGCTTCGGTGATGATGCCGAGAATGCCCTCCGAGCCGATGAACATACGGTCCGGACTCGGCCCCGCTCCAGAGCCGGGGAGTCGGCGCGACTGCACGACGCCGGTGGGTGTGACCACGCGCAGCGACTCGACGAAGTCGTCGATGTGCGTGTACAGCGTCACGAAGTGTCCGCCCGAGCGGGTGGCGATCCAGCCGCCCAGCGACGAGAACTCGAACGACTGCGGGAAGTGGCGCAAGGTGTAGCCATGCGGCCGCAGCTGATCTTCGAGCGCCGGGCCGTACACGCCGGCCTGGATGCGGGCGGCACGCGAGACGCGATCGACCTCCAGGACGCGGTTCAGCCGGCGCAGGTCGATCGACACCGCGCCGCGGTATGCATCCGAGCGTGGTGGCTCGACGCCGCCGACGACGCTCGAGCCTCCACCGTAGGGGATCGCGATGACGCGGGCGCTCGTGCACCAGTCGAGCAGCGCAACGATGTCGGCTTCGTCACGTGGGAATGCAACGAGGTCCGGAGGATTCGGATAGCTGCGGCGGAAGGCGCGCACGACGTCGCGGAAGGCCTTGCCGTAGGCGTGTGCGAGGCGGTCGTAGGGATCGTCGGAGCAGATCGGTATCAATGCCGATGGAGCCTGCACGCGTGGCGCGCGCAGCGTGACCTCTTCGATGCGTGGCGGCGGCGCGATTGTGATCGCGTCGAGACTGAAGCGTGCAGACAACAGCTGCGCGATGCGTTGCTGCTGCTCGGTTGATGGGCCCTCGTCCTCCCACCCCCATCCCCAAAACTTCTGCCGTCGCTCTGCCATCGTCATCCCTCGCGGTCACGCCGTCGCGTAGCACATTCTCGCCCCTGAGTCGTGCCGGGGTGCTTCCGGCGCGTCCGTCATTAGCGCTTGCGAAAGCGTCTCCTTCTTGCGATGTGGTCTTAGCCCCCGTGGGCGGCGGCGGGCAGGAAGAGGGACTCGCCGATGACCAACCCACAGATGGCAACTCGTGGCAAGCTGTTACTCCTGGCCGCGGGACTGGCCGCTATCTTCACGACTTCCGCAAAGGCGCAGACGCCGTGTCCCACCGTGACGCCGCCGGCATGCCCGACCGGTGCGTTCGCGATTTGCGTAGCCGATCCCTGCCCGACGTGCTTCTGCGCGGCGATCCTGACGCCGACGACCCCGACGCCGACGACCCCGACGCCCACGGCGACGGCCACACCCACGCCTATCCCGATCGAGATGCGCGTAGCTCCCCGCGACCCGACGGGGATTTGTTGCCCTCTCAACACCGGGACCGGCAATGTTGGAGCGGGCCTGGAGAGCGGTGGCAATGGGTGTGCGATCGCCGCGCCGCACCCACGGCGGCCATTGGCTCTCCTGCTCGGAGCGCCCGTCTTGATCGTTTTCAGGCGACGCTTGCTCCGTGACAATCCCTCATGGTCGCGCCAGAGAACAGCGCGCCCTGGGTGATTCGAACACCCGACCTCTTGATTCGTAGTCAAGCGCTCTATCCAACTGAGCTAAGGGCGCGTATGCCGGGCTGGCAAGAGCAACGGAAGTAACACGCCGGTTCCGGCGGCGCAAGGTTGTGAAGAACGTGAGGCGTGCTCGTGGCTCGTGCTCGCGAAGACAAGCAACCAACCGAACACGATTCACGATGCCGTCGCCGCGGCCGGGCCGCGCAGCAGCTGGCGGATCACACGGACGTGGTAGTCGACGCCCGACCACAGGGTGAGGACCAGCGAGATCCACAGGAAGTACATGCCACCCAGGTGGAAGTCGATGCCGAGGAAGTTGTAGTGCAACAGCAGCCCGTGCAGCGCGAACATCTGGAAGATCATCTTGTACTTCCCCAGCTCCTCGGCGGCGAGCACCACACCCTGCCCGAGGGCCACGGCCCGCAGGCCGGTCACCGCGAGCTCACGTCCGATGATCACCGCCGCCATCCAGGCGGGAACACTCGGCGTGCGGTCCATGCCGGCCAGCATGATCAGCGCCGCCGCGACGATGAGCTTGTCGGCCAGCGGATCGAGCAGCTTTCCGAGAGTCGTGCTGATCCCCCAGCGCCGCGCCAGGTAGCCGTCGAGGAAGTCCGACAGGCACGCCAGGAAAAAGGTCAGCCCCGCCAGCAGGCTTGCCGTGGGCCCGGGATCAGTCAGCAAGACCACCAGCACCGGGATGAGCCCGATGCGAAGGAAGGTGATGATGTTGGGAAGGTTGGCCAGCGAAGCCCTCGCGAATCGCTTATCGCATATGGCTGATCGCTCAGAGAATGCAAGCGAGCCGCTCAAGGGCGGCCGCGAAGGGAGGAGCTACTGCTCGCGGAGGTACGAATCGCGGAAGCGCAGCACGCGCTGCAGATACTCCCAGGTCTCTGGATACGGCGGTACACCGCCGTGGCTGTCGACGGCCTTCTCGCCGGCGTTGTACGCTGCCAGCGCCAGACGCAAGTTGCCGCCGTAACGGTCCAACAAGTAGCGCAGGTGGCTCACGCCGCCTTCAACGTTCTCGCGCGGCTCGAACACCCGCCAGACGTTGCGGAGCCTCGCCGTCGCCGGCATCAGCTGCATGAGTCCGAGAGCCCCCTTGGGAGACACGGCCCGCGGCACGAAGTCCGATTCGGCGCGGATCACCGCCTTCACCAAGGCCATATCGACACGATAGCGCTGCGCCGCATCGCGGATGATGCGGTCGAACGCCTTGCGGCGGGCGCCGCTGATGTCGCCGCCCCACCGCCGGGCGGACTTCCAGCTGGCCATGTCCGGGAGGTAGTACTGATACTGCGGCTCGCTCGGCGCGTTGGAGAAGTGCAGGACGCCTCTGGTGTCGCGGTACATGTAGATGTCGGCGCGTCCGCTCGCGGCCCACAGGGTCACTGCGCAGCAACTCGCGAGCACGACCGTTCTCCACCGCTGCATGGTCCGGGAGGGTAGTGGCCTTCCCCTATCTCGTCAACCGATTTCTTCGCTTGGCGGTGCCGCCCCCGCATGTGCTAAGGCACCCGGTGGGATGAGGGACAGCGACTTCCTCGTGCTGGGCAGTGGACTTGCCGGGTTGACCTTCGCCCTGAAGGCCGCACAGGCCGGGTCGGTGATCGTTCTGACCAAGGACCGCTTGCCGGAAAGCGCGACGGCCTACGCGCAGGGTGGCATCGCCTCGGTGTGGAGCCCGGAAGATTCCTTTGAGGAACACAGCCACGACACCATGGTCGCCGGCGCCGACCTCTGCCGTCGCGACGTCGTCGACCTGGTCGTCCGCGAGGGTCCGGAGCGCATTCGCGAGCTGATCTCACTGGGCACCCACTTCTCGCTGCGCGCGGGGAGTGATGAGCGCAGCGAGGATCGCGAGTACGATCTGGGACGCGAAGGCGGCCACAGCCACCGGCGGATCCTCCACGCCACCGATGCGACGGGCCGCGAGATCATGCGTGCCCTCGTCGAAGCAGTGCGGCGGACGTCGAACATCGTCGTGCTGGAGCAGCACCTCGCCGTGGACCTGCTCATCGATGCAAAGTTCGACACCTCGGCCGCGGCGCCCTCGTGTTGGGGGGCGTACGCGTTGGACCTCGACAGTGGCGAGGTGCACCGCTTTCAGGCGCGGGCGACGCTGCTCGCCACGGGTGGCGCCGGCAAGGTCTACCTGTACACCAGCAACCCGGACGTCGCGACCGGCGACGGTGTCGCCATCGCCTATCGCGCCGGCGTCCCGATCGGCAACATGGAGTTCATCCAGTTCCATCCGACCTGCCTGTACCACCCGCAGGCGAAGTCGTTCCTGATCACCGAGGCGATGCGTGGCGAGGGCGCCATCCTGCGGCGGCCCGACGGCGAACCCTTCATGCCGACCTACCACCCGGACGCGGAGCTGGCGCCGCGCGACGTCGTCGCCCGCGCCATCGACAACGAGATGAAGGTGCACGGCTACGAGCACGTGTATCTCGACATTACCCACCGCGGCGCCGACTTCGTACGCCAGCGCTTCCCGCACATCCACGAGCGTTGCCTGACCTACGGGATCGACATCACCAGGCAACCGATCCCGGTGGTGCCGGCCGCGCATTACTGCTGCGGCGGCGCCGTCACCAATGCCGACGGCGCCACGAACATCCATCGCCTGTTCGCCGCCGGCGAGGTGGCGATGACCGGGCTGCACGGCGCCAATCGACTGGCGTCGAACTCGCTGCTCGAAGCCCTGGTGTTCGGCCACCGCGCCTCGGTGGCGGCGCGCGCGCTGCTGCAGCGGGATCAGGCGCCCATCCGGCCGTTCCCGTCGTGGAATCCGGGACGTGCCGTCGACAGCGACGAGTCCGTGGTGGTCACGCAAAACTGGGACGAGATCCGCCGGATGATGTGGAACTACGTCGGCATCATGCGCTCCAACCGCCGCCTGGCGCGGGCGCTCAAGCGCATCTCCGTGCTCCAGGAGGAGATCCGCGACTACTACTGGGACTTCCTCGTCACCGGCGATCTCATCGAGCTGCGCAACATCGCCCTGGTCGCGGAGCTGATCATCAAGTCGGCGATCACTCGCAAAGAGAGCCGGGGCCTGCACTACAACATCAATTATCCGCAACGCGACGACAGCGCCTGGCGGCAGGATACCATCCTGGTGCCCGGGCAGCCCTTTGATCCAGGCGCAGACTTCTACTTGTCTCTCCAGCAGCGAACGCGCCTGCCGGCCGCCGTTGAGTAGGTGGCACAGGCGTCTCGCCTGTGCACCGCATTCGGCTACGACGCGAAGGCGC
The DNA here is from genome assembly GCA_964498075.1 of uncultured Binatia bacterium (SeqCode). Classification (GTDB taxonomy): domain Bacteria; phylum Desulfobacterota; class Binatia; order HRBIN30; family HRBIN30; genus CAZCGA01. Next base: position 75,009 of record CAZCGA010000008.1, on the reverse strand, counting down.
CGTTACCGATCGGGAAGCGGCGGCACAACGCGATCACGTCGTCGGCGACCGAGGCGAGCGCCGCGTCATTGCCCACGGCTTGCAGCGCCCGGAAGATGAAGTCGGCGATCACCGCCATCTCCGGCTCCTTCATGCCGCGCGTGGTCACCGCGGGGCTGCCGATGCGCACGCCGCTGGTGACGAACGGGGAGCGCGTCTCGAACGGCACGGTGTTCTTGTTCACCGTGATGTGCGCCCGATCGAGGGTCTCCTGCGCCAGCTTGCCAGTGAGCTCGCTCTGCCGCAGGTCCAGCATCATTAGATGATTGTCGGTGCCCCCTGACACCAGACGAAAGCCCTTCGCGGTGAGCCCGGTCGCCAGCGCCCTCGCGTTGCGCACGATCTGACGTTGGTACTCCTTGAAGGCCGGCGACAGGGCTTCTTTGAACGCCACGGCCTTGGCGGCGATGATGTGCATTAGCGGCCCACCCTGATTGCCGGGAAACACCGATGCGTTGAGGCTCTTGGCAAAGGCCTCGCGGCACATGATCATCCCGCCGCGCGGCCCGCGCAGGGTCTTGTGCGTCGTCGTGGTGACGACGTCGAAGTCGTCGTCGAAGGGGTTCCGCATCACGCCGCCGGCGATGAGGCCGCCGATGTGCGAGACGTCGGCCATGGTGATGGCGCCGACGTCGTCGGCGACGGCCTTGAACGCGGCGTAGTCGAGGTCGC
>CAZCGA010000008.1:70405-74288 GCA_964498075.1 uncultured Binatia bacterium (SeqCode) | reverse complement strand
CCGCGCAGGGTCTTGTGCGTCGTCGTGGTGACGAACTCGGCGTGCGGCACCGGTGACGGGTGCACCCCCGCCGCCACCAGACCGGCGAAGTGGGCAATGTCCACCATGACCACGGCACCGATCTCATCCGCGACCTGCCGGAACGGGAGGAAGTCGATCTCGCGTGAATAGGCGCTGTATCCCACCACGATCATCTTGGGTCGGTGCTGCCGCGCCAGCGTCGCCATCGCTTCGTAGTCAAGGCGCTCGTCGGATTGGCGCACGCCGTACGACACGACGCGGAAGAACTTGCCGGAGAAGTTGACCGGGCTGCCGTGCGTCAGATGCCCGCCGTGCGACAGGTCCATCGCCAGGATCGTGTCGCCGGGTGCCAGCTGCGAGAAGTACACGGCCATGTTGGCCTGCGAGCCGGAATGCGGCTGCACGTTGGCGTGGTCGGCGCCGAAGAGCTGCTTGGCGCGATCGATCGCCAGCTGCTCGGCGACGTCGACGAACTCGCAGCCCCCGTAGTACCGCCGGCCGGGGTAGCCCTCGGCGTACTTGTTGGTGAGGATGGAGCCTTGCGCTTGCAGCACGGCGCGGCTGACCACGTTCTCCGACGCGATCAGCTCGAGGTTGTGCTCCTGCCGTTCCGCCTCTTGGCAGAGGACGCGATAGATCTCCGGATCAACGCGTTCCAGCTCGGTCATCGTGCCCCGATCCAGCGTTGCAGAGCGCTACTGCTTGTGGCTCTCGATGTAGTTGATCACGTCCTGAACGGTGCGGATCTTCTCCGCCTCCTCGTCCGTGATCTCCATGTCGTACTCCTCCTCCAGGGCCATGACCAACTCGACAATGTCCAGCGAATCGGCGCCGAGATCCTCGATGAACGAGGCTTCCGGCGTCACCTCTTCCTCGCTGACGCCGAGCTGCTCGCAGATGATCTCCTTCACCTTGGTTTCCACCGCTGATGCCATCCGTGCTTCCTCCCTCTCAGTTACATGTACAGGCCGCCGTTCACGCCGATCACCTGCCCGGTGATATACCCGGATTCAGGGCGGGCGAGAAAGGCCACCGTGTCCGCCACCTCTTCTGCCGTCCCCAGCCGGCCGACCGGGATCAGCTTCACATACTCCGTCCGCGTCGGTTCAGGCAAGGCGGCCGTCATCTCCGTCTCGATGAATCCGGGGGCCACCGCGTTCACGGTGACGTTGCGGCTGGCCAGCTCGCGGGCCATCGACTTGGTGAAGCCGACGATGCCCGCCTTGGCTGCCGCATAGGCCGCCTGCCCCGCATTACCCATGCTGCCGATGATCGACGTCATGTTGATGATGCGCCCATAGCGCGCGCGGATCATGGCGCGCGACACCGCCTTGGTGCAGTTGAAGGTGCCGCGCAGATTCACCGCCATCACCTGGTCCCAGTCGGCCGGCTTCAGCCGCAGCAGCAGAGCGTCGATGGTCAGGCCGGCATTGTTGATCAGGACGTCGCAACGACCGAGACGGTCGAGGAGCGCGGAGACGGCAGCCTGGACCGCCTCCGCATCCGCCACATCGAACTGCGCCAGCTCGGCGCCGCCACCGGTCGCCGTGATCAGCGCCGCGGTTTCCTCTGCGGCAGCAGCGCTACGCAGATAGTTCACCACGACATGTGCCCCGGCCTTGGCGAGCACGCGGGCGATGGTGCGCCCGATGCCGCGCGACGCGCCGGTCACCAGGGCGACTTGATCCTGCAGCGTCGCGCTCATGCTGCACCGGCCAACTCGCGCACCGCTTCCAGGTCTTCACCCGCCACACAGCGGATCTCCGGCGCGATGCGCTTCACCAGGCCACTCAACACCCGTCCCGGACCGACCTCGATGGCGGACGTGCAGCCGGCGCGCGACAGGGCTTCGACACATTCCTGCCAGCGCACCGGGTTGGTCACCTGCCGGATGAGCAGCTCCTTGACGTCGGCGGCCACCGCATACGGGCGGGCCTCGACGTTGTTGATCACCGGACAGCCCAACGCCGCAACCGTCACTGGCTGCAGCACCGCACGCAAGCGCTCCGCAACCGGCGCCATCAAGGCGCAGTGAAACGGCGCGCTCACCGGCAGCGGCAGTACGCGCTTGGCGCCGCGCTGCTTCGCCAACACGGTGGCGCGCTCGACGGCCTCGCGATGTCCCGCGATGACGACCTGACCACCGCCGTTGAAGTTGGCCGGGCTCACAACCTGGCCGTCCGCCGCTTCCCGGCAGATCGCCGCAACCTCTGCGGCGTCGAGTCCGAGCACCGCCGCCATACTGCCGACGCCCGGCGCGACCGCTTCCTGCATGGCGCGACCGCGCTCGCGCACCACCCGCAGGGCATCCGCAAAGTTGAGCGCCCCGGCCAACACCAGAGCGCTGAACTCGCCGAGGCTGTGGCCCGCGGCCCACGCCGGCGTGAGACCTACCTCATTGCCGAGCACGCGGCTCAACGCGGTGCTGGCCGTCAGCAATGCCGGTTGCGTATTCGCCGTAAGGGTCAGGTCCTCGAGAGGACCTTCGAAGCAGAGGCGTGACAGTCGGAAGCCGAGCACGTCGTCGGCTTCCTTGAACACGGCGCGGGCCACCGCGAAGCGGGCGCACAGATCCTGCCCCATGCCCACGGCTTGGGAGCCCTGGCCGGGAAACAAGAAGGCGACCGCCGTTCCCATATCGACCCGCGCCGCCAGCCTCACTCCGCTTCGACGGTGATGACCTTGCGGCCGCGATAGGTGCCGCAGTGCGGGCAGGCGCGGTGCAGGGTCGTCGACTCCCCGCAGTCGGGGCAGGTGATGACGTTGGGCGCGCTCAGCGCGTCGTGGGCACGCCGCTTGTTGCGCTTCGAGTGAGATGTCTTTCGCTTCGGAACTGGCATGGTGGACTCCTTGTGACGCGCAGGCTGCGCGCGGCTTGCAGGCTAGTGCCTGACCTTGAAGTTCATGAGAACTGCCAACCTCGGATCGCCGATTGAAGCCGTGCACTGGCAGGGCTGCGTGTTGAGGTTCGCCCCGCACTGCGCGCACAGCCCCTTGCAGCGCTCGTCGCACAACGGCCGCGTCGGCAACGCCAGGATGATCTGCTCGCGCACCAGCGGTGACAGGTCGACGGCGTCACCTTCATAGAAGCTGAGGTCCAGGTCATCGTCGCTGAGCTCGGCATCTGCCGGGGCGTCACTCCTGGGCACGAGAACCAGGGAGAACTCCTTCGCAAGCGGGAACACGTAGTCCTCGAGGCAGCGCCCGCAATGGCCGATGACGTCCCCCTCGATGCGGCCCTGAAAGAACAACTCCTGCCCGGCACGGTAGTACTGCACGCAGACGGTCGCCGGCGCCGGAAAGTCGAAGTCGTGCACCTGCCCGTGAACGAGCACACCGTTGAGCACGTCGGTCGACTCGTCGTACTCGATCTCTTTCGCGACCTCATCAATCTCGTGGACGTTGAGCTTCACGTGAATCCGGCTCCCGAGAGAATGGGCTCGGAAACTAGCGGACCAAGTAGACGGAATCAAGGCGAGCTCCCGGTGCTCGGGCGCAGGCCGAGCGCGGCTTCGATCCGCCGCACGCGCCGCAGGAGGTCCGGCAGCCGCGGCAAGGCTGCAGACATGCGCCGCCAGACTCGGATGTCGACGGCGGGATAGCCGCCGATGACGCCGCCGGCCGGCACGTCGTTGGGGACGCCGCTTTGCGCGGCGATCTGCGCGCCGTCACCGATGCTGAGGTGGCCGGCGGTCCCCACCTGCCCGCCCATGCGAACGAAGCGTCCGACCTGCGTGCTGCCCGACAATCCCACCTGCGCCGCCAGCGCCGAGCCTTCGCCGACCGAGCAGCCATGCGCCACCATCACCAGGTTATCCAGCTTGGCGCCGCGGCGGATGACGGTGGCGCCGATGGTGGCGCG
>CAZCGA010000008.1:0-70395 GCA_964498075.1 uncultured Binatia bacterium (SeqCode) | reverse complement strand
ATGCAGTGCTTCCCGATGACCACGTTGTGGCCGATCTGCACCAGGTTGTCGATCTTGGTCCCCTCGCCGATTCGAGTGCTGTCGGTGGTGGCGCGATCGACGGTGGTGTTGGCGCCGATCTCGACGTCGTCCTCGATCACCACCGTGCCCGCTTGCACGATCTTGAGCGCGCTGCCGTCGGCGCCGATCACATATCCAAAACCGTCGCCGCCGACGACGCAGCCGCTCTGCAGGATGACGCGGTGACCGATCGACACGCGCTCACGCACGGTGACGTGGGCGAACGCGCGGAAGCCGTCGCCGATGCGCACCTGCGGATAGATGACCACGTGCGCATCGAGCCGCGCGCCGTCGCCGATGACCGCCTCCTCACCGATGACGCAGTAGGCGCCGATCGACACGTCACTGCCCAGGCGGGCAGTCGGCGCGATGACCGCTGTCGGATGAATGCCGGACGGCAGCGGCGGCGGGACGTAGAACAGCTCCAGCGCTTTGGCGAAGGCGAGGTACGGGTCCGCAGCACGCAGGGACGCCAGCGGCACCGTCCCTTCGGTGCTCGCCACAACGACGGCCGAGGCCCGCGTCGTTTCCAGATGGGGCCGATAGCGCGGATTCGCCACGAACGTCAGCGTCCCCGGCTCCGCCTCTTCGATCGGCGCCACCGCCCGAATCTCGATGTCCCCGTCGCCTTGCAGCTCACAGCCAATGCGCGCGGCGATCTCCGACAACTTCATCGCGACCCTCCGTAGTGGCCGCGACCTTAGCGAATGGCCAGGGAAAGGGCGACTCCTCGAGGCGCGAAAACGCGGGGCGCATCCGGCAAGAGGGGACGCGGGGCGCGAGCCTTTTAGGAGACTCCACGGGGCGGTGCCTCGAAACTCGCCCTACTCAACCTTCACCTCCACGAGCTGTTCGCCCCAGGGCTTCGAGCCGAGGTCGCTTCGAAGCCGCTCGATCAATGCAAGGTCGAGATCTTCAACGCCGGCAGCCACCGTTGCTAAGGGCTCTGCAGACGCAATCACCTTGAAACGTTCGATGCCTGCAGGGCCCTTCGCGCGCAGCTCGTACTTCTCGCTAGGGACGACCATGTAATCTCCAGCTTTGATGAAAGTGAAGCGCTGGAATTCGTTCGGAACTAGGGCGGTAACTCTTGCTGTGGTACCGACTCCAAAAATAAAAGCATAGCAGTCGCGATCGCACTCGATGCGAAGCTGAATCGAGTCACCGATCTTCGCCGGTTCCGGGGTCAGGACTCTTGCTGACACTTTAAGCTGTGCGGTTTGCGGCCTCAGTTGCAACAGCGCATCCGCAACGCTTCCATACCCTGACGCTGATGTTCGTCTGATCAGATTCCAAAATGGCCGGGAAGGACCGAGTGTCAGTACAATCGCCGCAATTGCAGCACTCACTGCCGCCGCAGCCACAAGCCGTCTCCGAGTGAGAAGCCTGGAGGGAGACCCGTTACGAGGACTCGGAGTGGCCTCCAGCTCTTGAGGTTTAGACTCGCCTGAGGGTTCAGCAAGACGCTGCGTGCCAATAGGGCCCACCTTGGCCGTGGCATCTTCGGGCCTAGACGACAGGACACGAGTCTCGTTGCCAGCCGTCGCTTCCATCGTACTTGCCGCTGCTTCGGCAAGAGTGGGCGTCGCGGACGCCTCCAACGTTCTTCTTGTCAAGGCAGACACGAAGCCCGCAACATCCGCAAAGCGCCTATCCGGATCCTTCTCGAGTGCCCGACCAATAGCTGCAACGACGTGGGACGGCAGTCCAGGCATCACTTCGCGCAGCGGCTTCGGCGTTTCATGCACGACTTGCATCAGTATCTCGGTGATCCCCTCTCCGGAGAATGCCGGCCGGCCCGTAAGCATCTCGTACAAAATCGCCGCCAGCGCAAACTCATCAGTGCGCTGATCCACTGTATCACTCCTACCCAGGGCTTGCTCCGGTGACATGTACCTGGGCGTGCCCATCAGGACGTTTGCCTGCGTGTGCACGGTGTCCGAGCCGCGTATCTTCGAGATACCGAAATCGAGAACCTTCGCGTGATCTCGCGACGGTTCATTCGAGGCATCTGGACAGAGGAAGATATTAGCCGGCTTGAGGTCACGGTGTATGATCTGCTGCTTGTGAGCGGCGTTGAGCGCCGAACCGATCTGCCGCACTATGTCCAGCGCCGCTTCGAGCCCAATCGGCCCGCGGCGAAGACGGTCGCCAAGGCTCTCGCCCTTGAGCAACTCAAGAACGATATATGGGGTCCCGTTTGGTAGTTCGTTGAAGTCGAAGACCTCGACGATGTTTGGATGTCCAAGCTGCGAGACGATCTCCGCCTCACGCCGAAAGCGGCCGTACACCTCGGGGTCGAGGTCCCCAGTGGTGAGGAGAACCTTGACTGCGACCTGCTTCTTGGGCAGCCGAAGGTGTCGTGCCGCCCACACCGCGCCGCTGCCGCCCCGGCCGATGGATTGGGTTACTTCGTAGGTACCCGCAACGATGGTCCCCACTCCCACAGGATCTACGACCAAGTCGGCCATCTCGTTAGGGGGCGATAGGAGCACTCCGCCCTGATATGCGCGGCTATTGGAACAGTATTCATGAGCCTACCGTTCACCCACGGAGGATGAAAATGTTGCCGCGATTCGGTCGTGGCTCTCTGCCCGCATCGGCTGACTATTGCCCATAACTGCCCCCGCTAAACACTCAACAAAGCCCTGAAGAGGTGTGATCCATCAGCCCAAGGCAACGCCCAGTGCATGTCAAGTGGATGACCCTGCTCATCAGGGGCATCCGTTCAGCGCGTTGTCCACGGCCGTGACAATCTCGTCGATCGAGATCTGACCATTGGCGTTAGCGTCGCCTTCGACGCAGAAACCTAGCGGGCCGCTGCCCAGCGCGACGTTGACAAGGGTGATGAGTTCGTCGACGCTGACTACCCCCAAACCATCACAGTCGCCCACGCATGGACGCACAGTGACTGTTCCGTTCTGCCCCGTCAGGGTGACCTCTTGGCCGGAGGAATCTAAAGCGCTGACCTGGTCCACTTGCACCTGATAGGTCCCACTCGCTCCCGCGGGAATCGGCACCATAAGGGTTCCAACCTGAACCGTGCCGGTCAGCGGCGGATCGATACCCCCGACGTAGCCGATCCCTAGCCTCGCCGGCGCCTGATCGACAAATTGGAGATCGGGGGCCGGGACTCCGGCGGCTGCCTGATAGGTGAGTTCATCCGTAAGCGCCGGGGCGCCACCCAGCGGCACTAGTACAAAGAGCACTTGAAAAGACGCCACGCTGGCACTGCCGGTGTTGATCGTAATCGGCACCGCTACAGTTTGCCCCGCCTGGCCACTGATGCTCCCCGCGCTGAGCGTGGCCTGCGCCGCGAAGGTCACGTTGAAAACCAAGGTCCCGCCGTCGTCCTTGAATGCACTGACCATGAAGTGGTACGTCGCTCCCGCCGCCGCTGCAAACGAGACCTGAGACTGGGAGCCACCTGTATCATCGTTGCAGGCCACTTCCGTCCCTGTGAGGGTCCCACATGACCCCGAGAACACCGACAGCACTGTATCGTAGCTGCTACCGAAGGTGTCCGCAGAGATCGTCCCGTCACTCGGTGCGGTGAACTGGTACCAGACGCTCTTGCTTCGGGCACCTTTGCCACAGCTGGGGGTCGGGTCGCCGGCCTCAGTCGTCGCGGGGGTGGTGACCCCACTGAGGGTGATCCCGAAGTTACCCAAATAACTGGTAGCGTCGACGTTACCGGTCGACGCGTCGACGGAATCGAAATTGAGCACCGCGTTGGTCGCGCACGTCGCGGTTGTAGGCGTCGGCGTGTACGTCGGGCAGTTGCAGCTTGCCGCGCATTCGTAGTGCGCTTTATCGGCGCAACTCGAATCCCAATTGCCCGTGCAGCAGAACGAGTCCAGGTCGCAGACACAGGCCTGGCATGCACCATCGCTACAACTCGGGCTCGCCGGATCATGCGCCGTACAGCAATCGCCCGCCGGCGTTGGCGCTGGGGGTGGCGTCGGCGATGCGGGCGGCGCACAGTCCGACGACAGCGTCAAGTCATCAATGAGAACAGCGCTGAACGCGGCGAAGTGTTCGTTGTTCGAATCGACGCGGACGGCTGTGATCCCCGGCCCACTCAGCGTGAAGGCTTGGGCCGGAACGTTGGTGAAGCTTGCGATGAGCCCTTCGCCTACCGTGGAGATTTCTTGGCCCAGCGCGTTGAGGGCGTGCGCGCTCCACAGCGGGTGGGTGATCCCCGAGGAGCCCGCCACGAGCATGGGCCGGGTAAACGCGACGCTGTCGCGTGGCGCGCTGAAGTTGAGCGTGAACCTCACCGGATCGAGGCTGCCAGTCTGCACAAGCACGTTGGGTGGAGAGGACGGACTGGCGGCAGTACTCTGGGAGAAATTGACGATCGCTACCGTGGTAGCGGCAGTGCCCACGCTGTCCGCATACGGGGTGGTAGAAATGGTCGTGGCGCTGGCACAGGCGTCATTTGTCAGCCCTGCATTCCCGCAGCTGAGCGTGAGCGTGTAGCTTCCCGTGTCGGCACCGATGCAGTCCCTGACCTGAATGAAGTTAAGACCGGCATTCACAGGCGTATCGATGCGGCCGGTGCAGGTGTCAGCTAGTATGATCTCACCGTTCGGTCCAAACGGTTCAGACAGCGCCAGCTCAAGTAGACCAATGGTCCCGGAGGTGTCGCTCACGCTGATGCTGACCGCGCCTGCCGATTCTGCCGTGAATGTAAAGACGTTCGTCGCGCCCGCAGCGAGCTGCCGAATCAGAGGCTCCCCACAGTTGATCTCCGGCACCGTACCCCCGCACATGAACGTGAATTGCGACTGGCTCCAGCAGTCCTCGATCCGAGCTGAACCGACACCGGCCGGACAGCTACCGTACTCGGGACCGAATTGACACCCGGGCCCAATGGCGCTCCCAAGACACAGGACGTTATCGAGATCATTGGTATCGAAGCCGCTTATGCTCCTCGCTGTGTTGCACTGGCCGACCTGCGAAGTGCCGACAAGATGATTCCCAGGGAACGGCGCTCCTAACAAGTCCACCTCGACGCACACCAGCTCTCCGCTGAAGGGATTTCCCGCTCCCAGCACCGGGCCACCCACGCTCGCCTGCCATTGCACCGAACTGAGCGCATCCAGTTGCACGTCGAACCCGCGTACGCTGCACGTCGGCTGGCTCGAATCGGCGTAGAAGCAGGATGCGCGCACCCTGAGCACGGACACATTAGCCAGGGACAGGATCGGATCGCTTGCTGCGTTCACCTCCAGATTCTCGAAGACGACGATCGAGCCAGATCGTCCAGGGGTCGCGCAGGGGGAGGGAGTCGGTGTCGGCGGGATCCCGGTATTCCTCGCCGTGGGCGTCGCGGCCGCCCCAACAACGGCACGCGCGCGTTGTTGAAAGCCCTTGTTGCCCAGACCGACGAACCCCGCATCGTGCAGGCCGCCGCTCTGGTCCTTCTTCTCCCACATCAGCCCGGTCTGGTGGTTGGTAGCCGAGCCGTTGCCGCTGTCGCTGAACCGGTCTCCGGCATCGATGAGGCCGCTGCGGTTAGTGTCCGCGGCGTCGATGCAGGTGATAAAGCCGCACGCCGTTTGCGTGTACTTCCCCGGCGAGTCCACACACCTCGCGCTCGGCTTGATCGCGCAGGTCACTTTGCCCGTGGCGGTCTGTGCCGCCGCGTGGCCGGCTAGGGCGAGGATGAGCGGAAGTACCAATCGCCCTCTCGTAAGCACCTGGGTCATTTGCTTCCGTTGTGCGCTTCGCAGCACGGCGGTTTCAGTATCGCATCTGGATGCTCGAGCGCGACGACTTATTGCACCGCCCAGAGCATGGACGCAAGCGAACTGACTCAGGGGACGCACCCCCTCAGTCTTGGTGGCGCTGGACAGATAGCCGGACGATGAATCGTCCGGCTGAGATCGGGCGACCGCTGAAGCGGCCGCTCAGGCGCGGCCCATTCGAGCGACTCTCGATTTTCTCCGAAGCGGCCCGTCGATACGGCCCCTGAGGAGACGGGGCCCACTACGAACGGACCGGCTGTTCCAAGCCCGTCGTGCCCGCAATCTTTAAGCGGGCATGGGCGCCTTGCTTCAAACGATTCATCACCCGTTTGGTGCACGTTCATCGGAGTTCTGTCCCAGCTCTGACGCCACTCGCTTGCAACGCGCTGCCATTGTGCGAGACAATCCGCCCGGTCTCAGGCTATGACTACGCGGACGCGATCGGCTGTGGCTGGTGGCTGCGTTGTGGCGATCATTGTTGGAGTGTTCGCAGTGTATCGCTACGTGCCGGTCGGTAAGCCCCGTGTCGCGAGCTCGCGCGACGTTGCAGTCGAGCCTCGCTGGCCGAGTCGCGCTGGAGCGCGGCCGACCCTCTGGCTGCTTTCCATCGGCGTCAGCCACTACAAGGAGGTCGACATCGGCCTGCAGTTCGCCGATGCCGACGCGCGCGCCATGGCTACCGCTCTAGAAGGCCAAGGACACGGGCCAATCTACAGCGAAACAAAGTCGCTGGTGCTAACCAACGAGCGGGTCACCCGCGAGAGCATCCTCGGCGGCATCGAACGTTTCCTTGGCGAGGCCGCGCCCGACGACGTGACGGTCATTTTCATGGCCGGCCATGGCGTCCAGGATCGCGCCACTGGGAGTTACTATTTCCTGCCGTATCCTGCGAACGCAGAGAACCTGTTGACTGAGGGGCTGCGTATGTCGGACTTCGACGAAATGATCCGCGTGTTGCGGCGAAACGTTCGACGGGTCGTGCTGATGCTGGACACCTGCCACGCGGGAGCCCTGCGTCTGACCTCGCGTGCCGTGCTATCGGCGGACGATCTTGCGGCCCAAGTATCGGGTGCCGAGGGCTTGTTCCTGCTGGCCGCGGCAAAGCCTGGCGAGGAATCGAAAGAGACTGCAGAGCTTGGGCACGGAGCTTTCACGTACGCGATGCTCGAGGGATTGACTGGAGCCGCCGACGCCGATCACGACGGCGTCGTTTTGATCTCTGAGCTCTTCGGCTACGTCGCAGGCCATGTCCCGCGGCTCACCGCAGGCAGGCAGCACCCGTACCATAAGGAAGAAGGAACCGACCTCACCTTTGCCGCCGTCGAGATGAAGGAACGCGAGTCGGCGCCCGCGCCAGCAGCAAGCGAGCCCACCGCTCGGGAACTCGCCGAAAAGCCGGCGCCGAACACCATCGCGGTCATGGAGTTCGGCGACCTCAGAAAGGATCCGAAGAACGACTGGATCGGCAAGGCACTACGAGCAGGCCTGAACACCGAGCTCAGCAAGGTGCGCGCCTTACACGTGTGCTCACCCATCCTGATCGACCGAAGGATCGGGAAGGGCGCTGACGACCTGACCGTCGCAAGGCAGCTCGGCATTGGTAAAATACTGAGGGGCTCGTTCGTGGTCGTTGGTACAGCCATCCGAGTTGACCTGGAGATCGTCGACGTGCCCAGTGGCATGCAAGTACCCTCCGAAAGTGTGGAAGGGCAAGAGGCCAAGTTCTTCGATCTGCAGAAGTCGCTGGCGTTCGCTACCCTGCAGCAACTGCCAGTGGAGCTATCGCAAGCCGAGGGAAGCTCGATCGAAGAGGAGACCAATACCAGTGTGGCAGCATACCGACTCTTGCAACAGTCCTTGGGAACAGCCGAGGGAAGCCGCGCCACTGGGAAACGTGAAGTCTCTAAGACGCCGAGACCCAAGGTGAAGCCGCAATCACTGCTCGACCGCTGGTTGCCAAAGGCCCTCGCAGCGGAGCTGACCGGGGATTCCAACGTAGAGGTCCGGGAATTGTTGGATGAGTACCGCCAAGCCCATGAACAGAAGGATCTCAATCGCCTCGCCGCCCTGTACGTGTCATTCACCGCTCGCCAGCGGGAGGCGGTGAGGGCCTACCTCGAGGGCGCTACTGAGCTGACGGTAGACTTGCAGGATGTGCAACTCGAGGTGAGCGATCAAGATATCGTGGTGTCTTGCACCCGGCGTGACAGCTTCATCGACAGACGAAGCCGCAAGCATCAGCATCTGGAAATTCGCTTGACCCAACTCCTTGTACGCGAAGGCGGCAAGTGGAAGATCGCGGACGAGCGATAAGGGTGGCCGCCGGTACGCGCCACACACTGATCGCCGGGCTCGCCGCAGGCCTTCTCCTCAGCTGCGTCGGCGGCGGCGCGCTCGTACATGCGCAGCCGCTGGACCAGAGGATCCCGGGTTTGTTCGGCGGAAGTCTGACTACTTCGATTGCCGGCGTTGGGCAGCCCGGTGCAGGGACATCTGAAGAACGACCTCTCCGTTTCTCCGACCAGTTCCGTAGCCTGTCCGCCGCCCTGGCCTCCGCCCGGTCGCAAGCGCCGATTCCATCGGCTGGCGGTTCCTTTCGCTTCGCCTGGGATCCAGAGGTGCACACTTTCGTTCGTAGTGAGCAGAGTCTCGGGCCAATCTTCGCTGAACGGGCGCAGACACTGGGTCGGAACACGGGGACGGTCGGCGTCGCGTACACGCACATTGATTTCGATACGCTGGAAGGAACGCCGCTGGATAACCTGCCGTTCTCGCAAGCAGCCTTCTCAACAGGATTTCTCAAGACTGACAGTGATCAAAGCAGGTTCGGAGACGATGTGCTCAAGACTCATCTTGATCTCGCGCTCTCCTTCGACCTGCTCTTTCTGACAGCCGCCTACGGCGTAACCGACTCGATCGATGCAAGTGTGACACTCTCTCTTGCGCAGGCGCACATGAAGGGTGCGGCCCGGGTGATGGTCGAGAAGCCAGGTGGAAGCCCAGGAGCGGGGACGATTCTCGCCAAGGATACACAGTTGACCGACGCGAAGGGGAACCTGCAACCAGGGGAACTATGCGAAACAAAGAACTTCCAGTGTGCAACGGATGGTTTCAGTAGCTCCGCTTTCGGAACCGGCGACCTTTATTTGCGAACCAAGTGGCACTTGTACGATGCGTCGTTTGCCGACTTCGCGGTCAATGGCGTCTTGACCGTACCGACCGGCAACGCCGACGACTTCCTCGGCTTCCACAACCCAACCTTTACGCCCTGGCTTATCGCTTCCAAGACCCTTGGTAGAATCTCGCCACATCTCAACCTGGGGTACGCCATCCGCGGAGGCAACGACGGCGCCAGCCAGGCTGAATGGATTGCAGGCGCGGATCTCCGCGCCTTCGAGTGGCTCACGCTTGCTAGCGACTTCCTCGGTTTCCACGACGACAATCGCGATGGGAACAATGACGATGTACTGCAGTCGGCCGTGGGCTTCAGAGTCAATCCGTTCGGAGACCTGGTCATCGCCGGTGCGTTCCAGTTTCCGCTGAACCGCGACGGCCTGCGAGCCGATGTGATTTATACGGCGCAAGTGGAATACACGTTCTGAGCGTCGCGGCGCTGACGCTCAAGGCACCTGAACCATTGGCGGGATGCCGTTATCCCAGTTTACGGATACCTTGGCTCTTATGACCTCGTCGGTACCTGACAAGCCGGCACCCAGGAGAGATCGCTGAACTCACACCCGGATCTCGCAAATGAGGAACCCCGCACCGGCCACCCACGAGCGTGGCGGCGGGCACGTTGCGGGTGACAGGAGTCCTGTGTTAGGACTTCCGCCGCATGCAGGAACCGGACTTCGAAAAGCGCGGCGGTCTGGTGACCGTCGTGACGCAAGACGCCGACAGCGGCGAGGTGCTCATGGTGGCGTACATGAACCGGACGGCGTGGGCGCAGACGCTTGCCACCGGCACGGCCCACTACTGGAGCACCTCACGCAACCAGCTGTGGCTGAAGGGTGAAACCTCGGGAAACGTCCAGGACGTGAAAGAGATCCGCGTCGACTGCGACGAAGATGCCGTGCTGCTCAAGGTCTACCAGCGCGGCGGCGCCGCCTGCCACCTGGGCTACAAGAGCTGCTTCTTCCGCACCGCCGACAAAACGGGCTGGCACGTTGTTGCCCAACGGGTCGTGGACCCCGAGACCTTGTACGCGAAGAAATCCTGAGCCACTGTCTCTCTCATGAACGTCCTGAAGCTCGGCATTCCCAAGGGAAGCCTGCAAGACGCGACCATCGAGCTGTTCCGCAAGGCAGGATGGAAGATCAACGTCTCCGACCGCAGCTACTTCCCCACCATCGATGACCCTACTATCCGCTGCTCGCTGGTCCGCGCGCAGGAGATGGCACGCTACGTCGAGGACGGCACGCTGGACGCCGCCCTCACCGGCAGGGACTGGATCCTGGAGAACAACTCACAGGTGCACGCGGTCTGCGACCTCGTCTACTCGAAGGCCAGCTTCCGCCCGACGCGCTGGGTCTTGGTCGTACCCGAAGACTCCGCCGTCCGCGCGCCCGAAGACCTGCGCGGCAAGCGCATCGCCACCGAGCTGGTGAACTACACCAAGCGCTTCTTCGCCGAGAAGCAAATCCCCGTCGACGTGGAGTTCTCGTGGGGGGCCACGGAAGCCAAGGCTGCGGACGGCCTGGTCGACGCGATCGTCGAGGTGACCGAGACCGGCGGCACCATCCGCGCCAACCGGCTGCGCATCGTCTGCGACCTCTTCGAGTCGGCACCGCAGCTCATCGCCAACCGCAACGCGTGGCAGGTCGACTGGAAGCGCGAGAAGATCGAGCAGATCAGCATGTTGCTGCAGGGCGCGCTCGCAGCAGAGAGCAAAGTGGGCATCAAGATGAACGTCCCCAAAGACAAGCTGCAGTCCGTGATCGGTATGATCCCGAGCCTGACAGCGCCGACCGTGTCGCCGTTGTTTCAGACCGGCCAGCTGCACGGCGTCGAGTGGTACGCGGTGGAGAGCGTCATCTCCGAGCCCGAGGTGCGCGAGCTGATTCCGCGCCTCATCCGTCAGGGCGCCGTCGGGATCATCGAGTACCCGCTCAACAAGATCGTGTGAAGCCATGCGCAAAGCACTGCTGCTTCTTCTGTCGTTGATCGCTGGGGTGGGCTGCGAGCAACACAGCACCGAGGATCGGGCGCGGGAGGCGTTGGAAAAGATCAAGGAATCGATACCGGACGTCGAGGCCAAGGCGCTCGAGCAGAAGGTGACGCCGGAGCAGGTGACGCAGGCTCAAGAGGCGCTGAAGGCGGTCAATGAGTATCAGGGAGAGGTGAACGGGAAGTTGGATTCCGTGACGGTGAACTCGATCGAAGCCTTCCAGCGCTCACGCGGGATCGAAGGTGACGGCATCCTCAACGTGAAGACGCAGCGGTTGCTACAGGAAGCGCTCGCGAAGAAATAGGCGGATGGCTGATCGCGAGCTCAGCCGGGGTTGGCGGCTTCGGCCTCGTAGCCGAGTGATTCCAGGAAGGGCGCCTTCTCCTCCGCCGGCATGATGTAGATCCCTTCCCAGCCGCACACTTCTTCACACAGCTTGCAGCCGACACAGGTCTTCTCGTTGACCTCGACCTTGCCGAGGTATGCCGGCCCATTGTCGGGCGACGGATAGATGCAGTCGAACGGGCAGACGTCGATGCACACGCCGCAGCCGTTGCAGTTGTCCGGGTGGACGATGGCGATCGGCCGCTGCGCCTTCTTGAGCACATGGGTCACGTTGCCGAAGGTGTCGAGGATGGCTTCGTCGGGGCAGATGACGCCGCACGCCCCGCAATCGATACACAGCGTCGGCTCGATGAAGAACGCCAAGCGCGGCTCACCGCTGATCGCCTTGGTCGGGCAACGCTTCTCGCAGGCGGTGCAACCGGTACAGTTCTCAGCAACGATGATGAACGGCATGCGGCCCTCTCCGCGTCTCCCCTACCCTCACTGCTGCATTTCCTTCAGCACGTCGTCCTGCTTGCCTTCGGCAATCAGCTGATCGTTCTTGCGGGCCTCCCGGAAAGCCACGTACGTGAAGAAGAACAGCAGGAGCAACATCCCCACGATCGGGATGTTGTCCGGCTGGATCATGATCGACAGAAACTGAGTGAGTGCGCTCTCTTCGTGCATGCTCGTCGCGAATCCTTACGTCGGATGACCTACCAACGGGGTCTCTCTTTGTCAACGCGGCTCGCCGCGACATTGGCTGGTGGCCGTGCCCAGCGCGCGCACCAAGTCCGCAATCGTCAGCCGATCGCCGGTGTCCCCCATCGCGCCGGGGCATGCAAGGGCGGCGCCTCTGCCGAGCAGGACGTTCAGCATCGTCAGCGCATCGGTGGTCGACACCTTGCCATCGCCATTGCAGTCGCCCGGGCAGATCGGCGGTGACGGCGTCGCCGTCATGAGCGGCGTCACTGTAGGTGTCGGGCTGGTAGCCGGCGTAGCGGGCTGGTTGAGCACGGCCGCAAAGGCGACGGCACTCGGACTTGCGCCGACGGCAATCGTGGCAGGCAGGACGCTGTTCGTGTCCGTGTTGATCACCGATGCATCATTCGACCCGGCATTGACTACGTAGGCGAGCGCGCCATCGGCGCTGATGGCAACGTCGAGTGGGCCGGCACCGACGCGGACCGTCGCGATGACGGCGTGCCCCGTATCGGTCAGCGCCTTGGTCGTGTCGATGACGGACACGGAGTTGTCATCCCGGTTCGTCACGTAGAGGAACGCACCATTGGGCATGACGGCCACGCCGCCCGGATGCTCTCCAACGCCAATCGCCGTGACCAGCGTATTCGAGGCAGTATCAATGATGGATACAGTGCCTGCCGCCGCGTTCGTGACGTACACGAAAGCGCCATTCGGGCTGACGGCAACACGGAGTGGATTCCCTCCCACACTGATACTCGTCGCGACGTGGCGGGTCGCCGTCTCCATGACCGCAACGTCGCCGGCATCGAACCGTGCGACATAGGCGAACGCACCGTCCGGGGTGATCGCCACGCCCGCCGGCTGTCCACCAAGTGCAACGCTGGCGACTGTGTGTGTGACGGTGTCGACGACGGCGAGGTCACCGGCAGCGGCGTGTGTCACGTACGCAAACGCGCCGTCCGGAGTGAGCGCGATCTCGCTGGGATGCGCGCCGACAGGGATCGTGGCAATGACTGCGCCGACTGGATCGCTCAGTGCGCGTGCGGTGTCGACCACGGAGACCGTGTCGGCGCCGGAGTTGGCCACGTAGACGAGGTCGCCGGTCGGGGCCGCCGCCACACCGTGCGGCGTGGCGCCGACCGTCACCGTCGAGGCGACGGCACCGGTGGTCGCATTGATGATGGAAAGGGTGTTGGAGCCCTCGTTCGCCACGTACGCGAACGGCCGACCCGAGGCGGGCGACGACGCGGGATCAATGCTCCACTCGATCAACGCCCGCGCCGCAACCCAGGCCTCTCGGTTGACGTTGTCGATCTCGCCTTCCGGAACAAAGAAGCAGTGCGGCGGTCCGCACACCGTGAGCGGCGGCGGGAAGCGCGGCCGCAGCTCGGCCGTGAACGCGGCGACGGTTCCATCGACGGCGAACGCGTAGTCGGTCGAGCCGCCGGTAATCGGATAGAGCACTCCGTAGGGTGGAATCGCCGGTACGTACGGCACCCAGTTGGTGCCCGTCAGACTCTGGGCGAGAAAACGCGCCAGCGGCGCTTGTGTGCTGCGCGCCGGCGACGGCTCGGTGGTGTAGCCCCAGGGGAAGAGCACCAGCTGGCCGTAGTTGTGGAAGTCGACGCGCGCGACGAAGTTGCGGCCGGGCCGCGGCGCCGTGAACGCCACGAGATGTTGCACCTCCAGCTCGGATCCCGCCGCGGGCCCGCGGTACACTTGGAACTCCTGGGGATCGTCACTCGCACCCACGTCGTCATTGTATTGTGAACAGGGACCGTCGCCCGGCAGCCGCCACTGGTACGGGTAATTTCGATTCAGGTCGACGCCGATGCCGCTGCCGCAGCCGCTGACGGTGATCGGTCGCCGGTTCTTGCGCCACAGGCGAACCGCATCGGTGGCCGCGTTCACCGACTGCTGGCTGTACGCCAGACCGTCCGGATTGACGATCGGCACCAGCCAGATTTCCGCCCGCTCCAGCAGCGCGTCCACGCCGGCGTCGGTCGCGGCATCCTCCACCAGGCGGTGCGCGAAGTAGAGCGGCGGCTCCACTGAGATCCACTCGCGTGCATGATGACAGCCGGTGAAGAGCACGTCGGGTTTCTGCGGGTCACCCACCGCCACGTTGCGGCTGACCTTCAGTGCCCAGAGTTCACGCCCTTCGTAGGTGGGACCGAGTGAGATCAGCTGCGCGACCTCGGGGAAGCGTGTCGCGAGATCGCGCAACTCGGTCTCCACCTCTTCATAGGAATGGAAGTGCGTACCGGTGGTGGCGGCTCGGGGCTCGGCCGCGGCCGCAACTCTTCCAGCTCCGGGAAAGAACCGATCCGCCGCGCCCCAGAACTCCTCCAGGGTGAAGATGGCGGTCACGGCGAGCCCGCGGGCACCGTAGCGGCGTGACACCTGCGCCTCCGGGTGCTCGGCAGGGAGAATGTCCAGGTACGCCACGTAGGCCTCGTTCCGTCCGATGATGTTCTCGCCATCGAAGGGCCAGGATTCCGGGCCGCCGGCCGGCGGGCGGCTGTTCGCCAGATCGAAGACAATCACCCGCGGCACGAGGTCGGGTGCGCTAGCGGCATGCGGTGAACCGGCAGTCGCGGCGAACGACCCGACAGCCAGCACAAGGCCAAGCGCGATCTGCGGGAGCTTTCTCAGCGGTTCGCGAGCTGCGGGCACGTGACGACGGTTGCGTGATGCCGGCATGGCGACATCCTCTACCAGCGGTCTGCGGCGCTGACTACCCTGGCGTCAGGACTCGGGCGCGGGCCGCGTACAATCCTGTCGCGGCGAGTATAGCGCTACGCCTCGCCGTGTGCGCATTCGCCGCACGCCGCTCGGCATGTGCATTGCACCGCGCGGGGAGCGCGATGGCCGAGTCGAACGAAGATCCCCAGCCAAGCGCCCCGATCGTCGGCGGCGGGGACCAAGAAAAGAAGCGCATCTTCATCCTGCTGCGCTATACGTTCATCGTCGCCGCAGGCTATTTGATCCTGTTCGGCAGTCGCCAGGCAGTGGGCAGCGCCTTCCCGTTGATCATTGTCGCGGCGCTGCTGTCGAATCTCTTGTTGTCGTGTCTGCCCGCGTACCATCTGTTCGCGTTGTACCTGCAGCTGCCGGTGGTGGTCGTCGACACGCTCTGGATCTCCTACGGTCTCGCCGGCAGTGGAGTGGCCGGGCAGGAGTTTTTCCTGCTGTACTTCTTCGTTCTTACATTGGCGGCAATCGGGGAGAACCTGGCGACGGTCCTGATAGGCGCGGTGCTGGTCGGCGTTGCCAGTCTGTACTCCAGCTCCGCTCCGGGCGGGCTGTGGTCGTCACCCGCTCTGGTGCGCATCCCGTTCTTCTTTACGGTGGCGCTCTTCTACGGTCACTCGGCGATGGTGGCGCGCCAGGAGCGGCTGCGGGCGGCGCGCGGCTTGGCCGCCGCTCATCAGCTCGAGGGCCTCGTCGAAGAGCGCACGCGGGCGTTGGCGCTGAAGACCGAGCAGCTCGAGGCGTCGTACGTGCAGGCCAAAGCGGCGCACCGCTTGAAGTCGGAGTTCCTGGCGACCCTGTCGCACGAGTTTCTCACCCCGTTGCACGTCGTGCTCGGATACATCGAGTTGCTGCTGGAGGCCCGGGAGCAGCGCTTGGACGACAACGCGCGTCGGCTGGTCGAGCGCATTCAACAGAACGCCAGCCGTCTGGTCGACATGGTACACGGCATCTTGGATTTCGCACGCCTGGAGTCGGGAACGGTTCGCATGTGCAAAGCCCGCGTCGACTTCGCCGCGCTGGCGCGCGACCTGGTGAGCCCCGAACGGTTGCGCTGCCCCGCCAGCGTGGAAGCGCGCTGTGAGCTTGAGGAGGCCCTGCCGGGGCTGGTGACCGACGGTGAGAAGCTGCGCAGCTTGCTCGCCAATCTGTTGAGCAACGCGGTCAAGTTCACCCAACACGGCGAAGTGGTCTTGTCGATTCGCCGAGACGATCCGGACCGCGTGCTGTTCGAGGTCCGCGACTCCGGTATCGGGATTCGTCAGGAGGACGTCACCGCCATCTTCGACGACTTTCGACAGCTCGACGGTTCGGCGCGGCGCCGTCACGAAGGGGTGGGGCTCGGCCTCGCGCTGGTCCGGCGTTACGCCGACCTCCTCGGCGGCACGTTATGCGTCGAGAGTCGCGTCGGTCATGGCTCGTGCTTCGGCTTTTCGCTGCCGGTGTCGAACGCGGCCGCACCCGCCGGCGAGCCTGACAACCCACCCCAGTTGGCGATCGCTTCCTAGTCGCCTGACTTCGGCTGGATGCGCACGCGCCGGCCGACGACCTGCAGGCGGCCTTCCCCCCACAGTCGGATGGCTTCGGGGTAGAGCTCGTTCTCGACCGCGTGGACGCGCGCCGCCAGTGTTTCCGGCGTATCGTCGTCGAGGACGGGGACGACGCCCTGCAGCACGATCGGCCCGTGGTCGTACTCATCGTCGGCGAAGTGAATAGTGCAGCCGCTCACCTTCGCACCTGCGTCGAGCACCGCGCGATGAACCTTCTCACCGTAGAAGCCTCTCCCGCAGAAGGCCGGAATCAACGCGGGGTGGATGTTGAGCACCCGCCCGATGTAACGCTGCCGCAGCTGAAAGGGAGACAAGAACCCGGCGAGCACGATCAGATCCACGGCATGCCGCTGCAGCTCGGCATGCAAGGCGTCGTTGAACTGCTGCACATCCGGAAACTGCTTGCGTGCTACGGCGACGGCCGGAAGGCGCGCTCGGCGCGCCCGCTCCAGACCACCCGCGTCGGCGCGCGAGGCGATGACCACGGCGATTTCCGCGGCGAGCCGACCCGTGGCGATCCGGTCGATCAGGTTCTGGAGGGTGGTGCCGCTTCCCGACAGAAGGACCGCAAGCCGGACGGGGCGTTCCATCCGTCCGGCTTCAGGACTGACCCGACTCGGCGGCGACCGGCTTTGACGGCGGCTCCTTGCGTACCGCGGGCTTGACGGCTTTCTTCTTCACGCCGGGGGCGAGGATGACGCCCATCAAGCGACCCTCCATGCGCGGGTTGCCCTCGACAGTGGCCGCATCGCTGAGGGCTTCGCAAACGCGCATCAACTTTTGCCGGCCAAGATCCTGGTAGGCCATCTCGCGGCCGCGGAAGCGCAACGAGAACTTCACGCGATCCCCGGCGGCGAGGAACTCACGGGCCCGCAGGATCTGTCGCTCCAGATCGCCGATGTCGGTGCGATACCCGAGCCGTAGCTCTTTCACCGTCGTCGTCGTCTGCTTCTTGCGCGCTTCCACTTCCTTCTTGTGTTGCTGGTATTTGAACTTGCCGTAGTCGAGGATGCGGCAGACCGGCGGTTGCGCCGTCGGCGCAACCTCGACCAGGTCGAGCTGCGCTTCCTCGGCGCGACGCCACGCGTCCTCGATGGGCACGACACCGAACTGGGTGCCGTCGGCGCCGACCAAGCGAACTTGCGGAACGCGAATGTGTCGATTGATGCGATGCGCATCAGGGGGTGGGGGAACGAACCGTGGACCTCTTCCGCGAAATGCCAAATGACCTCCTTTTTCCGTGCTCCCTCCCGGAGCGCGACCACCTTACACTGCTGCGTCGCAGGAGACAATGCCGGAAGCCGACTCGGTTGGAAGCCGCTCGAAGAGCCGCACCGTCGACTTTGCGTTGACCCCTGCGGCGCGCGGTACTCGCGAGAAACGGGCGGCCCGGCCTTTTGGCCGTTCTATGACATAGATCATAGAACCGGCCAGACATCGGTGTTACCCAGACTTGGCGCAAACCCCCGCAAAGGAGGATCCGATGTCAGATTTCCTGTCCGCCTATTCCATCCAGAGTTGGCTCGAGTCGTGTCCGCAAGGCTACCTCGAACACACCGAGTACGGGCACGCACCCGGCGAGGAGGAGCCCGATCTGATCGTCACCAACACCGTGCTGCGCCAAGAGACGATCCGCACGACCGTGCAGCTGGTGGTCGGCGAGCGCTGCGCGCTGGCCGCGTCCTCCGGTCTCATCAACGCAGCGCCCGACGAGGCGAGCAAACGCTTCCTGGCCACGCAGACCCTCGACGAAGCGCGGCACGTCGAGATCTTCACCCGCCGGCTCTACGATCTGGGCATCCGCAAGAACGAGCTGGAGGACGTGGTCAAGCAACACGCCAATCCGAACCTGGTGAAGTTCGCCGCCGTGCTACTGGAGAAGGTGGACAAGAAGGATTTCATCGCCGGCGTCGTCGGCCAGAACATCGTGCTCGAAGGCATGGCCTTCAGCGTCTTCGAAATGATGTACGCGCTGAACCAGAGCATGAATCCGAAGTTCGCTCACACCTTGTCGGGCACCATCGCCGACGAGCGCCGGCACGTCGGCTTCGGCGAGAACCGCATCGGCTCGCTCATCAAGGACCATCCGGAGCGCAAGCCCGAGATCGAGCGCATGCAGAAGGAGATGTCCTACTACATGCTGGCCACGTTCGCCGACGCCTTCCGCAACAACGCGGCGCGTGCCGAATTCGAGCAGCTCGAGAAGCAGATGCTCACCGCCGGCCGGCACGCCGAGTGGCAGGGCGTCGACCTCGCCGAGATGGCCCCGGAGCAGATAGAAGGCGTCCTCGCCGACACGGTGCTGAAGGAGTTCAAGACGCGACTCGGGCGCATCGGCATCGACTACCAGACCCCGGTGCGTCCGTAAGGCGATGCCGGTCCGGGTCGCATCGCCACCGCCCGCGGACATCCACGACCTCGATCCGCAGGCCTTCCTCGAAGAGGTTCACTCGTTCGAGTTCTGGTTCCAAGCCGTCGAGGGCTATCTGTCCGGCCTGACCTACGGGCACCGGCCGGAGACCGCCGAGATCGAGCTGACGGAGCTCGAGCGTGACCGCCTCATCACCGTGCTGTGCAACTACTGTGTCGGTGAGACCGCCGCCCTGGAGGGAGCGAGTGGATTGATCGCGATCGCACCCAACCGGCTCGCCAAGGTGTTCCTGGCCACACAGGTGGCCGATGAGGGCCGGCACCTCGAAGTCTTCCTGCACCGGCTGCGGGTGCTGGGGGTCGCCGACCCCGAGGCCGAGGTGGAGCGACGGGCGAGTCGCAGCCTGTTGCTCTTCAAGCGGCGGCTGCTCGAGCTGGTTGCGGGCAAGGACTGGGAGGCCGCGATCTTCGCGCAGAACGTGATCCTGGAGGCGCTGGAGTTCGCCGTCTTCCACAGCCACGCGCAGGAAGCCGATCCGGTGACGCGCGAGGTGTTGCTCGGCGTGGTGAAGGACGAGCGCCGGCACATCGGCTTCGGCGAGAACGAGCTGGGGCGGCGTCTCGCCGGCGCGCCACACATGCGGGCGCGCCTCGGCCAGGTGAAGAAGGAGCTCGATCATCTCGTCCTCGACACCCTCGAAGAGACGATGAAGAACATCGGCCTGCCGCACGACGAGCAAGCGCGCCTCGGCCGGGTCTACCTCGAATCGGTGGAGCGGCTGGGGTTCCTCTGATGGTCGAGCCACTCCTGCAGGACGACACCGAAGACGCGAGCGAGGCGGTACCGCGTCAACGGTTCATCCTCGATGAAACCGGCTTCGACGAGGTTCCGAAGAAGTACCGCAAGTTCTACCGCAAGTGGAAAGGCCCGACCGACAGCCTCGCGCCCAACGAAGTGATCTGCCCGGTGTGCAAGGTCGTCATCCGCTCGACGCGCGAGCTGCGCCCGGGTGACCGCGTCTACTGCATGCCGTGCATGTCGCGCCTCGTCGTGGTGCGCACGGACGCGGGCACGCTGGAAGCGCACGTCGCGTATTGAGCGGTACCGATTGAAACCCGTGCGCAGGCTGAGCTCGGCCTCACCCCGCGCTACATAGGCCACGAGGGTCTCCCCTCCGACCTCTTCTACCGGCAGCACGGCGGCGTGGCTGGCCCTGTTCGCCCGGGATTGCCGTCCGCCCCTGAAGAGCCCATAGCGTGGTATCGTGCGGCATTCGCGCCGAAGGAGGAACCGATGAACGACAAGGATCCGCAGATTCGCGTCGAGGGGCGGCTGGCTGACCGTGTGGCCATCGTGGTCGGGGCCGGTTCGACGCCGGGAGAAACCATCGGCAACGGGCAGGCGACTGCGGTGCTGTTCGCGCGTGCCGGCGCGTCGGTGTTGCTCGTCGACCGGGAAGCCGAGCGCGCCGAGGAAACACGCACCATGATTGCGACAGAGGGCGGCGTGGCCGCGGTGTGCGACGCCGATGTGACGCGCGACGCCGACTGCGCCCGGGTCGCCAGCACTTGCATCGAGCGCTTCGGCCGCATCGACGTGCTCCACAACAACGTCGGCATCGGCAGCCTCGGCGGCCCCGTCGAGCTCGAGCCCGAGCAGTGGCAACGCGTGCTGGACACGAACGTGACGAGCATGTTCCTGACCTGCAAGCACGTTCTGCCACACATGGAGCGACAGGGCCGCGGGGCGATCATCAACATCTCCTCGCTCGCCGCGATCCGCTACACCGCGTACCCGATGCTTGCGTATCACGCCTCGAAGGCGGCGGTGAACGCGCTCACCGCAGCGGTGGCGTTGCAGTATGCCGGCCGCGGCGTCCGCGTGAACTGCATCATGCCCGGCCTCATCGATACGCCGATGGCCATGCGTGGGCTTTCAAGTGGGCTCGGTGTGCCGATGGAAGAGCTGCGCCGGCGGCGCAACACGAGCGTGCCCATGGGCCACATGGGCTCGGCGTGGGACGTCGCGCACACGGCGCTGTTCCTCGCCTCCGACGAGGCGCGCTACATCACCGGCGTTTGCCTGCCGGTCGATGGCGGTCTCGCGTTACGCTGAGCGGGTGAGTCCGGCACGGCCCCCCAGCCCTCAAGCAACGGCGCGGGAGGTCCGGTTATGAAGCACCGGCGTCGGCGCCTGCTGCGCGCTGCGGCGCTCGAGCAGGTGGTCGATCGACAGCGGGCCCGGACCGTTGGTGCCGAGCCAGATCAACAGGGCGATGTAGAGGAACTCGGCGAGGCCGAACAGGCTCCCCAACGAGTCGATCTGCGACCACAGCGCCGTCCGTAGGGCCACCACCATGGTGATGATCAACGGCACCGCCGCCAGGCGCGTGCCTAAGCCCAGCAGCAGCAACCCTCCGCACACGAACTCCGTGCTCGACGCCAAGGTCGCCTGGAACGCCGGCGCCGGCAATCCCAGCTCGGCGAAGTAGTCGGTCACCTTGGCCAAGCTGTGCAGCTTGCCCCAGCCGGACTGGAAGAACACCAACCCAACCGTGAGGCGCGCGATGGTCGGCGAGACCCAGCTCAGCGCCTTGCCAATCCGAGTTGCCAATGTATGGAGCCCAACGAGCGTTGCAACGATACGGTTCATGCGATTCCTCCTTTGCGTTGATTTCCTGTGCAGTCAGATGCCGGGCAGCGCCGTTGGTTTCAGCTTCAGGCGGCCGTTTGCATCAATTGGGCGCGGTGTCCGACGCGTGCGCTCAGTGCGTCTCAGCCTGTCTCAACATTCCCGTTCAGCATCGCAACCTTCTCTTGCACAGCCATTCCGTTGGCGTCGGTGGGAGCCACTCTTGTGACAGTTTCCACCCATCCCCTGTGAGCCGCCTCAGCGGCAAGGAGGGCGCATGCCTTGCAACCTGGCAGGTCCCGAGGAGGTTCAGATGCCGGCGGAACAGGAAAAGGTCAGAGCTAACCGCGCCTTGCTCCGCTTCCTCCAACACCAAGGCCGAGTTTCGGCGAAAGATGTCCTCCGGCTGGAGGGACTGGCGAGCCTGGGCGGGCGGCCGGTGATCGAGGTATTGGAGAGCGAGGGCGTAATCGGACAACGAGAGCTGGCGCTGCTGCTGGCGCAAGTTCTCCGGCTACCGGTAGCCGACCTTGCGAGATTCCCGTTCAGTCCACAAGTGACCGGGGCGCTCAAGGGGAGCAGCGCGACACGGTACGGAGTCATCCCGCTGTGTCTCAAGGAAGATGTCGTCGAGGTCGCCACGGCGAACCCGCTTGATGTCGGTGCGCTACGTGCCATCGAGTTTGCCATGGGACGCCAGGCGCGGGTGTCAGTCGCAACCCATAGCGAGATCCGCGAGGCGCTGATCCAGGCCTACGGGGCCGAGCAACCGCTCGCACGATCCTCGACAGACACCGCCGCGGCGACCCGGCCGCACACTGAACCGGAGTTCGAGGAACAGAACGGCGCGCCCGGCACGGAGAGGCAGAATGAAGAGCCCCTGCTGATGGGTGCCGGCCCGGCTGGAGGTGTCCAGAGCGAGGCAGACCATGCTGCGGTCCGGGCCTGGGCGGACCAGTCCCAAGTGCTCGGCGACTCTCTAGCTCAGTCGGCAATAGACTATGATGAAATCACCCGCCCGGTTGCGAGTGTGGCTCCACGCCTGCACGCCGTTCAAGGCCCTGGTGCACAAGCAGTGGAGGCATCGCCAGTCGCTGAGCTGCAGCGATTGATCGAGCAGGTGCAGCGCGAGCATCTGGCAACCGAGGCCGACACCCGGGCGTGGGGCGAGCACGCCACTGCACGCGCCGCTGAAGCCGCGGCGCGTGCCGACGACGCTGTGCAGCGTGTTGAGGCACTGGTGACGGGGTCACAGGCGCGGGAGGCGAGTACCGCAGAACGTCTCGGCCGCGTGGCCGCCGACTGCGATACGCTCAGCAGCGCGGTACGTGCAATCGAGCGACGCGTAGCAACATTCACGGCGCGCGAGGAGCCCTCTTCACGCGTCGAGATCCACCAATTGATCCAAGAGGTGCAACGGCAGCGTCGCGAAGCCGAGGCCGATGAGCG
Organism: uncultured Binatia bacterium (SeqCode); assembly: GCA_964498075.1. Taxonomy (GTDB): domain Bacteria; phylum Desulfobacterota; class Binatia; order HRBIN30; family HRBIN30; genus CAZCGA01. The sequence continues at coordinate 47,631 of CAZCGA010000008.1, read as the reverse complement.
GACAATCAGCGAGCACGCCACGGCGCGCGCCGCCGCGGCCCTGGCCCGTGCCGATGAGGCCGTCCAGCGCATCGAAGCACTGGCAACCGCCGCCCAGGCTCGCGACGCCACGAGCACGGAGCGCATCGGGGGCCTGTCTGCCGACTGCAGCGCGCTCAGCAGCTCGGTGCGCGAGATCGACCAACGCCTGACGGACCTGGCGGCGCAGCCCTCGCCGCGGGCCGAGCTGCAGGAGTTGATCGAGCAAACACAGCAGGAGCGCCGTGCCGAGATCCGCGCGTTCAGCGAGCACGCTATGGCGCGCGCCGCCGCGGCCCTGACCCGTGCCGATGAGGCCGTCCAGCGCATCGAAGCACTGGCAACCGCCGCCCAGGCTCGCGACGCCACGAGCACGGAGCGCATCGGGGGCCTGTCTGGCGACTGCAACGCGCTCAGTAGCTCGGTGCGCGAGATCGAGCAACGCCTGACGGACCTGGTGGCGCAGCCCTCGCCGCGGGCCGAGCTGCAGGAGTTGATCGAACAGACACAGCGGGAACGCGGTGCCGAAATGCGCGCGTTCAGCGAGCACGCTACGGCGCGCGCCGCTGAGGCCCTGGCACGTGCCGACGACGCCGTCGAGCGTATTGAGGCACTGGCAGCCGCCGCACGGGCTCGCGACGCCGTGAGCGCGGAGCTGATCGCGGGCCTGTCTGCCGACTGCAGCGCACTCAGCAGCTCGGTGTGCGAGATCGAGCAACGCCTGACGGACTTGGCGGCGCAGCTCTCTCCGCATGCCGAGCTGCAGGAGTTGATCGAACGGACAAAGCGGGAGCGCCGTGCCGGCGACGCCGAGATGCGCGCGCTCAGCGAGCACGCCACGGCGCGTGCCGCCGCGGCGCTGGCGCGTGCGGATGACGCCGTCCAGCGCATTGAAGCACTGGCGGCCACAGTGCAAGCCCACAGGGAGCAAGCCGAGAGTGTTGTCGCCCTGCGGGAGTCCGTCGAACACCTGGCCGAAGAGCGCAAGCAGTTGGAGGTGCAAGTCGAAGAGGTTCAGGTGTGGGTGGCAACGCTGAACGAGGCAGTGCTCAGCGTTCTGCAGCGTGTTCGCCGCATCAAGGCGCCGCCGGATGCGTCACCGGACCCCACGCCGAGTCACTCGTCGGCTGCATCGCCGGGTACTCCTCGCAATTGGTCGACGCTCGCGTCGGCCGTATCGGTCGCCCTTCTCACGCCATACCACCGGAACGCCGGAGCAAACCGGCGTGTCGATCGGCGAAGGCCCGTCATGGGGCGGATGACGGACGTGCTGTTGATCGGCGGCCTGATTTTGGTGGCCGCTTTCGCCTATTTCGTATACGAGATGCAGTAAGCGCCCGGTGCGGATAGCCCGAGGATCTCTGTCGTGTAGGCGGGCAACGATCGTGCGCGCCAGATCATCCCTCCGGTCCTCGCTGAACCCGCCCGAGACCATCAGCCGCTCGAAGACCTTCCGTCACGATCGTTGAGCGACCAGTCGTAGTCGAGGAGCTCGACGTCGAAGTCGGGTACGCGCGTCGTGCCGTCGTCGAGATAGACTAGGCGTACGGCTGCTTGCATCATTGCCGAGACCAGACCTAGAATCCCTCCGCCTGGGCAGGGGCGGCTCTCACGCGTTAGGGCGCATGACCGCTCCCAAGGCAGGGAGGATGCTCTCGATCACACGCCGGCCGAACTACAGATCGAGGTCGAGGGAAAGTCGATCGTGATCAGTCGCACGGACCGCCGATTTGAATTGACTCAGGCTGAGCTGGCTGCGGTGCTGCAGATCATCCAGACGTTGAGTAAGCACCGCGATCGCGAGGCGCTCTTCACGGCGGTCGCCGAGGCGGTGGATGGTGTGCTGCCGGCCGATCGGCTCATTGTTCTCGTTCCCGACTCGCAGGGCGCCGCGGTCAGCGTCTACGCCGTGCGTGGTGCCGAGAAGCTGTTCGAGGGCGAGCGTATCCCGGAGGGATCGGTACCGGCGTGGGTCATTCAGAACCGGCAGGCGATGGTGATCTCGTCGCCCGAGCAGATCCGCGAGAGCTTCCCGACGACCCACTGGAAACTCGGCGAAGAGGGTATGCAGTCAGCCGTCGTGCTGCCGCTGCTGGTGCAGGAGCGCTGCATCGGTGCCCTCAGCTTCATGGCCCACGCGGCAGGCGCGTTTGACGGCTACTCGCGGCGGTTGCTTGACGAGATCGCGAGCGCGGTGGCTGTGGCTCTCGACGGCTGCCTCGCCTACGAGCACCTCCAACGTCTGGGCCAGGAGCGCAAGGCGCTGCTCGACGTTAGCACCGCGGTTGGCCGCCATCTGGAACGCGACGAGCTCTTCGGAGCGATGTCCCTGTGTCTACGGGATCTGGTGCCGACCGAGCGCTTCGGGATCGAGCTGCCCATTGAGGGCGACAGGCTACAAGGGCATCTCCTGACGCCGCGCAGCGCGACGGCCGAACCGACGCGACCCACGGTTTTGCCGGCGGCTGGCACGGCGTGCGATTGGGTCATGCAGAACCGTCAGTGGATGGTGGTGTCCTCCCGCGACGAGTTGCGGAACCGCTTCCCGGGTCACCTTCGAGGTGATGAGCAAGGAGGGTATGGAGTCCCTGTGCGCGATACCGCTGGTCAGCGGCGAGCGCTGCCGGGCAACGCTGTTCTTCATGGCGGCTGGGACGGCAGCCTACGAGGGCCTGCGCCGCGATTTTCTTGAGCAGGTGGCGGCGGCCGTTGCGGTGGCCTTGGACGACTGCCTCGCGCACGAGGAGGTCCGCCAGCTGCGAGACCGGTTGGCGGCGGAGAACGTGTACCTGCAGGAAGAAATCCTGCAGGACCACAACTTCGGCGAGATCGTCGGCCGGAACCCGGAGCTGCGACGGGTGCTGTCCCAGGTCGAGATGGTCGCGCCGACGAACTCCACGGTGCTGATCCTGGGGGAGACGGGGACCGGCAAGGAGCTGATCGCGCGGGCGATCCACGACCGCAGCCCGCGGCGGGAGCGGCCGCTGGTGAAGGTGAACTGTGCGGCGATCTCGGCAGGCCTCGTGGAGAGCGAGCTGTTCGGCCATGTCAAGGGAGCGTTCACGGGCGCGGTGACGGCCCACAGCGGTCGCTTTGAGCTGGCGGACGGGGGGACCATCTTCCTTGACGAGATCGGCGAGCTGCCGCCGGAGACGCAGGTGAAGCTGCTGGGGGTGCTGCAGGAGCAGCAGTTCGAGCCGGTCGGCAGCAGTCAGACGCGGCGCGTGGACGTGCGCGTGATCGCGGCGACAAACCGCGACCTCGGGCAGGCGGTGGCGGAAGGACGGTTCCGCTCGGATCTGTTCTTCCGCGTGAATGTGCTGCCGATCCGGATGCCGGCGCTCCGGGAACGGCGCGACGATATCCCCCTCTTGGTGCACTTCTCCACGGCACGTTTCGCGCGCGAGATGGGCAAGCGTATCGATGGAGTGTCGAGGCAGGCAATGGAGCAGCTCGTCGCCTACGACTGGCCCGGCAACGTGCGCGAGCTGCAGAACATCGTCGAGCGGGCCGTGGTGCTGGCGAAGGGACCCGTCCTCGAGCTGGGACCGGACTTCCCGCTCGCTGCCGCAGACGGCCAGGGCTCGGCACCCGGGGCCACTGCTGCCGTGCCGGCCATCGCGCCGACCCCGTCGATCTCGCCAGCCCCAGCGGCCGATGATGCGTTGGCCCCCGGAGCGCCGGGACCTATCAGCCTCGCGGAGATCGGCAAGCAACACATTCTGTCCATCCTCGAGCGTTGCGGCGGGGTCATCGAGGGCCCGCGCGGCGCAGCTCGCCTCCTTGGCCTGCAGCCAAGCACGCTGCGCAGCCCGCTGAAGAAGCTCGGGCTCCAGCCGCGGCCGTGACGGGTCATGCCATAGACAACGCCCGCAAATGGCAGTCGCTCATCCTTCCACCGACATCATCGGCGACCGCCGAAGGAGTACGTGAAAGTGAACCCGGGCACGTGGGCTTGTGTCCAGCCGCCGCGGACGTTGGCGGCTCTGCGGCTTCCGGCGGGCTCGCGGATCCGATGTCCTCAACGCGTCGCGCTACTCGCCTCGCCGGCCGCCAGGCTGGCCTCGGCCGCCAGCTCGAAAGCGTCGGACGTCTGGCGGGCTTGCAGGTTGAGCCGCGCCAGCCGCAACGCCTTCTGCGCGTCGCCCCCGGGCCCGAGCCAAAAGCGCGCCGCCTTCGCAGCGAAGGCTTCGGGATGCAGCTCGGCCAACGTGTCGAAGCGCTGCTTCGCCTGTGTGCGCAGGCGGTCGGCCTCGTCGTTCTGCCCGGTTTGGCGCAGTAGGACGATGAGCTGCCCGGTGTATTCGGGGTCGTCCGCCGTCACCAGCAGCGGGCGCAAGACCTCGATCGCCCGTTCGTACCGCCCCGCGTCCGCTTCGAGCGTCGCCAGGTGGCCAGCCGCCAGCGCATAGCTGGGCAGCCGCGCCAGCGCCGCTTCGTAGAGCTCTTTTGCGTGCACTACGTCGCCGGCGCGCTCCCACATCTCCCCGTGCCGACAGTACAGCCAGGCGAACGGAAACGGCGACACATCGCGGTAGGCATACTGCGCCGCGATGAAGAGGTGATCGGCCCCCGCAACGTCGCCGCGACGTCCGCGCAGCAACGCCTCGGCGCCCAGCGTGATGATGTCCGGCCGTTCCGCCGCGATGCGCCGGCGCAAGAGAAGTGGCTCGTCGAGCTGCCCGAGCGCTTGCAGGATGTCCGCGCGGGCCGCGTCGATGCGCTCGGCTCCGACGCCATGGCGTTGCGCCTCGGCAAGATCGGCCAGCGCCTCGGTGAAGTGGTGAAACGTCGAGCGCATTCGGGCCCTCAACAGGTACGCCCTGCCGTCGGCAGGCGCGGCGCGCATCACCCCATCGGCGAGCTCCGCGGCGCGATCGTAATCGGCGAGCCGGCCTAGGTACTCGCCCCGCATGATCAGGGCGTCGGTCAGCGCGCTCATCTCGACGACGCTACCGGGATGGGTGGCAAGGATACGCTCGAGATCAGCGATTTCGCCGTCGAGATTGGCGACCGCGATCGCGCCACTCGTGGTACGTCGCTCCTCCTGAGACAACGGCGCGTGTACGATGCTTTGCGCCCGGGGCGGCGCCTCGGCGGGTGCAACCCGCCGTGTATGCGTTGGCGCAGGACCCTCCCGGCACGCGGCTAGAGTCACCATCAGTGCCGCCGCCAGCCTCCAGGGCGCCATGGGCGTTGAGGCCGTCAGGGGAGCGGAAGCGTGGCGCCCGGCGCCACCCCGCTACGGCAGTGGCAACGGTGCGTCATAGAACGGGAACCGGCTCGCGGACGCTGTGCCATCGGCATCCACCGGCACCCCGTCAGTGACGCCGCTGAACGTCCCGGCAGCGAGAACCGAGTAGCTGATGTCGATCGTGTCGTACAAGGGTGTGCGGCCGCCGCAGTCATTGTTCGGCAAGAGTCCGGTCGCGTTGGCCTCGACGGCGAGATAGGTCGCGCACGTTCCCGACGCGCTGTTCACGTACAACTGATCGTCCGCCAGCACGCCCGCCAAGGTGTCGTATCGGTCCGCCGTCGCGGACGTACCGGCCAGCAATTGATTCCCGCAGGTGGTATCCAACGCATCGTAGATCGCCAGATTGTCGGCGACCTCCGATGAGAACACGCTCGCCCACTGCGCCGGATCAGCGGCTTGGTTATACATGTCCTGCACCATCCCACGCGCACCGCCGCCGCCCTTGTCACGAAACGGACCGATGAGGGCGGTGTTGATCGCGGCCCGGCCCATGCGGTCGATTTGCGCGCCCAGCGCCGGTGGCGGCGGGCTCGGGAGCGGCGCGGCATAGAACGGGAACTGATCCGTCGACGCCGTCCCGTCGAAGTCCTTCGGCACGCCGTCCGTGACCCCATCGAACGTCCCGGCGGCAAGCACCGAATAGCTCACGTCGACTGTGTCATACAGCGGTGTACGACCGCCGCAGTCGTCGTTCGGCAGCAATCCGGTCGCGTTCGCTTCAACGGCGAGATAGGTCCCGCAAGTGCCCGACGCGGTATTGACGTAGAGCCGATCATCGGCAAGCACACCAGCCAGGGTGGCGTAGCGGTTCGCCGTCACCGACGTACCGGCGAGCAACTGATTCCCGCAGTCAGTGTCGAGCGCATCGTAGACCGCCAGGTTACTGGCGATTTCGCCGGCGAAGAACGTCGCCCATTGCGACGGATCCGATGCCGCATTGTAGGTGTCCTGCAGCATCCCGCGCGGGCCACCCGCGCCCTTGTCGCGGAACGGACCGATGAGGGCGGTGTTGATCGCCGCTCGGCCCATGCGATCGATTTGCACCCCGATCGCCGGCGGCGGCGGAGTCTTGCTCACCGTCCCCCCGTCATCGTCGTCCCCACAACCGGCAACGACGAACAGCGCGAGAAGCGGGGCCGCCAACAAAATGTGCGTCCGTTGCATGGGATCGCCCTCCCGGCTACCGCCGATTGCTGCTGCCCCACACGCTGACGATCGGTCCTCCCGGCGTGACGATCGACTTGTCAACCTGGGTCGCCAGCACAAGGATGTTGGCGTTCCCGAACGCGTCGACGGCCGGACTGCCATCGGGGCTGCTCATCAATTGATTTACCAGCGCGGCCGACGTCCCGCTGTCAACCGTCGGGCAGCCGGCGGCATCGGCGGTCGGCCCCAAGGTTGGGAGGGCGTCGATCACCAGGCCGCGCGTGGCGTTGAAGCCGCTGGAGTTGAAGAAGAAGGCGTCGTTGCGCAGCCCGGCAAAGACCCGCAGCTTGCCGTCACCGCTCACGAGCCCGCCAGGGATGGTGGCGTCGCCGGTGACGAAGCTCGTGTTGCCCGCCCAGCAGCTGATCGTCTGGGTCGTGGTGCCTTCAAACGAGCAGATGACGTTGACCTCGGCCGCCGCCGTCCCGCCGAAGCTGGGAGCGCTGCGAGTGTGGAAGACGTAGAGCGCGGCGTCGGAGAAGCGGCTCTGCGTCGTAGCGTGGCGCACGACCGACGCCAGCAGGTTGAGCTTTTTCGCATCCGGCGACATCCACGCCAGGACGTCGCCGAAGTCCGACGTCGGGTCCTGGCGTACCGAGGGCGAGTCTTCGTGGTCGGCGGCGTTGGCGCTCACCACCGCAACCGACAAGGCCGACAGCATAATCAAGCAGAGCTTCCAGCTGACCCGTGCGTGCAGCATACGGACCTCCTCTGAGTCTTCGGAAAGCCGCAAAGGGCAAAAGCAAACGCCGCCCATTATGCACACATGGTCCGTCGCGGCAAGGGGGCTGCAGCAAGCAAAATGCGCTGCACGACGAGCACCAGCTTGCGCGGGGGATTGGCAATCAGAGATCTTGACGGGCACCGTGTTGAGGCGCGCTGCCACGCGCCGGAGAAAGCCATGCTCGTCTGAACAGATACCGAGGAGGCATTGAAGGATCCGACTCGCCCGCCAATCGGCCCGCCTTGGTCGGTCGCACTGAAACCGCGCACGCCCCCGCCGCATCCAAGAAGCACGCAATTGGAAGGAGCGGTTATGGCTTCCCTCGGAGAACACACCACTGTCGTGCTCCGTCTAGCTCTGTCCGTAACGGCTGGCTAAAGGTCCGATGCGAAACGAACCGTCGACATCTCTTTCGACTAGCTGGCTGCACGTCGGGGAGCGTGCCCCAACCGACCTCGTCGACGCCCGGCTCCAGCTCCACTGGGCCGTCCAACTGGTATCTGCAGTTGGGACGACATTCCTCGCGGCGGCGGCCGATGACAGTCACACCAATCTCGAATGGCTCGCTGAACCGGCCTTGCTTGCGGGCTGTCTGACCGCTGATACACCCACGTGACGGTAGACCGACAAAGGAGAGGACGATGAAGTCGACAGCCAAGCAGTCTTCCAAGGAAGCGAGTGAGCCATCCGCAACCGCGGAGGGACTCCGTCTCGCCGAAGACACGCGGCGCGAATGCACCTGGAAGCGCTGGGGTCCATACCTGAGCGAGCGCCAGTGGGGCACGGTGCGGGAAGATTACAGCCCCTACGGCAACGCGTGGGAGTATCTGTCGCACGATGCAGCACGCAGCCGTGCCTATCGCTGGGGTGAGGACGGCATCGCCGGCGTCAGCGATGATCAACAGCGGTTGTGCCTCGCAGTTGCGTTGTGGAACGGGCGCGATCCGATTCTGAAAGAGCGCCTGTTCGGCTTGACGAACAGCGAGGGCAACCACGGCGAAGATGTGAAGGAGCTCTATTACTACCTCGATGCCACGCCGACCCATTCCTACTTGAAGATGCTCTACAAGTATCCGCAACGCGAGTTCCCATACGCCTGGTTGGTGGAAGAGAACCGGCGTCGCGGCAAAGATCAGCCCGAGTTCGAGCTGATCGACACCGGCATCTTCGACGACGATCGCTACTTCGACGTGTTTGTGGAGTACGCCAAGGTCGCGCCCGACGACATCCTCATGCGCATCACCGTGCACAATCGGGGGCCAGCAGAGGCCACCATCCACGTGCTGCCGCACATCTGGTTTCGGAACACCTGGGCGTGGAACGGGCGCACGTCCAAGCCACAGCTGCAGCTCGAGGATGATGGCTGCATCACCGCCCGCCATTCCGACCTCGGTACCTACCATCTCTACACAGATGGCCAGCCAACACCGCTCTTCACGGACAATGAGACCAACGCGCCGCGGCTGTTCGGCGGGAACGGCAGGGGCGGTTATTTCAAGGACGCGTTCCACGAGTACGTCGTCACGGGCACCCACGCGGCGGTGAATCCGCAGCGCACCGGAACGAAGGCGGCGGCGGATTACCAGCTCACGGTGTCGGCAGGTGGCAGCGTCCAGGTCCGACTGCGCTTGACCAACGAACCTGCGGCCAAGCCGTTCCAGACCTTCGAGACGGTCTTCGTCGAACGGCAGCGCGAAGCGGACGAGTTCTACGGAGCCTTGCAGGCCGGCATCACCGACGCGGACGCCCGCAGCGTACAGCGTCAGGCGCTGGCCAGCATGATCTGGAGCAAGCAGTTTTTCTACTACGACGTGCCGCAGTGGCTAAAGGGCGATCCAGCGCAACCACCACCGCCTCCGGAAAGGCGCCGCGGCCGCAACAGCGAGTGGCTGCACCTCAACAACGCCGACATCATCTCGATGCCCGACAAGTGGGAATACCCGTGGTACGCCGCCTGGGATCTGGCGTTCCACTGCATCCCGCTGGCGCTGATCGACGCCGAATTCGCCAAGTCGCAGCTCGTCCTGCTGACGCGCGAGTGGTACATGCACCCAAACGGCCAGCTGCCGGCCTACGAGTGGGCCTTCGGCGACGTGAACCCGCCGGTGCATGCGTGGGCAACGTGGCGGGTGTTCCAGATCGACCGCAAGCAGCGCGGCGACGGCGGCGACCTCGCGTTCCTGGAGCGGGTCTTCCACAAGCTGCTGCTCAACTTCACGTGGTGGGTGAACCGCAAGGACACCGAGGGACGCAACATCTTCCAAGGCGGCTTCTTGGGACTGGACAACATCGGCGTCTTCGATCGCAGCGCACCGTTGCCGACCGGCGGGTACATCAATCAGTCGGACGGCACCAGCTCGATGGCGATGTACAGCCTCAACCTCATGCGCATCGCCCTCGAGCTGGCGCAGCACAACCACGTCTACGAAGACATCGCCACCAAGTTCTTCGAGCACTTTCTGCACATCGCCGAAGCGATGAGCAACATGGCCGGCGAAGGCGTCGGTCTGTGGGATGAGCAAGACGAGTTCTTCTACGACGTCCTGAGTCTTCCGGACGGCGAGCGCATCCCGTTGCGGTTGCGCTCGATGGTCGGCCTGATTCCGCTGTTCGCGGTCGAGACGCTCGATCCAGAGCTGCTCGAGAAGGCCCCAGACTTCCGGCAGCGCCTGGAGTGGTTCCTCAACTATCGGCCCGACCTCGCGAAGTTGGTCTCACACTGGCAAGAACCGGGGCACGGTGAGCGGCGCCTGCTGTCGTTGCTGCGCGGCCATCGCATGAAGTGCCTGCTCAAGCGCATGCTCGACGAGACCGAGTTCCTGTCCGACTACGGGGTGCGCGCGCTGTCACGGTCGCACCGCGACAACCCCTACGTTTTCTCGCACCACGGCCAATCGTTCGGTGTGAGCTACCAACCTGCCGAATCGACCTCCGGCTTGTTCGGCGGCAACTCTAACTGGCGCGGGCCGATCTGGTTTCCGGTGAACTATCTGCTCATCGAGTCGCTGCAGAAATTTCACTACTACTACGGCGACGACTTCAAGGTTGAGTGTCCGACCGGATCGGGGAACTTCGTCACCATCAACGACGTCGCCGACGAGCTGTCGCGTCGGCTGACGCGACTGTTCCTGCCCGACGGGCACGGCCGCCGCCCGGTCTTTCGACAGCACGAGAAGCTGGCCACGGATCCGCACTTCCGCGACTATATCTTGTTCCACGAGTATTTTGATGGCGACACGGGGCGCGGTGTTGGCGCATCACACCAAACCGGCTGGACCGGCGTCGTCGCGAAACTACTGCAGCCCCGAAAAGCAACCCAGTGAGGTGAAGCATGCCGTCCTCACCGTGTCGAACACGCCACGCCTGGCACGTTACACCGGCCTCTGCTGCGGTGCGTGGTCGTCGACTGCGCGGTTTAGTGCCCGCGCTCTTGCGCCACCAGCTCCCGCTCCAACAGCGTGCGCAACGCCTGGCGCGCGCGGTGCAGGCGGATCTTCACCGCGTTCGGCGTGATGCCGAGAGACTGCGCCACTTCCTCGGTGTCGAGGTCTTCGATGTCGCGCAGCATGAGCACGGTGCGGTAGGGGTCCGGAAGACTCTCGATGCAGCGGCGCACCATGGCGCGGGTCTCGCGGCGCTGCAGCAGGATGTCGCCGCTCGCACCCCACTCCGCCGGCGAATCGACCCAATGACCTTCGGAGTCGAACTGCGGCAGCAGGTCCTCGATGGAATCCTCCGGCTTGCGCCGGCGCGTCCTGAGCTTCATGAGGGCGGCGTTGACGACGATGCGATGCAGCCACGTCGACAGCTTGGCGGCGCCGGAGAAGCTGCTCATCGCCTTGAAGGCGGAGGTAAACGCATCCTGCACGGCGTCCTGCGCGTCCTCGTCGCTGCCCAGCATGCGGCGCGCCGTCGCCAGCATGCGGCCGGCATACTGCCGCACCAGCGTTTCGAAGGCCGCCCCGTCACCGCGGCGCAGGCGCGCGATGAGCGCGGCTTCACTGTCCGGCTCACCGGCTACGGTTGCGGGTGCCAGTGCCGGCATCTGGCTCCCACGCAACAGCTCGTGGAGAAATCCGGAGCAGCCCACCAACACAGTGCCGCGCCGTACCAGGCCGCGCAGCAGCTCGATGCCCGTCGGGTCGACGAAGGTCAAGCCGGCGACGTCGAGCATTAGGCCTCGTCTCGCCGCTAAGGCCGCTTCACTGGCGGAACGGAGCTCTCCCACCGCATGCCCGGTTCCCCGTCCTTCAACCCGCAAGTGCGCCATCCCATGCGTCGCTGCGACCTCCGTAATTCTCACCATCATAATGTCCCTCACTCTGACTGTGGTAGGCAGCAAGGGCCGGACCGCGCGGGCGTGACTTCGATCGCTGAGTGGGAAGACACAGGAAGAGGCGCGACCCACGAACTGCAGCGGGCGTGCCCGCGGTATTTCGCGGATCTACGAAAGGTCGCTGGCGCTGCGGCGGATGCCGAGTTTCTTCATCCGGCTACGCAGGGTGCTCGGGTGCATTCCCAGAATGCCCGCCGCGCCTCTCGGGCCGTCGACGCGCCAGTTGGTTTGCTTCAGGACCGCGACGATGTGACTGCGCTCGACCGCTTCGAGACCGGCCGGTGCGCCCACCGGCGTGATCGGCACAGGCTCGGCCGGCTGAACGCCGACGCCCGCCGCCAGCACCTCGGCGGGAACATCGAGGTCGGCTCCCGGTGACAGAATCACCGCGCGCTCGATCACGGTCTCGAGCTCGCGCACATTTCCCGGCCAGTGGTAGCTGACGAGACGCTGCATGGCGTCCTTCGGCACGCGCGCCACTCGCCGGCCGATCTTGGTCGCGTAGCGGCCGACGAAGTAGTGAACCAGCAGCGGGATATCTTCGGGGCGCTCGCGCAGCGGCGGCAGCCGGACGGGAAAGACGTTGAGGCGGTAATACAGGTCGGCACGATACGTCCCCTCCGCGGCGGCGCGCGCCAGATCGCGGTTGGTCGCAGCGATGACCCGCACGTCGACCTTGATGGTGTCGTGTCCGCCGACGCGCTCGAACTCGTGCTCCTGCAGCACCCGCAGCAGCTTCACCTGCACCTCCGGGGGTATCTCGCCGATTTCGTCCAGAAAGATCGTTCCGCCGTGTGCCAGCTCGAAGCGCCCGATGCGCCGATCGCTGGCGCCGGTGAATGCCCCCTTCTCGTGCCCGAACAGCTCGCTCTCGATGAGCCCGGTGGGCAGGGCGGCACAGTTCACCTTGATGAGCGGGCGGTCCTTGCGCGGGCTGTTCGAGTGCAGCGCCCGCGCGATCAGCTCCTTGCCGGCGCCGGTCTCGCCGAGGATCAACACCGCGGAGTCGGTACGCGCCACCAGTCGGACCTTGTCGAGGACTTCCGAGAGCGCCCGGCTCTCGCCGACGATCTCTTCGAAGTTGTGCACCGACTTGATCTCTTCTTGCAGGTACTCCTGTTGGAGGTGCAGCTGGCGCAGCTCGGCTTCCGCCCGGCGACGCTCATCGATGTCCCGCAGGATGATGGTACACAGCTTGCGGCCGGCCACTTCCACGTGCGACACCGTTCCTTCGATGGGAAAGTCGCGGCCGTCGGCGCGCCGGGCGGTCAGTCCCCCGGGCACCCACACGTAGGGCTGCGCCTGGTCGCCGCGCTCGAAGGCGCGCAGCGAGCGGTCAATCACGGTACGAAATGCGTCGCTCAGGAAACGCTGCAGCGGTTGGCCGATGGCAGTCTGGGCCGGGCATTCGAACATCTTCTCCGCGGCGGCGTTGAACAAGACAATGCGGCCATCGTGGTCCATCGTCACGATGGCATCCATGGCCGATGAGAGGACGCGCGACAAGCGTTCTTCACTGACCCGCAGCGCCGCCTCGACCCGCATCCGTTCGATCTCGGCACGCGCGCGGGCGGCAAAGATCCGCATGATGGCGATGCCGCGCGGGCCGTCGGGCATGGGCGCGTCGTCGATGATCGCCAGGTGTCCGACCACGGCGCCGGAGGAATCCAGAAGGGGCACGCCGCAGTAGCTCTCAGCCTTCCAATCGACCAGTGCCTTGTCCTCCGGGAACAGCGCCTGGAGGTCCGCCGGGTGGTGTGACATCTGGCCGTTGAGCACCGCCTCGCACGGCGTGCCGTCCAACGGAACCTCGAGGTTGGGCAGAAAGCGACCCCGCCCCCAGAGGGCGAGCGTGCGGAACTTGCGTCGATCCTCCGAGAACTCGGTGACGAAGGAATACTGCACGCTGAGCGCCGTCGCGAGATGGCGCACCAGCGAGCGGAAGAATTCATCGCCGGTCTCGGCCTCGACGCCTTCGACGATGGCGCGCAGCGCCGCGTGCTCGGGAAGGAGCGGGGACGATCGTGGTGGTTCCATCTACCGGCAGACAACCGTTTCGAATAGCATCACCCTCGGCTGTCGTCGAGCGTGCCGGCCACGGTGACCACGCCAGCTATTGACGCAAGACGCCGGCAGCGAGTACTTTGGCCTTCTTTCAATGGGCGGCCGTGTTACAAACCTTCGATAGCCAGACCTCCGCATTCGTCGCGCGCCGAGTGCGGGCGCGCTTCCTGCGCTGCTGGCGCAACGCAGCGATGGCGGTCAACCAACTTGGGGACGGGGCGGTGTACGTCGAGGGGTGGATCGTCACCGACCACGCGCATCCGTTCGTCATCGAGCACGGCTGGTGTGAGGTGGACGGGCGGATCGTCGATCCGAGCTACACACCATACGTCAGCACCTGTCCGCCACCGGTCGCGTACTATCCGGGGATGCGGTTCTCGGCGAGAAAGGCGGGAGCCGCGCTGGTGGACCAGACGCTGCCCCTGGCGTGGCGGCGACATGATGCGACGTACCAACGCGCCTTCGAAGCAGCGTTTCGCCACGTGCTACGGCAACAGCAGCGCGAGCCACGGCCGCCGACGCGCATCGTCCACTGCCGGCGCGACGTCTGCGACGTGTTCATCGGGCGGCCGTCGAAATGGGCCGTTCCGCTCCACCTGGAGCGCGACAGCACGGAGCAGCAGGTGATCGCCAAGTATCGGCACTGGATCATGCGGCAGCCCGGCCTCCTGCGCGACGTCGCGACCTTGCGGGGCAAGGTACTGGGCTGCACGTGCGCGCCGTTCCCGTGCCACGGCGATATGCTCGTCGAGCTGGCCGACTTCGGTCGTGAAGCGGAGGAAGGCGTTGGCGCAGAAGCGCACCGTGGGGCGCTTCCACAGTCGTCCGTTCAACCCGCCATCCCCGAATTGCTCGATGGGGAGGCGATTGATCGCATCCGGCGCGATGAACCGCTTGCACCGCTGGTACTGTCGCTCCGATCGCTGGTGCAAGCGGCTCAGCGACTCGCTCATGCCGTGGGTGCTCGACGGCATTGATCTCGGTAACCACGTGCTCGAGGTCGGTCCCGGACCCGGCCTCACCACCAACCTGCTCCGGCAGCGCGCCGCCCGTCTGACCTCAATCGAGATCGACGCGCGCTTGGCGAGCGCGCTGCGGCGCCGTCTGGACGGGACCAACGTCACGGTCGTCGAAGGCGACGCGACGGCGTTGCCGTTCACCGACGCCGCCTACTGCATCCGCTTGATGCGCGCCGCCAGCACCGCCTGCACCAGCTCTTCCGGCACCTCGGCCGGGATCGGCTCGTCAAGATGCGCAAAGGCGGCTTTGCCGAGCTTGACGGCCTCCTCATAGCCTTTCATGTAGGCGCCGCAGTCCTGGCACTCATCCAAGTGATCCTCGAACAGCTTCCGCTGCTCGGTGACCAGCTCGCCCGAAAGGTACTGCGGGAGGAATTCCGCCAACTCGCGACACGTCATTTCTTCACTCATCGTGCTCGTCCCCGGCCAACCCGCTTACATCACGAGGTTGGAACGCTTGCCTCCGTTTGATGCCGGGGCTCGCGATCCGTTTCACTCGACATCACACTTCCGGAAACGTGCGGAGCCGTCACAAAGGCGAGGACCCCAGTAGCGGTCAACAGGAGCCCCATCCACTGCTGCGCCGACGGTACCTCACCCAGGAGCATGAAGCTCGTCGCCAACGACAGCAGCGGGATCGACGGCACCACGATGGCGGTCGTGCGTGCGAGGTCGAGTCGGGTGATGGCCTGATACCACATCAGCGTCCCCACATAGTTGAGTACGACACCCTGGAGGGCGAGCAACGGCAGCAGCGGCAGCAGCGCCGCGACGGGGGGAAGCGATTGCAGGCCGCCGCTGGTGATCCAGAGCAGCACCAGCACCACTCCCCCGTCGACGTAGCGCGCGCCGGTCAAGACTGAAGGCGGCACGCCGACCAGGCCGCGCAAGACGACGAGGTGCGACAGCTGCCAGCACAACGGCGTCGCCAACAGAATCCATACCCCCGTCGACGCCGACACCCCGCGCGCTCCGACCGCCAGGGTGATACCACAGAGCAGCACAATGGTGGCGATGATGCGCCGGCGCGTCGGCCGCTGCCCGAGGAAGAGCCAAGAGAGGAGCAGGGCGTACGCCGGCTCACTCTGCAGGCAGAGCACCGCCTCGACCGCGCTGGCGCGGCTGGCGCCCAGATAGAACAGGAAGTAGGCAGCGGCAGTGCCGAGCGCCCCCACGGCAAACAAGCGCGCGCCGATCGTGCGCCGCACAAGGAAGCGCCACTCGCCGCGCACGCCGAGCACCACCGCCGCACACGCTCCGGCGAAGACTGCCGTCGTCGCGGCTACGAAGAGCGGTGCGGAACGCCCGGTGGTGATCTTGGCGATCGCCGGCACGAAGGCGCCGTTGACGGCGCACAGCGCGGCGAACACCAGCCCAGTCCGTTCCTGCTGTCGGGTCACCGTCCGATCATCCAATCATTGGCGCGCGGATTCAACGAGCGGGTTGCGGGCGCACGAGCACCGGTGTAGCCGTATGCGGCGTGCACCGCTTGCGGAGGGGCGTTCGATGATCGTTGCGCAGAATCGAAACACGGGACCGTTGAAGGGCATCAAGGTCGTGGAGATGGGGATCTGGGTGGCCGGGCCGGCGGCAGCGGCCGTGCTCGGCGATTGGGGTGCCGAGGTCATCAAGGTCGAGAACCCGGCCGGTGGCGATCCGGTGCGCGCGTTGATGGCTCTGGGCATCGCCGTGCAGCTGCCGGTGAACCCGTCGCTCGAGCTCGACAACCGCGACAAGCGCGGCATCACCGTCAACGTGCAGACGCCGGAAGGCAGTGCGGTGGTGCGCCGTCTGCTGCGCGACGCCGACGTCTTTGTCAGCAACCTGCGGTCCGCCGCTTTGAAGCGCGCCGGCCTGGCGTATGAAGATGTCCGGCCCGACAACCCGCGGCTCATCTACGCGGGCTTGAGCGGCTACGGCACGCGCGGCCCGGAGAAGGATCGCGCCGCGTTCGACTACGCCGCCTTCTGGGCGCGTGCGGGCGCGATGGCGACGCTCGGCGAGCCGGAAGGGCCGCCGCCGTCGCAACGCCCCGCGATGGGCGACCATCCTGCCGGCCTGGCACTGGCCGGCGCCGTCGCCGCCGCACTCTTCCATCGCGAACGCACCGGCGAGGGGCAGGAGCTGCACCTCTCCCTGTTCCATGCCGGGCTGTGGATGATGGCCACGGACATCGAAACCTGCCTGGTGACCGGCCTCGCCGCCGCACCAACCGGTCGCGCCGTCCCGAATCCGCTCTGGAACCATTACAAGGCCAAGGACGACAAGTGGTTCCACCTGGTGATGCTGCAGGCCGACCGCTACTGGCCGGAGTTCTGTCAGGCGATCGAACGGCCCGACTGGCTCACCGACGAGCGCTACGCCACCGTGTTCACGCGGGCGCAGCACAGCCTCGAGCTGATCGCGCTCCTCGACCAGATCTTCGCCACCAGGCCGCGCGCCGAGTGGGCCGAGCGTTTCGATCGCGGCAACTTGGTGTGGGGACCCGTTCAGAGCATCGCCGACGTGGTGTACGACCCGCAGGCCCGCGCCGTGGGCGCCTTCGAGAAGGTGCCGCACCGCAGTGGTGAAGAGATCGAGCTCGTCCGGAGTCCGGTCGAGTTCGGCCACACCCCGGCCAGTATTCGGCGCACCGCACCGGAGCTCGGCGAACACACCGAAGAGGTGCTCCTCGAACACGGCTACAGCTGGGAAGACATCGCCGCGTTGAAGCAGAAGGGCGCGATCGGTTGAGTGCGTTCGACGATCTGACCGGCGGAGCGAGTCGCCGCTAGCGGGTCACCGCCGCGGGTTGCCCGACCGCAGACTCCTCGGCCTTGCAGAAGACGCCGGCGGCGAGCACGAACCACTCGGACTGATTCACGCTGAGGGCGTAGAGGTCGGCGGTGCCGGCCGGTTCGATACCGGTCACACGCCAGCAGGCGTTCGACTGCACGGCTGCGCCGCTGGGATCGTCCTGGAACTGATAGCCTTGCGGGAAATGGAAGGCGGCCTCCAGCAGGTCGCCGACCTGCAACGCCGCCGCTGGACACTCCTCCATGCCCTTCTTGTAGAGGACCTGCTGCGGTGCGACGCGGAACGACTGGCCGGTTTCCAGGGTGATCTTCAGCACCGGTTGCTGCTCGGCGGTCTTACGAACGTTCTGCATCAGGCGGAAGCGCACGCGCCCCTGCAGTGTGCGCGTGAATACGGCGATCGCCTTGCCCGCCACGGTGCGGATGGCCATCGACCCTTCCGGCGTCTCCACCTTCGTGTCGGCCGCCAACGCACACACGCCGTCACTCATGACCACGCTCCGCCGCAGTCTTCAACGTTGGTCCCACGAAAAGGAAACAATCAGACTGGGGTTCCATCGGCGTTCATCGGCGTCTATCGGCGGTTTCACTCCGACTTCTCCTCAGTCGGCCAGGACCGCCGTCAGCGTGTGCCCCTGCAGCGCCTCGCGCCACGCGCCTTCGATCTCCTTCTTCGGCATGCAGCTGACGATGCGCTCCGCCTCCTCAGGCCGCGGAAAGCCGAGCAGTGTGCCCTCGGACAACGCCAGGGCGCGATCGAACCGGCTCTCGGCGAGTGACGCGTAGCGGTAGCGCAGCTTCTTGCGCGCGCGGACGAGCTCATCCGGTGTAAAGCCTTCCGTCGCCGCGCGCTGGCAGGTGTCTTCGACCGCCCGCAGCAGTCGCTTGGCGGCGCCGCGCGCGGCGCTCGCGGAGACGATGGCCACCGCCCAGCCGGCGCCCCAATCCAAGCTGGCCGACACATCGTAACCCAGACCGAGACGCTCGCGGATTTCCTGAAACAGTCGACTGTCCGGGTCGGCCCCGACGAGGTCGAGCGCGAGACCCACGGCGATCAAGTGTCGGGGCTCCGGTGAGATGGCGATGAGCTTGGCGACATAGGCCTGCCCGCCTCCACCGCGCAGGCGGAGTCCGCCGTTGGAGCCGAAGCGCACCGCTGGTAGGCCGGGCCGCGCCCCGGGTTCGCCGGCGCTGAAGTGTGTGCGGACCGCCGCCCGCGCCGTCCGTTCGGAGACGCCGCCCACAACGGCGAGGACGCTGCGGCTGTGGGTAAAGCTGCGCTGGATGAACGTGCCGACGTGCCGCGCCTCCATGCTCCGTACGCTCTGCAGGCTGCCGCACACCGGATGCGCGAGCGATCCGGCGAAGAAGCGCTCCCACGCACGCGTATGCAGCCGATCGGCGGGGTCGTCGGTGCGGCCGCGGATCTCGTCGATCACCACACGCCGTTCCTTGCGGAAGCGTTCGGCGCTGACCTGACTGCGATAGAACTGCTCCGCCAGCAACCCGAGAGCGTCCGCCACGTCTTCGTTGAACACCTCGAAGGTGAGCGAGATGGTCTCGTAGCCGGTGTCGGCGTTGTGCTCGCCGCCGAGCTCGGCAGCCCGGCGGTTCAGCGCCACCTGGTCGAGCGATGCGGTCCCTTGGAACAGCATATGTTCCGCCATGTGTGCGATACCGGGATGCGCGCCATCGAAGCGGGCGCCCGCGTGCACGCTCAGCGCGATGCTGGTGAGCGGGCCGGGAATATGTTGATACGCCACCCGCAAGCCGCGGTGGCGAGACATGCGTACGTTGCTCATCGCAGTGGTCTAAGCACAGCTTGCGTCGTGGCGAAAGGTGCCGCGGGCGTACCTTTACAGGCCGGCACGCAGCGTCTAAACGTCTGGCAGCGGGCACGGCGGCATCGCGCTGCGCCAAGGAGGCACCATGGCGGACTTTGCCAGTCGCAGCTTTTGGTTGGAAGCTGATCCCTACACCGCCGGGCCGTCGCTCGGGGGGGACGTCGCCGTCGACGTGGCGATCATCGGTGGCGGCTTCACGGGTCTGTGGACCGCGCACTTTCTGCTGCGCGCCGATCCCTCGCTGAAGGTCGCGGTCATCGAGTCGGAGGTCGTCGGCTACGGCGCCAGCGGGCGCAACGGCGGCTTCGCCATGACGTTGCTCAGCCGCAGCTTGCATGATCTCGTGCAAGCCTTCGGCACGGAGCCGGCGCGCATCGCGCACCAGGCGGTGGCGCGCTCGATCGACGACATCGGCCAGTTCTCCGCGGCCCATGGCGTGGCCTGCGACTACGAGAAGAACGGCTTCATCGGCATCGCCGCCGACGACAGCCAGGTGGAGCGGATCGAAGCCGACCGGCGCGCCGCGGAAGCGCTCGGCATCACCGACATCCGCTACCTGGCGGGCGACGAGCTGCGGCGGGAGATCCAGTCGCCGCTCTTCCGTTGCGGTCTGCAGGAAAAGACCGGCGCTCTCATCAACCCCGCCAAGCTGGTGCGCGGCATGGCGCGCGTCGTGCGCCAGCAAAGCGGCATCATCTACGAGCAGACCGCCGTCGACCGCCTGGAGACGAAGGGCGGGAAGGTGCACATCCACACCAAGCAGGGCACGTTGCAAGCCGATAAGGTCGTGCTGGCCACCAACGCCTATACGATCCAGTTCCCCGAGTTTCGCCGGCTGCTCATACCACTCTACTCGTACATCGTGCTCACCGAGCAGCTGAGCGAAGGGCAGTGGGCATCGATCGGCTGGCAAGGCCGCCAAGGGCTGGAGGACAAGCGCACCTACATCCACTACTTCCGGCCGACGGCGGACGGCCGCATTCTCATGGGTGGCGAAGACGCGCCGTACTACTACAACTCCAGCATCGATGCACAGCACGACCGCAATCGCGGCGTGTTCGAGATCCTGCAGCGCGACGTCACGACGATCTTCCCACAGTTGAAGGGCGTGCGCTTCACGCATCAATGGGGTGGTCCGGTTGCGGTCACGGCGCGCTTCGTGCCGAGCTTCGGAACGTTGGAAGGCGGCGCCATCCACTACGGGTTCGGCTACTCGGGGCATGGCGTTGCACCGACGCACCTGGGCGGGCAGATCCTGCGCGACCTCGTCCTCGGGAGGGAGACCGACCTGACGCAGCTGTGTTTCGTGCGCGCCAAGCCCCTGCCCTTCCCACGCGAGCCCTTGCGTTACCTCGGCGTCACCCTCGCGCGCCGCGCCTTGCTGGCGCAAGACCGCAAGGGCAAGCCGAAGAAGGACCCGTGGGTGGTGCGCACGCTGATGCGCTTCGGGGGGTAAGAACGGAGACGCACGCCGGCGTCCCGAATGCCGCTACGCCCCGCGCTCGCAACCGCGCCGCGGTCTGCGCCGGCCACGCAAGATCCGCGGCAGCAAGGGCACACCCAGTGCCGAGATCGAGTTCGAGTACGGCACACCGCCGACGTCCGGATCGATACCGCAGCTGCAGCCCCCACCGCCACCGCCTCTCCCTGCAGTGCCGCCGGTCGCTGTCGGTGTTCCTCCGGTACGTGTCGGAGTCGGGCCGGTTGCCGTAGGCGTCGGGCCGGTCGGGGTCCTGGTCGGGCCCGTCGCCGTCGGCGTCGGACCAGTGGGTGTCGCTTTGGCCGTCGGCGTGGACGTCGGCGTGCATGCGCAAGTGGGTGTGGAAGTGGCCATCGGCGGCGTTAGCGTTGGCGTCGAGGTCACGGCGGGACCCGTCGCTGTCTCCGTCGCGGTCGGCGTCACCGTTGGCGGCAAGGTCGTCGTCGCAACCGCCGTCGCCTCCGGCGTCGTCGTCGATGTCTCCGTCGGCTCCGGCGGCGGCGTGACGTTCAGCGTATTCGCCGCGGCATAGATATCGGGCAAGCCGTTCATGTCCTCCGGCACCAGCGGCCCATCGGCGCGGAAGACCACGGTGGTCCCGTCGCGACTGATTTGTGGCTCGAAGCTGCCGAGGTCCGACTCGGCACCGCTGCTATTGAGGCTCACACGTGCCACTCTGCCATCGGTCGTATCCACGGCGAAGACATCTGACCTGTGGTTGTTGTCACCATCCACCAAGTTGCCGGCGAGCGACTGGAACGCCACGAAGCGGCCGTCGCCGCTGAGGCTCGGGAAGCCACTCGCGCCGTCCGCAACGCTACCATCGGCGCTCTTGCTGACGCGCGTGACGACGCCGTCACGCCACACGAAGACGTCGGCGAGGCCGTTGCCATCGTCGTCATCCAACCGCAACTCCGAAACGAACGCGACGCTGCTTCCGTCCGCACTGATCGCCGGGCTCACCTCGCGCTGCAAGCAGTGGCTCTTGCTCAGCAGACCGACCCGCTGCGTCGTGCGCGGGTCGCTGCAGCGGTCGCGCAGGAACACGCCGGCCGTCCCCGGATCGGTAGCCGCAACCAGATTCGTCGCATCGGAGTAGAAAGCCACCTTGCAGCCGTCGGCGCTAATGGCTCCGCCGCTACTGCAAGCGTTGCCGGAATGCCCGCTTTGCCCGCCGACGGTGGCGATGCTGATCAAGTCGATCGTTCCGCTGACCGGGTTGCCGCCGACGAAGACATCGGAGACGCCATTGTCGTCGATGAAGCTGAAGTCGTCGCCGGTGACCAGATCGTCAGCCTGCGACGTGAACGCCACCAAGCCGCCGTCGGCGTCGACAGTCGGCGGCAAATCCACCGCCCCACCGCCGCGGCGCGACTCGCGCACCAACGTCAGGCCAACGAGCGTCTTCTCTCCCCGATTGGCTAGAAAGAAATCGGGGCTGACGTTCGTATCGCCGAAGACCAGATTGGACGCCTGCGACCCGAAGGCGACGAAGTTCCCGTCGTCCGCGTTCAGCGCCGGCGGAAAGTTGATCTCATCGTTCGTCGCCCGGTAGGCCGGCACGCTGATGCGTTCGGTGGAACCGGCAGCGCGATCACGGAGGTACACATCGTAGTTGCCGTTCGCATCGCAGGCGAGCACATCGTCGTCGCAGGTGTTGAGGTTCGACGCCAATGACTTGAAGGCGACGACACACCCGTCCCCACTGGTCGCCGGCAGCTCGCTGCGCCCATTGGCCTGCGCACCACTCGCGGCGATGCTCACCAGCTCGACGGTACCGGTTCCACACGCGGCCGTCGCCACGCGCGGCACGAACGGCGCCTGGGCAAGCACCGTCAGCAGGACAGCACCAATCCCCAGTCCAGCAAGCCTCACGTTCATCAAGCCGGCCAGGCTGTCGATGCTCCGCTTCGCCCGTCGCCGCATTACCGCATGCCTCCTCCGCGACGGCTCGCATACCATATGCAACGGAGCGAACAAATAGGACCAGGTCGATCGGGTCACTGAGTCACGTCTTCACTGCCTCAATGACCTGATGATTCAATGACCCAATTCTACCTCAGGAGCTTCTGTACGGCTTTGAAGTCCGGCGCGGCGGCGGTCCGCACCCATTCGAGGCACGCCATCTCCACGCTGCTCGGCACTGCGCCCGACCCCACCATCTTGTCCCAACCGGCTTGGTAGTCGTGTGCGAAGCGCGAGGAGATGGCGTCGTACGGCAGGTGCACTTGATAGCCGCGATCCAGCAGGTCGTGCACCGTCTGGTTCACGCAGGCGTGCGCCTCGAGGCCGCAGACGACGACCTGCGTCCGCTGCAATCCCGTGAGGCGCTCGGCGAATCTTGGTTCGGCACAGCAGCTCAGTGAAAGCTTTTCGACAACCTCGAGCCCGGCGGGAAAACCCTCCGCTACTTCCGGTACGAGATGACCCAACCCCTTCGGGTACTGCTCGGTCGCCAGGATCGGGACGCCGACGATCTTCGCGGCTTCAATCAGCCGGCGCACGCCACGCATCATCCGCTCATGCTCGACAGTCAGTCCCCGATACGCCTCCTGCACGTCGATGACCACCAACGCACTCTGCGTCCGGTCGAGGACCCGTGGATGCGACATTGTCGGACGGTGGATCGCGGGCGTGTGGTCAGCGAGTGATCACGCGCGTCTGGATCTGCTTCCGCGGGGTTTTCGGGTCCGCGTTCGGGAGACCGCGCGGTAACGGCGTATGCAGGTTGACGCTCAGCGGAATGCGGCGCGGCTCGACGAAGAACGGACCATCGCGATCGAGTTGGAACTGATCTTCCAGCAGCATGCGCAGCGTGAGGAAGCGCGAGCGCCCGCGATCGAAGGACGTGGTCACGAACGGATAATACGGGGGCGGATAAACGTACGGTGGTGGAGCCGTGGCGCTGGCCACCGCGAGCGGCCCGTTGACTTGGACGTTCCCGCCCGAGTTGATGGTACGGGCGGCTTCGATGCCGCGTTCCAGTCCTTCAATGTAGGCCGACACGTCGGGTCGATCATAAATCACCTGGGCTTCGCGCCGCGGCTCCGCCGCCGGTGGTGCGACGGCAGGTGGCTCATCGTGGGTCGCCGTGCTCGGAGCGGTGGCTCCCTCTGCGGCAGCGGGCCGGCGCGCCAGCTCATCCACGACCACGTGCGTATCGTCCTGGTGCTCCTTCGGCACTTCACCCTTCAGATTGGTGAAGTGACGCACGCCGTTGGCGTCTTGCCATTCGACGATGTCAGCTGAGGCCGCGCTGGAAAGGAAAATGAGAAGGACGCTGAAAGCAATTCCCTTCATGCAGGCGGATTGTACGCTCGACGCTCGGGTTGGGCAACTCAGGCCAGCAAGGATCTACGTCGGCACGCTGGCTGCGGACCGCGACGCGTGGCGGACGAAGACCACACCCATGATCGCCAAGACCACGCTGAGCCACTGCGCGGTGGTCAGCCCGACGATCCACGCCGGGTTGCGGCGCACGAACTCGATCAAAAAGCGCACCACGGCGGATGCGATGAGATACCGTCCGAACAGATCGCCGCCCGGCGGCTGCCGGTGACGCCGCTGCCACAGGTAGGCGAAGATCGCGAAGCAGGCGAGCATCTCGTACACCGGCGCCGGGTGGACGCGGTCGGTCGTCGGCACCACGCCGTTCGGATAGCTCATCGCCCACGGCAGGTCGGTCGGCACTCCGTAGTCACCATCACCGGCCAGCTGGCAGCCGATGCGTCCGATGCCGAGCCCGATAGCCAGCGCCGGTGCGGCGACGTCGGCCATCATGAGCATCGACACCTGCCGCCGCTGCGCCAGCAACCACACCGCGGCGGCGCCGCCAATCAGGCCGCCGTACCAGACCCATCCACTCGAGGCGAGCAGGAAACCGATCGGGTCATCGACGAAATATTCCCAGCCTGTGGGAATGATGAACAGGCGCGCCCCGACCCAGCCGCCGACATACGCGTACAGAACGAAGTCGTACGCCAGGTCGACACCGTATCCGCGACGGAGCAGATCGCTGCGGATGACCAGGAAGGCGGCGAAGAATCCTGCGAACGCGGCCACCCAGAAGCTGGGGACGGCGATGTCGCCGAAGTAGAACAGCACCGGGCGCATCTCGGATCTTCCACCTAGCCGCGCCGCGGCATCTCACATCCCGACGATGTTGTAGCCGCCGTCGACGTGCACCACCTCGCCGGTGACGCCGCTGCCGAGATCGCTGCACAGGTAGAGCGCCGTCTGCGCCACCTCTTCGGGCCGGATGTTGCGCCGCAGCGGTGCGCGTGCCTCATGGTAGTGCAGCATGTCCTTGAAGCCGGTGATGCCGGCCGACGACAGGGTGCGGATCGGGCCGGCGGAGATGGCATTCACCCGAATCCCCTGCGGTCCCAAGTCGCCCGCCAGATAGCGCACACTGGCCTCCAGTGCGGCCTTGGCGATTCCCATGACGTTGTAGTTGGGCAGCACCCGCTCGGCACCGAGATAGGTCAGCGTCAGCACTGATCCACCGCCAGACATCAAGGGCTCAGCATGGCGGGCGATGGCAATCAGCGAGTAGGCGCTGACGTCGAGCGCCAGGTGAAATCCGTGACGCGAGGTGTTGACGAAGCGGCCCTTGAGCTCTTCGCGCAGCGCAAAGGCGACGGCGTGGATGACGACGTCGACGCGGCCCCATTGGTCGCGCAGTGCGGCGAAGGTCGCGGCGATGTCGTCGTCTTTAGTGACGTCGCACGGCAACACCACGCGCACCCCCAACGACTCGGCCAACGGACGGACGCGCCGCTCGATCGGCTCACCGACGTAGGTGAGCGCCAGCTCGGCCCCCTCGCGATGCAGCGCCTGCGCGATCGCCCAGGCGATGCTGTGATCGTTGGCGACGCCGAAGACGATGGCCTTCTTGTCCGCAAGCAGTGGCATGTCCCCTCCACCTCGCCCGTCCCTTACCCGGAGCGACACGGTCGGCGCAAGGACGCGGCGCTTGCCGCCTGCCCGGCCCTTCGATACATCGCAACCTATGCGATGGGACGTTCTCGTCGGAATCCTCAGCCTGGCGATCGCTTCCACCGCCGCCGCCGGCTCCGGCGGTGACGGGCTCGCTGCAATTCGAGCTCGCGGGGTCCTGCGCTGGGGCGGCGACATGCAGGGTGGTGAGCCGTACGCCTTTCAGGATCCGCACGACAGCACGCAGCTCATCGGCTTCGAGGTCGAGATCGCCGACGCCCTGGCGCACCGGCTCGGCGTGCGCGCCGAGTTCGCGCAGAACGATTGGCAGAACCTGATTCCGTCACTCGAGCGTGGCGACTTCGACATCATCCTCAACGGCCTCGAGGTGACACCGGCGCGCCGCGGGCGCATCGCCTTCACGCGACCTTATTACCGCTTCTCCGAGACGCTGGTCGTACGGCGCGACGCCACCGGGGTGCGGAGCCTCGCCGACTTGCGCGGGCGGCGCGTCGGCACGCTCGCCGGCTCGCAGGCTCTTGATCTCGTCAAGGCTGCGCCGGAAATCGACGTGGTGCTCTATGAAGGAGTGGAAGAGCCGTACATCGACCTCGAAAACGGACGGCTCGACGGGGTTGTGCTCGACGATATCATCGCCGGCCGCTACGGCCTCGTCCGCCCGACGCTGCGCGCGGCGGCGACCGTCGGCGAGGGCGTGTACGCCATCGGCATCCGTAGCGACGAGGCGAATCTGCTGCACGCCGTCGACGACGCGTTGGCCGCCATGATGAGCGGGGGCGAGTTGCAGAACATCCTGGCACGTTGGCACTTGTGGAATGACCGGCAAGCAACGCTCGCAGACGCCGGCGTGCCGGCAGAACAACCCGAGTCTGCTGTCAAACTCACCTCGGTGCACTTCGCGCTGTTTCTGCGCGCCGCAGCCATCACGCTGGTGATCTCGGCGCTGGCGATGGGCCTCGCGGTGCTCGGCGGGTTGGCGCTGAGCATCTGCCGCCGCTACGGCGGCGCCGTCGCCGGGCGGGTGGCAACCGTCTACATCGAAGTCTTTCGCGGCACGCCGTTGCTCCTGCAGCTCTACGTCCTGTACTACGGCATTGCCCCGGTGCTGACGCTCACGGCGTTCACCGCAGCGGTGATCGGTTTGGGAATGAACTACGCCGCCTACGAGGCCGAGCTGTATCGTGCAGGGCTCGAAGCAGTGCCGGTCGGGCAGACTGAAGCTGCCCTGTCGCTGGGCATGTCGCGCGGCTTGGCGTTGCGGCGCATCGTGCTGCCGCAGGCGCTGCGGGTCGCTCTGCCCGGGATCGCGAACGACTTCATCGCGCTGCTCAAGGACTCGTCGCTGGTGTCGGTGATCACGGTCGTCGAGCTGACGAAGCAGATGACGATCACGGCGGTCGACGTGCGCGGCTGGCTGTTGCCGGGGCTCCTGTGCGCCGGGCTCTACTTGGCGCTCAGCTATCCGCTGTCGCGCTTGGCGCGCCGTCTCGAGCGACGGCTGACGCCGGTGCCTGCATGAACGATGGGTTCGTGGTGACGGCGCGCGGCGTGCGCACCCGTCTCGGCGGCGCCGAGGTGCTGCGCGGCATCGACCTCAGCCTCGCGCCCGGCGAGGTGCTGGCGATCCTCGGTCCGTCGGGCGGCGGCAAGACCACGTTGCTCCGCGCTTTGAACTATCTCACCCCGTTCAGCGAGGGCGAGGTCGCCATCGCCGGGCAACAGCTGCGCCCCGGCATGAGCGAGCGCCGCGACGCCGCCGTCCTGCGCGCCGTCCGCCGGCGCGTCGGCATGGTCTTCCAGAGCTTTCATCTCTTCCCGCACCTGACGGCGGTCGGCAACATCATGGAAGCGCCGCGGCGCGTCCTCGGTCTCGACCTCGCACCTGCCCGCTCCCGTGCCGAGGCGCTGCTCGACCGTGTGGGTCTTGCCAGCCACGCGTCCGCTTTTCCCCACACACTCTCCGGCGGCCAGCAACAGCGCGTGGCGATCGCCCGTGCGCTGGCGATGGAGCCGGAGGTCTTGCTGTTCGACGAGCCGACCTCGGCGCTCGACGCGCGCCTGGTCGGCGAGGTGCTCGCCGTCGTGGCGGACCTGGCGGCCGCGGGTCAAACCATGGTCATCGTGACGCACGAGTTGGCGTTCGCGCGCCGCGTTGCGCATCGTGTCGCCGTGCTGGCAGACGGCCGCATCGTCGAAAGCGGCGCGCCGGGTGAAGTGCTCGATCGCCCGCGCACCGCGGCGACCCGCGCGTTGCTGGGAATGTCTGAATGAGATCGGAGGTCGTGATGGGAAGGCTGCAAGACAAGGTCGCACTGATCACCGG
The DNA here is from genome assembly GCA_964498075.1 of uncultured Binatia bacterium (SeqCode). GTDB lineage: Bacteria > Desulfobacterota > Binatia > HRBIN30 > HRBIN30 > CAZCGA01. Next base: position 19,606 of record CAZCGA010000008.1, on the reverse strand, counting down.
CGCCGCCTCGGGCATCGGGCGCGCCGCAGCCGTCATGTTCGCACGCGAAGGCGCACGCGTCACTGTCGCGGACGTGCAGGACGATGCCGGCAAGGCAACGGTCGCAGCGATCGCCGGCGGCGGCGGCAACGCCATCTTCGTTCACGCCGACGTCAGTCGCGACGCCGACGCACATGCCATGATCGACGCCGCGGTCGCGCGCTTCGGCCGCCTCGACATCCTGTTCAACAACGCCGGTGTCGGGAAGCACATCCCGTTCGAGCAGCTTACGGAAGCGGAGTGGGACCGCATCATCGGCATCGACCTGCGCGGTGTGTTTCTCGGCTGCCGCTACGGTGTGCCCGCTCTGAAGCAGGCGGGCGGCGGAGTGATCTTGAACACCGCATCGCAGTCGGGCTTGCAAGGGCACGCGAACAACCAAGCGTACTGCGCCGCCAAGGCTGGGGTGATCAACTTCACCCGTTCGCTGGCGAAGGAGCTGGCCGCGTGCAACATCCGCGTCAATGCCATCTGCCCGGGCGGCACCGACACGGCCATCCTGCGCGACTACGTCCCCGCGGGTGAGTCTCCGGACTACGTCGCGCGCGTGATCGCACCGCGCACTCCGTTCGGCCGCCTGGCGCGGCCGGAAGAGGTCGCGGCAGCGGCGTTGTTCCTGGTCTCCGATGAGGCCTCGTTCGTCAGCGGCGTGGCGCTGCCGGTGGACGGGGCCGCGAGTGCATGAAGGGCTCGCGTCCGCTCATCGCGGCGCCGGCCGCGGCATCTGCGGCTGCTGCGCTTCTGCAGCGCCACAATGCGGTTGACACCCCGACGCCGCCGCGGGCATATGCTTTCCCCACATAGGATGGGATCGACGATCAAAGTCGCTGCCAGCGCGGCGGACGCCGTTGCCGACATTCCGGACGGCGCGCGCCTTCTGCTCGGCGGGTTCGGTGTCATTCAAGGCTGGCCGATCAGCCTCATCACGGCGCTGCATCAGCGCGGGGTGCGTGGACTGACCGTCATCTGCAACACACCGGGCGTCGGCCCAACTTCGCCGCAGATCCTCGGCGAGAACGGCCAGATCCGCAAGTTGATCGCCAGTTATGCGGCGTATCCGACGCGTCCGACGCCGGTCGAAGCGGCGATCAAGTCGGGAGAGATCGAGCTGGAGCTGGTGCCGCAAGGAACGCTGATCGAGCGCGTACGCGCCGCCGGTGCGGGCCTGCCGGCGTTCTACACACCCACCGGCGTCGGCACCGCAGCCGCCAACGGCAAGGAGGAACGCGTCTTCGACGGCCGGCGGTACGTGCTGGAGACCGCGATCCACGCCGACTTCGCGCTCCTGCGCGCGGCGACTGCCGACCGCTACGGCAACGTCGTGTATCGCCGCGGCTCACGCAACTTCAACCCGCTCTTCGCGACGGCGGCACGCACCACCATCGTCGAGGTCGAGCGCATCGTCAAGGAGGGTGACCTCGACCCTGAGGCAGTGGTAACGCCGCACATCTTCGTCGATCGTGTGGTGCAGAACGAGCATCCACTCGACCTGCAAGCGATCCGCGAGCTGTCGCGGCGCTACGGCAAGCAATGGCGTCTCGAAGCGCGGCAGGCAGCCGGTGGGCCGCAGGGGTTGCCCCCCGAGCTGATGGCGCGCAAGGCGGCAACCCTGCTGCGCCCGGGCGAGTACGTCAACCTCGGCCTCGGCATTCCGACGCTGCTCTCCAGCTTCATCGACCCGGACAAGCACATCACCTTGCACTCGGAGAACGGCATGCTGGGGTTCGGACCGCTGGTGAGCGGCGACGAGGAAGACGTCGACCGTTACAACGCCAGCGGCCAGCTCGTCAGTGAGCTCCCCGGCGCGAGCTACTTCCACAGCTGCGACGCCTTCGCCATGGCCCGCAGCGGGCGCGTGAGCACCGTGGTGCTCGGCGGCTTTCAGGTCTCCGAGCGCGGCGACCTGGCCAATTGGAACGTCCCGCACACCGGCGTCGGCGGCATCGGCGGCGCCATGGATCTCGCCGCCGGCAGCGCGCGGATCCTGGTGCTGATGTTCCATCAGACCCGTGATGGACATCCAAAGCTGCTGCGCGAGTGCACTTACCCGCTCACCGCGATCCGCTGCGTATCGACGGTGGTTACGGACCTGGCTGTGATCGACGTCGACGCCGACGGCTTCATTCTGCGCGAGGTCGCGCCGGGTGTGAGTATCGACGACGTGCGCGGCGTCACCGCGGCGACGCTGCGGGTCGCCGGCGATGTCCGCGAGATGGAGTTCGGATGACGAGAAAGCTCTCAGCGATCAGCTGTCAGCCATCAGCTCTGAGAAGGACAGCGATTCGCCTCTGTTGCCGCGTGATCTAGCTGAGTGCTGACCGCTGACCGCTTCCGTCGCGCTTCAGTGCACTCCGCTGCCCATCTGCAGCGCGTAGGGATCGACGCCGAGGCTGCGGATCGCCGTCTCCCACATACGATCCGGCGGCGTGCGGAAGATCAGTTCCTTCGATGCTTCTGCGGTCAGCCAGGCCGAGGCCGCCAACTCGGATTCGAGCTGTCCTCCCGCCCAGCCGGCGTAACCCAGAAAGAAGCGATGCTCGCGGCGGCCTTCGGTGTCGTCTTCGATCAGCCGGCGCAGCACGTCAGCCGAGGCGGCGAGGTACAGACCCTCGCCGACGCTGAGCGACTCGGGTGAGGCGGGATCGTAGCCGAGCAGCAGCCAGCCACGTTGCGGCTCGACCGGACCGCCCACCCAGATTTCCAGACCGCTGTCGCGTTGCGGCGGCGGATCGAGGACGACGACGCTCGAGGCGCGCGTGTCGGTCGGGCGGTTCACCACGAGGCCCATGGCCCCCTCGCCCTCGTGCCGGCAGAGCAAGACGACCGACCGTGCAAAGTTCGGATCCTGCATCTGCGGCATCGCCAACAACAGCGTCGGCGCCAACCCGTTGTCCGCCATAGTCCGTGCGCTCCCAGGTCTGCGCCGGGATTGTCGCGACACGATGCGTACAAGTCAATCGGCCCGGTGCCGGCGCAAACACATTCCGGCCTCAGCGGCGCAAAGCGGCACCTCTGTGGTCCAAAGCGCCACCTGTGCTATGCGTTCCGCGACGCATTCAGGGCGCGAGACTCACCGGAGGTGGACGGCGATGCTGTATTTGCATGAAACGCACGAGGTCGTGGGTGGCAAGCTGGAGGAGCTCGAACGCTGTCTGCGCGAGCGCTGGGTGCCGCTCATCGAGGCGCATGCGGCCGCCAAGCTGCTGTGGTTCTGGCATCACACGCACGGCACCGGGCCGAGCTATCACGCCATCTCCATCACCGCGGTGCGCGACTGGGCGGCGTGGGGCGAGCTGGTGCATCGCTCCCTCCACGACGCCGCGTGGCGCGACTGGTACGCGGCGGCGTGGCAGTACCGCCGCGAGGTGACCTCCAAGCTCCTCTTGCCGACCGCGTGGTCGCCCTTGCAAGACGTCGACTTCAGCACGATGGCCAGCGCGGCGAATGCACCCGTATCACTCTACCTGCACGACACCGGCTGGCCGTACCCCGGCAAGCTCGACGAGTACACCAACGCCCTGGGCACGATCTTCTATCCCGCCACGCGCCAATCGAAGATGATCTCCGTCGAGGCGTGTTGGACAGTCTGTCCCGGTGCCGGCCGCTTCCACGAAGTCGTCCTGCTGCAGAAGATCCTCAACTGGGAAGCCTTCTCGCATCTGCTCACCTCCGGCGAACGGCCTTCGCGTCCCGGCGACTGGATGCAGGAAGGTCTGAAGTATCGCGACCGCTGGGAGAGCAAGCTGCTGCGCCCGGCGTCGTGGTCACCGCTGAGGTGAAAGCCGTAGCGGAAGGAGCGCCTCATGGGCATCGTGCTACTGCTCCTGGTCGTTTTCGCGGCGCTGCTGAACTACGGAGCGTTCGGAGAGCGGTGGCGGGGGATGATGGGCCGAGCGCTTCCGCCCGCCTTCGTCGTCGGAGGGATCGGGTTTGTGCTCGGGTTTGTCGGTCCGATTCTGCTCACGCCCGAGGCGAATCAGGGGCCGCTGCTCGGCATCTTCATCACCGGCCCGCTTGGGTTCGTGCTCGGGTTGCTCTGGGGTCTCGGCCGAGAGTGGCTGCGTCCGGGCCCTCGGTAGGGTAGTGTAAATGAATGTGGTCGTGCTATCCGTTGCGCAATGGACGAAGGGGAAGACCGCAAGCTCGTCGTGAAGACCCGCTCGGGTCGAACGAGGGAGTACAAAATGCTCGGTCCGGAGGACTATGACTCCGAAGGTCGCTTGCGGATGTTGACGGAACCATACGAGCCGTGGCTCACGAAGCAGTGGAACGCCATAGAGCTGCACCAAAAGGTCGCCATCGTTGCTGCGTGCCTCATCATCGCCGTATCACTGCTCCCAATGATTGGATTGATGTGGAGGGGTCTCGAAATCACGCACCCCAAGCTGATTGCGATCTGGACTCGCCCGATATTGGTTGCGACCAGCATCGCAGCGATTCTGGTAACGGCGGCACTCTGGTTGCGAAAAAAATAACCCGCTTGCCCGTCTGGTCAGTGCCGATGTTTCTGATAGGCTAGGCCAAGAGGAAATTTCAATGATGTGCAACAGCCCCCAATGCGACGGGAGCCACACGCACGCGAGACGATCGCGGCTTTCCGACCGATGTCACTATGAATGCAGGTCTTGCGGAACGTGCTGGGATACAGACTTGCCCCGCAGCGGACCGCACTTCCTCGTGGTGATGCGCAGGCCCTGCACGTGCGATCTTGATAAGTAGATGCATGGTGTTGTAGGGCAGTTGCGGAAGACGCATCGGCCATGCTGATTGCTGGGTCTGTGATCTTGTGCATCGCGTGCTTCATCGGCGATTGGTGCATCGTGAACAGTACTGCCGACACGGCGATTGTTCCCATCACGTTTTTGGAACACGGGAACTCCATCTACATCCTCAGCTGGATCTTGGCGTTGGCCGGTTGCGGCTTGATCGCGTTCGCTTCCCGCTTGGTGTGGGGCGTACTGGGAATCGGGGTCTTTGCGTTTGCGGGGCACTTTCTCACCGTTCCTATCCTTGAGGCATTGCAGTTCGTACCAGATTCAGGGATGCGGGCGCGATTTCCGAAGAACGATGCGCTAGACTAGATCGCATGTCCAAGCCAGCCCCCCGCTCCGTGAAGCTGCCGGACGGCAGCGAGATCATCCCCGAGCACTACCACGAAGGACCGGAAGCCACGCGCATGTTTCAGCGCGGCGTGCGGTCGGTGCTCGGAGTGTCGCGCGCTGAAGCCGAAAGGCGGCACAAGGAATGGGAACGGCAGCCAAAGGCAAAGCGGGGCCGGAAGCCAGCTTGAACCTATCTCACGTTCTTTGGGTCGAACGTGTGCTGGGGCTTGCGCCTGTCGCGGATTGCAAACACGAAAGTGTGCGCCTGCCGCTTTGACATAAACCGTCTCGGCGTGAACGTCTCGGTTGTGAAGTTGAGCGTCCCGCCCAACCATGAAGTTCCCTTCGGCTTCCATGCGAATCGGATCTCGGCTCCGAGTCGATGAGCCATGCGGGGTGCAGCGCTCTGATTTTGCGGAATGCTCTCCGGCATCGGTCACCTCCACGCGCAGTTAGCGGATTATGCTGGCCCCAATTTCAAGAGGTGGTACGTCACTTCTTCTTTTTCGGTCGAGTACCGTATCCGCGTGTGCTTGAGTAACTCCGCGGCACAGTAGTGCGGCAACGTCACGGCTTGGTCTGCACTTATCGCGTCCGTGAACCTCCCTCGGATGTCCACACCGCCCGCAAGCTCCATATGGAAGGTCTTGCCGGTAATGTCGGCGCCTACACGCAAGGTTGCCGGTAACATGGAGGCGACTCTCAACTTCTTCGCTTGTGCTGTCGAGCACGGCCCGCAGTCTTTCGATTTCTTGTTCCTGCACCAAGACGTTGGTGTCGACGTGCAGCAAAATATCAACGTCTTCTGGGTCGATCTTCTGAGTGAGAAAACTCCCGTTCGTCCATACATCACCATCGACTTCCGCACTGACCAGACGTCGAAGGACGAGCGTCAGTCCGTCCATGATTCTGGGCCGGGTAGTTGACAGCGGGAACTGGCTAACGCACATCGCGTGCAGCTGTGGGAACGACATAGGATGAAACCCGACCCTTGACAGCGGTGGAAATTCCGGCTTGTCCGGCACAGCCGTAGCGTAGCACTGTTATTCTCTTATGGTCAAACATCGCGACCCGCGATTCTGGCGCGGATGCTTTCATGACGCCACGGCATTGTTTCCGATCAACTCCTTGTAGGTGACCCGGCGGCCAACGATCTGCCTGAGCACTTCGATAAAACGGCCACGGTCGCCATCATCGTTCTTGCGTTCATTGTAGCGGAAGCTCTGTTCGTCCAGGTAGCGGAACAGATGGAAGGGCTCGACGCTGACGTAGGTTCCCTTGATGCAGCGCTTCAGCAGCGTCCAGAAATTCTCGATGCCGTTCGTGTGGATGTTCCCCTCGACATACCGCTCGGCGTGGTCACCGCGGAAGTGATTCGTGCACTCTTCTTCGTCTTCCCTCGCAAGGGTGTCCCGTTTTCCCCTCTGACATGAGATGCGGCCACGGCATCGAGGAGACCGGCGCCCCGGTAGCGCTGGCCACTCTGGAATCTCATCGGCGACGGCGCGACCGCACCGGCTCCCGCTTGCCGGGTATGACGACGAGATCGAACGCACGCCCATCCATCAAGCGGACCGCCGCGAAGTCGCGGATGTCACGAGTTGCCAGCCGGGTGAGATTCAGCTCCTCAGCAAGCGCCACAATCGTCGCGTCGACTAGACCAAGGTCCAGGTTGGGATAGGCCGCATCGACATCGAGGGCGCGACTGAGCTGCGCATCGGTCGGTGGCGCATAGATGAACGCGCCACGCCGAATATCGTCGACAAACCTGCGCATGGCGGCGCGTTCCGCGCGCAGGAAATAGTCGAGCTCAGCCAGCACGAGTCCCGGTACGTAGCGGGCGCGGGCTGCGTCGATCGCGGTACGGAAGGCACGGTGGTCGGCCGACGATGCAACCAAGTAGTCGAGGAGCGCACCCGTGTCGCAGATCAGTGCCGGCGCGCTCACCGCTCGATGTCCCGGAACAGCTCGGCTTCGTTCCCGTGCTCACCGAGTGGGCGTTTGACGGTAGCGGCCGACCGTGGCTTCGGGTGTTGGCGAAACTGCTCGAGCACCCGCGACAGCTGGCGGCGGACGAACTCCGACCGGGACAGTCCGAGCTCCCGTGCGGCACGGTCTACCAGCCGGCTGGTGTCGGGATCTAGAGTGATGGTTGCGCGTTTCCGTTGTGCGAGCGCCATGCGGTCCATTAAACCTCTCGCCGCAGCTGGTTGCAACGTGCGTACACCCCAACGGTCCCGAGCGGGCCCGCAGGCGCGCACCAAGCTCTGCACGCTCAGGTCGCGCGCGCCGGCACGCTGATGCGCACGGTGACGTCGGGCCGCACCTGCAGGGTTCCGAACAGCGCCGAGTAGGGGCGCATCCCAAAGTCTGGCTGGCGCACCCGTGCCTCGGCGACGTAGTGCGCGCCGTCGCGACGCACCTGCACCGTGATCTGCCGCTCCTTGCCATGCAACGCCAACCGCCCTTTGACGACGTAGGCGTCGCCCTTCTCTTGCGCCGCGGTCGAGGTGAAACGGATCTCCGGATAGCGCTGCGACTCGAGCACGTCGCGCACGATGTTGCCTTCGATCTCACGCTTGTTGGCCGTGCTGAGCGTCCCGGGCGACTCCGCACCGTCGCTCATAGCGCAGACGACTCGCAGCGACGCCGCATCGAACGACGCGCTGATCGCCCGTGTCCGCTGGTCGACCTCGATGACGAACTTGGTGACGCGGATCTTCAGATCGTGCGCGATCGCGGCAAGCAGACCCTGCTTGTAGGTGAAGACCAGACATTCTGCGGACGATACGTCGAAGCGGGCCACGGTGCGTGCGCCTACTTCCGCGGCCCGATCCACACGGTCTGCACGTTCACGAACTCGCGGATGCCGTACTCGGACAGCTCGCGGCCGTAACCGGAGCGCTTCACGCCGCCGAACGGCAGGCGCGGGTCGGACGCCACCATGCCGTTGATGAACACCTGGCCCGCCTCGATGTCGCGCGCCAAGCGCCGGGCGCGGGGCAGATCGCGGCTCCAGAGGTTGGCGCCCAGGCCGTACGGCGAATCGTTCGCGGTACGGATCGCCGCATCCGCATCGCGCACTCGCATCAGCGCCGCAACCGGGCCGAACACCTCCTCACAGGATGCCGGCATTGCGGGCGTCACGTCCGCCAGCACGGTGGGCTCGAAGAAGTAGCCGGGACCGGCGCGTTGCCGACCACCGACAAGCAGCTTCGCACCTTGCCCGACCGATTCGCGGACTTGCTGTTCCAACGTGTCTCGCAAGTCGTCGCGGGCCAGCGGCCCCACCTGCGTCGTTCGATCCGTGGGATCGCCGACCCGCAGCCGGCGCACCGCCTCGACGAAGCGCTCCTGGAAGTCCGCAAGGATCGACTCGACGACGATGAAGCGTTTCGCCGCGATGCAGCTCTGCCCCGCATTCTGGTACCGAGCGCGCACACCCGTCTCCACTGCCGCGTTCAGATCGGCATCCTCGAGCACGATGAACGGATCCGACCCGCCCAGCTCCAGCACCGTTTTCTTGATCGCGCGCCCGGCCGCCTCCGCCACCGCCCTGCCGGCCGCTTCGCTTCCGGTGAGGGTCACCGCGACGATGCGTGGATCGTCAATCAAGCGTGTCGCGGCCGGCGCCGAGATGAGCAGGGTGCGGAAGACGCCTTCCGGAAAGCCGCTGGCTCGAAAGACGTCTTCACATGCCAGCGCGCACTGCGGCACGTTGGAGGCGTGCTTGAGGATCGCCGTGTTCCCGGCCATCAACGCCGGCGCCGCGAAACGGAACAGCTGCCAGAAGGGGAAGTTCCACGGCATGATCGCCAGCACGGTTCCCAGCGGCGTGAACTGCACGTAGCTCTCGCTGGCGCTCGACGGATGCGGCTCGTCGGCGAGAAAGCGCTCCGCGTGCTCGGCGTAGAACTCGCAGTTCCAGGCGCACTTCTCGATCTCGCCTTCCGCTTCGGTGATCGGCTTGCCCATCTCCGCGGTGATGAGGCCGGCCAGGCGCGGCTGCTGCTGGCGCAGGTAGGCGGCGGCGCGGTGCATGACCTGGGCGCGCTCCGTAAACGTCGTGCGCCGCCATGCCTCCGACGCGCGCCGCACATCGCGCATGGTCTGTTCGATCGCGGCGGGGGTTGCCGCCTCGAAGGTGGCGAGTACGGCTTCGGTCGCGGGGTTGATGGACTGGATCAACGCGTCGCTGCTCATGCCGTTGCCCTCCAAGCTCCCGCGTGTTCTCTACCAGACCTGCCGGTTGCGGCAAGGTTCGCTCCCACCACCTGGCATCTTGACAGGTGCACGCGCCGTCCATAGGCGTGGCCTGTGGCAGAATCGTCCTCCACTGCAGAGATCTTGATCCGCGTCGACGGGCTGCGCGTGCGCTTCGGGGAGCGCTGGGCGTTGGACGATCTGCGCTTCGAGGTGGCGGCAGGCGAAGTGGTGGGGCTGCTCGGCCCGAACGGCGCGGGCAAGACGACTGCGCTGTCGGTGCTCGCCACGTTGTTGCGTCCCGATGCCGGAGCTGCTGTGGTAGCGGGTCACGCAACCGACGGCGCGGCGGCTGAAGTCCGGCGCGTCCTCGGACTCGTGCCGCAATCGCTGGCAATCTACCCGACGCTCACGGCGCGCGAGAACCTGGTGTTCTTCGCCCGACTGCTCGGCATGCACGGCGCCGCCGCGCACCGCTCCGCGCAGCAAGGCCTGGCGCTCGTGGGGCTCGAGGAGCGCGGCGACGACATCGTCGCCACCTTCTCCGGCGGCATGCAGCGTCGCCTCAACTTGGCGTGCGGCCTGCTGCACACGCCGCGCGTGGTGTTGCTCGACGAGCCGACGGTCGGTGTCGATCCGCAATCGCGCGAGCGCATCTTTGTCGCAGTGCGGGCGCAGGCCGCGTCGGGCGCCGCAGTGCTGTACTGCACGCACTACATGGAGGAGGCGGAGCGCCTGTGTGACCGCGTCGTGCTCATCGATCACGGCCGCGTCGTGGCCGCCGGTACGCCGGCCGCGCTGATCCAGGAGGCGAGCACGAGCATCCGCCTCGAGGTGGTCACGCGCACCGCGCTGCCCGCCGGCTGGCTCGACGACCTCGCCGACGTGCGGACGCTCGACCGTGTGCTCGCCACGGATCGCTCGCTCGGGCGGGGCGAATGGGTGCAAGTCACCCTCGACGGGCTGAGCGGCGCGCCGCGCGTGCTCGAACGCGCCGCCGCCCTCGGCGATGAGGTGCTGGAGTTCCACGTGCATCAGCCGGACCTGCAGGACGTCTTCCTTTCGCTCACCGGCCACGAGCTGCGCGACTGATGAAGAATGCGCATCTTGCTCGCCATCATAAGTAAGGACCTGCGTCTCCTGTGGCGCGATCGGGCCGGACTGATCTTTCTGACCATCGCGCCGATCATGGTTATCACGGTGGCCGGCTTCTCCCTCGCCAACCTCTACGGGGCACATCCCACGGGACAGACGGCTTACGAGCTCCCGCTCGTCGACGAAGACGGTGGGGCGCTGGCGCAAGAGATCCGCGACCGTCTCGCCACCGAGCGTGCCGTGCGGGTCCAAGTGGTCGCCAGCCGCGCCGAGGCGGCGAACCTCGTTCGCCGGAAGCGCGCCGGGACGGCGCTGGTGATTCCCCACGGCACGGAGGCGGCGGTCTCCGCGGGCCAGCCGGCTGGGCTCATTCTGTACACCGACTCCGTGAAGTATCTCGAACGGCTCAACGTGCAGACGCGCTTGCTCGAGCTGCGCGATGCTCTGGCCGCGGATCGGCGCGCCGAGGTCAGCCGCGACGCCGCGGCGCAGCGCGAGCAGGTGGAGACCCAGCTGGCGCGCTTGCGCGTGGCGGTCACTGAGGCGCGGACGCAACTCGAAGCCACGTGGGCCGAAGCGAGGCGGACACGAGAGCAGGTCGCGGAAGCTACGCGCCAGGATGTGAACCACGCACGCCGAGAGGTGCAGGCGCACGTCGAGGCGCAACTCGCCGGCGCGTCGGCTGCGGCTGCGGGGCAGGTCAACGCGCAGGTCGAGAGGCTGCAAGCCACGCTGCGGGGCTACTTCGACACGCTCTCGGCGGCACGGGCGGCTTTCGAGAAGTGGCTGGCCGATCTCCACCACATGGCCGGCAGCCGTGCGGCGGACATCCCGCCACCGCCGGCGTTCCCCGAAGTTCCCGATGCGCTTCGGAAAATCCTCGCGGGCGAGTCGCCGCTGCGGCTCCCGACGCCAGCACTGCATGTGGCGTTGCCGGCACTCGTGTTGCCCGAGATTCCGGCGCTGCCGGACCCGCCGGTGATCGATCTACCGGAGATCGCCCTCCCCGCAGCGCCGCCACCTCCGGCCTCGCTCGCGATCGAGGAAGTCAACGTCAGCGGCGGCCCCGCGACGATCAACACCTTCGATCAAAACGTGCCGGGCTTCAGCGTCACCTTCTTGCTTCTCGGTATGTTGCTGGGCGTGTCGCTCGGGCTGCTCGACGAGCGCGACTGGGGAACGTTCGACCGGCTGCGGGCGATGCCCGTACGCGCCGCCGCGGTGCTGATCGGCAAGCTGCTGTCACGCTTCCTCGTCGGCGTGGTGCAGATGCTAGCGCTGTTCGCCGTCGGCTGGCTGGCTTTCGGCGTATCGCTCGGGCCGCAGCCGTGGGCGCTGCTCTTGCCGACGATCGGCATCGTCTTCGCCGGCACCGCCTTCGGTCTCATCGTGGCGGCGGTGACGTCGAGCCGCGAAGCGGTCTTGCCGGTCGGCTCGATCGTCATCGTGACCATGGCGGCCGTGGGTGGCTGCTGGTGGCCGATCGATCTGGAGCCGCGTTGGATGCGCAGCGTCGCGCTGGCCTTTCCCACCACCTGGGCGATGGATGCGTTCAACGACCTGATGATCCGCCGTCGCGACGTCACTGCAGCGCTGCTCCCCACGGCCGTGATGGTGGTGTACGGTCTGCTGTACCTCGTTGTTGGACTGCTGCTGTTCGAGCGACAGGTGAAAGGAAGGTTAGCGCGATGAAAGTGGTGGCGTTCTTTCATATGAAGGAGTTTCGCTGGGCGATAGCCGACAGCGATCTCGAACGCTTCCGGGCTCGCTTCCCGCAAATGACCCTGGTCTCGGTGGAAGACCCGGGCGGGCTCGCGACGGCGCTCGTCGACAGCGATGTGTTCGTCGGTTTTCATTTGCCTCGAGAACACTTTGCCAAGGCGCGACGGCTGCGTTGGATCCACTCGGCCTCGGCGGGGATCGAGGCGAATCTTTTTCCGGAGCTGGTCGCGAGCGAGGTCATCCTGACGAACTCGACCGGCCTGCACGCCGTCTCGATTCCCGAGCATGTCCTCGGCCAGATGCTGGTGCTGGCGCGCAACTTCCACGAGGCGCAGCGCCTGCAGGTGCGGCACGAGTGGAATCGGTTCCAGGTGATCGGCTTCGCCGGCACGGTGCGCGAGCTGAACGGCAGCAACCTGGCGATCCTCGGAGCCGGCGCCATCGGCCGCAACCTGGCGCGGCTTGCGGTGGGGCTCGGCATGCACGTGCAGGTCATGCGCCGGGACCCGACGCGTCCGGTCGCCGGCGCGGAAGCGGTGTACGGTCCGGGTGAGTTGCCGGCGCTGCTCGCGTGGGCCGACTTCGTCGTGTTGGCGGTGCCGCTGACGGCCGAAACCCGTACGCTCATCGGCCCGGCCGAGCTGCAGGCGATGAAGTCGAGTGCGTTGCTCATCAACGTGGCGCGCGGCGAGATCGTCGATGAAGACGCGCTCGTGCAGGCGCTGCACAACGGCGCGATTGGCGGAGCAGCGCTCGACGTCTTCACGCAGGAGCCGCTACCGGCGGACCATCCGTTCTGGTCCCTCGACAACCTGGTGCTGACGCCACACGTGTCGGGCTACACGCCGCGATACTTCGAGAAGGTGTTGGCGCTGTTCGAAGACAACCTGGACCGCTTCCTCCGCGGACAGCGCCTGCGAAACGTGGTGGACAAGCAGCTCGGCTACGCGCGCGAGGAGGCGTGACCGTTTCAGCGGCCCTACACCCTCTGGCTGATCGCTGATCGCTGATCGCTGAACGCTGACTGCTGAATGCTGGATCACTTCTTCTTTTTCTCCGGCACTCGGAAGTCATCGTGACACGACTTGCAGGTATCGAACATCTTCTTCGCCGCACCGGGCACATCACCACCGCTCTTTGCCGCGACGGCCAACGCGCCGGCGTTCGTCTCCAGCTCCTTCATCAGCTGCTCGAACTTCGCCCAGTTCTGCCAGATCTCGGGCTTGGCGCGTGACTTCGCGTGCGTGCTGCCGGGCGGGAACAGCGCCGTCGCCTTGGTTGCCGATGCTTGGATCTTCTCGGCGGCACCCGCAACCGGGTCGAGATTGCCGGACTTCAGTGCGTCGCCGATGACCTTGGCATTCTTGCCGACGCCTTCCATCAGCTCGTGCCGTTCGCGAATCGGCCCGGCCGGCAACTTGTGGCTGGGTTCGTGCGCGCCCACGACGGTAAATGCAGACGCCACGATCAACAGCGGACCCAGTAGGACGATTGGTTTGCGCATCACACCTCCTTCCAACCAGCGTCGGTGCTACTTGTCGTCTACCGGGTTGTCAATCGGGGGCACGCTCTTCACATACTCGGCGATGGCGCGCCGGTCGCCTTCGGGCGCGTCTTTGAATCCGGGTCCGCCGCCGTGACCATCGACGACATCTTCCATGAGCCCCTGGACGTTGTCCATGTTCGGCAGCATGCCCAGCGTCAGCACGTTCACGATGTCGCCCGTATCCCAATCGCCGATGCCCGTCGGATGTGGCGTGAGGTTCGGCACCTCATCGCCACCGGGTCCGTGCGCGGCGCCTGCGAGGTACATCGAACCGTCCGGCGTCCCGAGACGAGTACGCGGGGTGTGGCAATCGACGCAGATGGACACGTGGTCGACGAGGTAGCGGCCGCGCTCGATGCCCGCGGACGGCGCCTGCCCCGGCGGTACCGGTCGTCGAAAGAAGAGCAACCGCCAGGCGCGGTACGCCCAGCGCGCCAGCGGCAGCTCGCCTTCGTGGGCGCGATTCGCGCGCCGCACCGGCGGTAGCGAACGCAAGTACGCCACCAGATCGGCGACGTCATCGTCCGCCATGCCGGCGTACTGGTAATACGGCATCGCCGGCGACTCGACGCCCTTGCCGCGCGCCATTCCATTGCGGATCGCAGCGATGATCTCCGCAGCGCTCCAGTTTCCGATGCCGGTCTCGGCATCGGGCGTGATGTTGCTGCCGTAGAACTTCCCGAACGGCGTCGGCACCGCACCGCCGCCGGCGCCGACGGGGCCCTCCTTCGGCGTGTGGCAGCCGCAGCCGGCGGCGAGCGCAAAGATGACTTTGCCGCGCTCGGCCGATCCGGCGAATGCAGCCACCGGCAGCAGCAGCGCACATCCGAGCGCGATAGATCGCGTGATCCGGTTTGCCTGCATCATCCCCTTCCTTCTGCAGGCGTGCGACCCGGGACGCAAGTTTCGGCCGGTGCGCGCAATCGCCGCGGTGCGAAGAGGCCTCCTCCCTAACCCTCCTCCGTTCGCGGAAGTGCTCACTGGAGGAGGGGACAAGAATCACCCGCCCCGCGCAGCGGGGCGGTTCTGCTTCCCTCCTCTGCGAACATCTCCGTGAGCGGAGGAGGGTTAGGGTGGAGGCGCGCAAGGCCGCGGTGTCCGTCGTCCACTGCGACGGGCAACGTCACCACCGCCCCGCTCACCCGATCTCCGCCAGCTCCAACCGCCCGGCCCAGCGGTGCGCCAGTATGACGCGCAGTGGCTGCGATTCCGGACGCTCGAGCTTCGGGTCGGTGCGCAGCCATTCGAGCGCCGCACGGCGCGCCTCGTCGAGGATGTTGCGGTCGCGGATCAAGTTGGCAACCCGAAAGTCTGGGAGCCCGGACTGTCGCGTCCCCAGCAGCTCGCCAGGGCCGCGGATCTCCAGATCCACCTCGGCAATCTTGAACCCGTCGGTGGTGCTCGCCATGGCTTCCAGCCGGCGGTGTGTGTCGTCGCCGCGGTGATACGGCGTGATCAGGATGCATAACGACGCGTCGGCGCCGCGTCCGACGCGGCCGCGCAGCTGATGCAGCTGCGCCAGACCGAAACGCTCGGCATGTTCGACGACCATGATCGTCGCGTTGGGCACGTCGATGCCGACTTCGATCACCGTCGTGCTCACCAGCAGCTGCACGTCGCCGGCTTTGAAGCGACGCATCACCGCGTCCTTCTGGTCGCTCTTCATCTTGCCGTGCAGCAAGCCGACGCGGTAGCCGTAGAAGACGGTGCGCGCCAGCTCCGTGGCCATCGTCGTCGCGTCGCGCAGCTCGATCAGCTCTGAGCTCTCCACCAGTGGGTACACTACGTATCCCTGCCGGCCACGATCGAGCTCGCGCTTCACGAGATCGTACACCCGCGCGCGTTCGCCTTCGTGACGCAGCAGCGTGCGCACCGGCTGGCGTCCGGGCGGCAGCTCGTCGAGGACCGAGATGTCGAGATCGCCGTACACCGCCATCGCCAACGTCCGCGGGATGGGCGTCGCCGTCATCAACAGGATGTTCGGCGCCAGCTCGGGCGTGCCCCCCAGGCGGCGCAGCGCCGCCCGCTGCAGGACACCGAAGCGGTGCTGCTCGTCGATAACGCCGATCCCGAGCGCTTTGAATCCGACCCCCTCCTGGATCAGCGCGTGCGTACCGATGGCCAGCTGCACCGCGCCGCTGCCGATGCGCCCGTAGAGGTCACGCCGCTGCGCCCGGGTGAGGTCGCCGGTGAGTAACACGGTCTCGATACCGAGTTGTTCGGTGAAGGCGCGAACCGTGCCGTAGTGCTGCTCGGCCAGCAGCTCGGTGGGCGCCATGAAGGCGGCTTGATAGCCGTTCTCGATGGCCACCAGCGCGGCGAACAGCGCGACGATGGTCTTGCCGCTGCCGACGTCGCCTTGCACCAAGCGATGCAGCGGATGCGGCGTGGCCATGTCGGCAAGGATCTCATGCAGCACGCGCTGCTGAGCGCCGGTGAGCTGGAACGGCAGCAAGGCGTACAGCCGCTGCGTCAACGTCCCGCGCTCCGGCAGCTCGAGGCCCGATTCGATCTGCACCGCGCGCCGCCGCAGCGCCATGCCGAGTTGCAGGAAGAACAGCTCGTCGAAGACCAGCGAGCGGTGAGCCAGCGAGCGGTTCGCATTGAGCCCGTCGACGTCGGCGTCGCGTGACGGCAGATGGATGCGCTGCATCGCCTGGTGCAGATCGGTGATCTGCGCGGCGCTCACCACCGCCTCCGGCAGCACGCTCGGGAGGCGCTCGGCGAAATCGGCGACCGCCTGCTGCAGCACCTTGCGTATCGCGCCGACGCTCATCGTCGTCGGCTTGTTGTACACCGGCAGGATGCCCTGCCCTTCCAACTCGGCGCTCAGATCGATCTCCGGATGTACCATGCGTTTCTGTGCGCCGATGCCCTCGACCTTGCCGTGCACCAAGCAGCGCTGCCCGACCTGATAGCGGCTGCGGAAGTACGCCACCTGGTGATACCAGGTGAGCGCCAGCAACCCGCTGTCGTCGCGCAGCACACCCTCGAGGATGCGGCGCCGGCTGCGTCCGACGTAACGCTCCGCGAGGTGCGTGATCTCACCGACGACGCTCGCGACTTCACCGATGCGCAGCGCGCGAATCGTGCTCAGCGTGCGCCGATCCTCGTAGCGGAACGGCAGATGGTAGAGCAGATCCTCGACGCTGCCGATGCCGAACTTCTTGAGCTGCTCGGCGCGCCGCGGACCGACGCCGCGCACGAACTGCGCCGATTGTGCAAGTGCCTGCAGGTGATCCCCCGGCTGCCCCGTACTGCGACGGTAGGGCGGCGCGACCTCGGGGCTGCCATGCCGCAGGCGCTCGACGAGGGCGCGGCTGCGCTCGACGTGGGCGCGCCTCTGATCGGCCGCCGCCGCGTCGTACGCGGCCAGCTCGGCGCACAGCGACTCCAGATCTTGCCGCACTGGGCCGTGCTGGAACCCGGGCAGCAGGGCGCGACCGCGCGCCGCCAACGCTTGTGCCGGCAAGCGCGTCCGGCTGGCGGCGTCGGCCGACGCGTTGGCGAGGAAGTTCAGCGGCGGCGACAGCGCGGCGAGGAAGTCTGCGAGAGCGTCAGCGCGGCCGGGCGCCGGCGTCTCGTCACGCCGAGGCGGTACGGGCGGCGGTGTCTTCCCCGACACGGCGATGATGATCCTGCAGCGGCCGCACCGTGAGCGCCTCGCGCTGCAGCAGCTCGACACCCTCGGCCGCAGCGTCGGCACCGGCCGCGGTCGTGAAGTACGGCACGCGGCACTCGAGTGCGCTGCGGCGGATGGCGTAGGAATCCAGGTTCGGCCCAAAACCCTTCGGCGTGTTGATGACCATCGCAATCGCGCCGCGCTGGACGGCGTCGACGATGTGCGGGCTCCCTTCGGCGACCTTGTTGATGCTCTCGACGTGGAGGCCGTGCGCTTGCAGGTAGACGGCAGTGCCGCGTGTCGCCACCAAGCTGAAGCCGGCGGACGCCAGCCGGCGGGCGGTCACCAATGCTGCCGGCTTGTCCTCGTCGCGCACGCTGATGAACACCGCCCCCTTCTCCGGCAGCAGCATCCCCGCCGCGATCTGGGCCTTGGCGAAGGCGGCGCCGAAGGAGGCGCCGATGCCCATGACCTCACCGGTCGACTTCATTTCCGGGCCGAGCAAGGTATCGACGCCGGGAAACTTGGCGAACGGAAACACCGACTCCTTCACCGAAATGTGTTGCGGGACGATTTCCTCGGTGAACCCCTGATCCGCCAGCGTCTGCCCGACCATGACGCGTGCGGCCAGCTTGGCCAGCGGCACGCCGATCGCCTTGCTGACGAACGGCACGGTGCGCGAGGCGCGCGGATTCACCTCGAGGATGTACACGCGCCGGCTCTGCACCGCGTACTGGACGTTCATCAGGCCGACGACTCCCAGCTCCAGAGCCAGGGCTGTGGTCTGACGCCGGATCTCATCGAGAACGGCCGCGCCGATCGACTTCACCGGCAGCGAGCAGGCGCTGTCGCCCGAATGCACGCCGGCACGCTCGATGTGTTCCATGATGCCGCCGACTACCACCATCTTGCCGTCGCTGATCGCATCGACGTCCAGCTCGATGGCGTCGACGAGGAACTTGTCGATGAGGATGGTGCGGTCCGGCGCCGCGTCGAGGGCGCGCTCCATGTAGCCGCGCAGGCTCTCCTCCTCGTACACCACCTCCATCGCCCGCCCGCCGAGCACATAGGAGGGGCGCACCAGCACCGGATACGTCAAGCGTTCGGCGATGCGCGCGGCTTCGTCCGTGCTGCGCGCGATGCCGTTGGGCGGCTGCCTGAGGTCGAGCGTGGAGAGCAGCGTCGCGAAACGTTCGCGGTCTTCGGCCCGGTCGATCGAGTCCGGCGAGGTTCCCAGGATCGGCACGCCGGCTTGCTGCAACGGCACGGCTAGCTTCAGCGGTGTCTGGCCGCCGAACTGGACGATCAGGCCTTCGGGCCGCTCGCGTTCGACGATGCTGAGGACGTCTTCGAGGGTCAGCGGCTCGAAGTACAGCTTGTCGGAGGTGTCGTAGTCGGTGCTGACCGTCTCCGGGTTGCAGTTGACCATGATCGTCTCGATGCCGTCCTCCTTGAGGGCGAAGGCGGCGTGCACGCAGCAGTAGTCGAACTCGATGCCCTGGCCGATGCGGTTCGGGCCGCCGCCGAGGATCATCACCTTGCGGCGCGCCGTCACGCCCGACTCGTCGTCGTCCTCGTACGTCGAGTAGAGGTAGGGCGTGTATGCCGGGAACTCGGCGCCGCAGGTGTCGACCATCTTGTAGACCGGCTGGATACCGGCGGCGCGGCGCGCCTGGCGCACCTGCGCTTCGCTCTGGCCGATGAGCTGCGCCAGGCGTACATCGGAGAAGCCGCGACGCTTCGCGGCGCGCAGCATCTCACGCGGCAGCGCCAGGGCTTGCCCCGCGAGGCCGCGCACCATGTGCTCGAACTCGATGATCTGCTTGACGTTGTCGAGGAACCACGGATCGATCTTCGTCAGCGCGTAGAGCTCCTCCGTGCTGTAGCCGTCGCGGTACGCCTCAGCGAGATACCACAGGCGGCGCGCGTTCGGCACGCGCAGCCGCGCCTCCAACGCCGCGCGGTCGGCCGGGCGCGGCCCGCGGCCCTTGTCGTCGAAGCCGTAGGAGTCGATCTCCAGTGAACGGATCGCCTTCTGCAGAGATTCCTTGAACGTCCGACCGATGGCCATGACCTCGCCGACCGACTTCATCTGCGGACCGAGCACATCGGTCGCCTGTGGAAACTTTTCGAAGGTGAAGCGCGGGATCTTGGTGACCACGTAATCGATGGTCGGCTCGAAGCAGGCCGGCGTCTCGCGGGTGATGTCGTTCCGGATCTCGTCGAGCGTGTAGCCCACGGCCAGCTTGGCGGCGATCTTGGCGATGGGGAAGCCGG
>CAZCGA010000007.1:37907-91360 GCA_964498075.1 uncultured Binatia bacterium (SeqCode) | reverse complement strand
CGTGTGGAGCGGCGAAACCGCGCTGCTGACCCATGATGGCGGGGAGATCCCGGTGTCGCAGGTTGTGCTGGTACGCAAGACAACCAGCGGGGACGTCGAGTTCTTCGCCACCATCTGCCGCGACATCAGCGAGCGCAAGCGGTCGGAAGGGCGCCTCGCGGCGTTGCTGGAGATCGCCAAAGACATCGGCGGCGCGCTCGACCTGGACGAGATCCTGGCGCGCGTGCTGCCGCGGTCCGCGGCCTTGCTGCCGTGCGATCGGGTCGTCACCTACTACTGGGATCCGCGGCGCGACACCTTCCGGGACATCGCGCACTACGGCGTCCCTGAAGCGTTAGAACGCGAGGCCAGGGCGCTGGAGTTTCCCGCCGAACACCCCATCGTGGCGCCCGTGACCAGCGGGCAAGCGCTCGTCATCAACGACGTCGCCAAGCAGGATCTCGTGCCGCCGGAGCTGCTGGCGCCTTTCGGTATCACCGCGCTGGCCGTGGTGCCCCTGGAAGTCCGCGGCCGCATCCTCGGCGCCCTGGTCGCGATCAATGCAGAGACCGCCCACGGCTTCGCGTCGAACCAGGTGCACCTCTTGGACAGCATCGCGCGTCAAGTCGCGGTGGCGATCGAGACCGCGGAGCTCTATCGGACGCAACAGGAGGAGACGCACACCGCAGCCACCCTCGCCCGCGTCGGCCGCGCGATGATGTCTGCACTCGACACGCCGGTGGTTCTCGACCGCTTGTGCCAGCTCACCACTGAAGTGCTCGGATGCGACTGCACACACACTCTCCTCCGCGAGCAGACGGAGGACGCCTTCGTACCCGTCTCGGGATACGGCTATCCACCTGAGGAGTGGGAGTCGATCCGCTTGTTGAAGATCCCCGGTTCGATGATGACCCGCTCACTCGGCCACCTGCAGCACGACGATGTCTTCAACCTGACCCTGGCGCCGCTGCAAGACCACCCGCCGGCGGCGCTGGCGACGCAGTACGGCATCACGCAAACCCTGACGATCGCACTGCGGCGCGGCGGAGAAATCGTCGGCCTGCTGAGCGCGTGCTACCGCGGCCGTGAGGAACCCTTCACCCTGCAACAGGAGCGCATCGCCGCCGGCATCGGGCAGCTGGCCTCGCTGGCGCTGGAGAACGCCCGGTTGGTCGAGCAACTGGAACGCGCCAGCCGCCTCAAGTCGGATTTCGTCGCCACCATGTCCCACGAGCTGCGCACGCCGCTCAACGTGATCGTCGGCTACGGTGACCTGCTGCTCGATGGCGCGTTCGGCGAGTTGGCGCCGGCGCAGGCCGATACCTTGCGTCGGATGGACAGAAGCGCGCACGCCCTACACGAGCTGATCACCGCCACCCTCGACGTAAGCCGCCTGGAAACCGGGCGCCTGGCCATCGACCTCACAGACGTCAGCGTGGCTGACTTGATGCACGAGATCGACACCGAGATCCACGAGCTCCGGCAGAAGCCGGGCCTCGATTTCTCCTGGGACATCCCGCGCGACCTGCCGTGTCTGCGCACCGATCCCAACAAGCTCAAGGTGGTGCTCAAGAACCTGATCTCGAACGCCGTCAAGTTCACCGAGGCAGGCAGCGTCACCGTCGGCGTGGAGGGGCGTGATGGCCACCTCGAGTTCCGCGTCACGGACACCGGCATCGGCATCGAGTCGAAGGCGCAGGCCGTGATCTTCGAGCCGTTTCGCCAGGCCGACAGCTCGATGACACGGCGCTTCGGTGGTGTCGGGCTCGGCCTCTACATCGCGCGCCGCCTGCTCGAGATGCTGGGCGGCACGATCACTGTCGACAGCACGCCCGGCCGCGGCTCGACGTTTCGGGTGTCCGTCCCGATCAGCTAGAGGCTGAAATCGGCGGCTCTGGACTGGCGGCAGAGCTCGCCGGCATCACCGCCGCCGTCTGCGGCGGGCTGAACGAGGTCGCGACCAGCGCACCGCCCATGATCAGCTCAAACACCACGCCGATCCAGCCCGGCAGCCCGGGGTTGCCATCGACGTACGCGCCAATCAGCCGGCCGCCACAGGCGCCGAGCCACAGCATGCCGATGAACATCACCCGGGCGCGATGCGCGGCCGGATCCAGCGCCGCCAGCAGCGTGTACACGCCCATGACCACGAACAGGCCGCCATACGTCGCGCGCACTTCACCGAGCACCCCGGAGGCCTTCGCCGTGTTCAGGACCGTGAAGCCCAGCAGGCCCATCACGCGCTCGGGATAGAGCAAGCCGGCCAGTCCAAGCGCGAAGATGATGATGCCGACAACGATCATCGTAGCACGAGGGTTCATGCGGCGCAGACCATAGCACTACTCGCGGTGGATACGGAAGCGAGGTGCCGCAAACGCCGCCGCCCGTTTGCGTTGCGGCTGCCATCCAGGTAATCGCCTCTCACTTCCAACCGACAGGAGTACAGCCACATGATCGAGTGGAGCGAGCAGCATTTGATGATCCAGGACATGATGCGGAAGTTCGTCCAGAGCGAGGTGGTTCCCAACCTCGAGCAGCTCGAGCACGGCGACCTGCCGCCGTACGGCGTCATGCGCAAGCTGGTGCAGACCTTCGGCATCGGTGAGGCGGCACGTCTACGCTACGAGGCCGAGAAACGCCGCGCCGTCCAGGGCGGCGAGGCGCCTCCGAAGAAGGACCGCAACGGGGCCGCGGCGGCCGATGCGATCGCCATGCAGGTCATCCCGATCATCGAGCTGTCGAAGTACTGCCCGGGCATGGTGACCGCGATGGGCGTCAGCATGGGCCTCACCGCCGCAGCGATCATGAACAAGGGCACGTGGGCGCAGAAGGACCGCTGGGCGTTGCCCCTGCTCACGCTGGAGAAGATCGGCGCCTGGGCGATCACCGAACCGGGCTCCGGCTCCGATGCCTTCGGCGGGATGAAGTCCACCGCGCGCCGCGACGGCGATGACTATGTCCTCAACGGCTCGAAGACGTTCATCACCAACGGTCCGTACGCCGACACTATCGTCTTCATCTGCAAGCTCGACGGCGGCGAGTCCGATCCGCGTGACCGGCAGGTCGTCACGTTCATTCTCGACAAGGGGATGGAAGGTCTGACGCAGTCGAAGCCACTGCGCAAGATGGGCATGCACTCGTCGCCGACCGGCGAGCTGTTCCTCGACAACGTGCGCGCCGGCCGCGAACGGCTCATGGGCGAAAGCGAGGAAGGCGCAGGCGGTCGTGAAGGCGCCAAGGCAACCTTTGGTACGGAACGCTCCGGCGTGGTTGCCATGGCCTACGGCATCGTCGAGCGCTGTATCGAGCTGTGCACCGAGTACGCCCGCACCCGCGTGCAGTTCGGCAAACCCATCGGCGAGTTCCAGCTGATTCAGCTCAAGCTCGCCAAGATGCAGGTGGCGCGCATCAACATCCGCAACATGCTCTTCCGCCAGATCGAGCTGGCCGCGCAAGGCAAGCGCGCGTCATTCGCCGAGGCCTCGGCCGGCAAGCTCTACGCGGCGCAGGCCACAATGGAGGTCTGCCTCGAGGCCGTCCAGCTGTTCGGCGGCAACGGCTACATGGCGGAGTTTCAGGTCGAGCAGCTCTGCCGCGACGCCAAGGTCCTGCAGATCTACGGCGGCACGGACGAGATCCAGACCTCGCAGATCGCCCGCAGCATGCTGGCCGGCGAAGTCTAGGGCCTGCGGCCGGCGTCATCTCTATGGCCCGCTCCCCGCCCGCACTCCAGAGGCTTCCGGCGGACGTGTTGGGTCGCTCCGGGCTGCCAAGTCCGACAGGCTGCTAGTCTTCCGTTCTGTGCACGGTCTCCGGCGAGAACGCCGGGAGGCACACGGCGACGTACTCGGCGCCATCGTCACCGGGACTGCCGTAGCGCACCGCTTCGCCGGGATGAGCGATCACCGCCTGCCCGGCGTGCACGTCGATGCTGCCACCGGCGTGCTCAACGCGCAGCATGCCCTTCAATACCAGCGTGTACTCCGCGAAGTCCGGGCGCTGCCAGGGCTCGATCCAACCGCCGGGCGAGCGCATGTACGCGATGCTGACGGCAGTGGTCTTCGAGTTGACGCGGCCCACGTACTCCTTGATCTCCTTCGGTTTGTTGCCGGCAGCCATGATGGTCGTCGGCGCAGTGATGTGTGTCGGCATACGCGTCCTCCGCATTCATTTGCCACCGCCGCGTCCGACAATTCAACGGGGGATGATTTCTTGCGATCGCCACGCTAGACACGGCGGATGCTCAGTGCCAGCGACTTCAAGCGCGGCGGACGCATCGAGCTCGACGGCGATCCGTACGTGATCATGGAGCTGCACGTGCAGACGCCGTCGGCACGCGGTGCCAGCACCCTCGTGAAGGCCAAGGTCCGCAACCTGCGCACCGGCAACGTTTTCGATCGCACCTTCAAGGCCAGCGACAAGGTGGCCGAGGCGCAGCTCGAGCTGCGCCCGGTGCAGTACTTGTACGCCGATGACGACGGCTACCATTTCATGGACTCGGCATCCTACGAACAGTTCGCCTTGCGCCCAGAAGCGCTGGGCGACGACGCCGGCTATCTCGTCGAAGGCTTGGGCGGTATCCGCTCCGTGGTGTTCAACGGCAGCGTCATGAGCATCGAGCTGCCGCAGTCGGTGGTCCTGCGCGTCCGCGACACCGATCCGCCGATCAAAGGGGCAACCGCGCAGGCACAGACAAAGCCCGCGACGTTGGAAACCGGCCTGGTGATCCAGGTGCCCAGCTATCTGGAGCCCGGCGAAGCCGTGCAGGTCGACACCCGCGACGGCCACTTCATGGGCCGCGCTAAAGCCTGAGTCATCGCCGCCGTTGCGCCAACTCCGGGATGCGCGCCAGCCGCCGCGCCGCCTCGCGCAGCGTGTCCTCACGCTTGCAGAACGCGAAGCGGATCAGCTGACGGCCCATTTCGGCGTGCCGATAGAAGCTGGAGCCAGGCACCGCAGCGACGCCCACCTCGCGCACGAGCCAGTGGCAGAACTGCACGTCGTCCGCAAACCCGAACCGGCTGATGTCGGCGAGGATGTAATACGCGCCCTCGGGCACGCAGATGTCGAAGCCCGCGTCCGCCAGCGCTGTGCTGAGCACGCCCCGCCGCGCCGCGTACTCCCGCGCCAACTGCGCGTAGTAACCGTCCGGAAGCTGCAGCGCGACCACACCCGCGCACTGCAACGGATGTGGCGCACCAACGGTCAGGAAGTCGTGCATCTTGCGGATCGCCGCCGTCAGCGCGGGCGCGGCGATCGCGTACGCCAGCCGCCAGCCGGTGACCGAGTAGGTCTTCGACAGGCCGCCGATGGTGATGGTGCGTTCGCGCATCCCGGGCAGACTGGCCAACGACACGTGCTCGCGACCGTCGTACAGGATGTGCTCGTAGATCTCGTCGGTGATCGCTAGACAATCGAAGGCGTGGCAGACGGCGCTGATCTGTTCGAGCTCCGCCCGCGTGAACACGTGGCCGCTCGGGTTATGCGGCGTGTTCACGATGATCGCTCTGGTGCGCACGCTGCACGCCGCTCGCAGCTCGCTGGGGTCGAACCTAAAGTGCGGCGGGCGCAGCCGGACGTAGACGGGCGCGGCACCGCTGATCACCGCGTCCGGTCCGTAGTTCTCGTAGAACGGCTCGAAGATGACGATCTCGTCGCCCTCGTTCACTACCGCCAGCAACGCAGCGATCATCCCTTCCGTCGAGCCGCAGGTGACGGTGACTTCCGTCTCCGGATCGCACGGCACGCGGTTGTAGCGCGCCATCTTGGCGGCGATCGCCGCGCGGAACTCGCGCGTCCCCCAGGTCACCGCGTACTGATTGAAGTCGTCGTCGATCGCCTGCTTGGCCGCGGCCTTCAGCGGCGTCGGCGTCGGGAAGTCGGGGAAACCTTGCGCCAGGTTGATGCCACCGTGCTGCTCGCACAGTCGCGTCATGCCGCGGATGACCGACTCGGTGAACTGCTCCGACTTGTGAGAGACGGTAGGCATAGCCGTCAGCGGTCAGCTGTCAGCAGTCAGCCCGCAAAGTCCCCGATGCGGACTGTCTTCTCCGCGAACGCTTCACGCTTCACGTCCGACGCTTCACGGTTTCTTGGTCACCAGCTCGATCAGCGTGCCGCTCGCGGCATCGGGGTGCAGGAACGAGACGCGCATGTTGTCGCCCTCGCGCGGCTGGTGATCGATGACCGGTACGCGCGCGCTCTCCATCTCCGCCACGGCGGCATCGACGTCGGCGACGCGCAGGCCGAGGTGGTACACGCCCGGCCCCTGATGCGGCAGGTAGCGTTGCATCGTGTTGTTCCAGTCCGACGCTTCGATCAGCTCGAGCTGCACGTCACCGACGCGCACGCGCGCGATGCGCAAGCCCTGCTCGGGCTTGTCCTCGATCGGATCAACCGGCAGACCGAGCGTATCGACATAGAAGCGCAACGCCTCCTCGAGATTGCTGACCGCGATGCCAATGTGATCAACGCCGAGAACTCTCATGGTCCTTCCTCATCTTTACGAGCACGATTCACGAGCACGACTCACGATGCCCCCGGCAGCGGGCACGCCTCGCCCTCGACCACGGCAGCCGGTGTCAGCGTGAACGCTTGCGACACCGACCACGTCAGGCCGAAGGTGCAGAAGCTGAGCGCGTGGTGTCCGGACTCCCCACCGGCGACGGCGATCAGGAACTGCTCGGGGCGGGCGCACAGCGGCACCGTGCCGTTCTCCACGTAGCCGCGCTCCTCCAGCTTCTTCCAATGATTGCGATGCCAGCGCTCGATCGGCGTGCGCGTCTGCGCGTAGAGGAGCTGCTGCACGTCGGCGACGGACAACCCGTCGCGGGCGATCTTGTGTGCGAAGTCGGGGCACAGGAGGAGCAGCATCTCGCCATCCTTCTGCGGCACCAGGACCTTGTTGTTGCCGATCCAGTCGATCGAGTGCGCCAGCACCCACACCAGCTCCTCACCGGTCTCGGCCCACACGTCGGCGATGTCCTGCGTACCGGTGGCACAGTGTGCCGTGATGACGCTCTCATCGGTCCGGAAGCCGCGGCGCACGTGGAACGGCGGCCACGGGCTCTTCTCTTCCCACTCGCCGAAGCATAGCGAGACGCGGCCCGGCTGCCCGAAGACGGACTTGCTCACGCCGCCGGGGATCGCACCGCCGACGTTGCGCATCACGAGCCGGAGCGCCCGGCCGATGGTGGCGTTGGCGCGGCCGTTGTGGCCCAGGCAGCTGTAGCCGCACTCGATGCCGAGCGCGTGCCGCGCCGGTCCGTTGATCATCAGCGCCGGCGTGGCGCAGCAGGTCGTGGTGTTGATGGCGTAGAGATTGAACTGTGGCTGGCAGACGGCCCGCACCGCCGCCACCACCGCCGGAAGGTAATCCGGCCGGCAGCCCGCCATCACGGCGTTCAACGCGATCTTCTCCACCGTCGCCTCACCGCGCCGCGGCTCGACGAGGCCGACGACCGTCTCGGGCGTCTCCGCAACCGTGTCGAGCATCGCCTGGACGCGGTCGGCGGTTGGCGGGATCAACGGCAGCCCGTCTCCCCAGCCTTGCCGTTCGGCGTACTCGAGGAACGCCTCCGGTTCGGCCGGCGAGGAATGCACTTCGGAGAGCAGCGTACCGCGCATGCGACGTCCTTTACCCCAAAAGCGTCGCCGCCGACAACGACGAGCGCCGCACAGGCCAGAGGCGGCTTGCACCTAAAATCGCCCCCGCCGGGGTGACCGTCCGTGCGAAGCGATAGCTGGGTTGCAGCGGGCGCTACCGTCGGCGCAGAGTGCGATTCTAGCGCGTGGACGGGAAGCGTTCAGGGTGTGAACAGAAGTGTGGCGCGTCTCAGGTATGTTTCGGCTTGCGCTTCTTGGGCGACTTCTCAGACTTCGGTGGCGGTGAGCTAATGAGGCTTCTCTTCAGCGCTTCGTCGAAGCTCAGCGGCCAGAGTGAGACGGGCTTGGCCTTCGGCATCTTCAGTTGCGACGCGCCCAAGCAGGTACGAGCACGCTGGTAAGAGCCGCGACCAGTGCAATTGCCATCTTGCGTCTCAGCGAGAGTGGCTTGATTTCCGGCTTGATTTCCGCGACATTTTTCGCAGTCTCATCGAGACTGAGTCTGCCCTTGGCATACTCATCGTACGCGCGCTGTTTTCGCATCCATGCTGTATCGACCACTATCGTTGCAGTTGATTCGGCGTTTGGCACCGTACTCCTCCTTGGCCGGTTGGAATCTCTTCCGCACTCTCCAGGGCCTTTGCCATTTCAGAAAAACGGTTGCTTAGCAAGCGCTCCACGCAAATGGTTAGCGTGTAGGCGTATGGCTGCAAGCCATTCTCGATCCGGTTCTCGGTTGCCATCGGCTGAAATGACTGAAACGAGTATGGCGTTGGGCTGTCAATCGAGAGTGCACCGAACACCGTTTTTCCATCGCTGGCTATTAGTGGAATTGCGAGGACGCTTCGATACGGTTTCTCCCGTACCTCCGGATACTCCTCCCACAAATCACCAACACTCAACACCTGCCTGCTCTCGATCGCTCGCCCCGCCAAGCAAGTTACTCGGTCGTACCGCTTCGGGATGGGGCGCCTGTGCTTGGCAACCGAGGTCAGCTTGGGATCGCGCGCTACTACCACCAGATCCTGGCCATCGACGAGCAACAGCGTAGCAAACGCCCCAGCGTTGTCTCTTGTGTGTCCTCGATCATCCCTCACGTGTAGTGCAACCACTCCAAGGATATCTGTCAGCAACTCACGTACCGCCGCAGTGTCGGCCGGCGGATGCGCCAATAGCACGTTGAGCCGCTTGAGAATTGCCGCAGTCTTGAGCTTTCTCTCCTCTCGCCAGACCTGTCCTTGTACCCTGCGGAAAATCGTGTTCGTTGCGCTTAGTCCATGGAACACATTTTCCAGTACGTCCTTCGCAACCAAGAGGCCGAAAACCGCACCGAATGTTCCCCAGGGGATCGCGGGCCAGGTTGCAGATGCCCTGATGATTGCAGCACCAAGAGAAAGAAGGGTGTTCCGAACGATGAGAAAGGCTATGTCCCGCCATCCGACGTCGACGGCGATCACGTTTCGAGACAGGAAAAAGAATTTTGCGATTCCGGTCCTCATCGAGTTTGGAATCCCCTCTTACAGCCTCTTTCCTTCTAACTGAGCCAAACAGAAAAAACAAAGTCCATCAGTCGTAAGTCATCGTCCCACCCACACTATAGCCATCTTCATCCCTACAAGCGGGCAATCAGTGGGAGGAGTGCCGCCGCTTAGTGAGACTTTAGGTGCAAAGCCGCCAGAGGCCTGTGCCACCGAGTCCGCGACTCGGCTCACAGCTTCCCAACTGGGTGGCACCGGCTTCCAGCCGGTGCGCCGGCGATCCTTGACCGCGTCGAGTACGGCAAGGTAGGAACGCGCATGGGTTCGTTGCACGATGGTGTCGCCGTCGTCACGGGTGCATCGTCCGGCATCGGCGCGGCGGTGGCGCAGGCGCTGGCCGCCGCGGGCATGCGGGTGGTGCTGGGTGCGCGCCGGCCCGAGCGGCTGGAGCAGGTGTGCGCCGACATCCACGCGGCCGGCGGCACGGCCGACTACGTGGCCACAGACATGCGCGACGAAGCGCAGGTGGAGCGCCTGATCGCGGCCGCGAGCGAGCGATACGGGCAGTTGGATGCGCTGGTGAACAACGCTGCGGTGGGTATGGTGCGCACCATTGCCGATGGCCGCACGGAAGAGTGGCGGGCGATCTTGGAGACCAACGTTCTCGGCACACTCATCGCGTGCCGCGCCGCCTTACGCCACATGCTGCCGCGCGGCAGCGGGACGATTCTCAACATGACGTCGGCCAGCGCCCACGAAGCGTGGCCGTACCTGGCCGTGTACGCGGCCTCGAAGGCGGCGATCTACACACTGTCCCGCGGCCTGCGCGCCGAAGTTGCCGAGCGCGGCGTGCGCGTGCTGACGATCGAGATCCACAACGTCGGGTCCACCGACTTCGCGTCGGGCTTCGACCGTACCGTGATACCGGAGGCGATCAAGCGCTGGGAGGTGCTCGGCCTCTTGAATCGGAACACCCCGATGCTCGAGCCCGCCGACGTGGCGCGCGCCGTCGTCTTCCAGCTCTCCCAGCCCGATCCGGTGAGCATCCACGAGCTCACCATCCGTTCGCGTGCGAACTAGCGAACCCGAGCGACGGGTCGACCTTACCGCACTCAGCGACCGAGGTTCCCCGCGCGGTCGGTTGGTTCTCGTCTGGGGATAGATGCGTCAGCTACCCACGATGCGCAGGGAAAAGTGATGGGTCTTGTAGATTGCCTCGAAGTCGGACGCGTTTGCGGAGACCACGGTCGCACCCAGAGACCGTGCTGTGAGGGCAATCAACACATCGTTGACCAGGGAAGCCCTGCGGATCTCGTGACCGTCCCGCATGAGGCGTCTGAGAATATCGGCTGCCGAATCGAAGACCTGAGAGCCCGGCGCCACCATCCTCCGGCTCGCCCGGTAGGCGCGCACGAGCTGCTCGATCGCCCGTTGCGCGGGCCGAGTCGCGGCGCCGACACGCAGCTCCATCGCCACGACAGCGCTGAGATAGCGCACGTACCCTTGCCCAAGTAGCAACTCGTCGTGCAGACCTCGATTGAGCCAGTCGATGTAGACGCTCGTGTCGAGAACGACCTTGGTCACGAGCCCGCTAAGGCGTCGACGAAGCCTCCAACGCCTTTGATACGCCGGTGCACCCGCAGCAGCCGCTCCTCGCCTAGAACGACATCGAGTGCTCGGTCCACCGTTTCCTGCCGCGTCTTCGTTCCCAAGATGCGACGAGCCCGTTCGATCTTGGTTGGACTCACTCGGAGACTTGCCACCTTCGCTGCGTGCATGACCATCACCATATCGTCTCGAGCCCGGCTTGCCAATCTGCGACACCCGTCAGACACCAAACGAGGTCCACCACCGTTATTGACTCGCTCAGTCTTGCTGGTGGCCTAGATCCGTCCCTCGATGGTTGATCCACCGCGGTCGAGCTGCTTACATTCGCGCCGATGAAGGTCCGCGCCATTTGCTTCGACTATGGCGGCACCTTGGACGGTGCCGGGAGCCATTGGCTGGAGCGCTTTGCCCAGCTGTACCAAGATGCCTGGCTGGCGCTGCCGTTCGAACGCGTGCGCCGCGCCTTCGACCACGCCTCGCGGTGCGGCTACGCCGATCCTCAGGTGGCGCGCATGGACCTGCAAGCGTTGATCGAGTTCCATGTAGCGCGACAGCTGGAGGACCTGGGCATCGCCGACACCACGCTCGCCGGCCGGGTCGTCAGCGCATTTGTTCGAGCCTCGCGACTCGCCCTCGTCGAGCACCGCTCGATCCTCGAACGCTTGCGGCACCGTGTCGCAGTCGGCGTGATCTCGAACTTCTACGGCAACGTCGACCGCCTGCTCGCCGAGGCCGGCATCGGCGGGCTGGCGACCATCATCGATTCCAATCGCGTCGGCGTCAGCAAGCCCGATCCACGCATCTTTGCGCTGGCTCTGGAGCAGCTCGGGTGCGCACCGGCCGAGGCGCTGCACGCCGGCGACTCGTTCGACAAGGACGTACGCGGCGCGCGCGCCGCGGGATGGCGCACGGCTTGGGTCGTGGGCGCCGCCGAGCGCACGTGCCCCGCACCGGAGCTCGTCGACGTGCGGGTGCGCCGTCTCGCGGACCTGGAAGCCATCATCGAATGAAAGCCGGCATCATCGCCGCCGGCCTGGGTGAACGGTTGCACACCGGCGGCTGCGCGCAACCCAAACCGCTCGTAACGGTCGCGGGTAAGCCGTTGATCGACTACGTCCTCGATGCGGTCGTGACCGCCGGGCTGCGCCAGGTGGCATGCATCGTCAACGAAGCGTCGTGCGGCATCGAGGCACACTGCCGCAGCTCCTGGCCCAACGTGCAGCTCGAGTTCGTGCGCCGGAACACGCCAAGCTCGATGGAGAGCCTGTTCACCCTCAGCCCGTTGCTGGCGGGCGAGCGCTTCGTGTTGCTGACGGTGGACGCCGTCTTCGCACCGTCGGCGCTGCACGGCTTTCTGCAGGTCGCCGAGCGCCGGCCCGATGCCGACGGCGTGCTGGCGGTCAATGGATTCGTGGACGACGAGAAGCCGCTGTGGGCGCAGCTCGGCCCCGGCGAACGCATCACGGCACTCGGACCGTCGGCGCAGAGCAGCGGCTTGGTCACCGCGGGTTTCTATGTCTTCGAGCCACGCATCTTTGACGAGATCGGCGCGGCGCGGCGGGCACGCTTCACGGCGCTGCGGCAGTTTCTCGGCCACCTGCTCGCCCGCGACTACCGGCTCTATGGCGAAGTGGTCGGCAAGGTCGTCGACGTCGACCGGCCGGAAGACGTGGCGATTGCCGACGCCTTCGTGCGCAGCGGCTTCACGACATGAGCCGCTTCCTCGGCATCACGCGCGAGCCCGTGTTCTCGCCGGGCAGAGTCCAAGACGACGGCGCCATCCTCGAGATGGTTGCGGACCGCTTGCGCGCCGGCGGACAGGACGTGCGGGTGCTCGCCGCCGACGCCGAGCCGTGGCCTGAACCCGCCGCCGGAACCATCGTGTTTACGATGTGCCAGGGCGCGCCGGCGCTGCAGCGCCTGCAGCAGTGGCAGGCGCGCGGTGTGCGCATCGTCAATTGCCCCGAAGCGATTCTCAATTGCCAGCGCCACCGCACCGTGGCGGCGTTCCAAGCGGCGGCGATCCCGTTTCCTGAAACGGTCCTTCTGACGGTTGGTGGAGAACCGCCGTTGCCGTCCTGGGTCGCCAACGGCGGCGCGTGGGTGAAGCGCGGCGACGTGCATGCCACCGAAGCCGACGACGTCGTGGCGGTAGATGGGACGGCGGCGGCGCGGCGCGCGCTGCAGCGTTTTCGCGAACGCGGTATTGCCGCTGCGGTGTTGCAGCGCCACGTTGCCGGAACTGTCGTCAAGTTCTACGCGGTTCGCGACGGTTTCTTCCATTGCGTGCGTCCGCTCGGCGGCGTGGAAATTCCGCTGGAAGTCCTGCGGCGCATCGCAAAACTGGGCCAGCGCGCGGCCGCGGCGCTGAACGTGGAGGTGTACGGCGGCGACTGTGTCTACGACGTGAACGGCGGGGTAACGCTAATTGACTTGAATGATTGGCCCAGCTACGCTCCGTGCCGCGCTGAGGGGGCCGCGGCAATTGCGGCCCATTTGCTTGCACAAGACGTTGCGACTGACACGTGAACGCTGCGCCCACAAGAGTGCCGGCCCGCACCCCGATCCCTGGGCCAAAGTCGCGGGCCCTGGTTGCTGCTGAAGCCAAGTACATCGCCCCCGGCATCCAACGGATCGCCCAGCTGTCGCAGCTGGCCATGGTGGAGGGACGCGGCTGCACGCTGATCGACGCGGACGGCAATGAGTACCTCGATTTTTTTGCCGGCGTCGCCGTCGCCAGCCTGGGCCACTCGCACCCGCGCTTCGTCAAGGGCCTGATCAACCAGATCGAGCGGCTCGCGGTCGGCAGCTTCACGACGGCGCCGCGCTTGGCGCTGTTGAAGCTGATCGCCGAGCTGGCGCCCGGCGCGCTGCAGCGTACGCAGCTGTACAGCAGCGGCGCCGAAGCGGTCGAAGCGGCTATCCGTCTCGCCAAGGCGTACACCAAGAAGCACGAGGTCGTCGGCTTCTGGGGCGGCTTTCACGGCAAGACCGGCGGCGTCATGGGCTTGATCGGCGACGAATGGAAGCAGAAGTGGGGCCCGCTCGCACCCGGAACCCATCTGGTGCCCTACGCCGATTGCTATCGCTGCCCGTTCAAGCTGACCTACCCCGACTGCGGCATGTTCTGTCTGGACTTCATGCGCCAATCGATCAAGACCTCGACGGCCGGAATGATCGCGGCGATCATCGTCGAGCCGATGCAAGGAACCGCCGGCAACGTGATCCCGCCGCCGGAGTTCTTGCCCGGCGTCGCCGACATCGCGCGCGAGAACGACGCCCTGCTCATCGCCGACGAAATGATCACCGGCTTCGGTCGTACCGGCAGCATGTTCGGGTGCGACCACACCGACACCGAGCCCGACGTGATGACCATTGGCAAGGGATTCGGCTCGGGCTTTCCGATCAGCGGCATCGTGTCGACCGACGAGCTCACCGCGGCTCATCCGTTTGCCAAGCCCAGCTCGTCGTCGTCAAGCTACGGCGGGAATCCGCTGGGTGCGGCGGCGGCGCTGACCACGATCGAGACGATCCTGGACGAAGAGCTGGTGGACAACGCCACGCGCGTCGGTGCGCTCTTGCTGCACGAGCTGCGCCGCTTGCAGGACAAGTACGAGTTCATCGGCGACGTGCGCGGCACCGGGCTGCTGATCGGCATGGATCTCGTGAAGGACCGCCGCACCAAGGAACCGCTGTCGTCGGCAGTGACCGAGCGAATATTTCTCGGCGCCCTGCGACGCGGGTTGCTGCTGATGGGATACTTCTCGCGGGTGCGCATCAACCCACCGCTGATTCTGACCGAGAGCGAAGCGCGCGCCGGCGTGGCCATCCTCGATGAGGTTTTTGCCGAGGTGGCGAAGAACGGCGGCTATCGTCAATGACCACAGCTCGAGAGGGCGCGATCATCGGCTTCGGTAACGTGGCCGCCAACGGACACCTGCCGGGCTGGCGCGCGCGTGCCGACTTCCGCATCGTCGCAGTGACCGACTGCGACCCGCAGCGCCGGGCGTTGGCGGAGCAGCTCATCCCCGGAGTGCGGGTATACGCCAGCAGCGACGAGTTGCTCGAGCACGAGCGGCTCGACTTCGTGGACATCGCCACGCCGCCGTCCTTGCACTCCCCGGCCATCGTCGCGGCGGCAGAGGCCGGCGTTCACGTCCTGTGTGAAAAGCCGCTGACCACTTCGCTGAACGACTACCGGGCGGTGCGCGATGCGGTGCGGCGCGCCGGCGTCGTGCTGCACACGGTCCATAACTGGAAGTACTCCGAAGCCTTCCGCGTCGCCCGCGAGCTGCTCGCGGCGGGGAGCCTCGGGGCACTGAACGCCATCTCGTTCGACACGGCGCGCAACGGCTGCGCCGCCGCCAGCCGCGACAACTGGCGCGTGCAGGCCTCGATCGCCGGCGGCGGCATCCTCATCGACCACGGCTGGCACGCGTTCTATCTGCTGTTGGCGCTCGCCAACGAACGGCCGTACCGGATCAGTGCGGCGTTGGAGCGGCGCCGCTACGTCGACGCCGAAGTCGAGGACACGGCGCTGTGTGCGGTCGACTTCCCGTCGCTCGCGGCGGAGATCCGGCTGACGTGGGCGGCGTCGGAACGGCGCACCAGCTGGCGGCTGGTCGGCGATGACGGTCAGTTGTCGATCGACAACGATGAGCTGGTCGTGCAAGGCAAGAATGCGCGGCACTCGCAGCGCCTGTCGAGCGCGCTGTCGGCCGGATCCCATCATCCGGAGTGGTTCGCCGGCGTGCTGGACGCGTTCCGCCGTGAGCTCGACGACCCGGCGGCGCGCGGCGCCAATCAGGCCGAGGCGGAGTGGTGCTTGCTCATGCTGAACCTGGCGTACGCCTCCGACGCGCAAGCCTCGCGGCCGCTCGACGTGCCGCGCCGCAGCGAATGGCTGGAAGAAGGGATCGCTCCCGCGCCGTGAAGACGGCCGTGATCCTCCCGCCGACGGCCTCGAGCTTTCGGCGCGTCGCCGGCATCCCCGTGATTCAGCGCACCGTGTTGTCCGCGCTGCAGTCCGGTTTCGACCGCATCATCATCGTCGGGCGGGAGCACACGGAGCGCCTGCGCGGGCTCTTCAAGGGCGACGAGCGCACGCGGCTGGTACAGCTCACCGACGAGCTGCCGGCGATCGACGGAGCCTCGGTGGCCCTCATTCCGAGTGACTGTGTCGTCACCGGCGCGACCCTGGAACGCCTCCACGCAGTCAACCTCGACGGCTATCCGCTGGTGTTCCAGCAGCGCGGCAGCGACGGCATCGCGCTGTGCCGGCCAGGGCTGCTGCAGGGTGTCGATATCGCCGCACTGAGCGCTCAGGGGGCGGACGCGCTGTGGTCCGCATTGCACGACCGCGGCGCGCAGACGGTGGCACTCGACGGTGAAGTGTGCGTGCGCATCAGCGACGATCGTTCGGTGGCGCAGGCCGAGACCGCGTTGTGCGAGTCCCTGCGTGCCGATACCGCCGACAGCGACGGCCCGCTGGCGTATTGGATCGATCGGCGCATCTCGTTACGCATCAGTCGCTGGTTGGTGCGGCACACGCGCCTGCAGCCGAATCACATCACCGCGATCGGCACCACCGTGGGGTTGCTGGCCGCGGCGGTGCTCAGCGTGGGGACCTACTGGGCCGG
The DNA here is from genome assembly GCA_964498075.1 of uncultured Binatia bacterium (SeqCode). GTDB lineage: Bacteria > Desulfobacterota > Binatia > HRBIN30 > HRBIN30 > CAZCGA01. Next base: position 75,051 of record CAZCGA010000007.1, on the reverse strand, counting down.
CGTGGCGGGCACGCTCCTCTTTTTGTGTGCGACGATCATCGACGGGTGCGACGGCGAGGTGGCACGACTGACGTTTCGCGCCTCGCGCTTCGGGCAGCAGTTCGACGTGATCACCGACAACGTCGTCCACGTCGCCATCTTCATCGGCCTGGCGGTGGGTTTGTATCACCAGAATCCGCAGGGTCACTACTTCGCGTTGATGGCCATCTTGCTGGGCGGCTTCGCCTGCACCGGCGTGGTGACCTACTTCTTTCTCGTGCGCCGGCCCGGCTTCGCGCGCGCCGGTGGTACACCGGTTTCCTGGAAGGGAAAAATGCGGCAATGGTTGCTGCGCGGCTTCGAAGCGGCGATGAACCGCGACTTCGCCTACTTGCTGGTGGCGCTTGCGCTGGTCGACCGGCTGTACTGGTTCTTCTGGGGTACGGCGTTCGGCACGTATCTGTTCGCGATCTTACTGGTGTGGATTTACCGCTGGCGCGACGCGGCGTGAGGCGCATGCCGCCAGCGTCACCGTCGACTCGAACCTCGCGCTGAGGGCAGAACCAGAGCGGACGCCCATGGCTGGAACGGGGGCACTACGGCTTGCCGAGCGCGCCTTCCTGATCGGCGGCCTCGTCCTGCTCGTCTTTCTCATCCGCGAGCTCGGCCCGTCGACCGTGCTCGCCAATCTGCGGCTGGTCGGGTGGGGCATCGCCCTGACCGTGCTGCAGGAAATCCTCGCGTACACCGCCAACACGCTCGGCTGGTTGGCGGCCTTTCGCAGCCCGATCCCGCGCATCGCGTTCACGCGGCTGTTGGCCGCGCGCATCGCGGGAGACGCGGTCAACTACGTCACGCCCACGGCAACCTTGGGTGGAGAGTTCGTGCGCACGCGTTTCCTCAGCGGCCAGGCGTCGAGTACCGCGATCGTCGCCTCGGTGGCGGTTGCCAAGCTCAGTCAGACCGCCGGACAAATCGCCTTCGTCATCGTCGGTCTCGCGGTGATTCTCGACGACACGCCGCTGCCGCCGGCGGTGCGCCATGGACTCCTGGCCGGGCTCGGCGCGTTCTCGCTGTTCACCATCGTCCTGCTCTTCGTGCAGCGACGCGGGATGTTTGCGCCGCTGCTGCGCTTGGCGCAGCGCCTGGGCTTGTCGGCCCGGGCGCCGGAGCTGACCAAGCGGCTGCAACACCTGGACGAGGAGATCGCGCGATTCCACGGCGACGCCAGCGGCGCGTTCCTGCTGTCGTCGCTCGGCTTCTTCGTCGGTTGGGCGCTGGGCATCCTCGAGGTCTATCTCATCCTCACGTTCCTGGGCGTCCCCGTGAGTGTACATCGCGCGCTCACCATCGAAGTGCTGTCGGTCGCCATCGACGGCATGCTCTTCTTCGTGCCGGCGAAGATGGGCACGCAGGAGGGCGGCAAGGTCTTGATCTTCACGCTGCTCGGCCTCGATCCCGCGAAGGGTCTCGCGTTGGGCATCCTGCGTCGCATCCGCGAGCTGACGTGGGCGCTGGTCGGATTGCTGCTCTTGTCGCGGCAACAACTTGCGGCGCGGCCGGCGCTCGAACCCGTCGTGCGCTAGCGCCGGGGGCGGCAGCCTGTCGCAGCATGAGGCCAGCGCCCCCCAGCAGCCGCCGGCGGTTGATCGTCTCGGCGGATGACTTCGGTCTGTCGCCGGGCGTCAACGCGGGCATCATCCAGGCGCATCGTGAGGGGATTCTCACCAATGCCAGCCTGATGGTGAACGGCGCCGCTTGTGCCGAGGCCGTGGAGCTGGCGCGCCGCACGCCGACGCTGGCCGTCGGCCTGCACCTCGCGCTGCTGCAGGGGCACGCCACGACGACGGCCCGGGAGTCGCCGGGTCTGGTGAACGCCGCGGGCATGTTCGGCAACAACGCGGTGCTCGGCGGCATGCGCTACTTCTTCACCCCGGGGATACGGACGCAGATCGAGCGCGAGATACGCGCGCAGCTGCAGAAGTTCTTGGGCACCGGCGTGCCGCTCTCGCACGTCGACGGCCACGTCAACATCCACATGCATCCGAGCGTGCTGGCGATCCTGCTGCGGCTGGCCCCGGACTACGGCATTCGCGCTGTGCGCTGGCCGCGCGAGCCGTTGCGCATCTCCCTCGGCCTGGATCGGCGGTTCCTGGCGCGCAAGCTGATCGAGGCAGTGACCTTCCGCTGCCTCACCGCGTACGCCCGGCCGCGCCTGGCGGCGCACGGGATCCGTCACCCCGACCAGATGTTCGGGTTGCACCAAAGCGGCCACGTCACCGAGCCCTACCTGCTCGGCGTGCTGCATGCGTTGCCGCCCGGCGTGACGGAGGTCTACTCGCACGCCGCCGTCGTCGACGCCGAGGCGCGGCGCTGGCGTCCCGCCGACTACGAGAGCGAGGCCGAGCTCGCAGCGCTCACCAGCCCGCGCGTCCGCCAGGCGGTCGCGACCGAGGGCATTGCGCCCCTGAGCTATCGCGAGCTGGCTTCGTCCGTCTGAGCGATGGCCTCGGTTGCCGCTCCGGAGCGTTCGCCAAATCCGGCCAGCAACCCGGCGCCGGCAATCGCCAGCACGAACGCCAGCGGTCGCAACCACACGCCGGCGCCTTGTTCGGGGAGCGCTTCGCCGAAGACGACGATGCCACCGATGATCGGCACCAGGTTGGAGAGCGCGGAGAAGATCGGCATGACCACCACGCCCCGGCCAGCCTGAAACGCCGCTTGCATCCACACGAAGCCGAGCAGATTCGCCCCCAATGTGAGGAGGAGGTAGGCCACCATCGCCTGCGGGTTCGCCTCGCCCGCGGTTGCGAAATTCTTCGCGAACATCGAGCCGAGGCCGAGCATGAGCCCGCTGCCGACACTCAGGCCGGTGGCGCGACCCGGGCGCTGATCGGCAAACACCGCCGCCGCCGTCAGCCCCAGCAACACCACCGAGAACGGCAGCATCCCGCGCTGGCCCGGGCGCGCAGACGGGGCGCCGGAGAGCGTCAGGCTCAGCGCGAACAGCGCCGTGACGACCAGGCCGACACCGGCCCACTCGATCGGGCGCACGGTCTCGCCGAGCCCGATCACCGACAGCAGCACGAAGAAGGCGATCCCGCCGATCAAGGCGGTGTGCACGATCGACAGCGGAGCGAAGCTCAGAGTGAAGAGGTACAGCCCGAAGCCGGCGATCTGCAGCAACAGGCCCAGCATCCACCACGGATCGCGCACGAACGCCCACCAGGCCGCCAGACGCCAGCCGCCGGCGAGCGACGGCAGCCCTTCGGCGGCGCGTTTCGTGAAGTACAGGCCCAGGGTCATGGCCATGCTGGCAACGATGGCCAGCCCCGTGGCGGAGTACATTGCTGCGGCGATTGGCAGAACCGGCGTGCGGCGTCAAGTGGCGACCGCGCCGCACGCCGCCCGATCCGGCGGACGGTGCGGCCTACGCACTCGGCGCCGACGCCGTCGGTGCGTTGCCGGTCGCCCGGCGCTTGCGCATGGTCGAGAGGAACTCGCCGGCTTCACGCAGCATGCGTTTGCGTTCGTCGGCGCTCTTCACCATTTTCTTCGCCGCCTTCAAGAAGTATTTCGGGCGGAAGTAGTACTTGCGATAGAAGCGCTCGACGGCTTCGAAGATCTGCTCGGCGGAGGCCTCCGGGTAGCTCACCGTGCACTTCTGGTAGCCGGCTTCGTCGTTGTAGACGTCCTGCACCAGGAAGTTGTGCTCCTGCACGTACTCGTAAAAGTGCGTGCCGGGGTACGGCGAGGCCAGCGACACCTGAATGGTCTCCGGGTTCATCTCGCGGGCGAACTGGATCGACTCCTCGATCGTTTGCATCGTTTCGCCCGGCAGTCCGACGATGAACGTCCCGTGGATCAGGATGCCGATATCGTGGCAGTCCTTGGTGAAACGACGGGCGCGTTCGACGCTCACCCCCTTGCGGATGTTTTTCAGGATCTGCTCGTTGCCCGATTCGTAGCCGACGACGAAGAGCCGCAGCCCTCCGTCCTTCAAGACGCGCAAGCTCTCACGCTCCACGTTGGCGCGCGAGTTGGTCGACCAGCACACGCCGAGCGGCTTGAACAGCTCGGCGAGCTGGCGGGCGCGCGGTGGGTCGGCGGTGAAGGTGTCGTCGTCGAAGAAGATCTCCTTCATCCGTGGGAACAGCCGCCGCATCTCTTTGACTTCTTCGAGGACGTTCTCCGGGCTGCGGGTGCGGTAGGAATGGCCGGTGGTGACTTGCGGCCACAGGCAGAAGGTGCAGCGCGCCGGACAGCCGCGGCCGGTGTACAGGGACACGTACGGGTACTGGCAGTACGGGCTGTTGTACTTCAGATAATCGAGATCACGGTGGTAGATTTGGGTGACGAAGGGCAACGCGTCGAGCTGCTCGCGCGTCATCGGTGTCGGTTCTGGGTTGTGCGCGATGGTGTCGTTGCGGCGGTAGCTGATGCCCGCTATGTCGGCCCAGTCGCGGCCCTCGGCGAGGTCGCGGATGGCGTGGTCGAATTCCTTCCGGGCGATGACGTCGATCGCGGGGGACGATTTCAGGGACTCGTCCGGCCGTGACGTCACGTGCCCGCCGACGAAGGCGATGGTGCACCGCGGATTGGCGTCCTTGATCATCTGCGCCGTGCGCGCATCCAGCTTGAACGACGGTGTGCTGGTGTGCACGACCACGAGGTCGTACTGCTGAGCGATGGCGACGCTCTGCTCCTGGTTCAAGTGCTCCGGCGGCGCATCGAGGACCCGGCTGTCCGGCACCATCCCCGCCGGGTAGCAGAGCCACGTAGGGTACCAGAACGACCACACCTCCCGCGTTGCCTGATAGCGCGACCCAGCCCCACCGTCGAAATCGTCATAGGAAGGCGGGTTGAGAAAAAGCGTCTTCATACGGCACTCCTCTCCCCGATGCGAGGCGCACACTAACCGACCGTCCAGGTGCATTCAAGACCCAATAGGTCTAGGTTCCCGCAACCCCAGGAAAGCGTCTTGTTGAAACGATGGGCATTTCTCTGCGTCGGCAACGCACTTCCCTTCGATCGGGCGCTGTGATTTGAGCGGTCGGGATGTTGTCCGTCCGGCGTGCCCGTCACAGCGCCCTGGCACTAGGTTGCATTGGGGCGTTACTCGTGTGGCGTCCGGCGGCTGCCGAGCGGTCAATCATTCCGATACCCGAGGTCATCGTCGACCCAAACGAAGGCACCACAGTCGGGTTGCTCGGCGTCCTGCTGTTCTCCAGCGAGGAGAAGAGCATTCGCAGCATCGTGGCCCCCGATGTCCGTTACAACGACATCACCGGCATCACCCCGACATTTCGCTTCTATGATTTTCCCGATCCCAACCAGAAGTACTTCCTGATCGCCGGCAAGGGCACGACACGCGGTGAGTATGCAGAGGCGCAGTACAGCGGGAGCGCTCTGATGACGGGTTGGCTCGACCTGCAAACCAGCGTCGAACACGAGAGCGATCCCTTCGAGCGGTTCTTTGGGTATGGCAACAACACCGACGGCTCGCAAGAGGCCAACTACACCTCGAATACTGATGGCGGAGTGGTGTTTGCGGGATTGAACCTGCCGGCGTCGCTCCAGGGCTCGCTGCAGAGCCGGATCCAGCGCGAGCGCATCGGCCGCGGTGGTGTCCACGGGCTCCCGCAGGTGCGCGACCCGTCCTCCGGACTGTCCGGGGTGAACGGGGTCGAGGATGCGGCCACCATCTTCGGGGAGCGGCTCGGCCTGGCGTACGATACGCGCGACGTGCGCGACATCCCGACCAAAGGGGTGTTCGCCGACGGCAGCGTCGAGGTGATCGACACGGCGCAAGGCAGCACGGGCACGTACATCAAGTATGGTCTCGAGGGTAAGGCGTTCGCTCCATTGCGGGAGGACAAGAAGTACATCCTCGCCGTGCATGGCGCGTTGGACTACTTGCAGCACGGGTCGCAGGCGCCCTTCTATGAGCACAACAGCGTCGGTGGCATCCACAGCCTGCGCGGCTTCGGTAGCCACCGCTTCACGGACAATCATCGCTTCATCTTCCAGGCGGAGTTGCGCAGCCGCGTGTACGAGCGCGAGATCTTCGGCGTCCGCGCCCATATCGAGCTTGCCCCGTTCTTGGATTTTGCCAAGGTCTTTCACGAGGCGAGTCGGTTTCCCATCGAAGACCTGCACGTCGTCGGCGGCTTGGGTATCCGCGCCGTGGTCGTGCCCCAGGTGGTCGCCTTCGTCGACTGCGGCACGGCCGGTGGAATACCTGCCGTGTTCACCGGGATCGACTATCCCTTCTAGCGCCTCACGGTACCGTCGCCCCGCTTGTACGCGCGACGCGGACAGGTGTGCAGAAATCACGACGAGCGAGACGGACAGTCACTCACAGCCGGGAGCGCTTTCGTGTGGCACCTCAGTTGCTGAAGGCGTTGCTTGTGATGAGCTTGCATTGATCAGCTTACCCTCTCTTCGCCCGTCGAAGCCCCCCGACACGGGCAAGGGAGCACCCCCTCTCCTGCTCGCGGTTCCCGCGAGCAGGAGAGGGATACCTCACCTCTGACCTCTGTGCCGCTCGGCACAACGACAGACGAGTATTGCGGGACTTCCTGGATCTGGACATTCGAAGCCAGGTAACCAAGATGATGGGCGCGGCATCTGACGCAAGCGGACGCGCCGTTTGCGCGTCGCCTGTCTCTGTGGGAGGAAAGGCTTGATGATTGTCACGACGAAGGCTGTCACAAGGCTGCTGCTCTGTGCCGCGGTGGTGGGCATCGGCCTGCTCCGTCCGCCGTCAGCGCGGGGGGAAGACAGCAGCGCACCCAGCGACGCTGCCAAGGCGACGTTCGCCGGCGGCTGCTTCTGGTGCATGCAGCCGGCGTTCGAAACGCTCGACGGCGTGCGCTCAGTCACGGTGGGCTACACCGGCGGCCACACCGAGAATCCCACCTACGAGGAGGTCTCTTCCGGCGGGACCGGCCACGCCGAGTCGGTGCAGATCGTCTACGATCCCAAGAAAATCAGCTACGAAAAGTTGCTCGACGTGTTCTGGCACAACGTCGATCCGATCACGCCCAACGCGCAGTTCTGTGACCATGGCAGCCAGTATCGCACCGCCATCTTCTATCAGGACGACGCGCAGCGGCAGCAGGCGGAGGAGTCGAAGCGGCGCATCGAGGAGTCGAAGCGCTTCGCGCAGCCGATCGTGACCGAGATCGTGGCGGCCACCGCGTTCTTCCCGGCCGAGGAGTACCATCAGAAGTACCACGACAAGAATCCGGTGCGGTACAAGTACTACCGTTGGAACTGCGGCCGCGACCGGCGCCTCAAAGAGCTGTGGGGCGTTGCACCCAGCGGCGCGGTGGAAGTCCCATGAGACGCGGATGGTTTGCCGGCATCGCGCCGGCGGTAACGTTTGCGGCGATCCTGGTGGACGCGCGCGGCGCGGCGACGGCGTGGGACGCAGCGAGCTTCCACAAGCCGGCCGACGCGGCCCTGCGGCAATCGCTTTCGACGATGCAGTACGACGTCACTCAGCACGAAGGCACGGAGCCGCCGTTTCGCAACGCGTACTGGGACAACCACCGCGCCGGCATTTATGTCGACGTGGTTTCCGGCGAGCCGCTGTTCAGCTCGCTCGACAAGTACGAGTCCGGCACCGGATGGCCGAGCTTCACCAAGCCGCTCGATCCCGACAGCATCCGCACCACAACGGACCGCAAACTGTTCCAGTCGCGGACCGAAGTGCGCTCGGCGCACGCCGACTCGCATCTGGGCCACGTCTTCGACGACGGCCCGCCACCGACCGGCCTGCGCTATTGCATGAACTCCGCCGCGCTGCGCTTCGTCCCGGTCGAGAAGCTGAAGGAAGAGGGCTACGCGCAATACCTGCCGCTCTTCGAATCCGCTCACGCCGTGGAGCCGACGCCGCAGAAGTGAGTGATGATTGCCGACGACTCAACTATGGGACGATTCCAGCCTGCGCGCTCAGCCGGCGATGCTTCCTTGCTCCTGCAGGGTTCGGATCTCCTCCTCCGTGAACCCGAAGCTCGCAAGGGTCGCAGCGGTTCCTCGTGGCACTGAGGGCGCCGCGACATCCAGGCGGACCGGCGAGTGTACCAGCGGAGCGCCGTCGGCTGATACCGCACCGCTGCGCTGCATGTGCACCGTGTGCGCGGCTTCGCCGGGGGTCAACACCGGCGCGACGCAGACGTCCTCGCCGTGCAGAAGCTCCATCCACTCGTCACAGGTCTTCGACTTGAAGATGCCCGCAAAGCACTCGAACAGGGCTTGCCGCTCGGGTCCGTCGACGAACTGGCGACTCGCAAGATCGGGGCGCCCGATCACGTGGCAAAGCCGCGCATAGAACTGCGGCTCGACGGCCGCGACCGAGAGGTAGCGCCCATCGGCGGTCTCGAAGACGTGATACCACGGGTACCCACCACACAGATGTGTGTCGCCGCGCTGCCGCTGGCGACCGGTGTTCCAAAAGTAATCGTATTCCATCGCCATGAGGAACGCCGGACCGTCGACGATGGCGATATCGAGGTAACACCCGTTGCCGGTCTGTACACGCTGCCACAAGGCGGCGACCACGTTGAGCGCCGCGCTCAGACCCGCGAGCCCGTCGGCAAACGGCACTCCCGGAACAGCGGGCGGGGCGCCGGGATCACCGGTGAGGTGCAACACCCCCGACGCCGCCAGGTAGTTGAGGTCGTGTCCGACGCGCTCGCGTGCCGGGCCATCTTGCCCATAGCCCGAGATGGCAGCGTAGATCACGCTGGGGTTCGCCTCCTTCACCGTCTCGTAATCGACACCGAGCCGAGCGCTCGTTCCCGGCCGGAATCCCTCGAGGATGACGTCGGCCTGCCGGGCCAGCCGCAGGTACACATCGCGTCCGCGCGCGTCCCTGAGGTTGATCTTGCAGCGCGCGGTGCCCGCCAGCAGCGAACGCGTCGGAAACAAGCCGGCGAGGGATGCGTAGCGCGTCGCGACCGACTCCGCATCCGGTGCTTCGACGAGGGTCACATCGGCGCCGAGATCGCGCAGCGTCGGGATGCAGTACATCGCCGGGAGCGTATGCCCGACGGAGAGCACCCGCACGTGCGCCAGCAGCGAGGGCGACATAGCGGCTTACTACCCTGCCCGCCGCGCGGGCTCAACCACCGCACTGCTGCAGGTCAGTGCGGGCTCTCGCCTCGTTGACGCGGCAGACCGAACACGGGTAAGTTCACGCCCTTCACAACGCGGAGGACACAATGCGCGCTTTGCGGTTGGACGTGAGGAGGGCGGCGTCGCTTCTCGTAGTTGCCGTTGGGCTCTACACTGCATCAGGGCTCGCAGCTCATGCCGCCTGCGTCGGCGACTGCAACAACGACAACACCGTCGCCGTCGACGAGCGCCTGGCGTTGGTCAGTATCGCGCTCGGCAACACCCCGCTGACGGCGTGCAAGGCGGGCGACGCGAACGGCGACCTGCGGATCGCCGTCAACGAGATTACCGCCGCATTGGCCGGCTGCCCGCCGGCCCCGACGGGATGGGTGCTGGTCGATCCCACGACCGGCCTGCAAGATGTCTGGGGTGCCGCGCCGAACGACATCTTTGCGGTCGGCGGAAGTGGCATCGTGCGGCACTTCGACGGCAACACCTGGTCGGGGATGCAGTCCGGCACGATGCAGACACTACTGGCCGTCTGGGGCTTCAGCCCCGCTGACGTCTACGCCGTCGGTTTCAATCCCGAGTCATTCGGCAACCCCGCGGCACCTCGCGGGATCATCCTCCACTTCGATGGCACGGCGTGGTCGGAGGTCGTGCACGGGCAGACGGATACGTTTTTCCGCGACGTGTGGGGCACGGCGCCCGATGACGTCTTCGTCGTCGGCGGCATCGAGGGCTTCGGCACTCCCGGCGTGATCCTCCACTACGACGGCGCCAGCTGGACGCAACAGTTGCTGATCACCGACAACCCGCCGCACAACCAGCTGCGCGGGGTCTGGGGCTTCGCCCGCGACGACGTGTACGCCGTCGGCAGCGGCGGGGTGCCGATCGACAACAACCCCGGTGTGCCCGGTCTCACCTTGCACTACGACGGCCACGGCTGGACCCGCATGCCGTCGGTGAACGGGCCGCTCAATACCGTCTGGGGCTCAAGGTCGGACGACGTGTACGCAAGCGGCGGTCCTACGGGCATCATTCACTTCGACGGCGCGCAGTGGTCAGCGCTTGCGGTGGCGGCGTTCGGCGCGGGATCCGCGGTGCCGATCTGGGGCTTCGGCCCCAGCGACATCTTCTTCGGCCTCTTCCACTTCGATGGTGCGACGTTCGTCTTGACCCGCGATCCCGAAACGCGCTTCTTCACCGTGACGGGTCTCTGGGGGCCGCCGGACGGCGGCGTGATCCTCGGAGCCGGACCGGACGGCGTCTGGCGTCTGCAACGATAGCTGCGCCCCCGCACCTCTCCTCTTGCGCGCTTCAACCAGCGTATTGTCTGAATTCCAAAGTCAGACAGTACCCAACCAGCGATACGTTGAAAGGGCGGCAAGCGGCGGATGACACGGTTACGGTTAATGGCGGACCTTTGCCGAATTCATGCGTGCGCTTGTTTACTCGACTGGGGCAGCCTGCTACCAGTCCGGGGCAAATCAGGCACCGTGAGGGTCAGCGCCATGAGCCAGGAGCCATCTGTCGTGCGCGAAGGATTTCTTGCCCGTTTGCGCGTCGCTACCGGCCAACCGCTGGCGGCGGGTGACGCGTTCGGCGAAAGCTTCCTGCTGAGCCGCCTGACCGACGCGGTGCAGTGGGCCCGCAAGTACTCGTTCTTTCCCTACCCGTTCGTCACCGCGTGTTGCGGCATGGAGTACTTCTCCGCCGCCGGCCCGCGCTTCGATCTCGACCGGTTCGGCGCCGCCCTGCCGCGCTTCACGCCGCGGCAGTCCGATTTGCTGATGGTGGTGGGTACCATCACGCATCGCCTGGCGCCGGTGCTGCGCCGCGTGTGGGAGCAGATGGCGGATCCGAAGTGGGTGGTGTCGTTCGGCGCGTGCACCTCCTCGGGCGGCCCGTACAACAACTACGCCGTCGTCCAAGGGATCGACACGATCATTCCCGTCCACCTCTACATTCCCGGTTGCCCGCCGCGCCCGGAGGCGGTGATCGACGGCCTGATCAAGCTGCAGCAACGCGTGCAAGAAGAGCGCGCCGATCACCCAATGCCGCCGATCCACGGCAGCGGGCGGCCCCTCTAGAACCGGAGCGATGCCCACCATCACGGTTGACGGACGGAGCATCGACTGCGCGCCGGGCGCGATGCTGCTCCCGGTGCTGATCGAGAACGGCATCCACGTTCCCCACTACTGCTGGCATCCGAAGCTGTCGATCGACGGCAGCTGCCGGCTGTGTCAGGTCGAGGTGGAAGGCAGCCCCAAGCTGGTCATCGCCTGCAACATGCCGGTGCGCGACGGCATGGTGGTGCACACCACGAGCCCGGCGGTGCAAACCGCGCGGCGCGGCGTGCTCGAGCTGCTCCTGGTCAACCATCCCCTCGATTGCCCGATCTGCGACAAAGCCGGCGAGTGCTCGCTGCAGGACTACTCGTTCGCCTACGGCAGCCGCGTCGGCCGCAGTCAGGAGCCGCGCCGCAAACAACAGAAGCGCAAGGACATCGGACCGCGCATGGTGCTGGATCAGGAGCGCTGCATCCTGTGCCGCCGCTGCGTGCGCTTTTGCCGCGAGATCACCGGCACCAACGAACTGGGCGTCTTCAACATGGGCGACCGCTCGGTGCTCGACGTCATGGAAGATCGCCCGCTCGCCAACGATTACTCGATCTGCACGGCGGATGTCTGTCCTGTGGGCGCTTTGGAGAGCAAGGACTTCCACCACAAGCTGCGTGTCTGGTTCCTGAAGAAGACGGAGAGCGTCTGCCCGAGCTGCGCCAACGGCTGCAACGTCACCGTCAACCACTATCGCGACCGTATCTGGCGGCTGATGCCGCGCCGCAACGACGCGGTCAACGATACCTGGATGTGCGATCATGGGCGGCTCAACTATCAGTACATCAACGACGCGAACCGCCTGCGCGCCCCGTTGCTCCGCCGCAACGGCCAACTCGAGACCTGCGAATGGGACGAAGCGGTCGCCGCGACCGCGACCCAGCTGCGACGCATCGCCCGCACCACCGACGGGCGCGGCGTCGGCGCGGTGGCGTCGCCGCACCTGACCAACGAGGAGAGCTTCCGCTTCGCCCAGCTGCTGCAGGCGCTGAACGTGGCGAGCACGGATGTCGCCGTGGTCGTCGGCAACAGCGACCATTTCCTCATCAAGCCCGAGAAGGCCGCCAATGCGCGCGGCGCACGCGACGTAGGTCTCCAGCCGCGATCCGGAGGCGTCGGCCTGCCCGCCATGCTCGAGGCGGCGGCGAGCGGCCAGATTCGCGGCCTCTACGTGTGTGGACCGGATCTCTGGGAGACCACGCCCCGGCCGCTGCTGGAGAAAGCCATCGACCGCCTCGAATGTCTCATCGTTCAAGACATCGTCCGCTCGCCGCTCGCCGAGCGTGCCCACGTCGTGCTGCCGTCGCTGACGTTTGCCGAGAAGAGCGGAACCTTTACGAACGGCGCCGGCCGCGTGCAGCGGTTGCACCGCGCCATCGAGCCACCAGACGGCCAACCCAGTGACGGCGATGTCTTCAGCCGCTTGCTCGCGCAGCTCACCGAAGGCCGCCCGCTCTTCGACCCGGCGACGGTGTTGCAGGAGATCGCCGCCGCGGTGCCGGCGTATGCCGGGCTGACCGTCGAGCGTGTCGGGCCGCTGGGATATGCGCTGCCGAACACCGCTGCAGGAGCATCTACCTGATGGCGGCACGCGTCGTCTCCGTCGCGCGCCCGCGGCCAATGCGGCAGAACTGGTGGCGCCCGGCGCTTGCGGTGCTGAAGGGCCTGCAGGTCACCCATCGGCACTTCGTGCGCAATCTGTGGGGCTTCATTCGCCGCAAGCCGACCGTGTTCACCACGCAGTTCCCCGAGCAGCGCCTGACCCTGCCGGACGCGTTCCGCGGCATGCCCGTGCTGGTGCAGATGGACAACGGCAAGGAGCGCTGCGTCGCCTGCGGCCTCTGCGAGTGGGCCTGCCCGACCGATTGCATCACCATCTTCCCGGCGGAGACCGCCGACGAGATCGAGCGCTACCCCGACGTCTTCGACATCGACATGTCGCGGTGCATGTTCTGTGGCCTGTGCGAGGAGGCGTGCCCCGAAGAAGCGATCGTCATGAGCCAGAACGTCGAGATCGCCGCCTACTCGCGCCAAGGGACGATGTGGCACAAAGCGGACTTGCTGGTGCCCGTCTCGCAGCTGGGCAAGCGGCTGCAACACATGCGTCCCGGCTATGATCGGTAGGGAAAGCCGTCAGCTCTCAGCTGTCAGCGATCAGCTTGGAACATGACTGAGGGATCCCAGACAGCTCCGCCGAGCCATCCGATTCTGGATCGGGTGCGCGCACAATTTCCCAGCGACGTGGTCGCGGTCGATCTGTACCGCGGAGATGCGAGTGTCAGTGTCGCGCCCGAACGCGTGCTCGATGTGGCGCGCTTCCTGCGCGACGATCCGGCGCTGCGCTTCGACATGCCGATCGACGTGACGGTGGTCGATTACCTCGGGCAGCGGCCGCGCTTCGAGGTCGTCTACCATCTCTACTCCATCCACTATCACCACCGCGTGCGCCTGAAGGCACGGGTCCTCGAAGATACGCCAACCATCCCGAGCGTGATCCCCGTGTGGGTCGGCGCCAACTGGCTGGAGCGCGAGACGTACGACATGTACGGCATCCGCTTCAGCGGCCACCCCGACCTGCGGCGCATCTACCTCTACGAGGAGTTCGAGGGACATCCGCTGCGCAAAGACTACCCGAAGGAGAAGCGCCAGCCGCTCATCGGTCCGGGCTCGCGTCGCGGCGAGTCGACCGGCGACGAGCACCCGTACTCCACCGATCTGCCGCCGGGCAACGGCAAAGGCATGCTCGACACCGAGCTGATGCGCATCCAGCTGGGTCCGTCGCACCCGGCCACGCACGGCACGGTGCGGATCGTCACCGACCTCGACGGCGAGACCATCGTCAACGCCGACGTCCAAGTGGGCTTTCTGCACCGCGGCTTCGAGAAGGAGTGCGAGAGCGGGTTTTACTACCAGGCCATCCCGTACACCGACCGCCTGAATTACAGCTCGGCGATCCTGTGCAACGTCGGCTACTGCCTGGCGGCAGAGAAGCTGTTCGGCATCGAGGCGCCGCCGCGCTGCCAGTTCCTGCGGGTGCTGGCCGGCGAGATCTCGCGCATGGCCGATCACTTCCTCTGCATCGGCGCGACCTCACTCGAGCTGAACGCCTTTACGCCCTTCTTGTACCTGCTGCAGGCGCGCGAGCTGCTGTGGGACTTGATCGATTTGCTGTGCGGCGGGCGTGTCACCAGCAATTACGTCCGCATCGGCGGGGTGAGCGCCGACCTGCCGGAGGGATTCGCCGCGCTGGCGCGGCAGAACATCCCCAAGGCGTTGAAGCTGCAGGAGGACGCGGAGCAGCTGCTCACGGAGAACCCGATCTTTCGCGCCCGCATGGAAGGCGTCGGCTACATGTCCGCCGAGCAGCTGATCGCGTACGGCGTGACCGGGCCGGTGTTGCGGGCCGCCGGCGTGGCGCAGGATCTGCGGCGCGTCGAGCCGTACCTGGTGTACGACCAGCTCGAGTTCGATGTTCCCGTCGGATCGCAGAGCGACAACATGGACCGCTACCTCGTGCGCCTCGAGGAAACCCGGCAAAGCGCGCGCATCATCGAGCAGTGCTTGCGCATGATACCGGACGGCCCGGTCGACGTAGACGATCCGACGATTCGCTGGCCGGCGAAGTCGAAGGTCTTCGGCCGGATGGAAGAGCTGATCGACCAGTTCAAGCTGGTGACTGAAGGCCCCAAGCCGCCGCCGGGCGAAGTCTATGTCGGCACCGAATCGGCGAACGGCGAGATTGGATTCTTCCTGGTCAGTGACGGCACCGGCAAGCCGTACAAGTGTCGCTGCCGCGCCCCGAGCTTCTCCAACACGCAGCCGCTCGCACAGATGATCCAAGGACGGCTGCTCGCCGACCTCGTGCCGACGTTCGACCTGCTCAACATGATCGGAGGAGAGTGTGACCGCTGAGCCGCACGGCGGCGGCACGAACCGCTACACGCTCTCGGCGGCATGCCGGGCGCGCATTCTCGAAGAGCGTACGCACTATCCGCAGCCGCGCGCCGCGCTGCTGCCGGCGCTGCATCTGGCACAGGAAGAGATTGGGTATCTGCCGCGGCCCATCATTGACGAGGTCGCGCAGCTCTTGGACTTGCTGCCGATCCAGATCCAGGAAGTCATCTCCTTCTACCCGATGTTTCACGACAAGCCGGTGGGGCGCTGCCACATCCAGGTGTGCACCAACATCGCCTGTGCGCTGGCCGGCGCGCGCACGCTGGTCCGGCAACTCGAAGCGAAGCTCGACGTCCGTGCGGGCGAGGTCACGCCCGATGGCAAGTTCTCGGTAGCCGAGGTCGAGTGCCT
The DNA here is from genome assembly GCA_964498075.1 of uncultured Binatia bacterium (SeqCode). Classification (GTDB taxonomy): domain Bacteria; phylum Desulfobacterota; class Binatia; order HRBIN30; family HRBIN30; genus CAZCGA01. The sequence goes on along the minus strand of CAZCGA010000007.1, from coordinate 59,524 downwards.
CGGTTCTTGCGGCACCGCCCCGGTGGTGCAGGTGAATGCGCGCCCCTACATCGAGCGCGCCACTGCCGAGGATCTCGATCGCTTGTTGAGCACCGGCGATCCGGCACCGCTGGAGCGCGCCCCGCAGATATCGCTGATTCCGGATGGCGTCACGGGCTACCTGCTGCCGCCCAACGGCCAGTCACGGTGCGACATTGACGAGTATCTCGCGGTTGGCGGCTACGAGATGGCGCGGCGCGCCTGGTGCGACATGCAACCGGAGGCGATCGCCGAGGTCGTGAAGAGCTCCGGCCTCCGCGGCCGCGGCGGCGCTGGCTTCGTCACCGGCGTGAAGTGGGGCTTCATGCCCAAGGAGTCCGCAAAGCCGTGCTACCTGGCGATCAACGGCGACGAAAGCGAGCCTGCCACCTTCAAGGACCGCCAGATCGTGGAGCGCAATCCACATCAGTTCCTGGAAGGCGCGATGATCGCCGGGCGCGCGATCCGTGCGGTCGCCGCGTACGTCTACCTCCGCGGCGAGTACGTCATTCCGTATCGCATCTTGACGGACGCCATCTCGCAAGCGTACGCGCGTGGCTTCCTCGGCGACAATACGATGGGCAGCGGGAAGAAGTTCGACGTCTACGTCCAGCGCGGCGCCGGCGCGTACATCTGCGGCGAAGAGACCGGCATGATCGAGTCGATGGAAGGCAAGAAGGGGCAGCCGCGGAAGCGGCCACCGTTTCCCGCCGCCTGGGGCCTGTGGGGCTGCCCGACCACGGTCAACAACCTTGAGACCATCGCGCACGTCCCGGTGATTCTCCAGCGCGGCGCCGACTGGTTCAAAGGCATCGGCACGGAGAAGAGCACCGGCAACACGCTCTTCGGCATCAGCGGCCACGTCAAGCGCCCCGGCGTGTACGAGGCGCCGCTGGGAACGCCGCTGCAGGACATCATCGAGAAGTACGCCGGTGGCGTGGCCAACGGCCGGCCGATCAAAGCGATCATCCCGGGCGGCGTGTCGATGCCGGTGCTCAACGCCGACAAGATCGGCGTGCGCATGGATCACGACTCGTTGCAGAAGGTGGGTACGATGTTGGGGACCGGCGGGGTCGTCGTGATGGACGAGTCGGTGTGCACCGTGCGGGCGGCAGCAGTGATCGCCCGCTTTTTCCGTCACGAAACCTGCGGCCAGTGTACGCAATGCCGGGAAGGCACTTCGTTCTTGCACAAGCTGCTGACACGCATCGATAGCGGCGACGGCCGCGAAGAGGATCTGCAAACCATCGAGCAGGTCTGCGGCTTCATGGACGGGCAAACGATTTGCGCGCTCTCCGACGCCGCCGCCTGGGCGGCCGGCAACTTCCTCAAGCGGTTCCGCGCCGAGTTCGAGCAGCACATCCGCGAGAAGCGCTGCCCGTTTCCGGACAGTTTTGAAGTCTAGAGAAGCGATCAGCAGTCATGCCCGGACCCGTCCTTCGCAATGTGGTGGTGAAATACTTCGGGACACCCAACGCCACCGAAGGCAGCGTCAACGAGCCGCGCGAGCGCGAAGAGCATGGCATGGAGTTCAACGAGAAGTGGCTCTACCGCCGCCCACACAACGACCCCGCCGACGCACTGGAGCGCATCATCTACTGGCACCGCTACGACTACGTCGGCTCGATGATCCGTACGACGAAAGACGGTGAGTGGGTGAAGGACGAGAGCTTGCCGTCCGTGCTCGGGGGCGGGGCGTCGGGGCGTTAACAGCGCAGCTTGACCCGTCGGTCCTGCCCCGGAACTCTCACGGCGTTTGCAGTCGTCTTCAGACTGTCTTCAGACGACTTTCTCAGCGACGTAGCCGGAGACTTCGAGTCTCCGGCGATGGACGCGTACGCAACCGCCGCGCACTCCCATGCAAAGCCGGCCGCCGGCTGGTATCTTGAGCGCATGCCACGGACCACCATACCGCTACCGTACACCGTCGAGTATCTCTCCATCCTCGACGCGGACGACAACGTCGATCCACAGCTCGACCCGCATCTCGACGACGCCCTGCTCCTCAAGCTCTACCGCACCATGGTGCTGGCGCGCCGCTTCGACGAGCGCATGGTGGCGTTGCAGCGGCAGGGGCGCATCGGTACCTACGGACCGGCGAAGGGACAAGAGGCCGCGGCGCTGGGCAGCGTCTGCGCGTTGCGCGCCACCGACTGGATCGTTCCCGCCTTTCGCGAAGGGGCGGCGATGCTGTGGCGCGGCACGCCGCTGGCGAACCTCATCCTGTTTTGGGCGGGTCGTGAAGAGGGCGCCGCGGGCGCAACCGAGCGCGGCCTGCCGATCGCGGTGCCGGTGGCGACGCAGCTGCCGCACGCCGTCGGCATCGCCTGGGCCGCACGCTACAAGGGCGACGACGCCGTCGTCATGACGTACTTCGGCGACGGCGCCACCTCGGAAGGCGACTTCCACGAAGCGATGAACTGCGCCGGCGTCTTCCAGGTACCGGTGGTATTCGTCTGCCAGAACAACCAGTGGGCGATCTCGACGCCGCGCGAGAAGCAGACGCATTCCACGACGCTGGCGCAGAAGGCATTGGCCTACGGCTTCCCGGGTATCCAGGTCGATGGCAACGACATCCTCGCCGTCTACGTCGCCGCACGCGAGGCGGTCGCGCGCGCGCGCAACGGCGGCGGCCCGACGATGATCGAGTGCGTCACCTATCGGCTCTCCGTCCACACCACCGCTGACGATCCGTCGCGCTACCGCAACGAGGCGGAGGTGAAGCAGTGGGAACGCCGTGACCCGTTGCTGCGCTTCACGACCTACCTCACATCGAAGGGTCTGCTGGACCGGCCGCGCCAGGAAGCGGTCGACGCCGAGGTCCGGGCCGAGATCAAGGCGGCGGTGGAGCATGTGGAGTCCCTCCCGCCTCCCGATCCGCTCGAGATGTTCGACTACGTCTACGCGCAGCGGCCACCCGAGCTAGAAGCGGAACGGAAGGAACTGGCCGCGACGCTGGATCGAGCGCATGCAGCGAGGTAAGGCATGGCCGAGCTGAACATGGTCAAGGCTCTCAATCTCGCGCTGCACAACGAGATGCAGCGCGATCCCGACGTCGTCGTGCTCGGTGAAGACGTCGGCGTTGACGAAGGCGTCTTCCGCGTCACCGAAGGCCTGTTGAAGAAGTTCGGCGCGCAACGCGTGGTCGATACGCCGCTGGCGGAAGCGAGCATCGTCGGCATCTCCGTCGGTATGGCGGCGTACGGGCTCAAGCCGGTGTGCGAGATCCAGTTCGCCGGCTTCTGCTACCTCGATTACCATCAACTGGAATCGCACGCGGCGCGCCTGCGCAATCGGACGCGTGGCCGCTTCCACTGCCAGATGGTGCTGCGCTCACCCTACGGCGGCGGCATCCGCGCCATCGAGCACCATTCCGAAAGCCGCGAGGCGATCTACGCGCATACCCCGGGCTTGAAGATGGTGATTCCGTCCGGACCGCGCAACGCGCGGGCGTTGTTGCTCAGCGCTATCCGCGATCCCGACCCGGTGCTGTTCTTCGAACCCGCCGCCGCGTATCGCGCGTTCAAGGAGGAAGTGCCGGACGAGGAGGAGACCTTGCCGCTCGGCAAGGCCGACGTCGCGCGCGCCGGCGATGACGTCACCTTGATCGCCTACGGCGCCATGATGCGCCCGACGCTGGCCGCCGCCGATGTGTTGAAGGCGGAAGACGGCGTCGATGCCGAGGTCATCGATCTGCTCAGCCTGTATCCGATGGACACCGAGACCATCGTGGCGTCGGTGAAGAAGACCGGCCACGCGGTCGTCGTGCACGAAGCGCCGCGCACTTGTGGGATCGGTGCCGAAGTGGTCTCCCGCGTCGTCGAGAACGCGTTCCTCTACCTCGAGGCGCCGGTCCGCCGGCTCACCGGCTTCGACGTGCCCTTCCCGTACTTCCAACGCGAGAAGGCCTACCTCCCCGATCCGCAGCGCATCGCCCAGGCCGTGCGCGAGACGCTGAGCTTCTGAAGTCGGTCCCATGGCGCGCACGTTCAAGCTGCCCGATCTGGGCGAAGGCATCAGCGAAGGTGAGATCCTCAAGGTCCTCGTCGGCGCAGGCGCGACGGTGCAGGAAGATCAGCCGTTGTTCGAGATCGAGACCGACAAGGCCGCGATCGAAATTCCCTCGCCGTACGCCGGGCGCATCGCGCAGATCCACGTGCGCGAAGGTGAGCGGGTCGCAGTCGGCGCGGTCCTGGTGACCTTCGCGGAGACGGACGGTGAAGTGGCGGCGGAGCGGAGCGGGCCTACGAAGAGTGCGGCCCAACCGACACCACGGGAAGGCGTGGGGCAGCGCCCCGTCCTCGCGACGCCGGCGACGCGCCGGCGCGCCCGCGAGCTCAACGTCGACCTCGCGGCGCTCAGCGGGAGCGGTCCGGGTGGCCGTGTCACGACCGACGATGTGGAAGCCTTCGCGCGGCGGGCGGCTCCGAGTCCCAAGGCGCCGCCGTCGCCCCGGCGTAGCGCCGGGCGCAGCATCGAGATCCCGCCGCTGCCCGACTTCGCGCAATGGGGACCGGTGGAGCGGGAGCCGCTGCGCTCGCTGCGCCGGCGCATCGCGGAACGCATGACGCTGTCGTACGCGCTCATCCCACACGTCAGCCACTTCGATCGCGCCGACATCACCGCCCTGGAAGCCTTTCGCAAACGCCATCAGGCGCAGGGCCGCGAGCACGACGCCCAGCTCACGCTCACGACGTTTGTGCTGAAGGCCGCAGTAGCCGCGCTGAAGCGGCATCCGCGCTTCAATGCCAGTCTCGACGATGACGCGGGGGAAATCGTGTTGAAGCGCTACTATCACCTCGGTGTCGCCGTCGATACGGAGCGCGGCTTGATCGTGCCGGTGGTACGCGACGTCGATCGGAAGAGCGTGTGGGAGCTGGCGGCCGAGCTCGGCCAGATCGCGGAGCGCACCCGCGCCGGGAAGGCCGAGCTGGACGAGCTGCGCGGCGGCACGTTCACGATCACCAACATCGGCAGCCTCGGCGGCACGGGGATGGTGCCGATCATCAATTACCCCGAAGTCGCCATCCTGGGTCTGGCGCGGGCGCGCGAGGAAGCTGTCGTGCGCGATGGCCAGATCGTTGCTCGGCTCATGCTGCCGCTGTCGCTGACGTTTGATCATCGCATCGCCGACGGCGCTGATGCCGCCCGCTTCGTTGCCGACATCGTGCGCGACCTCGAAGATCCCGACCGGCTGCTCTTGGATACGTGAAGTCTCTTCCATTCGTCGAAGAACGACGGTGTCCTGCAACACAGCCTTCGAGAGCCTCAGGGTGAAAAGGTGTCTTTGCCTTGAATGAAATGAAATGAATGCACGCCATGAAACGCGCCCTCCCCCTCACACGATTGCACGGTCTTGAACCCGCCTCAGGTCTGTCCAACCGCGAGGCCCAGCGCCGGCGCCAACAGTACGGCAGCAACGACATCGTGGCGGTGGGCCAACGCGCATGGTGGGAGCTGGCGCGCGAGACCGCGCGCGATCCCATGCTGTGGTTTCTCGCCGCCACCAGCGTGCTGTACCTCACCCTCGGGCAGTACGGCGAAGCGGGCGTGCTCGGCGTCGCGATGGCACCGCTGATCGGCATGGATGCGTTCCTGCATCACCGCACCGCCGCGTCGACGGAGGGCCTCATGGCTCGCCTGGCGGCGCGGGCGACGGTCGAACGCGACGGTGCACGCATCGAGGTCGCCGCGAGCGAGCTGGTACCCGGCGACCTGGTGATGATCGCCGCCGGCGAGTGGTTTCCGGCCGATGGCGTGATCGAGTCGGGAAGTGAGCTGCAGGCAGACGAATCGTCGCTGACCGGCGAGGCGTACCCGGTGGCCAAGCATCCGCTCATGCACCTGCCGTCGGGTGCCACCGAGCCGGTCATCGACGGCGAGCACTTGGGGTTTGCCGGCACGCGCTTGCTCACCGGCACGGCGCGCCTGCGGGTGGCATGGACCGGCGCGGAGACGGTGTACGGCGAGATCGTGCGCTCCGCCCTGCAGGGCAGCGGCGCGCGCACGCCGCTGCAGGAAGCGATTGCGAGCCTGGTGCTGGTGCTGGTGATCGGTGCCGCGGTGATGTGTCTGATGCTGGCATACGTCCGCCTGCGTCAAGGATTCGGTTGGGTCGACGCGTTCCTCAGCGCCGTCACCTTGGCGGTCGCCGCCATCCCCGAGGAGTTCCCAGTCGTGTTCACCTTCTTCCTCGGCGTCGGCGTCTACCGCCTGGCACAGCGGCACGCCCTGGTACGCCGCGCCGTGTGCGTCGAGAACATCGGCCGCGTGTCGGCGATCTGCTCCGACAAGACCGGCACGATCACTGAAGGGCAACTGCACCTGACCCATTTCGTCCCGATCGAGGAGCTGGACACGCGGCAGCTCCTAATGCTGGCGCGCTGCGCCTCCCGCGCCGAGTCGGGTGACCCGCTGGACGAAGCCATCATCCGCGCCGCCGACGCGCAAGGCGCCGCGCCGGCTAACGAGGTCGTGGCGGTCTTTCCGTTCACCGAGAACCGGAAGCGCGAGACGGCGGTGGTGCGAGAAAATGACGGGACCCTCACAGCGGTGACCAAGGGCGCGGGCGAGGTGGTGCTGGAGCTCGTACGCATCTCGACCGCCGAGCGCGAGTCGTGGCAGAGACGGATCGTGGCCTACGCCGCCGAAGGACACAAGGTGATCGGCTGTGCGTGGCGCGGCTTGGGGGCGGATTGGGCGGGGGGAGAGCCGGACCGCGGCTACCGGTGGGCCGGCTTCCTGGCGCTGGAGGATCCCGTACGCGCCGGCGTGCCGGAAGCGATGCAGCAGTGTCGTGAGGCCGGGATTCATACGATCATGGTCACCGGCGATCATCCGGCGGCCGCGGCGACGATCGCCCGCGAGGTGGGGCTGGCCGGCGCGGCGCCACGCGTCATCTCGGGGGACGAGCTGGACGGACTGCTGGAGCGCGGCGATGCGGCGGTGCTGCGTGAGATCGATGTCATCGCCCGGGCCGTGCCGCAGCAAAAGCTCGGCCTGGTAAGAGCGCTACAAGCCGCCGGCGAGATCGTCGCGGTCACCGGCGATGGAGTGAACGACGTACCGGCGCTGCAAGCCGCGGACGTCGGCATCGCCATGGGTCAGCGTGGCACGCGCAGCGCCCGTGAGGTCGCGGCCATCGTGCTGCTCGACGACAACTTCCGCTCGATCGTGCGCGCGATTGGTGAAGGGCAGCAACTGTTTCGCAATCTGCGGCTGAGCTTTCAGTACCTGCTGATGATTCACTTGCCGCTGGTGATCAGCGCGGCGCTGATTCCACTGGCCGGCTTCCCGCTGCTCTACCTGCCGATCCACATCGTCTGGATCGAGCTGATCATTCACCCCTCGGCGTTGTTGGTCTTTCAGGACGTCGGCTCGGATCTTCACCTGGAATCGCCGCGCGGCCGGGAGCAGGCGCGCTTCTTCGCGACGCGTGACTGGGTGATGATCGGCCTGACGGCCACGATGATCACCACGGTTGTAGTGGCGCTGTACGTCCGCTCACTGGATGGCGCGCGCCCGGTTGAACACGCGCGCGCGAGCGCCATGGCAGCGCTGACGTTCTCCAGCGCAGGGTTGGTGGCCGCGCTGAGTCGGCTGCGCACCCGCACGGCGCGGTGGATCAGCGTGACGACGATCGCGATGACGACCGTCTTGATCCAGCTGCCACCGCTCGCGCGCCTGTTGCACCTGGAGCCGTTGCACACCGACGATTGGTTGCTGGTGCTGGGCGGAAGTCTGGCCGCGACCGTCGTGGCAGGGATCGGAAGGCTGTCGCGCTGAAGCGGCGGCAAGCTCAAGCGGCCGAGCGAGTGGCCCAAGTGACGCAAGCCTGGGGCAGTGAGCCCGACGGCGTTCCGTGCTAGGCTGCGCCGCCGGAGGGCAGGATGCACGGCTTCATCAGACTGACGGTAAACGATGCGATGACCACGCCGGTGACCACGGTGTCGCCGGACCTGACCGTCGCCGCGCTGGAGGAGCTGTTCGAGCGCTACGACTACAACAGCTTCCCGGTGGTGCGCGACGACCGGCTCGCAGGCATCGTCACGAAGTTCGACTTCCTACACAACTTCATCTTCACGCCCGAGTCGGTCCTGCCGCATTACGGCGCCCTCATGCAGCGCTGCGTGCGCGACATCATGCACGCAGACGTCGTCACCGTGCCTCCCGACCTGCCGCTGACGCGCGCGCTCCAGATGATGGTCGACCTGCGCACGAAGAGCTTCCCGGTGGTCAGCGGCGATCGTCGCGTCGTCGGCATCATCTCGCGCGAGGACGTCATCCGCGCCCTGCGCCGCGCCGTCGGACGCAACGACTAAACCCGGCGTCAGAAGCGGTAGGCGTCGATCGTGACTGCGTCGTCGGCTCCGACCTTCTGGATCGCCAGCGCGATCCGACCGTTCAGGTCGGCATACGAAGCGGCGCTGGAGCGGATGATGCCGCAGGTGCGAATCTCCATGCCCTTGCCGTTGGCGTTCATCGTGTAGCCCTGCAGCTCGAGCACGACGCGCTCGCCACCGGGCGTGATGACCTCTTGCACCGCGTTGGTCGCGCCCGGGCCGAGCGGTCCGATTAAGACCCAGCTCGAGCCGTGGGCCTTGCCCTCGATGGGCGAGCCCACGGCAGACTTGCCGCGGAACTCGATCTTGATGCGCTCGCCGTCCTGGACCTTCCCGACCTTCTCGACGACGGCAGTTCCGGTGAGGGTGAAGAGAGGAGTGAGCTCCATGAGTCAGACCGCTTCGCTTACAGAGCACGGACGACAGACCGCTTCGCTGACCGACTCTGTCCAGCTCGAATCCGCTGTCTGTTGTCTGTCGTCTGCTCGTCTATTGTCTTCTTCATTCTCAGATCCGATCGATCCGCTCCACGTAGAGGTACTGCACGTGGCCGCTGTCACTGACGAAGAGATTGAGCGCAAAGCTGATCGCACTGAGCAGCAGCGCGCCGACGACCGCGGACCAGAACCCGGTCACCGAGAAGCCGCGCACCACGTCGCCGGTCAGCATGAGCATGGCGCCGTTGATCACGAAAGTGAACAGGCCGAGCGTGACCAGATTGATCGGGAAGGTGACCACCAGCACCAGCGGCCGCAACACGGCGTTGAAGATGCCGAGGACCACCGCCGCAAAGAACAGCGAGGACAGCCCATCGATGTGGATGCCTTTCACGATGAGGCTGGTGAGCCACAACGCAAACGCCGTAGTGATCCAACGAATGATGAGTCCTCGCACGGGCGTGTCACTCCCTTGCGAAGCTACTATGCCACCCGGAACGCTTCAAGGTGATGACCACAGGCCGCGACACACCGTCTCCGCGGCCAGCTCGCCGCTGTGAATGCAGTCGGGGATGCCGACGCCGCGGTAGGCGTTGCCGGCGAGCGCCAATCCGGAATGATCGGCGAGGGCCGCGTCGATGCGCGCCATGCGGTCGAGATGCCCGACCCGGTACTGCGGCATGGCCTGGGGATGGCGGTGAATGCGCGTCAGCAGCGGTGCGCTGCTGATACCCAACAAGTCACGCAGCTCGCGGCGAACGCTCTCCGCCATGGCCGCATCGTCCTGATGAAACAGCTCCTGCTGCAACGCGCCGCCGACGAACGCCCGTAGCAGCACATGCCCTTCCGGCGCGCGCCCCGGGTACTTCACGCTGCTGTACGTGCACGCCACGATCGAGCGCGCCTCGACCAGCGGGACGACGAATCCGAAGCCGTCGACGGCGCGTGGCATCTGCTCGGTGCGATACGCCAGGCTCACGGTCGCCGAGGAGGCGTAGGGAATGCCGCGCAGCTCCTCGGCGAGGCGCGGGTCGAGTTCGCCGACGCAGCCGGCGCTCTGATGTGCCGGGGTAGCGAGCACCACGGCGTCGGCCTCGATCACCCCGTCCGTGGCCTTCAGCTTCCAGGTGCCTTCGTGGCGCAGCACCGTCACCGCGCTCCCGAGTCGCACGACGCCTTCGGGCAGACGCTGCGCGAGCGCGTCGATCAGACTCTGCATGCCGTCGTCGACGCTGACGAACAGGCTCCAGCGGGCGCCGCTGGTGGCGCGCGCGGCGGCGGGGGCGCGGCGTTGCTGTGACCACATCGCCCAGATCACGCTGCGCCACGTCTGCTCCATCTCGAGGAAGCGCGGCATGGTCGCGGCGAGGCTGAGATCGTCCGGGTCGGCGGTATAGATGCCGCCAACCAACGGCTGCGCCACGCGCTCCAGTGCCTCCCGCCCGAGCCGGCGGGTCACAAACGAGCCGAGGCTCTCGTCGCGGCGTTGCGGCCCGCGCGGCAAGAACAGATCCAGTGCCATGCGCAGCTTCCCGGGCCAGGTGAACAGGCGCGACGACACCAACGGCCACAGCTGCGTCGGCGCTAGCAGCAGAAACCCGTCGGGTAGCGGATGTAACGCGCCGTCGCGCACCACGTAGGTGCGGCGGTGCTCATCGCGCGTCTGCACCAGCCGCGGCGTAAAACCGAGGCGCTCGCACAGGCGCAGCGCCCACGGCTTCTCGGAGATGAAGGAATCCGGGCCCGCTTCGATGACGAAGCCGTCGACCCGTTCGGTGGCGATCGATCCGCCGAGGCGACGTCCCGCTTCCAACAGCATGACGCTGAGCGGCCGCTGCTGCTCGCGACTCAGCTCCACCAAGCGATGCGCCGCCGCCAACCCGGCGATGCCCCCACCGACGACGGCGACGCGAGGGGTGTGCTCCGTTGTCATGACGCCGCGACCCGGGCTCTCTTCCGTTCACCCTGAGCTTGTCGAAGGGTCGGCCTCGCGTCCCTCGACAGCTTCACGCTCTGACTCGACGCGCCGCCGCACGACGTCGGCCAGCATGCGGATGAAGGCCGGATGATCGTTCACGGCCGCGGCGCGCACAAGCTGGATGCCCTGCGCGTCCGCGACCTGCCGCGCTTCGATGTCGAGATCGTAGAGCACTTCGACATGCTCGCACACGAAGCCGATCGGCACCACCACCAGGTGGCGTACGCCTTCGGTCGCCAGCTGCCGGATGACGTCGCAGATGTCGGGCTCGAGCCACGGCTCGTGCGGGCTGCCGCTGCGGCTCTGATAAGCGATCGACCAGCGCGCGTGGCCAACCTGTTCGGCCACCAGGCGGGCCGACTCTTCAATCTGCTCCACATAGGGCGAGGCGGCCGCCATTGCTGTCGGGACGCTGTGCGCCGTAAACACGATGGGGGCCTCGGCACGGCGCTCGGCCAGGCGCGCCAGCGCCACGCTCGCGTTGTCGGTCATCGCGGCAATGAACAGCGGATGGGCGTGCCACTCGTCGGCGTACTCAATCTGCGGCGCCGTCGTGCCGAGCTCGACACGCGCCGCCGCGACGTCGCGCTCATACCGTCCCCAGCTCGCATCGGTCTGGTGTGCCGCCAGGATGACGCCGACGGCGCGCCGCACGCCGTCCACCGCCATACGCTGCAACGTCTCACGCAGATACGGCGTCCAGTTGCGCATGCCCACGTAGACCGGCAGGGACGGCCCGTGAGCCCGCAGCTCCGCTTCGAGTCCACGCGCCTGACGAAACGTCAGCTCGTTGAGCGGCGAGCGACCGCCGATCACCTCATAGTGATGCACGACGGCTTCAAGACGCTCCGGCGGCACGGGTCGCCCGCGCAGCACGTTGTCGAGAAACGGGCGCACCTCGTGCATTGCGGTGGGTCCGCCGAACGCAATGAGTAACACGGCGTCATACATCGGCTCGGCGTTGCCTCGCGCTTAGCGCCGGCTCAGCTCGTGTACCATGTCCACCAGCGCGATGACGTGGTCGACCGGCGTGTGCGGCAGAATGCCGTGCCCGAGGTTGAAGATGTGACCGGGGTGGCCGCCGGCGTGCGCCAGGATGCGCGCCGCGCGGTCGCGCATCTCGTCGAGCGGCGCACACAGCGCCACCGGGTCGAGGTTGCCCTGGATGCCGATGTCGGGTCCGAGGCGCTCCCGGGCGCTGCGGATGTCGATGCGCCAGTCCAGCCCGATCACGTCGCCGCCGGCCTCCCGCATGAGCTCCAGCAAGCCGGACGTCCCGGTCCCGAAGTGAATCACGGGAACGCCGGGCGTGAGGCTTTTGATCACGTTCTGCGTGTGCGGCAGGACGAAGCGCCGGTAATCATCGGGCGCGAGACAGCCCACCCAGCTGTCGAACAGCTGCACCGCGTCGGCGCCGGCGGCGATCTGACCGTTGAGGTAACCGATCACCGCATTGGCCAGGCGGCGCATCAACGTGTGCCAGGCTTCCGGCTCCTGGTACATCAGCGTCTTGGTGTGCACGTAGTTGCGCGAGCTGCCGCCCTCGATGACGTACGAGGCCAGGGTGAAGGGCGCGCCGGAGAACCCAATCAGCGGCACCTGCAGCGCCGCGCGCGCCTTGCGTACGGCATCGTAGACGAAGCTCACCGCAGCCGGCGCGTCGACCTCGGTCAACCGCTCGACGTCCGCCGGGCTGCGCACGGGGTTGTGCAGCACCGGCCCGTCGTCTTGGGAGAACTCGAGCCCCACGCCCATGGGCTCGACGATCAGCAGGATGTCCGCAAAAATGATCGCGGCATCGACGCCGAGCCGCTGCGCCGCCGTGACCGTGACTTCGGCGGCCGCGTCCGAATCCTTGCAGAGCTCCAGGAAACTCAGCCGCGCACGCACGGCACGATACTCGGGCATGTAGCGGCCGGCTTGCCGCATCAGCCAGATCGGCGTGTATGGCGTGGCTTCGCGGCGACAGGCTTTGAGGAAGGGCGAGTCGTTCAAGATGCCGTGTAGCTACGATACGCCCCACGCCGGGTCAAGCCGGGCGCTTCGCCGCCAGCAGCCCGCGCCCGCGCCGCGCCACATCACCAACGAGCTGCCCCATCTTCGGATGCCCCGGTTCGAGATCCGGAGACACGCCGTGCTCGCGCAGCGCCTCGGAGCATACGGGACCGATCGAGGCGATGAGCATGTGCCGGAAGCCGGTGCGCACACGGTCCGCGGCGTCGGCACCGGCCACTTGGAACAGGTGGTAGACCTGGGTGGCGCTGGTGAACAGCGCGACGTCGACAGCACCGTCGCACACGGCACGCACCGCTGCCTGCAGCGGCGCCAGATCTTCCGGCAGCGCCCAGCGGTAGATGGGTACGCGCATCACCTGCGCGCCGCGCGTTTGCAGCCCCGCGATGAGCTCCTCGTTGCTGACGCCATACTCCTGAACGGCGACGTGCTTGCCGGCGACCGGCAGCCGGGCGTCGAGCGTGGCGAGGATCTCGCGCCAGGTGTTGGGCTCCGGCACGGTGATATCCGGTTGCAGCCCCAGCTCGCGCAACGCCGCCACCGGCTTGGGTCCGCGGGCGACGAGCTGCGCGCGCCGCAGCGCCGTGACCAGCCGCTGGCGCGGCCATTCGGTGGCCACGATCTGCGCGAGGGTGCGCAGGCCCACGCCGGTCATCAGGACCACGACGTCCACGCTGCCGGCATCCAGGTGCCGGAGGTATTCGAGCGCCTCGCGATTGTCGCGCCGCGCCACTTCCCGCATCGCCGGCGCGGAGATGGGCTCGCCGCCGTGCCGGCGGATCAGCTCCGCCATCTCGGCGGCGCGGCGGCTCTCGAACGCAACGACGCGCAAGCCGTGCAGGCCTTGAGTTGACTCGGGATGAGTCATAGGCACCTCCTACCAGCGCCTCAGTGCCCCAGATCGAGCGGCTTCTTCTGCCACTCGCCCGCGTTGACCCAGCGGACGTAGCGCATCAGCGCCTGCAGCTGCTTGTCATCGATAAAGGCACGATACGCCGGCATGCTGACGCGCTGCCGTTCGACGAAGTACCTGGCGATCGGGTTGGCGCGGATGCGCGCGATCTCACCGCTCTGGATCCATTCGCGCAGCTCGTCGTCGCTGCGTACCAGGTCGCGGAAGTCACTGCCCCACCAGCCGGGAATGTAGCCTTTCAGCGACCCGAGGTTGCGGCTGCCGCCCGCGCCCATCGGACCGTGGCACTGAAAGCAGCCGAGGCGGTATGCGAGCTCCTGCCCTTGCGTCACAGTATCGTCGGGCAATGAAACCAAGCCGGAGACGGCGCGCAGGTAGATGATCAGATCGTCGACCTCACGGTCGCTGAGATGGCCACGGTACGCCGGCATCGCGAGCAGCTGCGCTTCGGTCTCGGCGCGATGGTGCGGATCCGCGCGTTTGCGGGCTGGGGCGCCGTCGAGGATGTACTCGCGCAGCTCCGGCTCGCTCTTCGCCCACATCATCGGCGTGCCGCCGCTGAAGCCGGGCACCTCACCGTCCTTGCTGCCGGGGTTCTTGATCCCGCCGGTGCCGTTCGGACCGTGACAATTGAAGCACCCGGCACGCAGCGCAACACTGTGGCCGCGCTCCGCCGGTGTCACCTCCACACCCAGCACGAGCGCGCGCACGCGGGGATACAGGAGCACCGCAACCGTGCCCAGGAACGCCAGCAGCCAAAAGCGCGAGCGGATCCAGGCGGCGAATGTTCGAAGGCCGGTCACCTCCGAAACCTCTCGGCAAGCTGCTGAAAACCCCCACCCCGTGCTTCGAGAGCCTCAGCATGAACGGAACCCCTCCCCGAATCCATTGAACTCTTCCGCTCACCCTGAGGCTCTCGAAGGGTGCTCTTCGCCTCTTTCAACAGCCGATCAGATGTCCAGTACGACCGTTGCTTCCCAGACGCCGTTGACCTGTCGCACATCGAGCCGGTGCACTGTAACCGCCTTCACATCAGCGGACAACTCATGCCGGCTTGCATCGATGGGTTCACCCTCGGCAGTCGCACTGACCGTCCAGCGACCTGTCACCTGGGTGACGCGCACACTCGCCGCGCGCAGCAGCAGGCCTTCGGCGTCCTTGTAGTACACGAGCTCTTCGAGGAAGCGCAGCAAGGCCAGATCCAAGCTGTCGTGCTCGACTTGCAGCGCGCGCCGTTCGCACGCGCGCAGCGCCGTCGGGTTGGCGAGCATGACTTCCAGCGTGGCATCGGCGGCCGCTTGAAAGCATTCGTCCAACGTGCTCCCCGACGCGACGAAGCCGATATCGGCGGTGAAGGCGTCCTCGAGGAAGCGGTATGGCACCCGATTCAGCCCTTCACGTTGCCGACCGGCGTGAAACGGGCCACCGCCCGACTGAGGCCGGCCTTTTCGGTGGTGGCCACGACGGCGTCGATGTCCTTGTAGGCGGCGCCCGCCTCTTCGGCGAGACCAGCGTAGGAGGCGCTGCGAACGTAGATACCCCGCTGTGCCAGATCGTGCTCGAGCTGCTTGCCGCGGAACTGCTTCTTCGCCTGGGCGCGGCTCATGGTGCGGCCGCTGCCGTGCGCCGTGGTGAAGAACGCCTGTCGGCCGGAAGGTACGCCGAGGAGCAGATACGATCCGGTCTCCATGCTGCCGCCGATGATCACCGGCTGGCCGATGTCGCGGAACGCCGCCGGGATATCCGGCATGCCCGGCGCGAAGGCGCGCGTTGCGCCCTTGCGATGCACCAGCAAGCGGCGCCGGCGGCCGTGCACCTCGTGCTCCTCCAGCTTGGCGGTGTTGTGCGCGACGTCGTACACCATCTCCATACCGAGGTCGCGCGGGTCGCGGTGCAGCACCTCGGCGAACACTTCGCGGATGCGGTGTAGAATCACCTGACGATTGGCGAACGACATGTTGATGGCGCACTTCATGGCGGCGAAGTACGCCTGCCCCTCGTTGGATGCGAACGGAGCGCAAGCGAGATCGCGGTCGGGCAGCTCGATGCCGAACTTACGCTGCATCAGCGGCAGGAAGCTTTGAATGTAGTCGCTGGCGATCTGGTGGCCGAAGCCGCGGCTGCCACAATGAAACATGATCGCGACCTGGTGCGGCAGCGTGAACCCCATCACTGCCGCGGCGCGTGTGTCGAACACGTGCTCCGGCCGGAGCACCTGGATCTCCAGGTAGTGGTTTCCCGAACCCAAGGTGCCAACCTGCTGGCGACCGCGCTCCAGGGCGCGCCGGCTGACGTGATCGGGATCGGCGCCGGAGATGGCGCCGCCTTCTTCGATCCGCTGCAGGTCTTCCGGCCAGCCATAGCCATGCTGCACACACCACCCGGCCCCTTCGACCGCGACGCCACGGAACTCGTCGTCCGTCAGCTTCAGAAGGCCCCGCGCGCCGACCCCGGCGGGCACGCGCTTGTAGAGGGCGTCGATCAACTCGGTGATCCGCTCGCGGATGTCCTCGAACGTCAGATTGGTGCGTACCAGCCGCATGCCGCAGTTGATGTCGAAGCCGATGCCGCCGGGCGAGATGACCCCGGTCTCCGGATCCATCGCCGCCAGCCCGCCGATGGGAAAGCCGTAGCCCCAGTGGCCGTCGGGCATGCAGAAGGAGTAGTCGACGATGCCGGGCAGCATGGCCACGTTCGTCACCTGCTCGAACACGCCGTCGTCCATCGCCTCCAGCAGCGCGCGGGTGGCGTAGATACGCGCCGGCACGCGCATGCCCGGCTTGGCGGTCGGCGGGATCTCCCACACCGCCTCGGACACCTGCGACACCTTCTGTCGCAGGCCGGAGCGTGCGGTTCCGGGGTGGCTCATGCGTGCGAGCCTACTCGCCGCCCGTCGGGGTCGCAACGGGTGCCGACACCCTTGGACCACGTGAACCCTAGATGATAGCTTCGCGCTATGCGCACGTTCGGCGTGGTGGTGAAGCGGGGCCGCGCGCAAGCGGTCGAGCTGGCCCGCGAGCTCGTCGTCTGGCTGCGTCGCCACGACCTCACCGCTCTGGTCGATGCGGAAAGCGCCGCGCAAGTCGGCTGCGGCTCGGCCACGAGCAGGGTCGAGATGATCGACACAGCCGACCTCATCGTCGTCCTGGGCGGCGACGGCACGCTGCTCAGCGTGGCGCGCCTCATGCAGCACCGCGCCGTACCCATCTTGGGGGTCAACCTCGGCGGGCTCGGCTTTCTGACGGCGATGACCACGGACGAGCTGATCCCGATGATCGAGCGCGTCCTGGCCGGCCAGTTCCGCGTCGACCAGCGCATGACGCTCGACGTCCGGCTGCGGCGTGGCGACTCGGTCCTGATCGAGCGCCAGGTGCTCAACGAAGCGGTGATCACCAAGGGGGCCCTGGCGCGCGTCATCGACCTCGACACCAGTGTCGACGGGCAAGCGATGTGCGTGTACAAGGCCGACGGCTTGATCGTCACTACACCGACGGGCTCGACCGCGTACTCGCTGTCGGCGGGCGGGCCGATCGTGCACCCCTCCGTGGGCGTGATGGTGCTGTCGCCGATCTGTCCGCACACGCTGACCAACCGACCCGTCGTCCTCCCGGATTCCGCCGTGGTGCGGGTCACCGTGCGCTCACCCGACGAGGACGTTGTGCTCAGCCTCGACGGTCAGGACGGCACGAGCCTGCACAGCCACGATGTCGTCGAGATTCGCAAGGGCAGCAGCACGGTGCCGCTGATCCAATCCGCCACCCGCAGCTACTTCGACATGCTGCGCAGCAAGCTCCGCTGGGGCGAGCGCTGAGGAGAAGGCTTTCGATGCTGCGCGAGCTGCGGATCACCAACTTCGCGATCATCGACGAGCTGCAGCTCTCGTTCGCTTCCGGCATGAACGTGCTCACCGGCGAAACCGGGGCCGGCAAGAGCATCATCATGCGGGCCATCGGCCTGCTGTGTGGCGAGCGCGCCAACACCGACCTCATCCGTACCGACACCGAGGAAGCGGAGATTGAAGGGCTCTTCGATCTGGACGAAAAGGGCCACGCGCTCCTGGAAGGCAGCGGTTTGCCGCCGGCCGATGAGCTGCTCGTACGCCGCGTCATCAGCCGGTCGGGCAAAGGTCGGGTGCACGTGAACGGCAGCCTGTCCACGGCGAGCGTGCTCGGGCAGCTCGGCGATCAGCTCCTGCACGTGTACGGCCAGCTCGAACACGCCTTGCTCCTCAAGCCGGAGAGTCACCTCAACTTCCTCGATGCGTTCGGCAAGCTCGCTGCCGAGCGCGTGCGCATGGCGCAGGCGTACGGCGCGTATCGCCAGGCCGCCGACCGTCTGGCGGCGCTCACCGCGGGTGGCGAGGCGGCGCGGCAACGGCACGAGCTGCTGCGCTTCCAAGTGAAGGAGCTGCGCGAGGCGCAGCTGGCGACGGGCGAGGAGCCAGAGCTGCAGCAGGAGCGTGCCGTCCAACGCCACGCCGAGAAGCTCGCCGCTATCTGCCGGCACAGCGAGGAAGTGATGTACTCGGGAGACGAGGCGATTGCGACCGGGCTCGGCCGCATCACTGCGCAGCTGCTCGACGCCGCGAAGATCGACCCCCGATTCCGTCACCACGCGGATGCCTTGCAGCAGGCCACCACGCAAATCGAGGACGTCGCACTGGAGCTCCGCCGGACGGCAGACGGCATTCGGCACGACCCGCAACGGCTGGAAGAGATCGAGGAGCGGCTGGCACTGCTGTCCCGCCTGAAGCGCAAGTACGGATGCGAGGCGGACGAGCTGCTCGATCGACTCGCCGATATGGAGACCGAGCTGGCGCAGCTCGAAACCTCCGGCACCGACCTCGCGGCCGCACGGCACGAGACCTTGGAGCGCGTGGCCACTGCGTGGGACGTGGCGCGCGAGCTCTCGCGTGCGCGCCAGGCGGTGGCGGCGAAGCTGGAGAAGCAGATGGCCGAGGAGCTGCGCGCCCTGGGCATGCGCGGCGCCGTGTTTCGCGTCATCTTCAAGGTCGCTGCGTCGGGTGGACCGCAACGGGGGTCCGCCGATCCCATCACCGGCGAGACGTCGGGGTTGGGAGCGGCCGGTGCCGACGTCGTGGAGTTCTACTTGTCGGCGAATCCAGGCGAGGATCCAAAGCCGCTCGCCCGGATCGCCTCGGGCGGAGAGCTGTCACGCATCATGCTGGCGCTGAAGGCACTGACGGCCGGCGAGGGCGACGCCTCGACGCTCATCTTCGATGAAGTCGACGCCGGCATCGGTGGGGGTGTCGCAGAGGCGGTGGGCAAGCGCTTGCAGGCGCTCGGCCGCGCGCGACAGATCGTCTGCCTCACGCACTTGCCGCAGATCGCGGCGCTCGCCGATCACCACTTCGCCGTCGAGAAGCACGTGATCAAAGGGCGCACCGTGACCAGCGCCCGCGCCCTCGCGAGCGACGACCGGGTGCGCGAGCTGACGCGGATGCTCGGCGGCAGCGCCACGGCCGAGTCGCAGCGCTACGCCCGCCGCCTCATCGAAGGCGCCGGCAAACCGGGCGCGGCCTGAGCGGGCTACGCGAGAAAGAACAGTTGGCGGAGCAGTCGCTCCTGGTCCGGCGGCAGCACACGGCCGCGGAAGTGCTCCGCGACTCCCGCCTTGACGAGGTAGCGCGGGTCGGGGCCGTAGGCCTTGAGCCGATCGTCGATCCATGCGGCGAGGCGGTCGGCCCCCGCCAGGCCCGCGGCGCGCACGTGCTCTTCAACCTCGGGCAGAAAGCGACCGCAGAAATCGACGCGGTTGTCGAGCGAGACGAGCGAGGACAGCAGCAACGCCGCGCGTGGCAGCTCGATATGCACGAGTCGCAGCAGCTGATCGACCAGCGCCAAGGTGACCTGCCCGGTCGCCTCGTCCATGACCCGGCGCGCGTCCGCAAACCCGGCCCCCGCCCAGGCCGGTGCGGGATCGAAGACTTGCTCGACGTAGATCTTGATCTTCGGTTCGGTTCCCGACGGCCGCACCGACACGTGCAGGTCGCGGTCGTATTCGAGCCGTATGAAGTTGCGCGAGCTGCGATCGGTCTCGGATTGGATCTTTCCAAAAAGCGATTCGTTCCAATAGTCCACGGCGCGGCACAGCGTGCGTCCTTCCACCACATGCGGCGGCTCGACGCGCAGGCGATCCATTATGCGCGTGGCCAGCTCCAAACCGGAGATGCCCTCCATGATCAGCGAATAGCCGACGTTGGCCGCGTAGCCGTAGCGGCGATAGACGTCGACCAGGTACGCGCCCAGCGTCACACCCTGGGGGCGCAGCCGGGCGCAGAGCTCGGCCAGCAGCAGCGCTCCACCCGCAGCGTCCTTGTCGCGCAGCTGGGCACTGACGAGCACGCCGTTGCTTTCTTCCGCGGCGAGCAGGAAATCGTCCGTCGTGCCGCGCAGGTCGCGAAAGCGTCCGTCCTTGGCGATCGCGTCCAGCACCTCGCCGACGTACTTGAAGCCGACGAGGAGGTCGCCCAGGATCTGCACGCCGTGGCTGCGGGCGATGCGCGTGAGCAGCTCGGTGGTGACGGCGGTCTTGATCACAAACCCGCGCGCCGGCAACGTGCCGAGCGCGCGGCGCGTTTCGATGATGTAGGCGGCGAGCAAGATGGCCATCTCGTTGCCGGTGAGAAAGCGCCACTCGCCTTCCACGGGTGCGACGACGCCGAGGCGGTCGGCGTCGGGATCGGTGGCGAGCCCGGCGTCCGCGCCGCGCTGCCGCGCCTCGGCGGTGACCAGCTCCATCGACTCGGGCACCTCGGGATTGGGCACACGGAACTTCACTTCTGGAAAGGCGCCGTCGGCTCTCGCCTGCCGTTCGACGAAGTGCATCTCGAAACCCGCGCGTGGCAGGAGGTCGCCGACGGTGTGGCGGCCGGTGCCGTGCAGCGGCGAGTAGACGATGCAGGCGCGGCGGGCGCTCGGATCGATGGAGCGCGACAGGTTGGCTTCGAGGTAACGGTCGTGCATCACCGCACCCCACCACTGCACCTGCCCGGCGCGGACGGCGCCCTCGAAATCCCCGGACCGCACTTCGGTGACGGCCTCGACCTCTTTGGCGAGCACTTCATCTTCCGGCGGTACGGGCTGCCCGCCGCTGGCCATGTAGAACTTCGCGCCGTTGTCGTCGGGATGGTTGTGCGACGCCGAGATGTTCAAACCGCCGTGCGCCTGCAGGTGACGGATGGCGAACGACAGCTCCGGCGTGGAGAGGAAGAAGTCGCCGTCGCCGGGCACGGTGTAGACCTCGGCATCGTTTGCCGCGTAGACGCCGCATGCCAGACACGCGAAGTCGCGCGAGCTGAGGCCGAGCAACGGGTTGGGCACCGCGGCGTCGTACAGAGCGCGCAGATCGCGGAAGACCCGCACGTCGAACGCCACGACGACGAGCAGCCGCGTGGCCGCGAATCGCCGCCGCAGATAGTTCACGTGTCCTTGCACCGAGGTCACCACCGTCTCCTGATTGATGCGGTTTGGACCGATGCCGACGGGGCCGCGGCGCCCGCTCGTACCGAACGGCATGACGCGGTAGAAAGAGTCGAGCAGCAGCGGCCACTGCTGCCGCCGCGCCAGGCTCTCCAGCTGCGGTCGGTAGGCCGCGTACTGAGCTCCCGTCCACCACGCGCGCAGGCCGCGGATCGCCTGTTCGCGGTAGCTCTCGCTCACCGCAAGCGTCTGCAACCCGGCGATCACTTCGTGGAGATCCATCAGTGTCCGGGGCGACCCCGTCAGGCCACGGTGACCGATTTGGCGAGCGAGCGGGGCTTGTCGACGTTACGCTTGAGCGCCGTCGCCGTGAAGTAGGCGAGCAGCTGCGCGGCCACGAGCGGCAGGAACGGCGCGGTGATCGCGTGAGTCGAGGCGAACACCAGCTGCTCGTTGAAGATGTCGAAGTGGACG
>CAZCGA010000007.1:0-37897 GCA_964498075.1 uncultured Binatia bacterium (SeqCode) | reverse complement strand
TTGCCGCAGACAGACCATTCTTAACGTGAGTGCGTGAGTTTGGCACCGACGAGAACACGGTTTGTCACAAGTACCATATCCATAAATGGTTGTAACCATGATGTCGTCGGTGCCATCGAAGGTCAAGCCGAAGACGAAGCCGCCGCGCGCCTTGACCTCTTCGACGCTCGACATCGTCATCGCATGCAGCTCGTCCGCCGACGCCGGCGGCACGAAGACCAACGTGTAGAGCTTGTCGTCCACCAGCGAGAGCGTGCCGTGCTTGAGAAAGCCCCCCGGCATGCCCTCGGCGTGCACGTAGGTGACCTCCTTCATCTTCAACGCCGCCTCGAGGGCGATCGGGTAGTACACCCCGCGTCCCAAGAAAAGCCAATTGGCCACGCGTGCATGCCGGTACGCCGCGGCACGGATCAGACCGGACTTCTCGTTCAAGATGGTCTCGATCTCGCCCGGCAACGCGGCCAGCGCGGCGTCGCACTCGCGGCGCTGCGCCGCCGACAGCACGCCGCGCCGGGCGCCCATCTCGATGGCCAGGCGGGTCAGCAGGATCATCTGCGCCAGCGCCGCCTTGGTGCTGACCACGCACACCTCGGGACCCGAGCCTTGCAGGATGACGCGGTCGACCATCCGTGCGATGGACGAGCCCACGACGTTGACGATCGCCACCGTCTTGGCGCCGCGCTCCTTGGCGTGTCGCAGACTCATCACCGTGTCGTAGGTTTCGCCGGACTGCGAGACGGCGAGCACCAAGGAACCCCGGTCGCTCTTGTCGAGATGGCGGAACTCATCCGAGCTGAGCGCCGGGACGTCCATGTCCGCCAAGGCGGCAAACACGTACTGCCCGAGCAGCGCCACGTAGTACGTCGTGCCCACGCCCAGAAGTTGGGTGCGCTGTGCCGCCGCGATCATGTCGGCCACGGCGCCGAGCTGGTCCGCATCGATGCTCAAGGCGCTGCGCACGGCTTGCGGCTGCTCGTGAATCTCCTTGAGCATGTAGTGCGGATAGCCGCCCTTGCGCGACAGCTCCGAGTCCCAGGGCACGACGGTGATTTGCTTGTCTACCACTTCGCCGGTGCTCAGACTCTTCACCGAGTAGCTGTCCTTGGAGACGATGCCGTACTCGCCGTCCTCGAGGATCACCGTGTTCTTCGTGTAATCGATGAACGCATTGAAGTCCGAGCCCAGGTAGTTCGACTCGCTGCCGGCGCCGATGATCAGCGGGCTTTCGTGGCGGGCGCAGAAGATCCGTTCCGGGTCGTGCGTCGAGATCATCGCCAGCGCGTAGCTACCCTTCAGGGCCTTCAAGGCGCTGACCAAGGCGCGTTCGACGTCCCCCGAGTCGGCGAAGCGTTGCTCGATGAGGTGGGCGATGATCTCGGTGTCGGTCTCGGAGCGGAAGCGGTGCCCGGCGCGCAGCAGCTCCTCGCGCAGCGCCTTGTAGTTGGCGATGATGCCGTTGTGTACCACGGCAAACTCGCCGTGACAGCTGGTGTGCGGGTGGGCGTTCTCGCGGGTGACCTTGCCGTGCGTCGCCCAGCGGGTGTGCGCGATACCCACCAGCGCGTTGAGGTGGCGGATGTTCTCCTTGCTGTTCACCTCATCGACGGTGCCGATGTCCTTGCGCACCTCGATGTGGTGATTGTCCAGGAAGGCGATGCCGCAGGAGTCGTAGCCGCGGTACTCGAGGTGGTGGACACCCTCGTACAAGCGATCGTCGATCGGATGGAAGCTGGCGACTCCACTGATGCCACACATGTGCCGCTACCTCACTCCGCTGACCGTTGCATGGTGCGGGACATGTGTTCCGGGCGCGAGCACGGTTCCGGCGGCGACCGTGTTCCCGGCGCCGACCTTCACGTCGTCCCCCATGAACGCACCGAGCTTGGCGAGCCCGGAGTCCGCCGGCTCGCCGCGGATGTCGACGACCACCGGGGTGCGGTCCATGTTCTCGTTGATCGTCATGGTGCCGGAGCCGATGTCGACGTTCTCGCCGATCACGCTGTCGCCGACGAAGGATAACCTGCCGACTTTCGAGTTGCTGAAGAGCACGCAGTTCTTCAGCTCCACGCCGTAGCCGATCATCGAGCCCGGCCCCAGGGACGAGTACGAGCGCACCAGCACGTTGTTGCCGACGTAGCAGTTGCGGCCGATATAGCACGGGCCGGCCAGCACGGCGCCGGACTTGATCACCGAACCGCGTTCGATGTGTACCGGTCCGTTGATGGTGACGTTGCCCTCAATCGTCGCGTGGCGCGAGATGTGCGCTTCCTCCCAGGTGTCCATCACCATCCGGTTCGCAGCGAGAATGTCCCACGGGTACTCGACGTCGATCCAGCCTTCTTCCCAGATGGACGCGTTGAGCGTCGGCGCGCCGGTGAGCAGGCCGAAGACCTTCTCCATGTCGCCCCCGGACTTGTCGAGCAGCGCGAACGTCTCCGTCGGGAGGACGAACATCCCGGCCAGCACGTAGTTACCCAGACCGGCGGTCGTCGGCTTCTCGACGATCTTCGTGATGCGCGTGCCGCTGAGATAGACGTTCCCGTACCGGCCGGTGGGCGGGCCGGGCAGGCAGACGCAGGCGATCGGCCCCTTGAAGGAGTTGAACGACTGCAGCGCCTGATGGAAGGGGTTCGCTGAGGTCACCACGTCACCGTAGATCAGGATGAAGAACTCTCCCGGGATGAAGCGTCCGCGCGCGCTGAGGATCGCGTCGGCGATGCCCCGCGGCCGGTCCTGCTCGACGTACGAGAGGTGCACGTCGGCATCATGCCCGTCGCCGAACGTCGCCCGCACCTTCTCCCCGTGCTGCCCGAGGACGACCGTGATGTCGGTCACACCCGCCTCACGCAGGTGCGACAAGGTTCGGCGCAGCAGGGAGCCGCCCGCGACCACGGTCATCGCCTTCGGGCGTGTGGAGGAGAAGGGAACGAGATTGCGGCCCGCGCCGCCCGTCAGAATCAGAGCCTTCATTCCGATCGCCTCACCTGGTTGAGCTTACTGCGACCGCGGGTTGTCTCACAAGAGGCTTGTCGTGGCACGCCAGCTGCGCCGCGAGCTGCAGCGCGGCGCGCATGCTGCGCGGGTCGGCCGTGCCGGTGCCGGCGATGTCGAACGCCGTGCCGTGGTCCGGAGAGGTTCGCACGAACGGCAGTCCGAGGGTCAGGTTCACTCCATCGGCAAAGTGAACGAGCTTGAACGGTGCCAACCCCTGGTCGTGGTACATGCAGACGATCGCGTCATAGCTGCCCGCCGCAGCGTGAGCGAACAGGCCGTCGGCCGCCAGCGGACCGACGGCGTCGATGCCGTGGCGGCACGCGGCCCGAACGGCCGGGGTGATCAGCCGTGCCTCTTCGTCGCCGAAAAGCCCGTTCTCACCGGCATGTGGGTTGACGCCGGCGACGGCGATGCGCGGTGCGAAGATGGCGAACTGCTGGCACAACGCCCGCGCCGTCAGAGTGATCGTTTCCAGGACGCCGTCGCGGCTGAGGACGCGCGGCACTGCCGCCAGCGCCACGTGCGTGGTGACCAGCACCACGCGGAGCGAGGCGCCGACCATCATCATCCGTACCGGCACACCGCCACACAGTGTGGCCAGCAGCTCCGTATGGCCTGGGAAGGCGTATCCCGCGAGAGCCAGATGGGTCTTGTTGATCGGCGCGGTGACCACCCCGGCGGCTTCTCCCTGTTGCACCAGGCGCACCGCCTCGAGAATGGCCGTGTACGCCGCGGCGCCGCAGGCGGCGGCGGTCGCCGCGCGGCGCGGCGGACCGGGTACACGGTGACGCTCGGGCAGATCGGACGTCACGGCAACCGCGATGTGACCGGCGGGCGTCCGCCGGCCGTACATTCCAAACTTCAGCGGCAGGCCGAGCCGCCGCGCTGTCTCGCGGAACACGCCGAGGTCGCCGACCAGGATCGGTTCCACCCGTATGCGCAGAGCGCGGGAGCTGATCGCCTTCAGCGCGACCTCGGGGCCGATGCCGGCCGGGTCGCCCATGCTGATGGCGAGGCGTACGCGGCCGCGTTGGTGCGGGCGCTGGGGCATCAGCGCACCTCGACCTGATGCCGCTTGCGCAGCTCCTCGGTGAGCCACTTCTGAAAGCGCTCCTCGAGCGCCGCGTTGTAGAGCTGCTGCTTGATCTGATCGGCCAGCTCATCGAGCTTTTTGTGGTCGGCGCCGGCGCGGCCTTCCAGCTTGATGATGTGGAGGCCTACCTTGGTGCGCACCGGCTCGCTGACCTCGCCGACCTTGAGCCGGGCCGCCGCCTTCTCGATGGGCTCGAGCATCTCGCCCTGCTTGAACGACCCCAGGCTGCCGCCGCTCTGCCCGCTGGAGTCTTCCGAGTACTGCTTGGCCATCTCGGCGAAGTCTGCACCCTTCTTGATCCGCCCGTAGACCTCGTCGGCCTTGGCGGTGACCGCCACCACCTTGTCGGATGGAGCCTCGGCATCGAGTCGGAAGAAGATGTGCGCCAGCTGGATGGTCTCGGGAGTCGAGTACTCGGAGAGGTGCGCCTCGTAGTAGCGTTGCACCTCTTCAGGCGTCACGTTCACCTTGCCGCGGATCTCGCGCGAGATGAGCTGGTCGCGCTGCAACTCCTCGCGGATCTGCAGCCGATAGGCCTCCATCGTCAATCCTTGCGCCTTCAACGCCTCCTGCAAGCGCGCATCGTCGAGCTGGTTGCGTTCCTTGATCGCCTCCATGTAGCGATCGATGTCCTCGTCGCGGACGATGACGCCCTTGTCGCTGACCTCCTTCGCGATGATCGTGTCGGTGATCAGGGCGTCGAGCAGCTGCGTTTGATCCATCCCGGCAGTGAGCTGGCGGCCGCGGATGTTGCGTTCGGTGAACTTCTTCAGCTGGTACAACGTCAGCGGTTCGCCGTCGACGGTAGCCAGGATCTTGTTGACGGTGGTCGCCGGCGCCGGCGCCGCGGCGAGCAGCACGCACGCGAGCGCCCTCACCCCAACCCTCTCCCCAAGGGCGAGGGAGAAGAAGTGTCTCAAACCGATAGCCCACATACGCCAGCCGCTAACACGCCTCTCGCAGGTCTTGCAAGACGCCCTTGGTCTCCGCCACCAGGCCGTCCCAGTCGCGTGATCCTGGCGCAAAGCTGAGCTGGAAATCGGCGGAGAGCTTGAACCGTCCCTTGCTCTTTTGCACCAGCGACACGACACGCTCGACGTCGACCTTGGCCTCGGGATGGAACTGCAGGGTCACCGCACCCTCCTGCAGTGCGGCGCGCACGACCTGGTGGTCCTTCAGACTGCGGCGCAAGTCCATGATGCGCAGGAAGCTGTCGGCCAGCGGTGGAATGGGACCGTAGCGGTCGCGCAGCTCGGTGGCGATCTCATCCAGATCACTCTGTCCCTTGATGGCCGCGAGCCGCCGGTAGAACACCAGTCGCTGGTTCTCATCGGGCACGTAGCTGTCCGGAATGAACGCCGGGAAGCCCAGCTGAATCTCCGGCTCGACCTCGGCGGCGACGGGCTCGCCGCGCAGCTCGCGGACCGCCTCTTCCATCATCTGCTGGTACAGCTCGAAGCCGATGGCCGCGATGTGCCCCGATTGCTGTTTTCCGAGGAGGTTGCCGGCGCCGCGGATCTCGAGGTCGTGCGCCGCCAGCTTGAAGCCGCCGCCCAGGTCGTCCAGCTCCTGCAGCGCCCGCAAGCGCAGCTGCGCATCGCGGCTGATCAGCTGCTCGCCGGGGATCATCAGGTAGGCGTAGGCGCGCTCGTGCGAACGCCCCACCCGTCCGCGGAGCTGGTACAGCTGCGCCAATCCGAAGCGGTCGGCGCGATCGATGATGATGGTGTTGGCGTTCGGGATGTCGAGGCCCGACTCGATGATCGCCGAGCACACCAGCACGTGAATCTTCTTGGCGAAGAAGTCGGCCATGACGTGTTCGAGCGCGCGCTCGTGCATCTGCCCGTGCGCCACGGCGACGGTCGCTTCCGGAACCAGCTCACGCAGCCGGCGGGCGCGGATCTCGATGGTCTCGACGCGGTTGTGCACGAAGAACACCTGCCCGCCACGGCCCAGCTCGCGCCCGATGGCTTCGCGGATGAGGCCCTCGTCGAAGCGCGTGACGTAGGTGCGGATCGCCAACCGATCGATCGGCGGCGTCTCGATCACGCTGAGGTCGCGGATGCCGAGCAACGACATCTGCAGGGTGCGCGGAATGGGCGTGGCCGTCAGGGTCAGCACGTCCACCAGCTTGCGCATCTGCTTGATGCGCTCTTTGTGCGCCACGCCGAAGCGGTGCTCTTCATCCACCACCAGTAAGCCGAGGTTCTTGAAGACGATGTCCTTCTGGAACAAGCGGTGCGTGCCGATGACGACGTCGACCTCGCCGCTGGCCAGCCCTTTGAGCACCGCTTGACCCTCGGCGCGGGTGAGGAAGCGCGACAGCATCTCCACCCGCACGGGATAGCCCTGCAGGCGTTGGCGGAACGTATTGTGGTGCTGCTGCGCCAACACGGTCGTCGGCACCAGCACAGCGACCTGGCGGCCGTCGAGGACGGCGAGGAAGCCGGCCCGCAGTGCCACCTCCGTCTTGCCGTAGCCGACGTCGCCGCAGATCAGGCGGTCCATCGGCTTGGGACGCTGCATGTCGGCGAGCACCTCGTCGATGGCGCGTTGCTGATCCTCCGTCTCTTCGAACGGGAACGCGGCCTCGAACTCCCGGAAGTACGGATCGGGGGTGCTGAACCCCTTGCGCTCCATGATCTCGCGGGCGGCGTAGATGCCGAGCAGCTCCTGGGCCATGGCGAAGATCGATTCGCGCGTCTTGCGTTTGACCGTCTCCCAGCTCGTGCCTCCCAGCTTGTCGAGCGCCGGAGCGGCGCCGTCGGCTCCGACGTACTTCTGTACCAAGCTGATGCGGTCGACGGGCAGGTAGAGCCGATCACCGCCGAGGTACTCGAGGTGCAGATAGTCGCCTGCGGTGCCGGCGACGCGCAAGGGCTTCAGGCCGCGGTACCGCCCGACGCCGTGATCGATGTGCACGACGAAGTCGTCGGGCTTGAGCTCGCTGAGGTTCTTGAGCAGCTGGGTGACTTCGACGCGCCGCGCCCGCCGGCGTTGCCGGGCCTCGCCGAAGATGTCGGTCTCGGTGATGACCACGAGTCGCTCGTCGGGGAGGCGAAACCCCTCGCCGAGGTGTCCGAACACCAGGCGGGGCCGCACGACCGCAGCATCCACGGTCTCGGCAACCGAGCCGCTGGCGCGTTCGAGCGTCACCCCATGCGTGTCGAACAGCCGGATCAAGCGTTCGCCCTGCGGCGGCGCGCCGGCAACCACGATGACGCGGTGCCCCTCATCGCACCAGGCACGCACGCGCCCGGCCACCGGCGCAAAGGAGGTTTCGCCGCGGTGCGCCGTGTGCTGGATCTTCAGGTCGTGCGTCAGGAACGAGTGCACCGAAAGGTGCTGATCGTCTTCACCGGTGGCGAGCAAGTCGAGCGGCTCCAGCTCGATCGTCGGGCGCCCGGCAAACGCCGCGCGCCACTCGGACGGCGACAGATACAGCCGCTCCACCGGCGGGAAGAAGCGATGCGCCGCGGTGCGCTCGGCGGCGCGCCGCTCGATCTCGGTCCAGGCGTACTCGACGGCGGCATCGACCTCGCCCGCACCGTCCATCCACAGCAGGACGTCCGGCGGCAGATACGCCGCGAGCGTGTCGAGGGACGAGTGGAAGTACGGCAGGAAGAACTCGATGCCCGGAAACAGCAGGCCGTTGGCCAGCGCGTCGACAATCTGGTTGCGTTCGTCGTGGCCGACGTCGAGGTCATAGGCGCGTTGCTCGATGGCCCGCACGGCGTCACGGCTCGTCCGCCCGCGCGCGTCGAACTCGCGCACCGGCAGGATGAGGAACTCGGGCCGCGAGTCGAGCGACCGCTGCCCCACGGGATCGAACTCGCGAATCGACTCGATCACGTCACCCGCCAGCTCGATGCGCAGCGGTTGTGGATGCGCCGGAGGAAAAATGTCGAGAATGCCGCCGCGCACGCTGAAGTCGCCGCGATCTTCGACGAGCGGAACGCGGCGGTAGCCCCAGTCGTCGAGCTGCGCCGCGAGCCCTTCGAGGTCGATCGCGTCGCCCTCCACGAGGTACCGCAGCCGTTGCGCGAAAGTGGCACGTGGCGGCACCCGCTGCAGCAACGCCTCCGCCGTGGTCACGACGATGGGGTGCTGCGTCTGTTGCAGATGATAGAGGCCCTCGATGCGTGCCGCGACCGTCTCTGCGGTGGGCGACAAACCTTCGAAGGGCACCACGTCCCACGCCGGGAGATAGTGGATGCGCCGAGAGAAGGGAGGCGCCGTGTCATCTTCGCCGTAGAAGAAGCGCAGATCCTCGACCAGCGACTCCGCGTCCTTCGCGGACGGCAGGACGATGAGCGAGGGGCGCGGGAACTGGTTCAGGAAGCGCCACACGAAGAAGGCGCGCGCGCCGCCCTTGAGCCCTTGTACGCGCCACAGCCGTTTGACGGCAGACGCACCCGTCCGTCCGGCATCCACCCCTGCGTGCAGATGCCGCACGACCCGTTCGCAATCCGCGACTGTTGCCATCTCCAACAAACACGAATAGGGGAGGCCCATCCCGGAGCCCCCCCGTCGCACACACGCCGGGGAAACTAGCAGGCAGCGAGGCGCACGACAACGCGACCGTCCGTTGGGGTTGAGCCTCCGGGGGGCTTTGGATAGATTCGCCGGCAAGCGGAGCACATCGATGGCGAGCAGCGAGGAACTTTACGATCAGGCGGTGGATTGCATCGCTGAGGGTCAGCTCGACGCGGCCGTCAGCAAGTACAAGGAAGCGCTGGCGCTCGATCCGAGCTTCGCCGACGCCTGGGAAGGCCTGTCGATGGCGCTCGCCGACAAGGAGCAATGGGACGAGGCCGTCGAGGCGGCGAAGAAGGTCGTCGAGCTCACTCCGGACGAGCAGCTCGGCTACACCAACGTGTCCCGCATTTATCAACGCGCCGGCAACGTACCGGAGGCAGAAGCCTGGGCGGCCAAGGGGCGCGTGCTCGACTGGAAGCAGCAGCTCAAGCCGGGGAAGCAGTAGACGGCTTGCGCGACGTCGGACGCCACACGGGTGACCTCGGGATCACGCTTGCCATCACCGCGACGTACTGCGTCGTCGAGCTCGTCGGTGGCATCGTGACCAACAGCCTCGCGCTGCTCTCCGATGCCGGCCACATGTTCGCCGACGTCGCCGCCCTGGGCATCAGCCTCTTCGCCCTCCGGCTGTCGCAGCTGCCCCCGAACCCGAGCAAGACGTTTGGCTATCACCGCGTCGAGATCCTGGCTGCGTTCGTCAACGGGCTCGCCCTGTGGCTGATCGTCGGCTTGATCTTCCACGAAGCCTATCAACGCTTCCGCGATCCCCCCGCGGTGCGCAGCGCCGCCATGATCGCCATCGCCGCCGTCGGCCTGGTCGTCAACCTGGCCAGCCTGCTGGTGCTGCAGCGCTCGCAGGCGGAGAGCCTCAACGTGCGTGCCGCATTCATGCACGTGCTCGGCGATGCGCTCGGATCGGTGGGCGCGATCGTGGCGGGCGTGGTCATGCTGACGTCCGGATGGTACCTCGCCGATCCGCTGGTGAGCGCCGGCATCGGCGTGCTGATCCTGTACAGCTCGTGGGGTATCGTGCGCGAGTCGGTCGACATCCTCATGCAGGGCACGCCCCGCGAGATGCGACTGCAGGACATCGAGCAGTGTCTGCTCGGCATCCACGGGGTGCACCAGGTCCACGACTTGCACGTGTGGACGCTCACGTCGGGCCGGTACCTCTTGAGTGTCCACCTGGTCGTGGCGGGGAACAATGAGCCCCGCCCGATCATCGACGCCGCGCAGTTGCGGTTGCGTGAGCGCTTCGGAATCGGCCATACGACCGTGCAGGTCGACCCGGAAGACGAATGCACGGAAGAGTTTCGGGGGCACTAGAGAAGCTATCAGCGATCAGCGTTCAGCTGTCAGCCGGAGAGAGGAAGACAATGACGACACTTGCAGCGAGCGGACCGAATGCGGAGCAGTTCCAGTACTGGAACGAGGCCGGCGGAGAGAAGTGGGTGGCGCTCCACCGGCTCATCGATGCACAGATTGCCCCGCTGGGCCGGGCGACGATGGACCGCGCCGGCATCGCGGCGGGCGAGCGCGTGCTCGACGTGGCCTGTGGTTGCGGGGAAACGACGCTGGAGATCGCCCAACGGGTCGGGCCGGCGGGTACGGTGCTGGGGGTGGACATCTCGGCGGTCATGCTCGATCGGGCGCGGCAGATCGCCCGCGAGTCGGGCGTGCAGCAGGTCCGCTTCGAGCAAGCCGACGCCCAGACACACGCGCTGCCGGCGCAGGCCTTCGACGTCCTGTTCTCGCGCTTCGGCGTGATGTTCTTCGCCGATCCGGACGCGGCGTTCCGCAACCTGCGCAGCGCGCTGCGGCCGGGTGGGCGGCTGGCGTTCGTCTGCTGGCAGTCGCTCCCCGAGAACCCGTGGATGTTCGTGCCGATCATGGCTCTGGCCCAGCATATCCAGCTCCCGCCGCCGCCCGCTCCCGACGCACCGGGGCCGTTCTCATTCGCCGACGCGCAGCGCGTGCGTGGCATCTTGTCCCGCGCCGGCTTCGCCGACGTCGCGCTGGAGGAGCTGCGCACGACTCTGAACGTGGGCGGCGGCGGCGACTTGGATCAGGCCGTCGATTTTCTGCTGCAGACGGGACCGGCAGCACGCGTGTTGCGCGAGGCCGGCGCGCAGGTCTCCTCCCAGGTGACCGGCGCGATCCGCGAGGCGCTGGTACCGTACGTCACGCCGAACGGCGTCCAGATGGGCGGCGCTGCATGGATCGTCACCGCCCGGCAGCCCGCCTGACAGCGGGTCCGTCTTGCTGCTAGACTGAGCCCAGCATGATCATCGTGATGAAGGCCGACATCCTTCCGGAGTCGCCGGAGGTCGCGCAGGTGATCCGCATGGCCGAGCGCTATCCCGACGTCCGCGCCGAGGCACGCAAGATCCAGGGCGCGACGCGGGTGCTCACCGAGGTCTACTTGCTCGGTTCGACGAGCACGATTCCGCAGGAGCCGTTCGAGGAGTTTCCGGCGGTCGAG
This sequence comes from uncultured Binatia bacterium (SeqCode), assembly GCA_964498075.1. Classification (GTDB taxonomy): domain Bacteria; phylum Desulfobacterota; class Binatia; order HRBIN30; family HRBIN30; genus CAZCGA01. The sequence continues at coordinate 26,789 of CAZCGA010000007.1, read as the reverse complement.
AAGGTCATCCGCATCCGCGAGCGTTATCGCTCGATCGGGCGGCACGAAGGCCAGGCCGAAGCCATCGGCTTCGAGTACAACGGCGTGCGCTTCAGCCAGGACGACTTCCATCTGTTTCCCGGGCTGTGCGCCGTCGACACGCGCGAGAACACCGCCGCCATGTTCCGCGCCCTGCGCGACGTCGGCATCGTAACCACGCGCGCCGGCGCCTACAAGCCGCGCACCAGCCCGTACGACTTTCAAGGGCACGGCAAGGCGTGCCTGCCGTACGTATTCGAGCTGGCCGGGAAGTACGGCATCAAGATCGTTGCCATGGAGATCACCCACGAGTCGCACATCGACGAGATCCGCGACGCGCTGGCGGCGGCCGGACAAGCGACCGGCGTCATGCTGCAGATCGGCACGCGCAACGCGCAGAACTTTGAGCTGCTCAAGGCCGTCGCACAGCACGACGAGTTTCCGGTGCTCTTCAAACGCGGCATGGGCATCACGCTCGACGAATCGCTCAACGCCTGCGAGTACCTCGCCACCAGCGGCAATCACCGCATCGTGTTTGCGCTGCGTGGGATGAAGACCAACCTCGGCGATCCACACCGCAATCTCGTCGACTTCGGACACGTGCCGGTGGTGCGCCGGTTGACGCGCCTGCCCGTGTGCATCGACCCGTCGCACGCCGTGGGCAAGAAGAACGCCGCACCCGATGGGATCCTCGACATCGGGCACGTGACGGCGCAGGGCATCATCGCCGGCGCGAACATGGTGCTGGTGGACTTCCACCCCAGACCCGACCAGGCCCTGTGCGACGGGCCGCAGGCGCTGCTGCTCGGGGAGCTGGAACACTTCGTGCGCGACGCCCAGCTGGTCCGCAACTGCTACCTGGAACGCTGCCGGCTGCGGGCGGACATGGGCGGCCCGGTCGGCACCGCCTGAGGCGGCATGGTGAACACCGTGTCTGCAGGAACGATTCTCGTCGCCAGCCCGCGCGGCTTCTGCGCCGGCGTCTCCTACGCCATCGAGATCGTCGATCTGGTCCTGGAGCGTTACGGCCCGCCGGTCTACGTGCGCCACGAGATCGTGCACAACCGGCATGTCGTCGAGAAGCTGCGCAGCCAAGGGGCGCGTTTCGTCGAGGACCTGGGCGGCGTGCCGGCAGGCAGCCTCTTGATCTTCAGCGCCCACGGCGTGTCGCCGGGGGTCCGTGACCAGGCCCGGGCGCGCGGGCTGCGGGTGGTGGACGCGACCTGTCCGCTGGTGACCAAGGTCCACCTGCAGGTGCTGCGGTACGCGCGGGAGGGGTTCGAGATCCTGCTGATCGGCCACCGCGGGCACGTTGAGGTTGCCGGGACCCTCGGGCACGCGCCGGAGCGCATGCACTTGATCGAAACCGTCGAGGACGTCGCGTGCGTCGAGGTACGCGATCCCGAGCGCGTCGCCGTGGTCACCCAAACGACGCTCTCGGTCGACGACACCCGCGCCATCCTCGATGCCATGCGACGACGCTTCCCTCACGTGCGCACCCCGCCGCGCGACGACATCTGCTACGCGACGCAGAACCGCCAGGGCGCGGTGAAGGCGCTGGCCCGCCGCAGCGGGCTCGTGCTGGTGATCGGTTCGCCGACCTCGAGCAACGCCAACCGTCTGGTCGAAGTGGCGCGCAACGAGGGTACGCCGGCGCGGCTCATCGAGGACGCCGCCGACATCGAGCCCGCGTGGCTGCAGACCGTGCGCACTGTGGGCCTCACCGCGGGCGCATCGACCCCCGAGTCGCTGGTGCAGGACACGATCGCCCGCTTACAGGCGCTGGGATTCGCCGACGTTCAAGACCTGCAGACCGCGGAGGAGAACGTCACCTTCCCGCTGCCGCGTGAGCTGCGGGCGTAGCGCGCCGCCGACGCAACCGGTTACGCCGGCGTCAGCTCGACCGGGAGCCGGGTGACGCCGCGGAAGATGAAGCTGGGATGCAGCGGCAGCGGATCGTCGTCGGTACGCTGGAAGCTCTGCGTACGCTGTAACAGGACGCGCATGGCGATCTGGGCTTCGAGCCGCGCCAGGTTCGCTCCCAAGCAGTAGTGCGGCCCGAAGGCAAAGGCGAGGTGATGGTTGTCTGGGCGACCGACGTCGAAGGTGTCTGGACGGTCGAAGACCGCCGCGTCACGGTTCGCCGATCCCAACCAGAGCACCGCGTTCGTGCCGGCCTCGATCCCGCAGCCGGCGACCTCGACCGTACGCATGCTGCGGCGCACGTCGGCCTGCACCGGCGACGCAAAGCGCAGCACCTCTTCGATCGCCGACGGCATAAGCTCGAGATTGGCGCGCAGCCGGGCAAGCTGATCGGGATGCCGCATCAGCTCGATCGCGGCGTTGCCGATCAACGTCGTCGTGGTCTCGTTGCCGGCGACGAGCAGCAGGACGAGCATCTGCAGCATCTCGTCGAACGTCAGCCGCGAGCCTTCCAACTCGGCCGCGACCAGGCCGCTCAACAGGTCCTCCTGCGGGCGGGCGCGACGCTCCGCCACCAGACGGGTGAAATACACCCGCATCTCGTCGAGGTTGCGCAGCTCCTTCTCGATCACCTCGGGCGGTTCCGGTGCCATGATCCCGAGCCCAAGGTTCTCGACCAAGGCGTCCGACCAGTGCTTGAACTGGTCGCGATCCTCGGCGGGTATCCCGATCATCTCCGCAATGACGGTGACCGGCAGCGGATAGGTCAGCGCCTCGACCAGATCCACCCGCTGCTTCGCGAGCGCGTCATCGAGCAGCGCGTGTGCAATCGCTTCCATGCGGAGCTCGAGGCGGCGGATCATCCGCGGCGTGAACGCCTGGTTGACGAGGCCGCGCAGGCGGGTGTGCTCCGGCGGGTCCTGCATCAACATGCTGGGCGGCAGGTCGGTGCGCGGCTCGATGCCGGGCGGCAGCGGGAACACGTTGGACCAGATCCCCGGATCTTTCAGGATGGGCTGGATGTCGTGGTACCGGAAGATCGACACCACCGGCAGTCCCTCGTGCGCGAACACCGGATACTCGCGCCGTCCCCGCTCGTACAGCGGAAACGGATCGGCGCGGACATCGGGATCGAACGGGTTGAACGAGAACGGCGCGTCCACGGCGCGTACTCTGGCACGAAGCCCACGCAGTCTCAACGGCTCGGCCGATTCGACGCGCGAACCAATCGCGGCAGTCAAAACCGATCGCTGATCCAGTACACCGAGCGTTCCGGCGGAAGCAGCCGTTGAAACACGTCCTCGGCTTCAAGATCCGCGACGGCGATGCGCAGCTTGGCAGCGAGCCGCTCGGGAGAAATGATCCGCCACATCCAGAACACGTCTTCGACGGTACGCAGTGCGAGGCCGCGGGCGCGCAGCAGCTGCTGTACGGCCGGTGCGATGGCCAGCTGCGTGATGGTACCGGGCGCCGCGGCCGCCACGGTGCCGTGCAGGCGGCACACCAGCTGCGCCAGCGCGGCGTCGTGTCCGGGCCGGCAGCCGTGCTCCATGACGACGTAAAAGTCGTACAGCGGCGTGCCGCGCACGTAGGCGACGATCTCAGCACCAGCGCGGGCGACGAGGAAGTCTTCGTGCGGGTTCCCGGCGCACTGCAGCTGCCCGCGCCAGTAGCGTGCATCGCGCACCGTGGGCCCGCTGAACGCGCCGCTATAGCTCTCGTAGATCTCGCGCACGGCGTCGAGATCCGTCGGGGTGAACGGTTCGACGGCGTACGGCCCGTCGGCGCCGACTGCGGCGTGATCAATGAACACGAGCTGCCGCACGTGACTCTGCCAGCCGAGCCGTCCGTAGAACACCAGGCGCACCGCAAACAGCAGCGACAGGTCGAACTCGTGCTCGTCCATCGCCGCGACGGCGCGCGTCAGCAGCTGCGAGGCGACGCCGTGCTCGCGATACTCGGGCGTGGTGAACACGTTGCCGACGCCGGCGACCTGCACGACGGCGCCGTTGACCCGGACCGGCTTGCGGAACACCTGCAGCGTGCTGACGACGCGACCGTTGTCGATGGCGACGAAGCACAGATCGTCGCGGAACCCGGGATCATGGCGGAAGTAGCGGGCGAAGAACTCGCGATCACCGAACCATTCCCCCAACAAGTCGAGCACCGCATCACGCTCGTGCGGCACGATCGTGCGTAGCTCCAGCTCACTCATACACGCACCATCGTATCGCCGTGGGCACTTTGCAGGAGATCGGCGTATGACGCGCGGATGAAATCGGCCTCGTGAAGATCGAGGGCCCGGGTGATGGCGTCGATCTGCGCGCGGCAGCGCCCCTCATCGCGCCGGCCGGCGTCCAGCCCGTAGTAACGGTCCACCTGCTCCTCGGTGGCGACGTAGCGCGCGCCCAGGGCGGCGGCCGTGGCGCGGGCCACGGCGAGGTCGGAGAGACGAACCTTGATCTCGATGTTGCGCGGCACGGTTTTCCTACACGTCCACCGTCAAGCCGTCGGACGCCATCTCGATCTCGACCGCCTGTCGCCGCGCCTGCACCTCGCGGCCGAGGTGCGTGAGGATCATGCGGCGCGCGCCGAAGCGGGCGTGGTTCTCCGCCAGGCGCGGATAGTCGAGATGGAACGACACGCGCGTGTCGAAATAGGAACACTCGCAGATGAACAGGTCCGCGCCGTGCGAACGCGCGACGAGCTCCTCGGTCCAGCCGGTGTCGCCGGAGTAGAGGATGGTGCGCCCGCCGACGGTGAGCCGCAACCCGAGCGAGATCTCCTTCTCCTGGTGCGGAACGCGAAAGGGATCGACGGTCACGGCGCCGAAGGACATCGGCGCGCCCGGCGGCATCTCGGTGAACTGCAGCGGGAAAACCGGCGGCTGGAGGGCCAGCTCCTTGTATGTCGCCCGGTACAGCGCCCACACCCGTTCCTCGGTGCCGGGGGGGCCGGCAATCCGCAGCGGGCGGCGGCGCGGCTGCTCGTAGGTGTATTCGAGGAACAAGTACGGCAAGCCGGCGAAATGGTCGCCGTGCAGGTGACTGATGAAGACCTGATCGATCATCGCCGCATCGAGGTCGTGGCGTTTCATCGACGTGAGCGTGCTCGACCCACAATCGAGGAGGCAGGCGGTGTCGGCCGTCTGCACGAGATAGCCGGCCTGGTGATTCCCACGGGCGGAGAAGGCGTCGCCCGTGCCGAGGAAGGTCACGCGCACCGGTTGGGCCATGGCGGCGTCACTCTGCCCGGCCGACGAGGCGGCTGAACTCGCGCATGACCACCAGCAGCGCCGCCAGGGTCACGTGCCGCGCACTCTTGATGTCCTCGACGATGCCGCGCACGCGGCGCAGCTGGGAGTCATGCAGCTCCACGTAGGCGCGCATGCAGTCGTCGACCGGAGCGTCTTCGCGTCCGTGCAGCAGGATGCTGTGGGTGAGTTGCCGCCGCGCGTAGACCAGCCCTTCGCTCAACCCTTCGATGGCGCGCCGCTCCCACCGGTCTTCCGCCGGCAAATCCGCGAGGCTCTGCCGGAGCCAGTCGAGATCGACGATGTCGCTGACGCGGTAGTAGAGCTCCGCCGCCGTACGGCAGGACACGTCGCGCTCGCGCGCGATGTGACTGATCTCGAACAGCTCCGCCAGCCGATCGAGCGGGGCGATGCGCTGCGCCAGGGGGCGCGGGGTTCCCTCACTCGCCAAGGCTTCGATGGTGGCGTGCAGGCTCTCTTGCGCGCCGTGCGGGAGGATGTCCGGCAGCATACCGAGCAGCTCTTCCGTCGGCGACGCCAAAGCGGTGCTCAGATCGGCCTCCGGCGCATCTGACGGCTGGGTTTCGATGATCCATTTCGTGGCGCGTTCGACGGCGGCTTCCAGCGCCAGCCAGCAGTGCGATTCCGCTGGCAGCGGCAGCGGCGGATCGGCGCCGCCGATCTCGGCCCACAGCGCGGCGGCGCCGCTCACCGCCACGGCCACCGCCCACGCCCGCACGACACCCGCCGCCTCGGTGCCGGTGTCGCGGCTGACGCAGGTGACGAACGCGGGCCCCATGGTATCGATCAGCACGTTGGCGATCTCCACCGCGATGATCTCGCGGCGCAGGCGGTGGCTACGCACTCCCTGTCCGAAGCGGGAGCTGACCACCTCGGGGAAGTAGCCGCGCAGGTACGACTCGAAGAACGGGTCATCCGGGAGCGGCGACGCCAGGACGTGGTGTTGCAGCGCCAGCTTGCTGTGCGCCAGCAGCACGGCCAGCTCCGGGCGGGTCAGGCCGAGGTACGCGCTGCGCCGGCTGCGCAGGGTATCGCGGTCCGGCAGCCGCTCGAGGTGCCGGTCGAGCCGGCCCTCACTCTCCAGCTGCGCCATCAGATCGCGGAAGTGGTTCAGCCCGCTCTGGCTGCGCAGCTGGTCGAGGCTGAGCGCGCGCGCCTGGCGCTGGTTGTGCGCGAGGACGCGGCGCGCCACTTCGGGGGTCAGCTCGGCCAGCAGCTGGTTGCGCTCGTCGAGGCTGAGCTGGCCGCTCTCGACGGGCCCGGCGAGGGCGATCTTGAGGTTCACCTCGTGGTCCGACATGTCGACGCCGCCCGAGTTGTCGATGGCGTCGGTGTTGATGCGCCCGCCGCGCAGCGCGTACTCGACGCGCGCCGCCTGCGTGAAGCCGAGGTTGCCGCCCTCGGCGACGACCTTGACGCGCAGCTCCGACGCGTCGACGCGCACGTGGTCGTTGGCGCTGTCGCCGACCGCCGCATGCGTCTCCTCGCTGGCTTTGACGTAGGTGCCGATGCCGCCGTTCCACAGCAGGTCCGCGTCCATGCGCAGCATGGCACGGATGACCTCCTCTCCGCTCGGGCTCTCGGTGTCGAGGTCGAGCATGTCGCGGGCGGCGGCGGACAACGGTACCTTTTTCGCGCCGCGTTGAAAGACGCCGCCGCCGGCGCTGATGACGTCGGCGTTGAAATCCGACCAGGCCGAGCGCGCCAGCGGAAACAGCCGCTCGCGTTCGGCGAAGGCGCGCGCCGGGTCCGGGTCGGGGTCGAGGAAGATGTGCTGCTGGTTGAAGGCGGCGCGCAAGCGGAAGCGGCGCGAGAGCAGCAGGCCGTTGCCGAAGACGTCGCCGCTCATGTCACCGATGCCGATGACCGTGAGCTCCTCACGGTCGGCGTCGCGGCCGAGCTCCCGGAAGTGACGCCGCACACATTCCCAGGCACCGCGCGCCGTGATGGCTTCCTTCTTGTGGTCGTAGCCGTGCTTGCCGCCCGACGCGAAGGCGTCGCCGAGCCAGAACTGATGCTGCGCGGCGACGTCGTTGGCGATGTCGGAGAAGGTGGCGGTACCCTTGTCCGCGGCCACCACCAGATACGGGTCGGGATCGTCGTACAGCAGCATGCCGGGTGGCGGCACCAGGCGGCCCTGGACGATGTTGTCGGTGAGATTCAGCAGCGCGCCGATGAACGTGCGGTACGCGGTCACCACCACGCTCGGCGACAGGGGCGCGCCGCGCGGACGTTTGGCGATGAAGCCGCCCTTGGCGCCGGCGGGCACGATGACCGCGTTCTTGACCATCTGCGTCTTCATGAGGTCGAAGACCTCGGTGCGGAAATCATCCGGGCGCTCACTCAAGCGAACGCCGCCGCGCGCCACCTTGGCACCGCGCAGGTGCAGCCCCTCGACGTGCGGCGCGTGCACGTAGATCTCGTAGAGCGGCGCCGGACGGGGCACGTGCGGCACGCGGGCCGATTCGATCTTCACGGCGAGCGCGGTCTGTTCCGGGGGCGTGACGCCCTCTGGGTGGCCCTTGCCCGGCGGCGTTTCCGGCGGCGGCACGACCTGTGGGCAAAAGTAATTGGTGCGTACGGTGGCCGCCACGGCGTGGAAGAGGGCGCGCAGCGTCCGATCGTCCATCGTGCTCTGCACGGCATCCAGGCTGCTGATGAAGCGCTGCTCGATTTCCGGCAAGCTGCGCGTCAGCCGGTCGCGCGGCGGTGCCGGCTGCAGCGGATCGAACTTCGCCTCGAAGTACTCCCACAGAATGCGCGCCGTGCGCGGGTAGCTGGTGAGGGCTTGGCTCAACGCACCGCGGGTCGGGGCGCTGCCGATCTGCACCCCGTGGTTCACGTAGGTGCGCAGCAGATCGACCTGGCGCCACTCCAACTCCGCTTGCAGGATGAGCGGGTTCAGCCGATCGCTCTCGATGCGTCCACGGTGCAGCATGAGCAGAGCCGGCTGCAGCAGCGGCGCAGCGCGCTCGACGTCGAGCCGCGCGCCGGTGGTGTCTTGCACGAAGAAGGTGTGGATGCGCACCCGGCCGATGGCCGGCAAGGTGACGTCGAGCGGGTCCTCGGCGAACACCTTCAGACCCAGGTTCTCCAGCACCGGCAGGAAATCGCTGAGCACCAGCTCTTCTTCGGCGAGGTAGAGCTTGAGGGCGGTGAAGCGCGTGTCGTTGGCGTCGTTGGTGAGATCGACCTGCGGCTGGCGGCTGGCGCGCAACCCCTCCAGACAACGAACGTCCCGGATGGCGGTGGCGACGTCGGTCGAGCCCTTGTAGGCGGTGGAAAACGCCGCCGTGTACTGATCGCCCAGCGCCCGCGCCTGCTCGCGCGGGAAGTGCTCGCGCAGCTCATCGCGCAAGCGGTCGTCCCAGGTGCGCAGAAGAGTTGAGACCTCGGCGCGCAGCTCCTCGGTCTGCACGGCGCTGACCCGCTCGGCGGAAACGGCGAGATAGAAGTGCATCCGCGCCTGATCGCCTTCGCCCATCACCAGGCGTTGATCGAGAACGGCGGTCGCCGACAGCGCCTGCTCCAGACGCCCTTCAATGCGCCGGTAGAGCTCGTCCGAAAACCGCTCGCGTGGCACGATGACCACCACGAACGCGCCACGGCCGAGCGCGTCCGGCTGGTGCAGCACCTTCACCTCATTCCCGCCCTCGGCGGCGAGGATCGCCTTCACCTCGCTGCGCAGCTCGGGCACCGAGCCGGCCAACAGCTCGACCCGCGGGAGGCTGCTGAACACCTCGACGATCGACTTGTAGTCATGCGACTCCTCGGCTGCGCCCTCGACCTCGAGGATGGCAGCGAGCTTGCGTCGCAGCAGCGGAACCGTGGTAGCTTCATCGGCATACGCCTTCGAGGTGAACAGGCCGAGCAGCCGGCGTTCGCCGACCACCACGCCGGCGTTATCCACCTCTTTCACGCCGATGTAATCCATGTGCGCGCTGCGGTGAATCGGACTCTCGGCGTTGGTTTTGGAGATGATCAACAGCGGCGGCTCATTCAGTCGCCGGCGCAGCACCTCAGGCAGCGGCTCGGAGGTGGCGAAGGTCGACTGATCTTCGTGGCGCAAGATGCCGAGCCCGGAACCACGCCGTACGGTCGCCGTCCGTTCGGCACCCTGGCCGGCAAACTGATACTCGCGATACCCCAGGAAGACGAAGCTCTTCTGACCCAGCCAATCGAGAAAGGCGGCGATCTCCTCGACGTCGGCGTTCCACGGCCGCGGCAGAGGCCGGGTCCGCAGCTCCTCGGCATACGCCTGCGCTTTGGCGCGCATCTCCTGGTAGTCGTCGGTAGCGGCGACCACGGCGGTCAGCCGCTGCGTCAGGAGGCTCGCTACCGCGTCCGGGTCCGCCAGGCGCTCCACCTCGATGTGGACGAACGACTCGCGTCGACCGGCGCCCGACGGGCCGATCGCCACCACCGTGCCGCGCGCATCGCGCTCGAGGGAGATGATCGGATGCAACAAGCGGTGCACGTTGCAGCCGGTTTCGCGCAGGGACTCTTGAACCGTGTCGACGATGAACGGGCGATCGCGCATCACGGTCTCGATGACCGTTCCCGGCGTCTCCCATCCTTCGTCGATGAGATCGGGATCGAACACCAGCACTCGCGGCTCCAGCGTGTTGCGCTCGGTAATGAAGCGGAAGGCGCCGAGCGCCAGCGCGGCGAGGTACCCGACCGCGGCACTTTCGAGGAGCTCGGCGCCGGCCTTGTCGAACAACTGGCGCACGAATGCGTCGATCAGCGAGCGGTCGCCGGGCGTCACCTTGGTGCGGACGGCATCCAGGATGCCGCGCAGCTTGGGGGCATCGCTGCTCGGTTGTGGTTGCGCGCGCCCGCGCTCTTCCATCAAGCGGGCGATTGCTTTGGACAGTTCGGCCACGGTGTCCTCGGCTCAGCTTCTACTCGTCGCGCAGTGGCTCACGAAACCACCCACCGGCGGCGTGCAGCCCCGCCGGTTCGAGAAACCGGCGCGCCGGCGCGCCATCGCCAGGAAGGACACACGACAGATCGGCGCAGCCGCGGCGGCGCGCGCGGGTGCGTGCGAAACCGAGCAGTGCCGCACCGACGCCGCGGCGGCGGAAGTCGGCGGCGACCACCAGCTGATCCAGACGTGCGGCCGGCGGAACCGTGAGCTGTCGCGCATAGGTTACATGTACGAGTCCGGCCAGCACGCCGTCAACCACCGCTACGTACAAGTCGGCGCCGAGGTCGTTGACGATGTTGCGGAACCGCCGCAATGCGGCGCGGTCCGGCGGCGGGACGGCGGTTGCGCTGGTCGCGAGCAGGCTCATCACCGCCGTGAAGTCGGTGCGCCGGGTCCGGCGGATATGAACGGCACCCTCGGGCATGGGCGCTTCTTAGCATGGAGGGGCGGCCCGGATCGACCGGAAAGGCGCCTCCGCGGCCCTTGGGCCCGCGCCAGCCGTCAGGCGCGCGATTCCAATCGATTTTGCCTTGATTTGCCCGCGAGGTACATTTACCATGCGCGTCTGCTTGGGCGGATGATGCGTTTCTTGTGGTGGATTCCCAAAACCTTGATCCTGGTCGGGGCAGTCTGTTGTCTCCTGACTGCGCCAGCAAGGGCCGGGACGCCGCCCAATCAGAAGCTGCCGTCCGCGCTCCTCATCTTCCCGCTGATCGAATCGGACGGAGACCGGGACACGCGTATCGAGCTCCTCAATCTCTCCGGCGAATCGCAGCAGGTGCAATGCTTCTATGTCGACGGCGACTCGTGCAACGAGATCGGGTTCTTCCTTTCCCTGACACCCTTCCAGCCGATCGCCTGGCTGGCCAGCGAGGGCCTCAGCAACACGCGGGACCTCAGCGCCGCACCACCCTTCTTCGGCAGCGGCCAGCTCAAGTGTGCGGTGATCCCGCCGCATCCTGAGGTACAGTTCCACAACACCATCCAAGGGCGCGCGACGATCTTTGGGCTGGATGGGCGCACCGTATCGCTGGGCGCGGTCGGGTTCCAACGGCTTACCGACGGCGACTTCACCGGAGTGGTGGCGCTCAACGGCAGCACCTACGCGCAATGCCCGGAGAAGCTGCACTTCCACGTCTTGGCGAACCGGCCCGGCTCCACCAGCGAGCTGATCCTGGTGCCGTGCTCGCAGGATCTGCTCCTGCAGTCGGCGACGGCGATCCCGGTACAATTCCAGATCATCAACGAGTTTGAGCAAAGCTTCTCGACGTCGTTCAGCGTCACCTGCTCCGATCGGCGCGCACTGAGAGACATCAGCGCGCAGTTGGACCGATCGTCCCTCGGAAGCGACACGGCACACATGGTTGTGCGCGGCTCGACTGGCCCGCTGATTGGACTGGTCATCGACGACGTGCCGTTTGGCATCACCAGCGGCACGGCCGGGAACGAGCCCTCCTTCCAAGGTGGACGCTCGGCCACGGTGGTCTTCCCGTAGCGTATGGCAGAGCTGCTCCGCATACTCGCCGGGTTTCTGGTGCTCTACATGCAGCAGATCGGCGGCAGCCCAGCCACGCTGCTGCCGATCCCCAGCGCGACGCCCACGTCGACCCCAACCGCATCGCAGACTCCACAGCCGACGCTGACACCGACGACGACGCGCACGGTGCCTCCCACGTCCACGGCAACAAAGACGCGCACCGCACTGCCTACGTCAACCAGCACGCTCACGAAGATCCCCAGCCGAACGCCAACCCCGACCCGCACGACGAGCGCGACGCCGACGGCGACTGCGACGCGCACACCGACGTGGACGCGCACCCAGACACCGACGTTCACCCCGACCAAGACGAGGACTCTGACACCCACGGCCACCGTGACCCGGACCTTCACGCTGACCCCGACGCCGACGAGCACGCGCACCGTGACACGCACGCCGACGTGGACACGCACGCCGCTGCCGACCGCGACGGCGACGTCAACTCCGACACCGCGTCCGACGGCGGGGCCGTCAAGCTCGGATCCCACCGGCTACGAGGTCGTGGGAGAGCCGCCAGCACAAAAGCTGCCCTCGGCGGTGCTGATCTATCCGCTGATCCGCGTCACCGCGACCCAGGATACCCGCATCGAGATGATGAATCTCACGGGCGCCAGCGTGTCCGTCGAGTGCTTCTATGTACAGAGCGGGACGTGCGACGAAATCGGCTTCTTCCTGTCGTTGACCCCGAGTCAACCGATCGCGTGGACGGCGAGTACCGGATCGGACGGGAACCATGGGCGGGTGGCCCCGCCGATCTTAGGCGACGGCGAGCTGAAGTGCGTGGTGATGCCGAGCGGGCCGGACCTATCGCAGCACAACGCGCTGCAGGGCCGCGCGCTGGTCTCCGGACCCAACGCCCAGACCATCGGCTACAACGCGATCGCCTTCCGCCGTTTGAGCCCCGGCGACTTCACCGGCGTGGTATCGCTCGACGGCGTGACCTACGAGCAGTGCCCGGACCGGCTGCACTTCCAGGCGTTGTCCAGCCAGTCGGGGTCGGACAGTGAGCTGATCCTCGTGCCGTGCTCGGAGAACCTGGAGAGTCAGATACCGTCGACCGCGATCATCCAGCTCGCCGTGGTCAATGAGTTCGAGCAAGTGTTCTCGGGTTCGACCACTGTGAAGTGCTTCGATCGCCGCAACTTCAGCTCGATCAGCGCTCTGCGCCGGAGCGCGACCGGCACCATCACGATGCATGTGGTCGTGCGCGGCGTCGACGTGCCGGTGGTTGGCCTGGTGATCGACCGCTTCACCGTCCCCGGCTCCAACCCATCCGCACAATCGGTCTCCAGCAACGAGCCGTACCTCGACGGCGGTCGGCCGGCCGAGATCGACCTGCCCTGACGGGCGGTTCACTGACCGCCGGCAGTTAGTCGCTGGTCTCGCTGGCGTGACGCAGCGTGGCCAGCACGAGCGGGTGCCGGCTCAGACCAAGGGCTTCGAGAATCTCGGGCTTGAGGAGTCCGGCGCGCCGCGCGCTCTTCAGGAGATGCGGCAGCTTGCGACCGGACAGGACTTCGTCGGCTTCCGCGGCGTTCACCGCCTGCTGCTCGCGCAGCAGCTGCGGGCCCAAGCGATCGGCGTCGTCGACGCCCGCGTCGCGCAGGCGTTGCAGCAGCCGACTCAGCATGAGTGGGCCCGGCTGATCCATCAGCACCATGAAGATCTGGCCCAGCCACCGGCGGGCAAAGGCAATTTGCTCGTCGAGCGAATGCTGCCGCATCCATTCCGCCACGTACAGCACGCCGAACCCCATGTGCCGGCTTTCGTCGCGCGTGATCAGCGTGATGATGTCGCGCAGCAGCGGATGCGTGGCGTGACGCTGGATGCTTTCGAAGATGCCCATCGCCAGGCTCTCGAGGAAGAACTGCTCGGTGGCGATGAGCGTCAGTGGGTCGTTCGACGCCAACAGGGTGTCGAACATCATCTCCGTGCCGACGTCGATGTCTTCGACCTCCTCGTTCATCTTTTCGATGAAGCGGCGGTACGCCAGGTGATGGCGCGCTTCGTCCATCGCCTGCGCCGCCGCGTGGTTGCGGTAATCCTCCTCACGCACGGTCAGCGCGATCTTGGCGCACACGTCTTGCGCTACGCTCTCGCCGACCTGAAGGATGTTGAGCATGCGGCCGAGACCGCGGCGCGTCACCTTGGTCTTCGCGGCATCGGGTAACGCCTTGAACGTGGGCGTCTTCGCAAACGCCGTCCACTCATGGTCGACCAGCGATTCCTCGGGAGCGACCGGCGTTCGCCAATCGACGTCGCGTTCGAGGTCCCAGTCGGCGGAGTGCGCCTTGGCAAACAGCGCGTTGATGCCTTGATGGCCCGTGTTGTGGAGTTGGAGCAGTTCGCGTGTCCGCATGGGGAACCCCCGTGCTTGGGAGGCTTACACACGCGCCTCGGCTATAGCAACCGGAAAGCAGGCCGCACCCGCACGCTTGTCTTTGGTCCGGGTTCGGTGTTCGGTGTGCTGTCATGAACAACCCGACCTTCCCGCCCGAGGGCACTCACGATCTGTTCGAAGCCATGCGCACGCTGTGCAGCGTGCGCCGGTTCCGTTCTGATCCGATAGAGGACGGGGTGCTGCGCCAGCTCATCGAGGCGGCGACGCGCGCGCCGAGCGCCCGCAACGCGCAGCCGTGGTACTTCGTCGCGGTGCGCAACACAGCTGCGACGCGCGCCATCGGCGCCCTCTATCTGTCCGCCTGGCAGCACGCGCAGGCATACACGGTCGCGGCCGATGCCGACGCCGACATCAAGAGCCGCCAGGGCTACGACGGGATGATGCGCGCCGTGGACGGTCTGGCGAGGCATCTGGGCACTGCGCCGCTCCTCGTCCTGGCGTGTCTGGACACGACGCAGCTCGGACCGATGGCCGACGGCGCCGGGCACATCCTGGCGCCGCAGTCGGCCTACGCCTCCATCTTTCCGGCGGTACAGAACCTCATGCTGGCGGCGCGAGGTCTCGGCATTGGGTCCACACTGACGACGGTGTTCTCGAGCGTCGAAGCGGAGATCCGAGCCGTGGTCGGTATCCCGGATCGGATCCACCTTGCGGCGTTGATCCCGCTCGGCTACCCGACACGCCCGTTCCGCGTCACGCAAAGGAAGCCCGTCGACGCGGTGGCTTTCCTGGATCGCTGGGGCGAGCCGTTGCGGTGAGCCACACGCCGGGGGCTCAATCCCCCGGCTGAGAAACGTCAAGCTGGCTGAAGCCAGCTCCCCGCCCACTCCCCGCTTACCACTTCTCGTATTGGACGGCACGCCGCTCGTAGCCGGCGCGACGCAGCAGGTCGCGCAAACGGGGTACGATGTCCCCGACGCCGCAGATGTAGAAGTGCCGGCGGCGGTCGGCGTCGCCGGCGACGTAGCGCTGCTCGATGAGCTCGGCGAGCGGCGCACCGAGTAGCGGCATGAACGTAAACCGCGCGTGCCGGCGCGCGGCGGCTTCGAGCTCCTCTGCGTAGAGCAACCGTGACGCGCCGGCGGCGGCGTAGTGCAGGCGCAGCAGATGCGGCGTCTCGCTGGCCAGGGCGCGCCGCAGCATCGGACGGACCGGCGCGATACCAGTTCCCTCGGCGATGAAGACGCATTCCGCATCCGGCGGCCGGTCGAGGGTGAAGGTGCCCCACGGACCGGTGAAACGTACGGTAGCGCCGACGTCCAGCCCGAACAGGTAATGCGATCCTGGACCGTCCGGCACCAGGTTGAGACAAATCTCCAGCACGTCGGCGGCTTCCGGGTCCGACGCGATCGAGTATGGGCGGATCATCGTTTGCCCGCCGATCGGCAGCAGGCAGGAGATGAACTGTCCCGGCGTGAAATGGAAGCGTCGCGTCGCCGGCAATCGCAAGAAGAAGGAGCGCGTCTCGGGCGCCCACTGGACGATGCGCTCGATCGTCGCTGCGTACGTCACCCGCTGTGTGCCGCCGGTCGCGGCGTCGTCAGTCTCCCGCGAGCTCATGTGTTGATGGTGAAACGAGGGATCAGGACGGTCAATTCGCACTCATCATCGATGACCGCCTGACAGCCGAGGCGCGATGTCGGCGTGAGGCCCGGTGCCTTGTCGAGCAGATCCAGCTCGTTTTCCTCGGCCTCCGAGAGCTTCTCGAACCCGGCCTTCACGATGACGTGACAGGTCGTGCAGGCACAGTTCCCGCCGCACGCGTGCTCCAGATGCACGCCGTGGCT
Organism: uncultured Binatia bacterium (SeqCode); assembly: GCA_964498075.1. GTDB lineage: Bacteria > Desulfobacterota > Binatia > HRBIN30 > HRBIN30 > CAZCGA01. Next base: position 10,919 of record CAZCGA010000007.1, on the reverse strand, counting down.
GAGCAACACATCGAGGATTGAACCGGGTCGACCGTCGTGCTGGAACGGCGCCCGTGCGGGCTCAAACTCGATGACCCGCTCGGGCGCGCCGGTTTCGAAGAGGACACGGAGCTTTGCCATGATCAGCCTGGATATGGCCTAGCAGCCGCGCCGACGCGACGCGAGAAGGCCGCGGCAGCTGGCGCACGCGCCGGCTCTGCGCCGCATCAGGTGCGATCACGCCCCGGAGCCCGTCCGAGGGTCTCGAGGTACTCGGCGAAGCGGCGCGCCTTGCGCCGCAAGACGATGGCGTCCTCGTCGAACGACAGTACCAGCTCATCGCCTTCCTGCAGCCCGAACTCTGCACGCACCCGGCGGGGTAAGACCAGCTCGCCTCTGCGCCCCACTTTCACGATGTCGGCCATGGACGTGCGCCCTTTGCGTGCCGCCACCTTTCCGCATCGTCTCCGATAACGCAAGCCCGCCGCGTTGACAGGAGCAGGGCGCGCGTCTAATCGTCGACCGTTCATGGCGCTCGACGATTTTGCCGCCGCTGACCTGGCGCGCCGCCGCGCCGCCGGATTGATGCGACAGCTGCGGCCCGTGGACGGGCCCCAGGACACCTGGATCACCGTCGGCGGACGCCGCGCGCTGTCGTTGTGTTCCAACAACTATCTCGGCCTGGCCAACCATCCGGTGCTGTGCGATGCGGCCGCCCGGGCTGCGCGGGACTACGGAGTCGGTGCAGGCGCGTCGCGGCTGATCTCCGGCTCGATGCGCCTGCACCACGAGCTGGAAGAGCAGCTCGCTGTCCTGAAGCGCACCGAAGCGGCGCTGCTATTCAACTCCGGGTATCACGCCAACGTCGGAACCATCGCGGCCTTGGTGGGCAAGCAGGACGCCGTATTCAGCGACGCGCTCAATCACGCCAGCATCATCGACGGATGTCGTCTTTCGGGGGCGGAGATATTTGTCTACCCGCACCGCGACACCGACGCGTTGGCCGCGCTCGTCGCTGCCAGCGTGGCGCGGCGGCGGCTCATCGTCACAGACTCCATCTTCAGCATGGACGGCGACGTCGCACCGCTGCGCGTCATCTGTGAGATCGCCGAGCGTCACGGCGCCATGGTGATGGTTGATGAAGCGCACGCCACCGGCGTGCTGGGAGCACACGGCGGCGGCGTCGCTGAAGCAGAGGGCCTGCAAGAGCGGGTCACCGTGCAAATGGGGACACTCGGCAAGGCCCTCGGGACGTTCGGCGCCTTCGTGGCGGCGCGCCGGCCGGTCATCGACCTGCTCATCAACACCGCTCGCAGCTTCGTCTACACCACGGCCCTGCCGCCACCGATCGTCGCCGCAACCCTGGCCGCGTTGCGTATCGTCGCGGACGAGCCGGAGCGGCGGTTGCAGCTGGCGGAGAATGCGGCGCGGCTCCGTGACGGTCTCGAACAGCTCGGGTTCGACCTCGGCGCTGCGTCCACGCATATTCTCCCGGTGCTGATCGGCGCTGCGGACCGGACCGTGCGCACCGCTGACCGTCTGCTCGCGGAGGGGGTTTTCGTGCTGGGTATCCGGCCCCCGACCGTCCCGCAGGGAACCGCGCGCTTGCGCGTCACCGTCATGAGCACCCACACCGCGCAGGACCTGTCGTTTGCCGTGCAAGCGTTCGAGCGCATCTCGCGGAGGAGTCTCGATGCCGACCCCGTCTGACCTGGCTGCCTGGGATCATGCCTATCTGTGGCATCCGTTCACCCAGATGCGCGACTGGCTTGGCGAGGAGCCGCTGATCATCGCGGACGGCGACGGTGCCTACCTCATCGACGTGAACGGCAAGCGCTACCTCGACGGCGTGTCCTCGCTGTGGTGCAACGTCCATGGGCACCGCCGCGTCGAGCTCGACTGCGCGCTGCGCGCCCAGGCAGATCACATTGCGCACTCGACGCTGCTCGGGTTGAGCAGCGTCCCGTCGATCGCCCTGGCGAAGCGTCTGGTGGAGATTGCGCCGTCCGGTTTGACCCGCGTCTTCTACTCGGACGCCGGCGCCACAGCGGTTGAGATCGCGTTGAAGATGGCCTTCCAATATTGGCAGCTACGCGGTGAGACGGGGCGGACGAAGTTTGCGGCGCTGACCGAGGCGTATCACGGCGACACGTTGGGCGCGGTGAGTGTCGGTTACTCGGAAGCCTTTCATCGCTTCTTCAAGCCGTTGCTCTTCGACTGCTACAAGCTCGATCCGCCACACGTCTATCGCTGGCAGCGCGGCATGAGTGCGGGCGACGCCCTCGCCGCGGCGGTGGCGGACGCGGAGTCGCTGCTCGCGCGCAAGGGCCGCGAGATCGCCGCGCTGATCGTCGAGCCGCTCATGCAGGGAGCCGCCGGCATGTGGGCGCAGCCGCTCGGCTATGTTGGCGCGCTGCGCGATCTGACGCGACGGCACGGGGTGCTGTTGATCTGTGATGAAGTCGCCACGGGGTTCGGGCGTACGGGCAAGATGTTTGCCGTCGATCACGAGGGCGTTGCGCCCGACCTCCTGTGCCTCGGCAAAGGGATCAGCGGTGGCTACCTGCCGCTGGCCGCGACGCTGGCCAGTGAAGAGATCTTCCAAGCGTTCCTCGGTCCGTACGGGGAGCTTCGCACCTTCTTTCACGGCCACACTTACACCGGCAATGCGCTCGCCTGCGCCGTGGCCGTGGCGAGTCTCGATCTCTTCGCCACCGGCGGCGTGCTGGATCAGGTGGACCGGCGTAGCGAGCAGGTGGGCGACAGACTGCGGCGCGACATCGCAATGTTGGCGCACGTCGGCGACATCCGGCAGTGGGGCCTGATGGTCGGCATCGAGCTGGTACGAGACCGCGAAACCCGCCAGCCCTACCCGGCATCGGAGCGCGTGGGAATGCAGGTGTGTCAGAATGCCCGGCGGCACGGGGTCATTCTGCGACCGCTCGGAAACGTGATCGTGCTCATGCCACCGCTTTGCATCGGCGAGGTGGAATTGGACACTCTCTGCGACGCGGCTGCCGAGGCCATCAAGTCCGTTACGAGAGCCTGATCGGAATGCCGTTCAGGCTGCGGAAAGGGCCGAGTGTACATTCCATTTGTCAGTTGTGGGAAGTTTTTGGCGACGGCTACGTTGACTCGCCCCCCTCTTCGTCTACACTAAGTCCAGCATCTAGAGGCATGGTGATTGCTGGGTAGGTGACTAGGAGGTGCGGAACATGCAGCTGACATTCGAACAGATGGCCCTCGCAAGCACTGAAGACGAGCTCTCTCCCGAACAGACCCGGAACATCCCGTTCTTCGGTTTCGTCACCGGGACTGCGATCAGCGTTGTGCTGTGGGGTGCGATCGCCTGGATGGTGTGGGCGGTGATCACCTGACACGCGAGTGCTAACCGGCTTCCCCCCTCAAATTTCCCTTGCTAGATAAGGCCCGTCTCCCAGGCGGGTTCCGATTGAATCCAAAGAGTATATTGATCACAGGCACCGACACGGCGGTTGGAAAGACGACCGTTGCGTGCGGTCTTGCAGCTTCGCTGAGTCTGCGCGGCCGGAAGGTGGGTGTCTTCAAGCCCGCAGAGACCGGCTGCGAGCCTGGCCCGGATGGACGGTTGCAACCAGCGGACGCAGCTCGGCTGCTCTATTTCTCGGACTGTCGTCACGATTTGGAGACAGTCTGTCCATACAAGTTCCGGGAACCGCTAGCTCCGCTGGTCGCAGCTCAGCGGGAGGGAGTCGACATCGATTTCGATCGGCTCGGTAGGTGCCACCGCCAGATCGCGTCCGCTCACGACATTACACTGATCGAGGGCGCCGGAGGGCTCCTGGTCCCGATCACTCCGACGGCGACCTTTGCAGACCTCGCCGCTCACCTCAACGTGCCGCTAGTGGTTGTTGTTGCCTCACGGCTTGGAGCGATCAACCACGCACTGTTGACGGTGCGCTACGCACAGGCCGTCGGGTTGAGAATCCTCGGGTACGTCATCAATTTCGTCAGTGCCTCGAGTGACCGGGCGGCGGAGACGAACGTGCAGGTCCTCAGCGATTGGCTCGGGCCGCCGCTCGGTGTTGTGCCGTACCTGGGCGAGATCGAGATCACACAGGCGGCGCGGCGGCATCTCGCAGAGGTGTTCTCCGCCCGCCTCCGCCTTGAAGCGTTCGAGTAATCGAGCCGTTGTTCCTGCAGCCGCCGAATCGCAGCGCACGGCGCTCCCTCTCTGGTTGCACAAGCAAGGATTAAAACCCATAAGTAGACTTTTGAACCGCACCGCGAACCGCGAGAAGGAGTGGAGAAACGATGTCGGCTGAGCTCAGGATCGAAGGGACGTGCGACCGGCGCTTCGAGGCGGTGCGCGCGACGTTTGCGGACAACTTCACGACCTTCGGTGAGACCGGCGCCGCCGTCGCGTTAACGCTCGACGGTCGGCCCGTGGTGGACTTGTGGGCGGGCTACGCGGACGCCGAGCGGCGCCGGCCGTGGCAGCGCGACACCATCGTCAACGTCTACTCGACGACCAAGGGCATGACGGCGATCTGCGCGCACCGGCTCGTGGATCAGGGTCGCCTCGATCTCGACGCGCCTGTGGCGAAGTACTGGCCCGAGTTTGCCGCGGGCGGCAAGGCCGGCCTGCCGGTGAACTACTTGCTCAGCCATCGCGCCGGGCTGCCGGCGGTGCGCCAGCCGCTGGCTCCGGGCGCGCTATACGAGTGGGGCACCATGACTGCAGTGCTGGCCGCACAGGAACCGTGGTGGGTTCCCGGAGCGCAACACGGCTATCACGCGCTCACCTACGGCTGGCTGGTCGGCGAGGTGGTCCGGCGGATCTCTGGAAAGAGTCTCGGCACATTTTTCAGGGAAGAAGTGGCCGAGCCTCTCGGCCTGGACTTCCACATCGGGCTGAGCGCTGAGCACGATGTGCGCACCACTGATCTGATCGCCCCACCGCCGCCGACCCCCGAGCAGATCGACTTGTTCAGCGAGATCCTCAAAGATCCGGAGTCCCTGCTGTTCAAGGTCTTCGCCAATCCCCTAATCCTACCGGACGCCGCCAACAGCCGCGAGTGGCGCGCCGCGGAGATCCCCGCCGCCAACGGCCACACCAACGCCCGAGCGCTCGCACGGGTGTACGGCGCGCTGGCGTGTGGTGGCGCGTTGAACGGCGTGCGCGTGCTCAGCCTGGCCAGCATCGGGCGCGCGCTGGCGGAGCAGGCGGTCGGGCCCGACGGCGTGCTGCCGTTGTACACGCGTTTCGGTCTCGGCTTCATGCTCTCGACGCCGACGGAGCCGATGGGACCAAACCCGCGCACCTTCGGCCACGGCGGTATGGGCGGCTCGATGGCCTTCGCGGATCCGGAGGCGCGCATCGGGTTCGGGTACACGATGAACGAGATGCACACCGGGTTGTGGCTCATCGACCCGCGCGCCCGCGCGCTGATCGCGGCGGTGTACGCGTCGCAGTAACGCAGTAACTGGCGGGCTACGCGCGCGCGCCGACCAGCGCGCGCAGGGCCTGGGTGAGCCCGTCGACGCTCAGGTGGTACATCGGGAAGAGGCGGCGCACCATGCGCGTGGTGTCGGCCTCCCAGTAGGCCGGGCCTTCGGGATTGAGCCACACCGAACGATCGAAGTGCGTCGCGATGCGATGCAGCCAGACGATGCCGGGCGTCGGTGAGGTCCGGCGCGGGTCGATGTTGCCGTGGGGCTCGATCAGCTCGGCCGGGTGCATCGCGGCGTCGCCCACCACAGCGACCTTCCAGCGGCTGTCGAGCCGGCGCAACACGTCGCCCGTCGGCAGCGCGTCGGCGCGCGCCATCCGCGCCTTGCTGTACAGGTGATCGTAGACGCAGTTGTGGAAGTAGTACGGCTGAAACTCGCGCAGGCCGCGATCCTCGTGCAGCGCGGTGAGCAGTTGGCTCACCGGCTCGAAGTACGGCTCCATCGTGCCGCCAACGTCCATGAGCAGCAGCAGGCGCACGTTGTTGCGCCGCGGCGGGCGGAAGACCAGTTCGATCTCGCCGGCGTTCTTGCAGGTCTCGTCGATGGTCTCGTCGAGGTCCAGCTCGGTCGCCAAGCCGGTGCGCGTGAGTTGGCGCAAGCGGCGTAGCGCCACCTTCATCGAGCGGAGATCAAGCGACGCGTCGGTGCGATAATCTTTGAACAAGCGCTCCTCGGCGACCTTGATCGCCGACCGGCTCTTCGCGGGTCCGCCGACGCGGATGCCGGTGGGATGCTGCCCGCCATGTCCGAACGGTGACTTCCCGCCGGTGCCGACCCAGCGATCGCCGCCATCGTGGCGACTGTCCTGCTTCGCAAGCGTTTCCAGAAACCGTTGCATCAGCTCATCAGCATTCAGCCTCTGCAGCTTCTCCAGCTCCTCCGGCGACAGGTTGGGGAAGTTCTTCGGATCACGCAGCCACTCCAGCACCTTGTCGGTGACGTCGTCCCCGAGCGCGCCTTCAACCCCTTTGAAGACTTTGGCAAAGACGCGATCGTAGGCGTCGAAGTAGGTCTCGCTCTTGATCAAGCACGAACGCCCCAGGTGGTAGAAGCGCAGCAGGCTCGACCCGTGCAGGCCGTCCTCCAGCGCGCGCAGAAACAGCTGCCACTCCTGGATCGCGACCGGGACGCCTTCATCGCGCAGCCCGTAGAAGAGATCGAGAAACATCAGGCTAAGCGTTGATGGGCTCGGCCACCTCACTCGCTCCCGGGACGTGAGGGATGAGCGCGGCCGTCTGTTCAGTCACGAGTCACCAGTCACCACGACTCACTTCACCGAGTAGCCGCGTCCGTCCATGCACGCCGCGAAGGCGCGCTGATAGCTGTTGGTGGCTTCCGCCGCGGCCGCCTGTTTCTCCCGCTTCGACCCGCGGCGTCCGCCGACGCCGCCGACCACGGCGCCGGCGGCGGCGCCCTTCCCGGCGTCACCGGCGATGGCACCGACGGCCGCACCGAGGGCCGCGCCCTTGGCGGCTCCGCCCACCGTGCCGCGCGCGTTACTGCCAACCTGCTGCTGCTGTTGCGGGGCATTCGGATCGACACCGCTCTGTCCCTTCGCCCAGCGCGTGCACTCTGCCGTATCGATGTCCTGCTGCTGTTGGCTCTGCCCCTCTTGCGGGTAGACGAAGACCTGCTGGGCAGACGCCGTGCCGGCCAACACGAAAACTACTCCTGCCGACAACCAAGTTGCTCTAAGGCTCATTGACTTATCTCCCTTCCTCTCTCGCCAGGGGTCGATTCTTACCAGAAGTGTGCGCCGGAGTCCTGAGGGGTTCCTGAGATTCTTCGGAAATTGCGACCGCCCAGAAATCCGGCAGCATCGAACGGGCCCGACATCTCGCTGTGCTCATTGGCGTGCCGCGGCGCTCGCCAATGGCTTCGGCAGACCGGCGCGAATCTGCTGAGAGAAGTCGGCGGCCTGGTCCGCGGCGTGGGCGGCGGCGTTGATGTGCGAGCGTCGCTTCAGCTCCTCGAACGGCAGGCGGGTATCCAACCGGCCTAGCTCATACGTATAGAGCGGCGCGTAGCCACTCAGCAGGATCTTCCACGAGTAGGCATGCTTGCCCGGATTCACCTTGGTGTGCATGAGCACGTTGGTCGTGCAGTTGGTGGTCAACGTATTGTAAAACTCCGCCTGCTCCTTGAGCTCGTTGATCTTCTGAAAGTAGCTCAGGAACAGCCGGCGCACGTTCTCGGGCGGGGCGTTGGTGCGGTAGAGGTAGGCATCTTCGGGCGGGTCTTTGCGGTAGTTGGTGCGCAGACGGATCAGATCGCGTTCATCGCCGACGATATAGGTCAGCTCGTAGTGCCGGAAGAAGCCCTTGATGGTGTCGTACGTCTCGCCGACCTCTTTGCGCGTCTCGATCGAGACGGTGACGAAGTCATGCTCCGCAAAGCCGAAGCTCACCATGATGTGGGCGATGGCATCGCCCATCCAGTAGACGGCGATCAGGTCGGCGGAGTCGAGCTGCCGCATGTCGAACGTCTTGTCGTAGTAATGAGGCGTGAAGTCGGTCTCGCTGCGATAGTCGAAGTTGCGAACGTTGTGGATCGTCACCAGGTCGCCGTCGAAAGTGGCGAAGGGCAGCACGGCCACGTCGGGCTGCCAGTCGCGATCGTTGGACGGCTGCACACCGTTCCAGCGCACCAGGAAGCAGATGAAGGCAACCGTGAACAATGCCAGTGGCCACCAGCGGAGGCGCGGCAGAGCTGCGGCGACAGCGGCGACCAGCCCCGCCGCAGCGAGTGCGGCGGCCCACAGCGTCGATTGCAAAGGCCCCAAGTACAGAGCCAGAGCCGCCCACACTGAGAGGCCCAGAATGACGATCACCAGGAGGGCGCGCCTGGCAACCTTTGCCAGGGTGCGCCTCATGAGTGCACGGCGCCGGCGGAGGCGCCGGCAGCGGCCGGCACCTGGGGACCGCAGGTAACCTGCGCCGCATGCAGGCGCAGAATCCGGCGCACTTCGTCGATGGTTTCTGGATTCGACTGACACGAGTGCGGCGAGTTGACGACGCGCTCCGACTCGACGCCGTCGATGTGCGCGCTGACATACTTGACCACGCCATCGCCGCCGCTTTCCTTCGGGACATCGCCGTCCACCGCGATGATCGAATGCGCATGGACACCCGGCGCCACGGGAATCTCCGCGATGGTTAGAGTGAAGGGATGGCTGGGAGACATGTTGTCGATCGCGGTGGGAATCGTTTGCCCCTTCAAGTATGGCTTGACGTCGTCTTTGGAGAACAGATCGGCACCGGTTTGCAGCAGCGTAATTGGCATCGAGACAAGCTTTTGCACCAGGCGGCGAACGATCTGCGGACCGGCGAGGTAGCTGCCGCGCTGCGGCGTGGCGACGAAAATGACGCGGTCCACGAAGGGGAGCGGCTCGACGAACATCGCATCGCGCAGCAGGGCGCGAGTTGGCTCGGAAAACTTCAGCTCGTCGATCGACTTGTCACTGGCATTGCGCCAGAAGCGGTCCCCGGAATTGATCACCATCATCTTGGTGAGCAGTCCCCCCTGGCTGTGGCCAATGATGATCATGTGTTTCAGGCACTCGTCGGTGCCGTCCGGATCGAACTGCTTGATGGCAGCACGCAGCGCGTTCCGCAGTAACATCGACGAGTACGCGATGGGGCTGCCGCTGTCGTAGGAAAAGAACCAGAACTGATAGCGCTGGCGCACCCAGTCGTCGGCGTCGAGGTCGTTGACCATGTCGGCCCAGCGCGCCGGGCTCGAGTTGGTTCCATGGACGAAGACGACGGGAATGCGTCCGCGTCGATACGGCTGCCGCGCCCCGAGGCGCCCTTGCCGGGTGACGCCGACGGCGCGGCCCAGGAAATTTGTGAGCTCATTGTCGAGCATCCGGTTTGCAGCCAGCGTCGTCGCAATCGGTGCGGTGCGGTCGATCTCGAGCGGGACTGTTTCCTTGCCAATCTTGACGGTCTCGACATCGGTGGCGCTAAAGAGACGCAGCGTGGCGTGTAACTCGGAGTTCCTCAGCTGTTGACGCGGACGTTCGAGCAGCAAGACCGCGGTCATCGGAACGCGCACGAACGGGCCGACGAGATCATTGGAGGGTTCGATTCCCGCGGCGATCTCTGTGGCGGCCGCCAGTGGTGCGCCGATGCCGGGCGAGCGGTAGCGGTTGCGCAGGCCGCGCACCTCGAGCTCGCCGACCGGGACGAAGTCCTTCAGCCGGCGGTTGCCCCACGTGAGCTCGGCTGTGTCAAAGGTCACGTCGAGAGTGCCGAAGGGAAGGTCGTAGCGCCCGGCGCGGGGGTCCATGTTGTCACCCTTGAGCTGCCGGAATCCCTCGGTGACGGCGCGGTCATAGATGTCACAGGCCCAGCGGTAGTGCGGATCCATCGCCGGCGGTTCACGCTGAACGTCCTCAGGGAACAGGAATGCAAAAGCGTAGACCGCGGCAGCCAGGTAGTACGACCGTTTGTGGCTCCGCTCGGCGTGAAAGAACGACAGCTCCGTCAGGGCGAACAGATCCTCGTTGGTGGCGTCGGCGCTCAGCACATCAGCGTGCAGCTTCGCTAGGGCTTCTTCCGGGGCCTTGTCGAACTGGTCGGTGAGATTGTGGCGGCGCAATGCGACTTGCGTTGTCTCGCTGAGATCACCGGTAGACAATGCGTTGCTCGTCACCGAGCGGTGCGCGTCGCGCGCGGAGAGACGCTTGACGCCGACCAGCGGCGCACACCCGGTGGCCAGAACGGCCACCCCCACGCTCATTGCAAGAGCCAGCAATCGGGCCCGGATTGAGCAGCGAAGAGTGGTCCACACGTTTTGAGTCTCTCGAATGTATGTCATGCAAGCTTCAGCCTTCCTTGAACCCTGATGAGACAGGAAAAAACTCACCACGGAGGCACGGAGGCACGGAGACACGAAGACAGCCGCCTTTCCGATGCTGAGAGGCAAGCCACGATCCCTAGTCTTCTCCGTGCCTCCGTGGTGAACTTCTCTTTGTCACATCAACGTCAACAATAAGATGAGTGGTCCAGCGCCGCTCACTTCACCGTATAGCCGCGCCCCGTCATGCACGAACGGAACGCCGAATCCACCGCGGCGGACTGACTGGTTTGCTGCTGTTGCGCCTGCTGACTTTTGGACCGCCGTTGGGCTGCGGCACCGACCTTCGCGCCGGTCTTGGCTCCCTGCTTTGCCTGCTGCTGACGGTATTCATCTTGGACGGCCTCGGGAGCGCGCTCATACTGGTTTGCCTGTTTCTCCGCGTGCGCCGCTCCAGCCACGGCGCCGCGGGCGGCACCGCGTGCTCGCCCACCCTTTGCACTCTGGGTTGCCCCAGTCGGCTGTTGTGCGACGCTCTGCTGCGCGATCGTCATGCACTCGGCCTTGTCTTTCTCCATCTGCTGCGAGCTCTGGCCCTTCGCGGGGGATATCGTCATCTGCTGTTGAGCCTGCACGATTCCGGCGAG
>CAZCGA010000006.1:0-92290 GCA_964498075.1 uncultured Binatia bacterium (SeqCode) | reverse complement strand
GGAGCCGATGGCCAGACTTGAACTGGCAACCTACTGATTACAAGTCAGTCGCTCTACCTCTTGAGCTACATCGGCCCTGCCGCGCCACCATCCTTTCCTGACCAATACCCTCGGTGTGCAGAGGAGCCTGGCGCAAAAAGTGCTTGTTACACGAGCGACTCGTCCCTGTCAAGGCGGCAGCTACAAATCTGCCGGCGAGACGGCCCCGAAACATGGAACCCGGCTCCGCCCACTGCTCCAATGGCAGCACGCCGCGACCCGCTACGGCTTCTGCGTGCCTTTCAAGAACGGGGCGATGAGGTCGATCGGAAGCGGGAAGATCGTCGTCGAGTTGTTCTCCGACGCCATCTCGGTGAGCGTTTGCAGGAAACGCAGCTGCAAGGCCATCGGGTGCTTGCCGATCACGGCTGAGGCGTCAGCGAGCTTCTGCGCCGCCTGGAACTCGCCTTCGGCGTTGATGACCTTGGCGCGCCGCTCGCGCTCGGCCTCGGCTTGCCGCGCCATGGCGCGCTGCATCTCCTGCGGCAGGTCGATGTGCTTCACCTCGACGGTGACCACCTTGATGCCCCATGGATCTGTCTGCGAGTCGAGGATCTCTTGCAGTTTCGTGTTGATCTTCTCGCGTTCTGACAGCAGCTCGTCGAGCTCGGCTTGCCCGCACACGCTGCGCAACGTCGTCTGCGCCAGCTGCGAGGTGGCGAAGAGGAAGTCCACCACCTCGACCACCGCGCGGTTCGGATCGATGACGCGGAAGTACAACACGGCGCTCACCTTCACCGAGACGTTGTCGCGGGTGATGACGTCCTGCGGCGGCACGTCCATGGTCACGGTGCGCAGCCCCACCTTCTGCATCCGCTCAACCAAGGGAATGATGTAGATGATTCCCGGACCCCGCGACGCCACCAGCCGCCCCAAACGGAAGATCACGGCGCGCTCGTACTCCTTCAGGATCTTGATGCCACTGAAGATGAATCCCAACACAACTATGACGACCGTTACTGCCGGGCCAAACATCGCCGCCTCCTTCGCCTGACTGGTTACGCGCCTCGCGTGGCCGCGTCGTGCGGGCGGGCGACACGCCGCACCCGCAGCCGCATCCCGTCCACGCTAAGCACCTCGACCGGCTCGCCGACCTCGATCGACTCGTCGGCCGCGGCGTTCCAATACTCGCCGTGCACGAAGACCTTGCCACCCAAAGAGCCGGTCGCCACGCGTTGGCGCACTTCACCGATCTCACCGATGAGCCCCTCACGCCCCAACGCCGGGCGGCGACGCTGCGAGCGCACCACCAAGTAGCTCACTAGCAGCGTGAATCCTCCGAAGGTCGCCGCCGCAGCGTAGACGATGTTCGGATCGACCGACAGGTCGGAGCCCGGGGTATCAAACAACAACAGCGAGCCCAGCACGAACGAGATGATCCCGCCGACGCCCATGACGCCGAAGCTAGGCAGAAACAGCTCGCTGATCAACAGTCCGATCCCGAGGATGACGAGCGCCAGACCACTGTAGTTCATCGGCAGCACTTGCAGCGCGGTCAATGCCAGCAGCAAGCAGATGCCGCCCGCGACGCCCGGGAAGAAGACGCCCGGATGGGTAAACTCGACGTACAGCCCAAGCATGCCGGCCATCATCAACAGGTAGGCGACGTTGGGGTTGGCGAGGACGTTGAGCAGCTTCTGCTTCAGGCGCATCTCGAACTGGATGACCTCGGCGCCCGCGAGCTCCAGCTTCACCTTCGTGCCTTGCACACTGACTTCGCGGCCGTCAGCCTGACGCAACAGATCGTCCCGATTCGTCGCGACCAAATCGATGACGTGCAGCTTCAGCGCTTCCTGCTCGGTGACCGACACGCTCTCGCGCACCGCCTTCTCGGCCCATTCAACGTTACGGCCGCGCTCCTGGGCGATGGTCTTGCTCAACGAGACGGTGAAGTTCTCCACCTTCTCGCGCATGTCGCCGCCGATGTCCTCACCCTGTCCGCCCACCGGATGCGCCGCGCCGATGTTGGTCCCCGGGGCCATCGCTGCGATGTGCGCCGCCATGGTCACGAACACTCCGGCGGATGCAGCACCAGCCCCGCTGGGAGCGATGTAGACGATGACCGGGAGTGCGGCACCGAGGAGGTCCTTGACGATCGACTTGGTGGAATCGAGCAGGCCGCCGGGGGTGTCCAGCTCGATGATCAAAGCTTGCGCGCCGTCGCGTTGCGCCCGGATGATCGACTCGTGAATGAAGTCGGCGGTGGCCGGATTGATGCCGGCGTCGATGGCGATCAGATGCACGTGCCGACTCTCGATCTCGCGGTCCGCAATCTCGCGGCCCGTGACCTCAGCGTCAGCACCCTGGCGATCGTCGGCGGCACGGTCCGCGACGCTGCGCCCGGAGGGCCGCGCCGTCGCTTTACGCCGCGGCTCGGCGCCGCGGCTGGCGTGCGTCCACAGCAGCGCCCCGAGGGCGCAGAGCAGAAGCGCGACGCCCCGCCGTAGTCGACGCGCGCGACGCTTCACTTGTCGGTCTCCAGTTCGCGCAATACCAGCTTGATGTCTTCCCACACCAGCTTCTTGTCGTTCGGGTTGCGCAGCAGATAGGCGGGGTGCAACGTCGGCATCAGCTTGACTCCCTGGTAATCGTACCAGTGCCCGCGCAACCGCGAGATGGGCACGCGCAGCCCGAGCAAGGTCTGTGCGGCGAAGGTGCCCAGCGCCACGATCACCTTCGGCCCGATGATCTCGATCTGCCGCAAGAGGAACGGCTGGCAGGCGGCGATCTCGTCCGGCTCGGGATTGCGGTTTTCGGGTGGGCGGCACTTGATGACGTTGGCGATGTAGACGTCCTCGCGCCGCATCTTCATACCTTTGGTGATGATCTCCGTCAGCAGCTGCCCGGCCCGGCCGACGAAGGGCTCCGCTTGCAGATCTTCATCCCGTCCCGGGCCTTCGCCAACGAACATCAACATGGCGCGCGGGTTTCCAACACCGAAGACGATGTGCGTCCGACCCGAGCACAACTTGCACCGGCGGCAGTCGCCGATCTCGGCGCGCAGGTCCTCGAGGGTCGCGGCACGCTGCACCCCGGGGGCGATGAACAGATCACGCGGCGCGGCAGCCACTTTGATCGGCGCCACAATCGGGGCGGATGGCGCAGCGCTGCGCACCTCCGGCTCGACCTGGCGCGCCGCGGCGCGCCGCGGCGCTGAACGCGGGAACCCTTCGACGCCGGTCGATTGCTGGTACTCGACGTAGGCGCGCACCTGCTCAACGAGCGTCTGCAGGCTGGCTTGAGGACGCGCTGGAGGGGGAGTACGATCCGTCGTCATGCTGTGGTTTGCCGGTGCTGCCTTCCTTGTCGTGACCCTCGCTCCTGCGGACGCGTGGGCGTGGGGACCGATTACGCACTTGGTTCACGGGTCGGACGTGCTGAAAAACCTTACCATCCTGGGATGGTCGCTTCAACAATTGCTCCGACATCATCGCCTCGAGTACCTGTACGGATGCGTCGGCGCGGACATCACGCAGGCGAAGAAGTACACCCGGGCGCAACAGGCGCACTGCCATTCGTGGCAGGTCGGCTGGGCGGTGCTGCAGCGCGCGCAGACCGATGCACAACGGGCGTTCGCCTACGGCTATCTCACCCACTTGGCCGGCGACGTGTACTCGCACAACCACTTCGTGCCGACGCAGTTGATCGTCAGCTTCCGCGCGCGCACGCTGCGCCACATCTACTGGGAGGCGCGCTTCGACGCGCTGCAACACGCCGTGCACCGCGACCTCATCCGCGAGCTGCGCAGCCGTCGCTTCCCGGAATGCGACGCGCTGGTGAAAGACGTGGTGGCGCGCACGCTCTTCTCGTTCCGCACCAACAAGCGCATCTTCGACGGGTTCATCGCAGTGCACGATCTGGAGCAATGGCACCGTATCATGCGCCGCCTGATCGCCGGCTCGCGCTATCCCCTTCCGGTCGAGGTGGTGGGCCGTTACAACACCGTCTGTCAGGCCAACGCCGTCGACGTGCTGCGGCACGGCAAGCGGGCGAACTGCCAGGCGGCCGACCCGACGGGGCTGGACGCCCTCACCTTGGCGAAGGAAGTGCGTGCGACGCTGAAGGGACTCCAGCGCCGGGGTCGCATTACAAGGAAGCTGCGACAGCAGATTGCCGCGCTGGATGATCGGCTGGACCTCGAATCGGCCGGCATGCCGCCGCCGTTGCAACTCTCGGCGGCCTACTGACTGGCAGAACCAGCAGGGAAGGCGCGCAGCTGCGCGAGATACACTTCGCGGGCGCGGTCGAAGAACTGCAGCGCGTCCGCGGCGGCGTAGTCGGGGTAGGTGAAGGCGCACGGTCCGAACGACCCGTGCAGGAACTGCAGCGTGACCTCGGCGTAGATGCCGCCGCTCAGATAGATGCGATGCGCAGCGTCTTTGGTCGATGCCAGGACCAGCTTCGTGGCGGCGATGTAGCCGGGGTCGATGTTGACCTGGCGTCCTCTCACGTTGCACCACGCCGCCTCCATCTCGTTCGTCATTTGCTTCACGGCTGCGAGCTTACCCGGCGCGATGAGCCGCTCGAAGCCGACGAACTGACGGCGGATGGGGGTGCCCATCTCGGCGCGGTAGTAGGTGCTGGCAGCCCAGTCAGTGGCCACCGATGCGAGGTCGATCGCCCCGAAGCGCTGGCTCAACGCACGGGCCGCTTCCGCCAACAACGCGTCGGAGGTAGCCAACAATCCGGCGACCAGCTTCACCGCGCCGGGGATCTTTGCGGTTCCCATTTCGAGGGACTTTGAATGGAATCGCCGATGGACGCCGATCAGACAAGGCGGACTGTTTCCGTATCGGCGTCTATCGGCGTTGATCGGCGGTTGCCTTCCGTCTTCCGCGTTTGGCTGGTGCCGCGGAAACTGGCCCGGAGGCGCTCTCGCCGGCGGTACGTTGCTGTTTGAGCTGACTGGCGCGATCCAGGATACGGTCGGCGACGGCGTCCTTGCTCATCAGCGGCACGTTCTCATGGTGACCGGTGCGGTCGATGATGGTCACGGCGTTGGTGTCGACCGCGAACCCCGTGTCCGCAGCGGCAACATCGTTGGCAACGATGAGGTCGAGGTTTTTCGCGCTCAGCTTGCGCTCCGCGTTGGCGACGACCTGCTCGGTTTCGGCAGCAAAGCCGATGACGAGTCGAGCGCCCTTGCGCGGCGCCAGCTCGGCGAGGATGTCGGTGGTGCGATCCAGCTCGATCAGCAATCGGCCGCTACCCTTTTTCAGCTTTTCCGGTGCGACCCGTGCCGGCCGATAATCCGCGACGGCGGCGGCCATGAAGAGCATCGTTGCGTTCTTGAACTCGTCGAGCACCGCTCGGCGCATCTCCGCGGCCGTAGCGACGTCGCGCCGGCGCACTCCATGGGGCGTAGCGAGCGCCGTCGGCCCCGCGATCAGGCTGACGTCGGCGCCACGGCGCCACGCAGCGGCGGCTACCGCGAAACCCATCTTCCCGGTGGAGCGATTGGAGATGAAACGCACCGGATCGATCGCCTCACGGTTCGGCCCGGCGGTGACCAGTACGCGCTCGCCGCGCAAGTCCTGCGGGCTGACGGCGCGCTCGACCTCGGCGAGCAGCACGTCAGCGTCGGCCAACCGTCCCTTGCCTTCCCAGCCGCATGCCAGAAACCCTTCGCCGGGGTCGATGATCCGAAACCCGTTGGCGCGCAGGCGCTCGAGGTTCGCCTGCACGATGCGGTTCTCGTACATGTTGACGTTCATCGACGGGGCCACCAGCACGGGAGCGCGCGTCGCCAACAGCACGGTGGTGAGCAAATCGTCGCCGATGCCGGCGGCGATCTTGCCGATGATGTTCGCCGTCGCCGGCGCGATCAGGACGACATCGGCGCCATCGGCGAGTTGGATGTGGCCGATCTGGGATTCCTGCGTCAGGTCGAACGTCTCGGTGGCGACCGGATGCCCGGAGAGGGTTTGCAGCGTCAGCGGCGTGATGAAGTGCTGCGCGGCGGCGCTCATCATCACCCGGACGGTGGCGCCGGCGCGCACGAGGATGCGCACCAAGTCCGCCGCCTTGTAGCAGGCGATGCCGCCGCTCAGGCCGAGGACGACGATCTTGCCGTCAAGCCGCTGCGCCATCCGCCTCGGACACCTTTTCCAGCTGTCCCAACGTCATGCCCTCTCGCGCCAGCGAGTATAACCCAGCGCCGACGACGCCGACAAACTGGGTGACGTGCAACACGATCGAGTACGCGAAGGCGTCGCTCTCGGAGACGCCGAAGATCGCCAGCGACAGGGTGCACCCAACCTGAAACGCGCCGATGTAACCCGGTGCCGACGGGGCGGAGACGGCGATGGCGATGATGGCGGTGACGACGATGGAGCCGACGATGAGCGGCACCGGCAGCTCGAACGCCAGCACCCCGCACAGGTAGATGGCGGAGATCACCAACCACAGGTACAGCGACCAGCCGAGCAGCTGCACAAACGTGAGCGGGCTATCCAGGATCTCCAACGCCTGCACGAAGCCGCGGGAGAAATGATCGACGGGCTCCGCCAGACGCGTGGGCAGCGGGCGCAACACGTAGTGCAGCAGGCGCAACGCCAACGCCTCCTGCCAGCGAATGAAGGCGACAGCGGCGCCGATGAGCACCGCCAGGCCACACAACCGATAGCCCCACTGGCGCACCGCATCGGACACCGACACCGTCGCCGCGGATACCCCGAACAGAAACAGGATCGCGAACATGTCGAAGATCCGCTCGAGGACGATGGTGGCGAGAATGCCGCCGAGCGGTTCCTTCTCCTTGCGGCTGAGCAGAACGGGACGGACCACCTCACCTATGCGCAGCGGCAAGACCATGTTGGCCATGAACCCGATGTTGGTTGCGGCCACCAGGGTTCGCATCGCCGGCGTCCCGATCGGACGCAGTAAGATCCGCCAGCGTTGCGCACGGATGTAGAGCGACCACACGGTGATCGCCAGAATCGGCACGACGTACAGATAGTGGGCGCCGGCCAACGCGGCGCCCGCCTTGCTCCAGTCGACGCCGCGCACCGCAAAGCCGAGGAACAGAGCGGAGATGGCGACGCTCAGCGCGATGCGGACCGTCCGGTTCACACGGGGCTCCGGGTCGGCGGGCTCTCCGCGAGCGGCGCGGCGGGGCTCGCCGCCTCGTGCGGGCGCGCCGCGATCATACCCCAGACGAACAGCGCCGCACCGGCCAGGACGCCCAGTGTCCCCAGCCAGACCGCGTCGCTGTCGAGGATGATCCCGGCGCCCACCATGAGGATGAAGACGCCGAGGACGCGCCGCTCCTTCCCGGTGAGATCACCCACGCGCAGGCTCTCCCAGAGCACGCCAGGCGTGCACGAATCGTTGCAGCGCAGTAACGTTGGCCAGCACTGCGATGACGATGAGCGTGAGAATGATGAACGGGTAGCGCGGGCCCGGGAGCCAACGGCCGGCGAGGTGCTCCAGCAGCGAGCCGAAGATGGTGCCGAACCCGAGGATGACGTAGCGTTCCGGACGCTGCAGCAGCCCCACTTCGCAGCGCGCCCCCAAGCTCTCCGCACGGGCGCGCGCGTAGCTCACCATCAGCCCGCCCAGCAGCGCACACAACGTCACCCACAATACCCACGACTCGCGAAAGAAGAACACCAGCCCAAGATAGGCGAACGAGTCGGCGTAGCGATCGATGACCGAGTCCAGGAACGCGCCGCGGGCACTGCTGGCGTTCGTCCGCCGCGCGACCTTGCCGTCGATGATGTCGAGTGTCCCGGTGAACAGCAGGATCCAGCCGCCAGTGAAGAGCAGTCCCGCCGCATAGCAGTACCCCACCACCAGGCTGGACACCAACTGTGTATACGACAGCGCGGCTGGCGGGACGCGCCATCGGACGCACAGGTCTTCAAAGGGCTGGAGGTTCTCGAAGTACCAGTCGCGAATACCCTGCCCGAGCACGGCGGAACCGTGCACGTGCGAAAGATCGTGCGGCCGGCGGCGGTAGCTACCGATGCTGACGACGGCGATGGCAATGATGAAGCCGAAGAGGGCCAGCGCGAATGTCGGTTCGAATGTCGAAGCGTGGTAGTCCACGGCGCACGTAGAGGCGGAGCGATAGTCTGTCCGTCGACGGCAGCCTACCGTTACAAGGCCGGGCTCACCCCGGGGGTCTCGCTGTCCGAGTGCATCAGCCAATGATCTGCGGCGGCGGCGCGCTCAATCGCTCGACCTCGACGGCCTCCAGGATCTTCTCGGCGATCTCGACGAAGAGATGGCTCACGGGATGATCCGGCTGGTCGACGACCAGCGGCTTACCCGCGTCACCGGACGTCCGGACGTCGAGAACCATCGGAATTTTTCCGAGCAACGGCACGTGGAAACGCTGCGCGATCCGCTCTCCACCGCCGCTGCCGAACAGATCCTCGTGCTTACCGCACTGCGGGCACTCGTAGGAGCTCATGTTCTCGACGATCCCCAGGATCGGCGTGTGCACCTGCTCGAACATGGCGATGCCGCGTTGCACGTCGAGTGTAGCCACCTCCTGCGGCGTGGTGACCACGACGCCACCGGAGAGCGGTACTTGCTGCACCAGCGTGAGCTGGGCGTCACCGGTACCCGGAGGCATGTCGACGACCAGGATGTCGAGCTCGCCCCACTCGACGTCCTTGAGGAACTGGCGGACCAGGCCCATGACGAGCGGTCCGCGCCAGATCACCGGCGAGTCGTCGTCGAGGAAGAAGCCGATCGACATGAGCTGGAGGCCGTACTTCTCGATCGGGTAGATGCGCTTGCTCTCGGCGACGCGCGGCCGGCCGCTGACGCCGAACATGATCGGCACGCTCGGCCCGTAGACGTCGGCGTCCAACAAGCCGACGCGCAGCTCCAGGCGACGCCAGGCGAGCGCCAGATTGGCGGCCACCGTGGACTTGCCCACGCCCCCTTTGGCGCTGGACACCGCGATGATGTCGCGGACGCCCGGCAGAGGGCCGTGCTCGTTGGCGGGATTCGCGCCGGGTCCGCCGGTTGCACCGGGGTGGTGCACATGCGGGCCGGCAGCCGGCTCGCCCTGGGCCACCCGCACGTCGACGTTCTTGATGCCCTCCAGCGCGCCGACAGCGCGCCGAATGTCGGCGACGGTGGCGTTCAGGCTCGGTGCGGGCATCGTCGGGGCTTCCAGATGAATGGTGATCGATCCGTCCTGTGAATCGATCGCGCGGACCATGCCGAGCGCAATGATGTCACGCGCCGAGCCGGGCGGGCGGATCTCCGTCAGGCGCTCGCGGATGTCGGCAATCGTGGTCATACGGGACTATCGCTGGGCTTACCCGC
Organism: uncultured Binatia bacterium (SeqCode); assembly: GCA_964498075.1. Lineage (GTDB taxonomy): Bacteria > Desulfobacterota > Binatia > HRBIN30 > HRBIN30 > CAZCGA01. The sequence continues at coordinate 82,966 of CAZCGA010000006.1, read as the reverse complement.
GACGGGTTGGCAGGTCTCGCACGGACAGATCTGCCGCAAAGTATCGTAGCTGTAGATGCCGGTGTCGTGCTGATCGCTCCACTGGATGCTGATCGCATAGCGCCCAACGACCCCCATCTGCACGGGGTAGATCTCGGCACCGCCGATGATCGGCAACGAATGTACCGGATGCTCGCGGCAGCTGGCACACGGACAGTGATCGCGCAGATACCGGTTGGCAAAGAGGCTGCGGTGGCCGTCGTTCCAGATGACCTCCACACTGTCTTTGCCCAGGCGTTTGATCGTCGTCGGTACTGGTCGCATCGAATGGTACGGCCCGATCGGCTGGAACCTAACGAGTCGGCGGCGGAAAAGCAACGCAGCGACCCGCGTACCGGCGGCGGCCGGCTTCCTTGACTCGCTGTGGGTTTTCACATTATCTGGCCGCATCTAAGGATAGGATGTGAGTACCGCAGGAGAGACGCGGGCGCTGGCCACGCAGGCCGACCCGTCACTGACCGAGGCGTTGGCGCTGGTCGAGGCGCGCCTGGCCCGTCAGGTGCAAGCGCGTGAGCCGTTGCTGACGGAGATCTCGACCTACCTCATCGGCTCCGGTGGCAAGCGCGTCCGTCCGACGGTAACGCTCCTCGTCTTCCGCGCCTGCGGCGGACGTGGGCTGGATGAGATCATCGACGTGGCGGCGGCGTTGGAGCTGATCCACTCGGCGACCCTGCTGCACGACGACATCATCGACCAGAGCGAGGTGCGGCGCGGCAGGGACTCGGCGTTGCGTAAGTACGGCCTGGCGGAAACTCTGGTCACCGGCGACTTCGTCTTCAGCCGCGCCTTCCAGCTCTGTGCGCGCTTCGAAGAGAAGCTGATCAACTGGGCCGCCGAAGCGTGCATCAGCCTGACCGAGGGCGAGACCATGCAGGCGCGCTTTCGGCACAACCCCGCGGTGACCCTGGAGGATTACCTCGAGATCATCCGCCGCAAGACCGCCAGCATCTTCCAGCAAGGGGCGCGTACGGCGGCGTATTTGTCCGGCGCCGCCGAGCCGGTCGTCGAGGCGATGGCGGACTGCGGCTTCAACGTCGGCATGACCTTCCAGATCGTCGACGACTTGCTCGACGTCGAAGGCAGCGAGGAACGCCTCGGCAAGCCGGTCGGTCTCGACTTGCGCGACGGCAACCCGTCGCTGCCGATCGTGCTGGCGCTCGGCCGTGAGCCCGAGCTGGTGCGTCTCTTCCAGCAGCCGACGCTCACGCAGGCTGAGATCGACACGGCCCTCGGCTGTATTCGTCGCACCGGCGTGCTGCGTGAGGTGCGCGCGCTCGCGGCCGAGTACGCTACGCGGGCACGGCGCAACATGGAAGTGCTGCCGCCGTCCGCGGACAGCGAGCACCTGCTGTCGCTCATCGCCCAGCTGGTCGAACGGATCGAGTAGGGCCGGGGGTTCGCGGCCCCTTAGAGCGACGCAGCGTGCTGATCCGGCTCCTTCGTCACACGGGTCGCGAAGGTGATCAGCTGCGGCTGCGGCATGGCGGGCGGTGACACCTGGACCATCTTCCCATCCTTCAAGACGCGGAATTCGTGACCGCTCCAGTGGACGGTATCGCCGAGGTAACACAGTACCCAGACCGTCGAGATGAAAAGATCCTTGAGGGGAACCAGCAGGGCTTCGCGCCACCGCAACGGCGCGCCGATGAACTGATTGGCGATCCGGTGTGCCGCAGCGATGCGCACACCGTAGACCGCTGCGGCAGCCAGGCAGGCGGCCGGACTGAAGTGGTTGTAAAGCAGATTGAGCGTCGCCCACAACGTGCCGTGGGTGCAGAGGCTTGCCAGATAGCCCCCCGGGCGGCAGTTGCGATAGGTGCGTGCCCAACGCAGTTGATGGTCGAGCAGACGCCGCCAGCTGCCGACGGCCAGCACCGTCTCGACGACGACGTCGGAGAGCGCGAGCCGATAGCCGAGCGCAGCGACGTGGTGGCCCAGGTAGTAATCGTCGGCGAGATAGTCCGCCAGCGGCAGGAAGCCACCGATCTGATCCAAGACTTCGCGCCGTAACGCCATGGTCGCGCCGAATGCATAGCTCGGCTTCTCGACGATGCGGGCTACCAACACCATGGGGGCGAAGTCGGTGTTGATGAACAGCGACTCCACGAGCGTCGGCAGGCCTCCGGTGCTCACGGCGCGGTACAGGCACGTCACCAGACCCACCTGCGGGTCGTCGAGAGGCGTCACCAGCCGGCGCAGATAGTCGGGGCGAACGCGAATGTCGCTGTCGGCGATGACGATGACCTCGTGCTGCGCGGCACCATACATGTTCTGCAGGTTGCTGATCTTGTAGTTGCTGCCGTACACCCGGCCGTCGATGACCAGATCGATGCGCGCCCGCGGAAAGCTCGCTTGCAGCCGTCGCACCACCGGCACCGCCGGGTCGTCGGGGTCCGCCACCCCGAAGACGATCTGATACGTCGGGTATTCCAGCGTGCAGAAGGTGGACAGGTTCTCGTAGAGGTCCACATCCAAGCCCTTCAGGGGCTTCAGGATCGTCACCCCCGGCAGCAGCGTCGTGTCGCCGGCATGCCCGTTCGGACGCCGGCGCGGGCGGAAGAAGCTGCGGCCGCTCAAGTAGCCGGTGAGGTAGAAGAACAGGGAGACGACGACACCGGCGGCGAGCAGCAGCTGGATTACGAAAGCGAGTGAGAGAGAGCTCAGCATGATCGTTAACCGTCTGGTCAGGTTCGCGGGCAAAAAAAGCCCGCTCGTGAGCGGGTGGTCCACGTCATCGTGCGCGACTTCTAGCCCACCGGCGTTGGCGAGTCAATTTGGGGGGGGACTCACCACGGGGCAGAGTCTCGTCGCCCGCGTGCGTCCGATAGAGCATGACGTACGAGTTGGCGCGCGCACGGCGTCGCGGTGCCGGTGACCATGCGAGCCTGCGCGGCCGCCGCGAGCCGGTGCGCGTCCTCGGCGTTGCCTGAGCCCGGTCGGGAGCGGAGGCAATCGCCGATCCCTGCGGGTGGACGCTGCGGGTGTCGTCTGCCGATACTATGCGAGCGGTGGTATCCGCTCCAACTGTTCAGAGACCCAGTTTACAAGCTGATCGCGGCACCAGGAGGGCAGACCTTCATCTGGCCGCCCGGCGAACAGGCGAAGTCGATCCACCACGATTGCGTCGAAGAAGGCAGCGGTGCGGCGAAGGTCTTTTGAATCGCTGACCCGGTACGGTACGGCAATCGCGCGCACACGTATGGCATCCCATGAGAGCAACCTGCTCCATAGCTCAAGTGACGGCTCACCTTTCTTTTCCTTTCGCCACTCCACCCCGGTCGCGCATTGGGCCAGAATGTAGAGTGTCCCTGGATTCTCATCGCCAAACGAGAGTCGAGCAAGCACGTCCAGCCCCAGGTCTTGGTCGGTGCACTCGATGTCTTCTTCGCAGGGGTTGACCGCGAGCGACAGGCGGTCTCCGAGTTCCTCGAGCCGATCTGCGATCTTGGTGATTCCTTTCGGCCAGTCGGGGTCGGCGGGGACGCCAAAGCGGATACTGGCCCCGCGGAACAGGCTACGAAAGCTGGACTGGACGATGGTTTCGAAGAGCCGCCGGAACCGAGAGGCCTTCGGAAGCTTCGCCTTGGAGTAGTCCTTCGAGAGGTCAGCTAGCAGGAGCGCGGCTTGAGCGGGCCTCGCCTGCCAGCTCTTTACGTCGTCAGCGCGGGTCAGCTCCCTCGTGGAAACAGCGAATGGATACGCATCACCGAGCACCCGCCGGCGCTCCTGCAGCCCACGCCACACCAGCTCGGACATCCTCGACAAGCTGTCCTCTGCGGTGAGGCAATCGATGTCTTCGTACTCAGGGATCCGCAGGCTCGCCTTTCGATCGGTCACTCCGAGCAAGCCTCGGTCGAAAACCACATCCTCCACATCTCGCCGAGAGACAGTGCCACCCTTGCCGAACAAAGCACACAGCTCGACCCAATCCGCGACACGTGCCGCGTCGTCGATCGAAATATCGGGAAATCTAAACATCCGCGTCGCCCAAGTGGTGCTCGCGACGGATTGCCGGAAAATACTCCAGCATCTGAGAGAGGAAGTCAGCGCAGCGGCCGACTAGCTCCCGCACATCGCGGGTGTCCTTGTAGCGCTTTACGTGGGGCACTGCCTCTTCGAGGCGGTCCGCTGCCGCCGCTAGGCTCTCAGTGACGGACTCGGTATCAGCGCCGCTCTTGAAGAGGGCTCGGTCAAAGCGCGGAGCTGGGGCGTTCTGCAGATACGCGACCGCCGCCTTGGAACCCAAGATCCGTCCCCAAAGGGTCAGCTGACGGGAATCGGTGACAACCGGAGCATGCTCCTCGGTTCCAAAGGTCCATCGAACGAAATGACGCAGGTTCTCACTCTTCTCTTTTGGGCAAGGCTGCTGCGACCTCCGGGGATCGTCGGGGTAGGTCACTCCTAGAAAGTCACGCGCTCGAGGCGCATTCAGAGCCCGCAGGAGGACGCCGAAGGCTCCTTCCATGTTCTCAACGCCGTCAGCTCCAATCTTCTTGGCCTGCTGAACTAGGCGATACGCCACATAGTGACGCTCGACGGCATCCGCCCGTGAGCCAATCTGACGGCCGACGTTGCGATACGAGAGCTTTTGATCATCCAGCAGGTAGGCTATGTGCGCGGCCTTCTCGAATGCGGGCCACTGCAGGTTTCCCGCAACGTGCCGGAAACCGATATATGCGAGCACCTCGGCAAGGTTTGGGTCTGGTACGATCGTCACAGTCACTTCCTGGAAGGATGACCGAACCCGCGCAGCCTGCTGTGCCAATGACTTCCACGTCGCGCGAAATCGGAGCGGAGCAAGATCCGGATTCAGCAATAGCTTCAATGCCGCGACTCTCCGATTTCCCTCGCGAACCGTGACTCCTTCACGGGCCTGCCACGCAATCAATGGATCAAACGGAATGTAGCCTCGCGCGATGATAGACTCCGCCACCTCCTCAGCACTGAAGCGCCGGATCATGATGTCGAGGAGCTCAGGCTCTGGAGCGCCTCTCTCCTCAGGTGAGAGGCGCGGATTGTCGGGATCGAGGCGGAGGTCAAGCGGGCTAAAGCTCTGCTGAGGAAAATGTGAGAGATCAGGTACCGCGTGTGCGTTCCTCTTTGCTGCTTTCATGTCGCAGTCATCCTCTCGCTGGCGTCATTTCGGCGCAAGTCCAACATTCTCGACGTTCTCGATCAGCGCGAGCCCCATGCCGGCTCAGCTCCGAAGCTCCCGGAGGTAGTCCTGGAAGTACCCGAGTTCCGGTTGGGTCGGTGTGCCTACCAGCAACGCCCTGTCGAGGAACGCGTTGAACTCCTCGCAGGAAGTCTCGGACGCCAGGAGACAGGCGTGGCAGGCGGATCCGTTCGCTGGCTCCGATATCGCGTGAACGCCCTCGATGCATAGTGGATCGGACGAGCACCACGTCATCGATGCCAGGCTATCCTCAAAGATGCGTACGATGTTGCGGCTCTCGCCCTGTCGCGCCAACCCGCCAAGAGTCCCGTCCGCGTCGGGCGACGAGGTGAACACGAGCAAGCCCGCCATCTCCCAATCATTCGTGCCCACGTAGAGCCGCTCACGGAGTGAAGCGCTGCCATAGCCGCAGCTCAGCGATAACTGTCGGATGAGTGCGTGCGCGAGGCTGTGGATGAGCAGCAGTCTCGGGGTGACCGTCTTCGGCGGCGCGCCCGGCCGGCCCCGATCGTGCCATGCCTGCTCATAGGCCTCCCGCAGTCCCGCGACGCGCTGCACGACGGCCGCGCGCTGCTCCCACTGCTGCACCTGATCGATGCGTAGCTGGATGAAAATCCCCTCGCCCCGATTCTCGACCGCGGGCAGCCAGCTGGTACGGTTCAGCGAGATCCTTGCAACTCGTTCGTCGTCCCCAGGAGTGGGCGGGAACACGCGCGTGAAGCCGCGGATGGCTCTGACCTCCCGCAGACGGGTCGCTCGGATGACCGACTGCAGCCATCCCGCGAGTTCGAGCGGCGCAGGAGCTGGACGAATCTCAAACTCGGTGTTCTCGCCGAACGGCTGAGTGTGCTGCACGAACTGCTGGTACTCCTCCCACCTGAGATTTCGATCCGGGGATCGGAGGCGCGCGATGCGGTCCTCGATAATTGCAACGAGCTCGGCTTCGGGCTTGCCGGTAACGTCCGCAAGCCTGAGCGCTTGGATCAGAACCCTACGGGCGTTCTGGTCGGGTGCCTGCTCCAGCATGGCCCAGCGCATGCCCAGCTTTTTCTGGAGTTCATCCGACCACGGAGGAATGTCCAGAGTCGATTCCATGACAGAGAAGTAAATGTTGGACGCGCCGCGCTGCACGACGCGAGGCTTCGCGCTGCAGGGCTCGTCCGCGTCTGTCCCCAGCCACGGCCGTCGGCCGTGGCACTGCTCTGGAATAGCGTCCGGCCCGAAGCACCCCTCCATGGATCGCCGGTTGCCGCAACCCAAGCAGGTCAGGATAAGCCCGGCGAGCCCCGCGGTGGTGCTTCCTTCGAGGCGGAGCTCGCGCCGCGGGCGATCGGGGGGCTGAGGACACTGCTCGGCGTGCTTGACCCACCAGTCCCATGGGAATTCGTCTAAGTGACCTTTGTCGCATATGACGATGAAGCGGACCGGGACGACGTGCACCCGGTTTCGGCCGCCGGCTCTGTCGGAGCAGTCCGCGCAGTAGAGAGCAGGATCGCCCGGGTCTTCAGTCCAGGACCGCGATTGCCGTACGAGATGGCACCGGGGGCACTGGAGCCAACGCGGGAAGCGAACGCCGACGAGCTTCCCTGACCTCCTGGAGTACACGCGCGGTGCGATTTGCGGCGCCACCGGCGGCAGGCGAAAGCCGTCGACCCCGAGCTGCTTCTGGAGCCGTGGCTCGTAGACGGTTTGGGGATGGCCCAGCCCGGGCGGTGGGGCCCATCGGTCCCACTCCTCAAGACCCGCGGCGACAACCGAAACCCCAGCACCGCCATAGCCGCCCGCCCGAAAGTCGATGATCGAGCCAGGGCCGTGCGTGATTATGATCTGGCTTCTTCTGACATCGCCTAGTTCGTTAGGCATCTTTAGTTCCCTTCCGTTTTCAGCACATGCCGCAGAACGAACGGAGCGCCTGCCTCGACCTCCCGCATCGAGTTGGGCGTGGGCCACAGTGCGCGTCTGGCCCCCTCCGGATCCAAATCAGAATCCACATCCGCCTTGGCGGCAAACTGCTCGGCCGACATCAGCAGGCTCGTTCGCCGCCCGTAGTCGTCCCAGTAGGTCTGCAGGTCGCTTCGGCTCACCCACTGGTCGATAAGGCGTCTTAGCTTTTGCGAAACGATGGTCCGCTCGGCTGGGTCGATTCGTGCCACACGACCCTCAATGAGACCTGCAATCCGCTCAGCATCGGCTCGCCGAATGTCGTCGAGTACGGGCCGGCGATCCATCCCAGGCACCGTATGCCGCACGAGCGCGACGAGAACCGCGTGGAGCGCCTTGTCCTGAGCTCGCGACGCGAACGGCGTGACGCTGGTGGCCTCGACATCGCGATAGAGGCAGCGGTGCCATGTCTCGAAGGTTTCGTAGTGTGATCGATCGCGGGCCCGCATGCTGTTGTACATTGTGATCACGATGCCCGGCGCGTTACCGCGGCCCACGCGGCTGGTTGCCTGGATATACTCGGACAGGGTCTTGGGCTGCGCGTTCACGACCATGAGCCCGAGCCGCGGGATGTCCATGCCCACCGAAATCATGTTGGACGCGATCAGAAGGTCGACCGCCTCAGGATCGCCGGGAAGCTTGCTCAGTCGGTCCAGCATGTCTCGGATCTCGTAAGAAGGGACGCGGCTGGTGAGCTCCGCGGGCGGCTCAATCCGTCGTCGCCCTTCGCCTCTGCGGGCGGCAAACTGAGCGATCGAGACGGGCACGTCATCCTGCATAAGCACAAGAGCGCGGCCGAGCTCGCGCAGCGAGTTGAAGTACGTGACCAGAGTCCAGTAGTAGTTGCGCTCGTCTTCGGAAGCGCCGGGCTCGCTCGCAGCCTGTAAGAGCGAGGCGACAAGAGCCTGCAGCATGTACGTCGCGGATCGGCCGGCCGTGGTCAATCCTAGATACAACCGGCCGGGTCGTTCCAGGTCCGTGACGGCGAAGCCCGAGTTCCCAGCGTCGAGTCCCGGTGATGGAAACTGATACGTCGTTCGGTCGAACAGGGCCCGGATCTGATCTTCTGCACGGCGGATCGTCGCTGTCGACCCGATGACCTTCGGGCGGATGGCGTCGCGTCGACAGAGTTCGTCGATCGCGACTTCGTACAGACCGGCGATCGAGCCAAGCGGCCCGGAAATCAGATGCAGCTCGTCCTGGATGATCAGGTCCGGGGGGGAGTACGTCGTGCCCCGGCCGAAGAGCACTCGCGTATCCAGGTTGCGCACGATCTGTGCGAACTTATCGACCGTGCCAATGACCAGCGAGGGTGAGTGTCGGTAGACCTCCTCGTCGATCGTCCAGACCGGCAGCCTCGCGCCGCTCGCCGCGAGCTCGCAGCCCGAGGCCTCCGACGAGCACTCAACGAGGGACTCCCTCGGTGTGAGCCTCCAGCTGAGCCTGGCGCCACAACAGGGGCATGCGGTCAGCTGCTCGGGCGTGCTCGGGTCGCCCGCCGGCCGGTGGAGCGCGTCCTGAAGTGTGAGCGGCGTTGCCGCCGCCCCAACCCAGAGCCCAATGCTGATCGCCGTCTTGCCGAGATCCGGAAGACCCCCAGAGCGATCCTCACCACGCCGACGAAGTAGCTCGCAAGCGCAGATCATGGCGGCGGCCCGTTGGAACTGCTGGATGGTCAGCAGGCGGAGCGTGTAGCGCATCAGTACCGCGACGCCTGCACCGTCGTCCTGCTTCGAACCCCGGAGTCTCCTGAGCAATACGACGAATGCCGTGAGAGCGAGGTATGCCTCCGTCTTCCCACCGCCAGTCGGGAACCAGAGGAGATCCATCGTCTCACGATCAGGGTGCGCTCGCGTGGCGAGCGAAGCGAGAACGAGCAGCTGGAACGCCAGCTGAAAAGGACGCCAGACGAGCGGAGTCGCAGCGCGTTGCCATCCGAACTGCAGCAGCATCGCGTTCTGGGCTAACTGGAACGCGGTACGTACCTTCGCATCCCCACGGATGGCAGAGATGCCCTCCGCCATCCTGTCAGCACCGCGTCTGCAACGCTCGATGTGCGTCCGCGCCTGAGGTTGAAGGTCGGTCGGAAGTTGCGGAATACAATGCTCCTCGCGCCCGATCCACTCACGGTACGCATCGACAAGGCCATCTAGGCCGGCCGCCAGGTCAGCAGGAGAAGCCTCAGCCAGCCACCCCGCCTCAAGAGGTCGACGCTCGTTGCCACTTCGAACGGCGTCGAAGACCGTGTCGCCACTGTCGCTCACGCCCGGAACCGTCACGATTGGGACCCAGTTGGTCTTAAGATGAGCGACGGCGCCCTCCTGCAGGAGAGTTTGCGCGGAGCAAGTATGTCCGACGACGTACTCCTTCACATCGCGGTAGATCAGAGCTGCGGTCCGGCTGTCGTCATCAGTCTGAGCGCGCCGCGATGGCCTGGGCGCGAACGCCCCATTCGATACTCTCGTGACCGACAACTCTACCTGGAAGAAGTGCTGCTCCTCGTCGTACGCAGACGAGCCTCCGCGCAGCCGCTGGTTTGATAGCGCGGCCGTCACGGTGATGACCCCGGCGTGCGGCGTCACAAGGATGTAGAGTTCGAGGCCGCCGACCCCATGGTCACCCAAGTTGATCCGAGACTCGCCAGCGCGAAGCTCAACAGGGAGCACGACTTGCATCGGAAGGCGGCGCCAGCGCTCGTGGGCGCGGTCCGGCGGATCGCCCTCGACTTGCTCGCCCGCGTCGTTGACCGCGAAGCGCTTGTAGATAGCGCAGCATATGCCCACGTCGATGACTGGGCTGCTCCCCGTTTCGGCAGGCTGAATCGCGAACGACAGCCCTGCGACTGAGGGTTTCAGCGCAGCGTGGAGCGAGACGCCTGCTTCTTCCGGCGAAGAAGCCGCGTCCTCGTCCACGTTTGCCGCCAGCCCACCGTCCTCATCCTCCGCCGCCTCGATGCGAGAGCCACGCGGATAGAGGATGCCGGTGCTGTAACGTTGGGTTGGTCGGTCCATGAGAATCTCGTTCTGTGACAAGGGCCCAACGAGGTCCTCGATCAAGCGAGCTACAATGCGATCACGAAAGGGACGTGCGCTCATCGGAAGTTCCTTCCTCCCCTGCGGTATAAGAATTGGATCGTCGGGAAGCCCTTGACGACCGGCGCGAGCGCAAGCCCGCTCTGGTTGAACGGTGACTTCACGGCCCCGCACTGCTCTTCAGACAAACCGACCGTAGTCACCGCCACCAAGTATAGGTGCTGGATGATTGGTGGCGGCTTAAGGTTCTGTTCGACATCGACCCGGCTCCAGAGGTTTCTGAGGTCGTAGCTGAAAGCATTGCTCATCTGACCGAGTTTCAAGTATCGCGTGACGCCATCGGGGTCCTTTCGTTCAAGGATCAGATGCACCGCGTAGTCCTCCTCAGCAACCGCTTGGCCTTGCACTTGCGCAGTGCTCCCCACGCACGACGCGAGTGTGCGCTGGACCTCAAGGCGCTCGCTCCAGGCGAGATGGGCAATGCGATCGACGTCGCCGTCGCGACCGACTTCGAATTGTGCCCTCATGGGACCGAGCGAGCGATAGACACGTTTGGAATCGAGATAGCCCACGCGGGTAGCGGTATTGCCAGCAGCCACGAGCATCTTCCGCGCGCGGGTCGCGCCAACGTAGTACACGCGCCCCTCCTCAAAGATGAAGGCGCTATCCGTACCGTCTGGCCCGTCGTCGTCCCGCTCGTTAGGCGGCGGCATGACCAGGACGACAATGTCTGCCTCCCGGCCCTTGGAGGCGTGAATGGTCCCCAGAATCGGTCCGGTGCTTCCCAGCTCCGGATAGCAAAGCTCGATCGGCGGCCGAGCGCGGGCGACGATCCCGCGCAGCTGCACAAGGTCGATGGTCCTCGGACGGCGGCCGGCCGCCAGTCGGTGGAGGAGATTCCAGCCATCATCGCGCTCCTGGTCCGCGAACGGCGCGGACGCAACAGCGGCACGCGACTCCCAGAGCTTGTCGAAGTCGTCTCTTCCGATGATTGCGTGCACCACCTCACCAAGCAACCATCCGAGCCACGGGCGGGTGACTACCGGGACGTCCGACATCCGGAGGCGATGCTGGACGCCTGCCTGGGAGCAGTACGACGAAGCGAAGAGCACATCTGCGCGTCGCCGAAACAACACGAGCATCGAGTCGTCTCGAACGCGAGTGAGGAAGTCCGCAAGGTTCTCGTAAGGGGTGACGCCAACGTCCTTACCGCAGGTCTCGCGAATAGTCTGCTGAACGCGGGCCACGTGCCCAGCGGCGTTGTCGGCGAGCTCGATCTCCTTCCTCGTGCGCAAGAACAGATCGACAAGCTCGGTGTTCGTGATGCGGTGAATATGGTTGAGCGTTCGACGAAGCAGGGGGCGCGGACACTCGGTATCGAGTCGTGCTAGCAGAGAGGCATCCCCCTTGGTGTTGTCGTCATCGTCGGTCGTGAATCCGTAGATCGCCTGTGCAGGGTCAGCGAGAATCGTCACTCCGCAGCTCCCCTGTACGCTACGGAGCATCTCGATGATGAGGTCGGCGCGGATGCTCATTACGTCCTGCGCCTCGTCGATGATGAGGTGCTCGAGGCGGCCCATAAAGTCGCACAGATCCGGCTGGCGCTACCGGAACAGCTCAACGGTGCGCGCGATGCTCAGGTCGTACGATCCGTCGCCAACAACCTGCGGCAGAGGCTCGTCATCGAAACCAGCCCGACAGCTCCACGCATGCGAGTCGATCGTCGAAATGCGGACGCTCCGAGCGCGTTCGCCGGCGACGGCATAGGAGACGATGCGGTCGCGAAGTTCCGCGACCGCCGTGCGCGTGAAGCTGACCAGCAGTATACGGGACGGCGGTACACCCTCATCGACGAGATACGCGACACGCTGACACGCGGCAGCAGACTTTCCGGAGCCGGGGCCCGCTGCGACGAGCTGCCAGCTCGTTGGAGATTCCATGATGACCTCGAGCTGCTCGATGTCCCAGTCGGGGGTGCTCCTCCCTCCCGAGGTCACGCTATCGACCTCCAATAGGCGCGCTCGCCCCCACAGCAACCCGCACGGCGGCCAGATAGCGCGAACACGACAGGGTGCAAGTCGACGGCATCGCCACCCCAAAGTCCGAAGCTCTTGCTCGGGTCGGCGAGCCCCGGGCCCGAACCCCTCGCCCGGAGGGGTCACGGTGCTTCACCCGCAGTTTCACATACTCGTGAGGGACAGCCGCGACGCGCTCAGATGGTGGGCGGTCGAATCTACGCTCGGGCAACACGCGAAGGTCCTTCCGGACGCGCTCACCGAGCCGAGCGACCCAGAGCCGCGCGGCCAGCAGGGTGAGCGGATTGATGTGTAGCTCATGCACAGTGGACACGGAGGTTACTAATGCACAGTCCAGCCGCTGGGTTCAAACCCTCGCTGAACGTCGCCGCGGTGGGAAGTCGCAGAGCGTCCGTATTGTACACGTGCCGCATCGGGGTCGCAGCGCGGTGCACACGCTGCGACCGTGCCAGATTGCGTTCACATGGAACGCAAAACGATCCGAGGGTCGCACCAACCGTTCCATTTGTTCGTGGATCTGCTTCTCCGACAGGCCTCGTGGCACGAGACCGACGCGCTCGGCGACTCGGCGGACGTGGGTATCAACTGGCAGCACCTGGCGTCCCATGCTGTAGAGCATGATGCACTTGGCCGTCTTGATGTTCACGCCAGGCAGCGAGCGCAGAAATGATTCGACCTTCTCATCCCGCCACCGCCGCGCCTTCCGGAGCGACAGCTCGCCCATCTCGTCGCGGATGATTCGGAGCGATGCCCTGATCCATCGCGCCTTCTGCTGTGCAAACCCTCCGTCCTTCAACATCCGCGCGATTCGGCCGACCGGCATTCCGAGGAGCGCCGCAGGGCCGCCTGCCTCTTGTACCGTCTGCCAGGTTCGCATGGCGTTCTGTCGATGCGTCTGGCGAGTCAGGCTGATGTATACGAGCTCCTCCACTGGATCAGAGCGGTTGCCCAGGTCGCGCTCGGCGTACTCGCGGTGGAGCGCCCTTCCAATTGCGTGGACCCGCCGCAACGGCGACGCAGGTGGGAGCGCGCGAACACGCAGTGGCTTGCCCTTGGGATGGGCGCGGCTTCTCACTCTCTTCTCAACCACAGCGGTCTCGTGATACCGGAAGAGTGCAACAAGTTGAATGGGGAGGTGTTGGGCGTGGGAGTCGGGCGGCAGCTGGCGGTTGTAAGCCTGTTCACCGGCGCTGGTGGACTCGACTACGGCTTCGAGGCGGCGGGGTTCGAAACTCGGGTCGCCATCGAGTGCGACCCAGACTGCGTCGAGACGATCCGACGGAGCCGCTCCTGGCCAATCATCGCGAAGGACATCCATAGCGTTCCTCCCGAAGCCATCCGACGAGCGTCGGGGCTCAACGTCGGGCAAGCGGACGTCTTGATCGGCGGGCCACCGTGCCAGCCCTTTTCAAAGTCTGGGTACTGGGCGAATGGGGATGCGCTGCGCCTGAAGGACCCACGTGCAACGACACTGCGTGACTACATGCGGTGTGTGGCAGACCTTCTACCCAAAGTCTTCCTGCTCGAGAACGTGCCTGGTATCGGATACGCGCAGAAGCAAGAGGCCCTGCAGCTCATCAGCCGGTCCACCAATCGGATCAACCGACAGCATGGAGCGCGCTACCAGTTGTCGCTAGCCGTCCTGAACGCGGCGGACTATGGTGTGCCGCAGATCCGTAAGCGGCTCTTTCTGATTGGTGACCGCTCCCGTCGCGAGTTCTTGTTCCCGAAGCCCACACACTCGGAGCGCGGCAGTGCCGGCACACTCTCCTACGTGACAGCCTGGGAGGCAATCGGTCACGTCCGACCACCTGATGACGAGGAGCTTGCCCTGGCTGGCCAATGGGCCGATCTCATGCCGTCTATCCCAGAGGGCGAGAACTATCTCTGGCACACCTCCCGACGAGGCGGCAAGCCGCTGTTCGGTTGGCGCCGGAGGTACTGGAGCTTCTTGCTAAAGCTCGCCAAAGATCGCCCCGCCTGGACTCTACAGGCTCAACCGGGACCGGCGACTGGTCCCTTCCATTGGCAGAACCGTCGCCTCAGCGTGGATGAGATGGCGAGGCTTCAGACCTTTCCCGAGGGCATCAAGTTTGCGGGAAGCAACGGCTCTCAGCGACGACAGATCGGGAATGCCGTACCGTCACTGCTTGCCGAGGTGCTCGCCAGAGAAATTCGATCCCAGCTCCTAGCGTCGCCTCTGGCCGGAAGCCCCAGCCTCCTTGTCCCACTCAAGCGCCCGATCCCTCCGCCCGAACCACACCGAAGGGTCCCCGAGAAATATCTGATCCTCGTCGGTTCGCACTCCGATCATCCAGGCCAAGGACGGGGACCCGGTGTCCAGATGCACCGGCACGAGCATGACCGTTCAAACTTGGGCGTGTGAAGTCAATGCGTACCTGTGGCCTTGCGGGACTGCGACAACTCTGCGGGAACATTGCCGGCCGGTAGTGCCGGGGCCTTCCATCAAACCGTCGGGTCACACGACTTTGGGGTCGGCCCTACGTACCCAGCACGCGCTCCGGGGTCCCGGGCGACACGACATTGGCTGCCGCGCGGAGCGCCAGGGTAATGATGGTCAGGGTCGGGTTGTATCCGGAGGACGTGACGAAGGCGCCGCCGTCCATGCAGTACAGGTTGTCGACGTCGTGGAACTTGCCGAAACCGTCGCACACCGATGACGCGGGGTCGTTGCCCATGCGCAGGGTCCCCATGATGTGCCGCGACTGCGACGGCGTGTCGATGGGCGCGATGAAGCCGTACTGCGCGCCGGCGGCTTTGTGAATGTCCAGCAGCTTCGGAATGTAGAACTTGCGCGCGTCCGTCTCGAAGACGCTGTTGGCGTAGGTGATGCGCGGTACCGGCAGACCGAACACGTCCCGCAGTTGCATATCCAGATCCACCCGGTTGGTGACCTTGGGCGCGTCCTCGGCTTGCATCTCCAGCGCGGCGATGTGGGCGCGGAAGGGGCTGTTAAGCAGGAGCTGCTTCAACGAAATGTCGATGTTTTGCAGCTGCGCCAGCGCCAAGCCTTCGAGCGAGTTCTTGGCATCGCTGATGGCTTCAGAGTTGGTGCCGAACTCGATGATGCCCCCGAGCTTGCGCGTCGTATCGATGGCCTCACCACCGGGCATGACGCCGCGAAAGTCGCTGATGCCGTGCGTCACCGATCGCCCGCGTTCGCCGTGGAAGCGCTGCTTGTAGATGCCGATGCCGAGGGTTTGGAAATGGAACATGAGGTTGCGACCGACCATGTCGCTGGAGTTGCCCAAGCCCGTGCCGTCACGGTCGGACAGCCGGCAGAGACGGGCGCTCTCGATCGCACTGGCGGCGAGGATGAACTGGTCGGCGGTCGCGTGCTGCGGGTTGCCCTGGCCGTCGATGTAGTCGACGCCGGTGACGTGCTGCCCGTTGCTGTGTGTCAGTCCCGTGACCATGCAGTTGAAGCGCACTTGGCAGTTCCCGGTCAGCAGCGCCTCGCGCAGCGTCGTCACGGCCGGGGAACACTTCGAGTTGTTGGGGCAGCCGTAGCCGCTGCAGAAGCCGCAGTCGATGCATGGCGGGCGTCCGCGGTAGGGGCGCGAGTTGACCGCCGACGGGTACGGGAAGGGCGTATGGCCATTGGCGGTCGCGCCCTCGCTGAGCACCTGCGCGACGTACATGGGTACGCCGGGCGGCATCAGGAACTCCTGGCTACGCCGTGATTCGAAGGGATCGCTGCCGCGCACGCCCTGCACGCCGGTCAGCCGTTCCGCCTCGGTGTAGAACGGCTCCAGCTCGTCATAGCTCACCGGCCAGTCGCTGAAGTTTGTGTTCGGTGGGGTGAGGTTCTTGTCGCGCAGCTCCGACGCCAGGCGGAAGTCGACCGCATTGAAGCGCGGATACTTCATGTCGGCGTGAACCGCGGCACCACCGACGGTCTTCGGCAGCGTGTTCACGTCTTCGTCGAAGCTTGCAGTCTCCGTGAGTTTCGTGCGGAAGGTGCGCGGCTCGAGGAACGGATCCTGATCGATCAGCTCGCGCACGCTCAGCTTCAACTCGTCGTTGCTGAACAGCGGGATTGGCATGTTGGGCGCCGGGTCATCCAGCCCGATGAAGTAGTTGGGCCCGGCCTCGATGACGAGGACCTTCTTCCCACCTGCGACGCAGAGCGTGCGCGCCGCCATCGACCCACCGGCGCCGCTGCCGATGATGATCACATCAAATTGGCTGAGGCTGGTGTTGCCGAGGATCCCCGGCACCGCAGAGGGCAGTGCGCTCATCGCTAGCCTATTTCGGGAAGTGCGGGCCGCCGACGGATTTGACGATGATGGTCAGGAACTCCTGCAGCGGCTCGTCGAAGTCGCTGAAGCCCTCGTCGGGGTTGGCGGTGGACGTCGGTTTGTCCGGCCGCTCGTGATAGCGCAGCGTCGTCTCATCGAAGATCGAGTAGCCGAGCGGTTGGCTGTCCCCGTCGTAACCGCAGAGATTCCAACCGATGCGGTTGGTGTTGCCGCCGTACTCGGGTGCGCAGAGCATGCCTTCGAGCGTGTGGTCGGTGACCAGGCTCACGAACTCCGTGCCGTTCGCTTCGATGACTTGCTCTTGTTGGTCGGACGTCAATGCCACGAAGTCGGCGCTGAACATCTTCCGGCTGGTGGACTGCAGCGCCGCGATCCCCGTGCGGTAGCGTTCGCGCAAACCGATGACCGATCCCAGCACACTCGTGTTGAAGTCGCTCCCCGGCACCGCGGCCGTGCCCAGCAGCTGCACGCGCCAGCTCATCAACTGCAGCCGGGTGAGCGGGATGAACTGCGCGAAGTGGTCCGGCGGGAATTTGTTGGACGGCGCACCGGTCTTGGGGTCGGGGAACGGATTGCGGGCGCTGAACGGCCCGCCCCCGAAGACATTCGCCCGCGGTTCTTCCGCCGTCGGCACCAGGGACAGCAGCCGGTCGATATACTCGTGAGCGCCGGCCTCGATGGCGCCGGGGCGATCGTCGGTTGGAATGGTCCGCGCCACCAGGGCGCGCACCACGGCCTTCTCTTCGGCGGTCAGAAAGCTAGGAACCGCCGTCGGCGTGGCCGGGCTTCGCAGGAACTCGTCACCGTCACCGCACCCGAGGAAGGCAGTCCCCGGCAGCACCACTGCGGTGCCGCCGATGAGTCCCCAGCGCAGGACTTGCCGGCGTGTGAACCGCCGCGTCACGCGAGTCCCGCTTACCCCTTGCGGCGCGGCCGCAAGTCGAGATCGGGGGGCGGCGTGTCCGGCAGCTTCCAGACGATGTACGGCTTGTCCTTCAACTCGTGATAGGCATTGGCTGCGTCGATCGACTTGTTGAAGGCCGCTTCGAACGCCGGGAAGTCCTGCTTGTTGACCGCGTCCTGCAGCGGCTTCCAGTTCTCTTCCATGAACTGGTTGAGCGCCTCCTCGTGCTTCGGGCGGGTGAAGGCGCCGAGCTCCATCAGCCCCTTGATCTCCTTCGCCTGAAACGTCGCCAGCGGCCAGTTCTCCGCCTTGGCGGCGTAGTACAGCTTCCAGGTCCGCGCGCCGATCTCCGGCATGATACGGCCGAGGCCGGGTTGAATCGTGGCAACGTCTTCCAACGACATCTCACGATGTCCGGTCCACACCGCGAGGGCTTTCAGCTTCTCCAAGAGTTTCTCGTCATCCATGCATATCTCCCCAACAACAGTATCGAGCGCTCCTAGCACGCGCGGCGAATATATGTCTAGAGAGCGGCGGCGGAGGGTAGTGGGCCATGAACAAGCGAACGGGGTTATGCGTGAGCGGCCACGAATGAGCTGAGCCGCCCGCCGCCAAGGGATGCAGTGATTCGATTGTGAGGGTACTGCTCCTATGCAATGCTTCGCTCATGGACGCGGCGGTCGGTCAGGGCTACATCACCAAGGCCCTTTCACTGAGTGCCGAATCCTACGTGCACACCGTGAGTCTTCTCGCGGTTCTTGAGACAGCGCCGCCATCCAAGCCAGCGGCGACGCATGCGGGGCTAGCCAGGCTTGCGGCAGAAACCCGGCGGAAGATCGCACCCATAATCGAACACATACTTTCGAGCGCAGAACAAACCCTGAAGCTCATCAAGCAGGCAATGGACGTAGAGGAAGTTGTTCCCCTTGGTGAGCACTGCTGGCAAATGGCCTTGCTGGCGATTGCTCAGGATCGGAAGATGCTGATCGAGCATTGTAGCGGGAAGACTAGAGCCAGATTCACAAGGGGGCGGGTCTCAGCATGGCTACCCAGTTGGGACACTCGTTGCAACAAGCTTCTAGAGCGAATTGAAGACATCAGCGAGACGATTGCCCTGGGGCTCAATGAGGAGATGCGTGGCGAGATTGAAGGACGGATTCAGGCCATCCGCGACCTAAAGACGGAATAGGCCCCGGGATGGGGGCGTACACCATTCTGCCTTCACCGGCTTTTCTAAGCGACGTTACCCATCTTCAGCGCAAATTCCATCGCATCGGGAAAGACCTCAAGAAGTTCTTCGACCGTGAGCTGAGCATCGATCCAAGGAAATGCGGTGACAAGATTCCCGGCGTGCCGGGTGCATGGAAAGCGCGCTGCGGCATCCCCAGCGCCAACGTCAGTAAGAGCGATGGCCTGCGGCTGATCTATCTTATCAGCAACACCCACCAGGGTGTGGTGCTCGTGATGATCTACCACAAGAAGGAACGCGCCGATGTCTCAAGACCCGAACTCCGGCGGGCCGTAGAAAAGGCATTGCCGATCTTCGATCAGTCGGCGAAGCAGCGCAACATCGACCCCGCGATATTCAAGGACGCGCTCACCAAGCTTCTGGAGGATTCCTAACATGGCCCACTACCCGGCGGAGGGTACTGTCCGTCCTTGAGCCTCAGTGTCCGCCGCGCGGCGCGAAACGGCCAGGTCATCACGTTGATCTGCGCCTTGTGATAGCTAGGCGCAATAATGAATTCCGACCTGGGGCGTCTTCGGCGGTTCGCTCTCACCGCGGCCGTGCTGCTCTTTACCTATACGGTTGCTGGAATTGTGCTGGAGCCGGACGCAAAGCTGACGGTCTTCGGCGTACCATTCCACGTGGCGCGCCCGGATCTCCTGCCGATCGGTCTCGCTTGCGCGTCGGTCTGGGGGCTCGTTCGCTTCTATTACTACGGCATGATGCTCGGCCGCAGTCCATATCGCATCCGTCGTGAACTACTCGATGACTTGCTGGTGCGACCGACAGCAGTCGAGATCGGCATATTCCCCCGAGGCGATACCGTTCCGATGTACTTTGGAGCGACGACCTTTGAGACGTCACCCGTGGCACCAGGATCGCGAACTACTGGAGCGCCAAGGGAAGGAGTTAGAAGGGGCATTTCCGAAATTCTTGAGGGCTCGGGCATCGGCCGAGTTGATCTCGACAACAGACGCCGATGACGATGGCAAGCCATACCGAAGCTACGCCTTGCGCATCGCCATTCCAGTTAGATGCCGCGTGGGGGCATTCTTCCAGGATCTGGATTACAGCGCTCCAGTCTGGGCCAATGGAGTGGCGCTGTGCTGCTATGCGATCGGGTTGTTCCGGACAAGCCCAGTGTCCTAATCCCCGCCCTCAGTGTCCTAAGACGGACAGTACCCGGCGGAGGTATTCCTGCTTGACCAGCGCGTCGTCTTCACTTGGCAGGCCGAAGAAGACCTGCTGGTCGGCTCGATGCAGGCGGTCTCCGGATAGGCACAGGACTAGCGCGACCGCGCTTGAGCGCCTTGTTGTCGCAGTCGTTGAGGGCGTTGCCTACCGCGGTGACGAGTTCGTAGATGGTAACGTCGCCGCTCGCGTCCAAGTCGAAGGCCGTGCAGCTGCCCGAGCCCACGTTCCCCGCGGCAACGTTCACCCCGGTGATGAGCTCGTCGACCGTGACGGAGCTATCGCCATTGCAGTCCCCACCGCATGGCGGGTGCGCGGCGAGCGTGAGCGCCCAGAGCTCTGGCCCACTCGTCCCGTCGCCGGCGGTGAAGAACAGGTGCGAGCCTGCGACCACCAACTGCGCCGGCGCGAGCGGCGCTCCGCCTGTGGGGATCTCCTGAACAGGTCGGGTCCCATCCGTCGAGCCGTCGCTTCTCCACAGCTCTACGCTGTTCGTGTTCTGACCGAAAAAATAGAGAACTCCATTGGCTGGGACCAACAGAAAGCCCGTCCTGCCCAGGGGCCGGGGAATGCCGCGTATCCGCACGGTGCCAGCCGCCGTGCCATCGCTCTTCCACAACGAGTGGGTGCTGTCGGCGTCGCGCGTTACGAAGAATGCTTCTTTGTCTACTGCCACTAACCCGAAGTCGGCCAAGCGGCTTGCTGCATCGAGCGTAGCGATCGGCTCTGTGCCGCTCTCGGTTCCGTCGCTCCTCCACAGCTCGCGGCGAGTAGTTGAGATGACGACAAAGAAGGCGGTGCCGTTAACGTACGTGAGGCGTGCGACAACGATGTTGGTGCCCACGGTGCGCAGGTCCTTTACCATGACGGTGCCCGCGTCCGTGCCGTCGCTGGACCAGAGCGCCGGGCCACTGCGCGGGTCGTGCGACAGCACGAACAGCCGCTCGCCCCCGGAGAGCAGCTCGCCATCCAACACATCCAAGAAACCGCTTCCACCAGGCCGGAGCGGGACAGTACCGTTCACGGTCCCGTCGCTCTTCCACAACACAAGTGGATTGGTAGTGTCGTGCGCGACGAAGAACAGCGTGCCATTCACGGCAGTCAGCCGATCGGGGACTGCACCGGGAAGTTCGAACGTCCCCGCATCGGTTCCATCGCTGCGCCACAGCGTCAAGTCGTCCTCGTCGATGCCAGCGGAGAAGAAGACGAGCCCGCCGGCGCTCGCGAGCGTCCCCAGAAACTGACCCAAGAAGCAGTTCGTCCCCGGGCGAATCTCCTTCACCAGAACAGTACCGCCGTCCGTCCCGTCGGTTTTCCACAACTCCACTGCCACCACAAGTCCGCCTTGTCGAACAGTGAAGACGAAAGAGAGGTGCCCATTGGCGGCGGTCATCAGCACTGTCTCCCGATCGCCACTGCTCGGCGGCGGGAACTCTTTGACCCTCACGGTTCCCACCTTGGTGCCGTCGCTCTTCCAGAGCGTACTGGGGGTGTCCAGGCCGTTCTCGCGTGCCAGGAAGAAGAGCGTTCCGTCTACGTCCGTGAGCGGGTAGGGATCGGACCCCTGCCCCGGCGTGGTGTTGATGTCCTTGACCAAGTACGCCGGGCCTTGCGCGAGGGCCGACAGCGCGAAGAGCATGACTAGAGTCGCGAGAGCCCCTGCCGTTGCCCGTTTCCAAAACCAGGCCCCAAGGCCAAGCTCGATAGGAAAGATGTCAGGCGGGTTCACATGCACCTTCTACCTCGCCCGCTGTAACCCATTCAACAGGCCAAACCGTATGCCTCGACCTACATATTGGCGGCATCTGCTTCCAGAGTGGGCGCCGCACGACGGTGGGGTCGCCGTGGCGTCAGGTGGCTTCCTCCGTCGCGCCGGTTCTGGAAAGAAACGAGAGCCTGGTCATCGGTGGCGTCGGCACGCTGCTACGCGCCGGCCTCGCCCGCTAGTCGGTTTGCACGAGGCCGTTCATGCGCTCCATGGCGTCGAGGCACTGCTCGACCATCTCGCGCACCACGTCGCGGCTCGACATGGCCACATTCATCTGGCCGACGACCTGCCCGACGAAGTAGGTGACCAGCGGGCGCGCGCTGGAGTCGGCTTTGTGGGCGACGCGGTGAATACGGCGCTGCGCATCCGCCACCAGCATGCTTTGCAGGGGCATGGGCAGCGGCTCGGGCGCACCCGGCTCGTCCCAGGCCTCGGTCCAGGCACTGCGCAGCATGCGCGCCGGCTTGCCGGTGAGCGATCGGGAGCGGCGCGTGTCGGCGGAAGTGGCGGCGAGGAACTTCTCCCTGATCACCGGTGAGGTCTCGGCCTCGTGCGTCGTCAGCCACACCGAGCCGCACCACACTCCCTCGGCCCCGAGCGCGAGGGCGGCGGCCATCTGGCGTCCCGTGGCGATGCCGCCGGCGGCGAGCACCGGGATGGGCGCCACCGCATCGACGACCTGCGGCACGAGAACCATCGTCGCGATCTCACCCGTGTGTCCGCCCCCTTCGGTCCCCTGTGCGATGACGAGGTCCACGCCGCCTTCCTTGTGGGCGACGGCGTGATCGATGCGCCCGGCCAGGGCGGCCACCGGGATGCCGGTGGCGTGTGCCTTATCGACCAGCCAGCGCGGCGGGGTCCCCAAAGCCGAGGCCATCAGAGCAACCTTGTGAGCGAACGCGACCTCGATCAGCGGTCGCATGCTCTTCGGATCGATGCGCAAGCCCGCCATGCCGCGCTGCTCGCGGTCGCTGTCCGCCGTGGGAAGTGGCGGCACGCTGTAGCGCTCGAGCACCTCGTCGATCCATGCGCGGTGTGCGTCGGGCACCATCGACTTGAGGCCAGCCGGATCGATCCCGCCGGCCTCGGCCCCGACGTACTTACGTGGCATGAGCAGGTCGACGCCGAAGGGCCGCCCCTTCGTTTGCTCCGCGATCCATTTGAGATCGACGTCCAGCTGCTCGGGCGTATGGGCGACCGCCCCGAGCACGCCCAAGCCGCCGGCGTTGGTGACTGCCGCCGCGACGTCGCGACAGTGCGTGAAGGCGAAGATCGGGAAGTCGATCCCCAACATCTTGGTCACTCGGGTGTGCATGCAGCCCTTCTACCAGCAGCGGGCTCAGCGCGCCACGGACTTGGGCTGCTGCTTGCACTCGTGATTGGCCGGGCGTCCGCTCGAGGGGTGGTGGCTTGTTGCCCGCGTAGGCGCGGGATAAGCTTCGATCCATGTCGGCGACGCCTTCCCCTCCACGGGACACAGATCGGTCCCGTCTGCAATCGACGAGCTGAGAGGGCCTCGCATCTCGTGCGGACGCGGCGGCGGGTGGGCCGTGAGTGGAATCCCACAATCTGCGGTCGTTCCCTCTTCATCGTTGCACTGGTGTCCTTGTTGGACGGTCTGCTGTTGGGCGGGTGCAGCTGGGCACGGACGAAACCCCAGGCGAAAACCGCAAAGGTGATGGCTCACCCACAGAAACTGACGCTCGATGTGAAGGAACCGCTGGGCTTCGCGCGGAACCATTGGCCGCTGTCGGCGGGCGTTCCGTTCCCGCGCGGAACGGTGAAAGACGCATCGCTGATGCGCATCGTTGATGGCGGAACGGCAAGCGCGGTGCAAGCGCGCGCGCTCAGCCGCTGGCCGGACGGCAGTGTCCGCTGGGCGCTTCTGGATTGGCAAGCGGACCTGAAGCCGCATGGAGAGCGCCACCTCTCAGTTGAGCTCGGCGGACCGGTTACGGTAGCGCGGCCCGTGAAAGCCAGCGATCAGGGCGACCACATCGAGGTGGACACCGGACCGCTGCAGTTCTCCGTTCCCAAGCAGCGGTATGCGGTGATGGAGAAGGTTCGACTCGACGACAAGCCGATGACGGCTGGTCCGCTGGTTGCCTTCTTCAACATCGACGCGCAGCGCATTGACGGGCAAGTGCCCACTGCCGTGGCGATCACCGAGTCTGGGCCGTTCCGAGTGCGGATCGAAATACGCGGCCACTATGCCGCCGCGTTCGACTACGTCGTGCGGATCGACGCGTTCGCCGGCCAGCCGTTCGTGCGAGTGCTGCACTCGTTCGAGCAGCACAGCGCTGACGCCTACACCTTCGTCCGTCAGATCGGCATCGATGTTCCTCTGAAACTCGAGGGCAAGCCCACATACCTGGCGGGCCTGGAGAAGAACGCACCGCTGACAGGGGCCGTGCCCGCCAAGGGATGGACGCTCTATCAACAGGATAACGACGTGCTGCACGTCGACGGTGCGCGACGGGCCGGGCATGCAGCGGGCTGGGTCGACGTGCACGACGCGACGCACGGCGTCGCCATGGCCGCGCGCTTCTTCTGGCAAGAGTATCCGCAGAGCTTCGCGGTGCGTACGACCGGGCTGACCTACAACATGTGGGCACCGGAGTCCGCACCCGCGAAGGTCGGGATGGGCGCGGCCAAGACACATGAGGTGGTGCTCTACTTCCATGGCCGGTTCGCGCCCGAGCCACACCTGCTGGCGGCGCTGACGCGGACGGTATTGCCCCAGATCGATCCGCGGTGGATTGCCGCCAGTGGCGCACTGCGCAACAGCGTTGCGCCGGACGCCGCGACGGCGGACTTCTTCCGCGCGCTGGCCGCAGCCCACCGGCGCTATCAAGCAAGTGCCGACGTCGAGCCCTGGGACGACAGCGGCGAGGTGCGTTGCCCCGACGCGAGGAAGAAGAGTGCGCGCCCCGAGCGCCCGCGCCGCGGCTTTTACGGCATGTTCAACTGGGGCGACTGGAACTTCCCCGGCTACCACGACACCACCAAAGGGTGCGACGCCTGGGGCAATCTCGAGTACGACATGACGCAGGTCCTGGCGCTGGCGTATGCGGCGACGGGTGAGCGCGCCTTTCACGAGGGCATGGTCGCGGCAGCGCGTCACTTCATGGATGTCGATCGCATCTACGAGCAGCACAAGCGGCCGATCTGGGTCGGTATGAATCATCCGAAGAATCCGCTGCACTTCTCCTTCGAGCTCGGCGGGGTCGACTTGGGCCACACGTGGACCGAGGGCCTGCTGTCCTACTACTACCTCACCGGCGACGAGCGCGGCTTGGAAGCGGCGCGCGGGATCGCCGACTATCTGATTCGCCGGCTGCGCTCCGGCGTACTGATCGGCAACCCGCGACAGTGGGGCTGGCCGCAGATCGCCCTGGTGGCGGCGTACGAAGCGACGGGAGAGGAGAAGTACAAGGCCGCGGCGCAGGAGTATGCGCGCACCGGCCTGGCGGCGCACCCGCCCGACAAGGTGGGCGACTTCAAAATGGGCGTGCTCGCCGAGGCGTTGGCGTACACCCACTCCGTCACTCAAGACGCAACCATCAAGGACTGGCTGGAGCACTACGCCGCTGCGGTCACGGCGCGCGGTGCGAAGGTGGACGCGCGCCTGTACCCAGCGGTGGCGTACGTTGGGCGCATCAGCGGTGAGCAACGCTACGTCAAGGCCGCGGCGGCGACCGTGCCGCGCCTGAAGTTCGGCAACTGGGGCAAGCCCTTCACGATCGCCGGGCGACTGGGGTTCAGCATTCTGTCGTCCACGGCGGCACGCTGAGTCTTGTCTGTGATCCAGGCTGACCCGATCACATGTCCGCCCCAAGCGACCCGGGCAGCAACCGGTGGTGCTGACGCGTTAAGAAAGGCAGGCCTGGCTTTCCGCGCTTGACGGGGCCAGCTGGATCATGGCAAAGCTGCGGTACTGTCAATAGAGTGCTTGCGGTTGCACGTGAAGGACATGCCCCACGTTATGAATCGAGGCGCTCGCGGAGTGGACAGTCCAGCTGATTGCCCGCTTGCCCCAGGCGCGATGGGCAGTGAGCCTTCGCGGGTCAACAGCAGGAGCAGCGCCGTACGGAGCCAGCTCGAAGAGAGCTTTGGAGGAGTGACGATGGCAAGATCGCAGAGGACCCAGCAGGACGCGGACGCTGCCGTTGAGGTGCTGAGGGATATCCTCATCACCCAACGTGGCCTCGCCGGAGTCCCGCAGCAGAGCATTCGAAAGATCGTTGGCTGCAGCATGAATCGCGTCAACGCTGTCGTGAAGCATCTGAAGAGCGCCAAACGGAGCGAGTAGAACACTCCAACGAGGGCCGACTGATGAACACAGACGAGAAGCTAGTCGAACTCCTCACGCAGATCCTGAAGGTCGAGGCGATCCAGGCTGCCAGCAGCAAGAGCCTCACGGAAGGCGCTCGATTGCTCAAACTCGCGGGGCTGGACAACCAGACCATAGCGGAGGTCCTAAACACCTCCCCGGGAACCATTCGGACGCTTACCGCGAACCTACGGTCAAAGAGGAGGGCGCGCTAGATGCAATCAGAGGATCGGGTCGAGAAGCTCCTCGCCCTGCTCTTGCTTCAACAGCTGAAGACAGCACCAGTACGCGACAAGGCGCCCAACAAGGGCCGAGGCTGTGAGAAAACAAATCGAAGCGCGCGAGAATTTCTGCGTCCACATTTGCCGGGGATGCGTTCTTTCGACCAGGCGAATGGTTGAGGTCACCCGAAGCTCGATGACTGCGAGTTTTCACACAGCCTCGGCATGCCGCTGACAGCGCCCGCGACGCGGGGGCGTTATGCGGCCTCACGTAGCTGATCGCTTGCCCTCGATGCGCGGATGATGGAGTAGACAATCCTGTTACTTCACTTTCGCGCCGCTCTCGATGTGCGAGTTCAAAAGGGCCGTCGAGGCCCGAGCGGTCGATGCGTTCTGGGACTCGCGCAAGAAGCGGATTTTGCGGTCGCGACCTGAGAAAATCGCTCAGGGGCGACTTGCTGTCTTTGCGAGGGGTGTCGTCGGCGGTGACGGCCTAGTGCTCAGGGAGATCGCTTCCGGAATCGGCTTCGTCGATGTCGGCGTCTCTTTCGGTGGAGCACTCCACCTGATCGAACTCAAGATCCTGAAACGACAGCCCACAGGGGCAAATCAACTCGCGACCTATATGACGACAGAAGGTCGAGCGATTGCCGGCCGGCTGGGGTTCAGCATCCTGTCGAAGCCGTGAGTCGGACCCATCTGGCCGAGCGCACCCAAAAGACAGTATAAGCTACCGGCCAACTGATGCGCCGAGACCACGGCAATGGAACTGAACACTGAAGCGCACTACTGGGACGCCATTGGCGCGCTCTGCAACGGCAAGCGGCCGCAGGCGCTGTGGCGCGTGCACAGCGATGCCGTGAACTCGGCGTGGTTGGCGTGCCGGTTGTCGACGCCACCCGTCGAGCGACTGCTCAAGACCGATCTGTTCGACGAGGCGCTCGCCGCCGGGCTGTATCCGTTGTTGTCGGCACGGGCGCGGAACGTGGTCGGCATCGACGTCGCCGTGTCGACGGCGCGTGCCGCCCGCGTGCGGTACGCGCGC
This sequence comes from uncultured Binatia bacterium (SeqCode), assembly GCA_964498075.1. Taxonomy (GTDB): domain Bacteria; phylum Desulfobacterota; class Binatia; order HRBIN30; family HRBIN30; genus CAZCGA01. Next base: position 55,769 of record CAZCGA010000006.1, on the reverse strand, counting down.
ATGCAAGGCGTCGCAGGTGACGTCCGTTCTCTGCCCTTTGCCACGGGCGCGTTCGACGGCGTGGTCTCCAATTCCACCTTGGATCACTTCGGTTCCGCGGCCGACATCGTCGCCGGCCTGAAAGAGCTGTATCGCGTACTTCGGCCGGGCGGCCAACTGCTCTTGACGCTCGACAACTTGGCGAATCCCGTCGTCCGCCTCCGGAACGCGCTGCCGTTTCGGCCGCTGCATGCTTTGGGCATCGTGCCCTATCAGATCGGTGCGGCGTGTGGCCCGCGACGGTTGCAAAGGTTCGTGTGCCAGGCGGGATTCGAGGTGCTCGACGTCGGCGCCATCTTGCACTGTCCGCGCGTGTTCGCGGTGGCTGCGGCGCGGATTCTGGAACGTTATGGTTCGTTGCGGACACAGCAACGCTTCTTGGAATGCCTGATGCCGTTCGAGCGCCTGGCCGGCTGGCGAACCCGCTTCCTCACCGGCTATTTCATTGCCGTCGTCGCCTGCAAGCGCTGACTCGCTTCCATCGGCCGCGTCGGCCTACTCAGGTGCTTTGACCTTATGTAAGCGTGGGGCGAAAAGGGGCGAAATCCACCCCTCCCGGCCTGCCAAGCTGGCACGAAAGCCAGACGGATGGGTAACCGGCAATCGGGCGCGTAGGTGGCCAGTTGGCGTACAACCTCACTCCTCGGAGCGTATGATGAAATCGGCTCCAGAGAGCCGTACTCTATGTTGTTTCTGGAGCAGGGTCCCGGTCTGACCGTCGGAAACCCTTGCGGCACAAGGCTCTCCGCGCAAATGACATTTTTGGCAATTCTATGGGATTGTGGGTGTGACGCTCGCGGTCGGCGTGCTCGCGAGGGTTCTCATCGGCGTAGAGCTCGCGCAGCCCGACGACAGCGTCAGGTCATCAATGAGAACGGCAGTGAACGCGGCAATGTGTTCGTTGTTCGAATCGATGCGCACGGCCGTGATCCCCGGCCCACTCAGCGTGAAGGTCTGGGCTGGGACATTGGTGAAGCTTGCGATGAGCCCTTCGCTTACTGTAGAGACCTCCTGAGTCAGCGCGTTGAAGGCGTGCGCGCTCCACAGCGGGTGGATGATCCCCGAGGGGCTCGACACGAGCAGCATGGGTCGGGTAAACGCGACGCTGTCGAGCGGCGCGCTGAAGTTGAGCGTGAACGTCGCCGGATTCCCCTGGGTGTCAGTCTGCACAAGCACGTTGGGTGGAGAGGACGGACTGGCCGCAGTGCTCTGGGAGAAATCGACGATAGATACCTTGGTGCCGGCAGTGACCTCACTGAGGTTGATCCCGAAGTTCCTCAAATAACTGGTAGCGTCACCGGCCGACGCGTCATCGAAATTGAGCACCGTGTTGGTCGCGCACGCCCCGCCGATGACGATCGGACCAGGGTCCGCCGCACGCCCGTTGTTGTCCTTGTCGCTCTCCGACACCTGATTTGCGAGATCGGCAAACGCGCCGAGGAAGTACGTGCCGGGTGCCAGCAACGCGGGTACGCTGATCAGACCGCTGCACACTCCACTCGCCCCGGCAAGAAGGCCAGGGAAGGCCTGGCAGGGAAGGCGGACACCCGTCGTGCCGACGTCCTGCGGGTCGATGATTGCATCAGTGGAGAACACGAAATCGAGATTGAACGGTCCGGCGGCTGCGGCTCCCTGATTCTTGACGGTAGCCGACACGAAGATCTGCCCACCGACGGTTGCCGTCGTTGGGCCCGTCACTGTACTCACGGTAAGATCGGGCAACTGGAGAACCGCCGTAGGGGTCGGGGCCGCGCCCGCCGTGTTGATGTGCAGCATGAAGCTACCGCTGGCATTGCCGAATCCGTCGACGACGATGATGATACGTTGACCGGCCCTCAGGAAGATTTCCATCTGTGACGCCACCGTGTCGGGACTGACATCGTCGTTGCAGGCCAATTCGTCCCCCGTGCAACTTCCATCGCGCACGTAGAGCACTGTGTCGAACGCCGAGCCCTGGGTGTCGATCGCAAAGAAGCCCGTCGACGGCGCAGTGTAGGCAAACGCCACTTCGCGGGCCTCATTGCCGCCGCCCCCGCAACTCGCCCCGCCGAGTCCGTTGGGCTGGCCCGCCGTCGTGCCGCTGCGCGTGATCGGGGGCACACTGTTACCCAGATCGTTTTGCGGACCTGGGCAGGTTGCATTCGGGATCGGCGTCGGAGCGGGACTGCAGAGTAGCAGCGTCGCCGCCTCGCACGTGGCCACCTGGAGGTCGACAATGTTATCTTGGTTGAAGTCGAAGTCGACCCCACCGGAGCCGGTGTATTGTACGCTCGGCGCAGGAATCAATTCGTGATTGGAGCGGCCCGTCAGCACCGTGTTCGCTAGACAGTGGGAGAGGTTCTGGCCGTTCCGATCGATGGGGAAACCGCCGTAGCCCAGACTGAAGGACGTGCCCAACGGCACGTCGTAGGCAAAGATCACCGCCTTCCCATTGAGCAGCGCGAAGCCATCCGCGGGCACAGGGTCACAGTTTTTGGCCTCGGTGGTCGGCACGCCGGTCCCGAATGTGTAGGTTTTCCCTCCCGCAAAACCGCTGCACACCTGCCCCAGAGTGCTCAGACTCAGCGTCGCCAAGCTGGCGGCCGGCAGGTCTGTTGCAGTCGCGAGGCTTGTCCCAACTGCCTTCGTGAACGCCGTACAAGTGCCTCCACTCGGACAGGTGCAGGTGCTCGAACAGTCTGGCCCGATGCAGACGCCCCCAGCGCCATCGTTACCTTGCGGGTTAATGCAGGGCGGAGAGCCCGTGGCGTCAGCGATCCGTGTGGATTTGACGACACGCCCCGGGTCGAACGCAAAGCGCGACGCGCTCACCGCGAACGCGTCGAACGCGCCGCTCAAAGAGCAATCTTCAGCTTCCACCTGCGAACCCACTAGCGTGGTGACCTGGAAGTCCTCTGCGCCGAGGAGTTGGTTAGCATTCACGTTCTGGAGAATCTGATAGACCGTCCCGTCGGTGGCGCGAAAGACGGTCTGCCGGAACCCGTCATTATCGGTGGTCTGTGCCGCATCGAGCGTCACAGCCCGTGCGAAGTGGCTACTCTCAGCCGCCTTCCTGACCTCCGCTTCCAAAGGCGGAGTTCCGGCGTTGACCACCGAAACGTCAAACACCCCACCCGAGGGGCACTTCGCGCCGGACTCCATGATAATATCCCGGAATGTGCTAAAGGTCGCGTCCCCTAGACAGTCCGTGTGGAGCAGCCCGTTGAGGGCAAACCCCATCGCGCCTGTCGCGTCCGGAGATTCGCGGAGTTGGGTCTGATCAAAGGTAAGCTTCAACCGCTCGCCCAAGGCCTGATTGTTCACCTCAAACGTACCTCGGGCGGTAATGTCCAGCTTACACAGCCCGCCTGCGCTGGGCGTCGGTGTTCCGCTGGGCATGGGCGTCGACAGGGCCGAGGCCGTCCGCTGCAGCATCAAGGCGGTCGCGATCACCGTAAGATTGGTGGAAGGCGCGGGGCAGGTGAGGCTCTTGGCCGCTGGCTCGCACACGACCGTCTGCATCCCGTCGATCCTCTCGATGCCGTTGATCAACGGCGGACCATTGCTAGGCACGCAACCGCCACCCGTGGGCGCGAAGGTATCGCCAATTGTTGAGGTGATCCGCGCCAGCAAGGTCCCCGTCGCGTCGGATTCGGTGAAGATGTAGTTGCTTAGCATCAGCGCCGTAGCAGCATCCGGGGGAATGACGTTCGTGCTGCAAAAGCTGGCGCCCGCGACTGTCTGTGTCGCGGTGCCATTGCGTTTGATCGTGTGACCAGACGGCGTTACGGTCTGGCAATCAGAGTACGTCACGGTCAGAGTGCTGCTCTCATCGCCGTTCTCATTCCTGCTGACCGTGCATGGTGTCACGTTCGCGCCACCGGTGTCGCAGTGGGTCTCCAGAGGTGCGTCGGATTGGGCTGCCCCACCTGACTCATCCCCGGCGGCGATGCCACCTCGAGACGGGCCGGCGAGGTGGAACAGTCGTGCGGACGCGTTGGCTGGTTGTGCCGCGATGTATCCAAAGTCCAGAATATCAATTGACTGCATGGTCAAGATCGGCACGCGCGCACCCCCCATCGTCGCATCGATACCCCCAAGCGGCGTTGCCGTCGGGGTGGTTGTTGGCGGCACCAGCGGACTCGGCGAGACGGTTGGGGTACAGGTTGGAGTCGGCGTATCGCTGGGCACTGTAAGCGTCGGCGTGGCCGTCGTTGCTGGCGTGTCGGATGGTGTAAACGTCTGTGTTGGGCCGAGGACGGTTAGTAAGCCGTCTGCAAGGCCGGCGGCGACCAGGTTCAAATCACCATCGAGCAGCGTGACCGAAGAGATATGTAACAGATAACTCCCTGCGGGCGCGTCGGCGCGAATCTCGAGCGTGCAATCGAGCACCGTGCCGTCGGGAAGCGGGTCGAGGCCGCCAGAGAGTGCTACGGCCACACGCCCTGCCGATGAAGTCGCCTCCGCGTTCTTGCCGGGCACAGAGGACATACAACCAACAAAGCTCAGGACATCGCTGTTGAACTCGAACACTAACGTAGCGATACCCACAACGGCCAGACCGTTTCCGGCCAAGTTGATCGGGACATCGACCGTTTGCCGCGGCGATCCCCCAGCGGTGCCGAGGCTCACGAGCGGCTGGCAGTTCGCCAGAGCGCTATTGACGGCGGCGAGGATCTCGCCGATCGTGACCGCGCCGTCTCGGTTTCGATCGCCACTCTGGCAAGCGGAGAGCGGCAGCGCGCTCAGCGTGATGTTTACCAACTTCAGCAGCTCATCGACCGTGACTTGGCCGTCGCCGCTGCAATCTCCGCCGCAGCGCGAGACCTGCGCCGAAGCGGGCGAACCGAACATCGGGAGAACAATCACACCGGCGAGCGCCAGGGTAATCAGTGGTCGGCAAACGAGAGCCAGACGGGAGGCGGAGCCGAGTCTTCTGCGGCGCGGGCAGCTCCTTCGTCCTCGAGAACACGCGACTTCAAAAGCTCGGTGTACCGGCACATGAACCCCTCGGGGCTTATCCCAGACAATCTCGTCCGCTGTCAAGCCGTTGAGACACGAGTACACTCGGGCTCGAGATGGGTGGCGTTGACGCCGGCGGTCCGAATCCGCAGCAGGCGTGGCTTTGGTAACCCCATAAGACCCTACAACTATGGGATTTCCGCGGAAACCCGTGTGCCACAAGGCTTTCGCGAGAGAAACGAGCCGTTCAGGCGGCGGCCTTGGCTGCCGAATCCTTCCGCAGGCGTGTCCACTCGCGCGGCGTCAGCTCAAAGACCAGCCGCACCGGATGCGTCGAGACGCGACATCGCGTAGATACACTAAAGGGATTGACCTCCAGGTGCTTACACGTCTGCACGAGGGAACACGGGATAGCGGTTCGATGCGCCGCCGCTTCACTGCCCGCAAACAACGACTTTCTCCTTCATGATTGCGTGCTCCGGGACTATCTCGCGCTCTCAGACCTAGCGAATCAGTGCGGGGTGACTCACGGCGTTTGATGCTCGGGTCCCGGCCGGTCGTCTGGAATCTCGAACCCATACCCATCGAGGAATCGATACGCCCGCGACCGTGCCTCGACGTCACGGACGAGCGCCGCAGGCCAAGCAACAGTGCGGCGCGTGTAGGTCGGCACGCCGAAGATGACGCTGCAGCAGTCATCGAGATAGCCGGGGTAGCGTTCCAGACCGAGGAAGGCGCAGAGGCCGGACAGGACCACCCGTGGGTCTTGTATCATCTCTTCATGGTGAACGGTGATCACCTCGCTTGGATCGCACATCGTCCCGAGCATTGAGGTGGTCCGGCAGTGGGAGAAGTAGAAGTCGACGCTCTCTTCGAGCGACAACTGGTGCAAGATCGAGATGGCGCTGATGTTGTCGAACGGGTTGCGCACGACGTGGACCAGCCGCAGAGGGACGGCGACCAAGGCGCGGACGCGCTGCAGGAAGTCGGGATGTGCGGCGAGACAGCGCGTGACCGCACCGCCGCGCTTGTCGCCGATCACGCGCAGCACTTCGAACCGACCCTGCCACTGGTGGGGGACCTGATACGCGTGGTTGCTCCTGTTCCCGCGCAGATTGAACCAGCCGGCGCGCGCCAAGATCCGCGAGTACAGCTCGTCCCGCGTGCAGCCGTCGAGAATCAGTGGCGGCACGTTCAGCTCGTGCGAGATGACGGCGTCGCGGTGGGCGTTGAGCAGAGCGCCAACGAGGCTGTGTCCGCTGCGCGGGTAGCCGATGAAGAGACAAAAGTAAGCGACGCGGCCGAAGTCTTCCTTGTATCGACGGCGTGCCCACGCGCTCCACGCCGTCTGATTGAGCCGATAGATAATCTCTTGAACCGAGGCGAGAAAGGCCACGAGTCTGGCGTCACGTTCCGGCAGCCGCAGCTCGCCCCTCAGCGAATGCGGCGACCATGCCGCCGATCTCGAGCAGGTGCACGGCGGCGGCGATCGCGAATGCCGCCGGCAGCTCGAACCAGCGCAGCCCGTAGTGCCGTCCGGCGCGCACGCAATCCCAGCAACTGTCGAGGGTGCGGGCGGCGAGGATGAGCGGGATAGAGAAGATGCCGAGGCGGAGCATCCAGGCGTGCGGTGTCCGCGGATCGAGCTGCCGGACCCGGATCACGCGGTAGCCAACGCGGCGTCGGATGCGGCGCTCCATCGGCCAGCCCTCGAAGCGGTGTGTGACCCGCATGCCCGGCTCGAAGTAGAGGGTGCCGCCCGCAAGCTGGATCGCCTCGGTCTGCAGGCGCGCCGCCATGCGTCGGTTGAGCGCCCGAAGGGGGTGGGAGAGCAGAACGTCGCGCCGCAGGATCGCGTTGTTGCTGGTGATGAAGCGCGTGCCCCCCGCCCGACCCGGGTCGACGAAGGAGCGCGACAGCGTGCCGAGCGCTCGGTAGATGAAACCATGGTCCGGGTAGACCGTGAGGCCGCTCACGGCCGCGGCGTCGGGATGCACTCGCATCGCCTCGACGGCGGCGCACAGCCAGCCGGCGCCCGGCACGCAGTCAGCGTCGAGCAGCGCCACCAGTTTCGCCGATGCCGCGCGCACCGCAGCGTTCAAGAGTTCCCCGGTCGTCTCCGTGGGCCCTCCGATCACGCGCAGGGAGGGCACGATACCCATCAGGTCCGCCGGCATGTGCTGCCCGACCGGTGTCGCGTCGACGAGGATCACCGCGATGCTCTCGGGGAACGTCTGTCGCTTCAGCGCGCGCAGCGTATCGCGCAGATAGTCCCAGTCCGCGGTGCTCTGCCCCCCGTAGTCCGACACGACTACCACACTGACGGCCGGTCCGGTGCCACCCATGGCCCCGGACCCATATCACGGCGCGGGAGGACGACGAAGCGGCGGACCGATCGACGCGCGGGTCCTGTCTCAGGTTGCGCTCCGTACACCGAAGGTGTTCTGCAACATAGCCCGGGGTTGCCTTCCTTTGGCTACCCCGGGCGGAGGCGGCTGCGAATACGCACTCCACCCGCCCAGGGTAGCCGCTGAAAAGACGCGGCAACCCTGGGCTACGGTGCGAAACGCCTTCGGCGTACAGGATGTAGTTTCGTTCCAATAAGGCCTATGCGCCACCCGGACGCGATGCACCATCATCCGGGTCGTAACGCCGGCGCAAGGCTAGGAGCTCGTGGCCCATCTCCACAAGCTGCGGCCGCAGGCTCGCTGGGAACAACGGTGCGGGCCCTCCGTCGGCCGGACCGCCGGCCAACAGGTGCTGGAAATAGTCTTCCACCAGCCGGCGGCGACTGAAGGCACTCAGGGCCGTTGCACGCTCGAACGCGCTCCTGCGGGGCACCGCACCCGGCCAGTTCGACTGGACGATCTCGCGAATACGACCGATGATTCGGCCCGTCATGCGGGACGGCTGCACCGAGACGCTCGACAGTCCGCCGACGTGCATCAGATTGGGCTCGGGACACAGCACCAAAGAGAAGCCCGATTGCGCGAGCATGAGGTTCACCAGTTTGATCGTGTCGTACCGTCGCTTCGCGAGCTTCATCTTTGAGAGCAGCGCCCTCTGCTCGCGTGACAGCTCCGACCATTGGCGGCTATGAAACGTCACGCCGGTGCGGCCCATGACCATCTCGAGCTCGGCGCGCCGATACATCGCACAGTAGCTCACGCCCAGGCACCGGCCGTCGTCCGTCTGGCTGAATCGGCCACTCATGAAGGCAAAGTGCCCGGGCATCACCCGCTCTTCCGGCGCCTGCCAGATCGGCAGCCCTGAGAACAGCGCCACGTGCTCCGCGAGCAACGATTGCGCCGCGGTCAGAAAGGGGCCCCGGGCGAAGATGTCGGAGTCGATGCAGGCGAAGTAGTCTGCGCTGTCGTTTCTGAAGAGCCGCTGCAGAGCTTCGCCGTGCAGAAGGATCGTCTTGCTTTCGAGCGAGGCGAACTCGAGCCGAGGATGTCTTGAGGCCTGCTCCGCGAGGAACGCTTCCTCCGCAGCGGTGCAGGCATGGGACACGAGCCGGAACCGATACGGGGAGTGCTCGGCGAGCGAGCGCGCGAAGTCGAAGAGGGTATGCACCGTACCGGGCACGTAGAGGACATTGAAGGTCGGCGGCCAGTGCGGATTCACGAGTACCCTTTCGAGATGAGGCGCTGGCGAACGGAGTGGATGCCGGACATATCGTCGGCCACCTCGATCCAATAGTACGTACGCCGTCCTAGATCGAGGCCCTCCAGGATCGGCCACCGCCGGGCGTCCGGCCCTCGAGGAGGGTCGATTTTCGCGGGCCTGGCAAGTATATCCTTGCCGCAATGGCCATACAGCTTGGGGTGCTGAGCCCGGCCGCCGGCGCCGGGCTACTCGCCGGCGCCGCCGCCGGCGCGGCGGAGAGCATCTGGCTCATCCGGCTCGGCAGCGACTGGCGTGGCGAGTACGGCATTCTCTTCCTCGGTCCGCTCTTCTATGGGGCGCTCGGGCTCCTCGCCGGCGGCGGTGTCGGCATTGCCGCGGCGGCGGTTGCGCTCTGGCGGCGGCGGCGCTTCGACTCCCTGGACGTTTTCGGATTCGCCATGGGCATCGTGCTCTCGGCGTTCCTGATGACCGTCTTCCGCTTTCTCTACCTGCGAGACGTTCTGCAAGAGTTCCCTCTCGGCCCAGGTCGCCAAGTCGCCTGGCTGGGCGCGAGCGTTGCAGTCGCGCTGTTGTGCTGGCTGGGGCTCCCGCGACTCCTGCGGCGTTGGACGTCCGGCATCGGGCTCCGCGGCTGTGTTCTCGCCTGGCTGCTGCTCCTCGGTCTCGCCGCCGCGGCGGCCCAGCTGCTGCCCCGCGCGGGCACAACTGACTTTCGCGCGCAGCCGACGGCACAGCCGCGGCCCCACATTCTCTACGTGATGATCGACACGCTGCGCGCCGACTACTTGTCGGTCTACGGTGCCGGAGACGCGCAGACGCCGGCGGCCGCCCGCCTCGCCAGCGACGGAGTCGTGTTCGAGCAGGCGATCTCGCAGGCGCCCTGGACGCGGCCGTCCGTCGCCACACAGCTCACCTCGCTGCCACCACATCGCCATGGCGCTCGCTCCTGGGCGACCTCGATCGGCCGCGATGCGGTCTTGCTCGCCGAGGCGCTCGCCGAGGCCGGCTACTACTGCATCGGCCTCTACCACAGCCTCCAACTTGCACCCCAGTGGGGCTTCGCTCGCGGCTACCACCGCTACCGCCGTCTGCGCGAAGGCTCGGAGCTCAGGGAGCTCCTCGGACCCCGATTCATCAGCCAGCAGTGGCGATCATGGCACAGGTCGACGTTGCGGCCGGGCGACCTTCGCCTGACGGCGGAAGAGGTGCTCCGGCTCGCACGCGAGGAGTGGGAAGGCGCGCCGAGGGACGTTCCGATCTTCCTCTTCGTTCACCTGATGGACGTGCACGATCCCTATTTCCCGCGTTCGACCACCGGCCCGGCGATCCTGCACGACGAACGGGCGCCGGCGGCGATGCGCGACACCTTCCGCCAGGCGTACCGAGACGGCGTCGAGTACGCCGACGCGCAGCTGGGGGAGTTCATGCGGTGGATGCAAGCCACCGGGCTCTACGACGACACCTTGATCGTGCTCGTCTCCGACCACGGCGAGGAGTTCTTCGAGCACGGGGGTTACTGGCACGGGTTGACGTTGTACGAGGAGCAGATCCACGTACCGCTGATCCTGAAGCTGCCGCAGAATCGGCTCGCGGGCAGCCGTCAGCCGGCCCTCGTGCGCTTGCTCGACCTGGCACCGACGATCGCTGCCGTGGCCGGCATATCGCCGCCGAAGCAGTGGATGGGTGTGCCGCTGATCCGCGACGGTGTCCTGGTCGACCCGCAGCTTCCGTACGCCCTGAGCGAGACAGATCTCCAGGCCGGCGTCCAGCGGGCACTGCGGGGAACGAGATTCAAGCTGATCCGCACGGGCGGCCCGAATCCGCGCACGCTGCCGCCGCGCTCCCTCTTCGATCTTCGGGCCGACGCGTTCGAGCAGACCAACCTGGCCTCCGAGCGGGACGAAGAGGGGAGGGTCCTCGAGGCCGAGCTCACGCGGGAGCGCGGCGGCGATCTCTGGCGCTGAGGCCGGTCCAGGCAGAGCAACGCGCAACACACGGGAGGCCATGATCATGAGAGAACTCGTGAATGCATACTTGAACAAGAGGCTCTCCCGACGGAGATTCATCAGCAGCATGGCCAATTGGGGATTCAGCGTCGCCGCCGCCACATCGATTCTGGATTCGCTGACCCCGTTGGTGAATGCTGAGTCAGTGGGCTCGACTCCGGGAGCTGCCCCCTCTGTAACCGTAATCGAAGGAACAGGCGGGGAATTGCTGGTCGAGCAACTCCGGGCAGCGGGGGTACGGTTCATTTTCAATTGTACGAGCTCAAGCACCTATCCCATTTTCGATGCATTGGTTGATCGGCCCGATGTACAGGTGATCCAAGCGCCGCAGGAAGGACAGATGATCTCGATGGCGCAAGGCTACGCTCTGGCTTCGGGCAAGGTCGCTTTCACCGTCAACGACAGTGTTGGCTTTCCGAACACCCTCAATAACATGTACAACGCCTGGAAGGACCGCACCCCAATCGTCATTGGTTCTCAGCGGCAACCGACCGGACTCCTCGGAGGTCGTGATGCGTTCGAGGAATGGGACGATTTTCTGAGCCCGTCGGCCAGCTTCACCCGGTGGAGATGGAGTGTTGAACAGGCGGAGAGAATACCAGAGATAACGCGTCGGGCATTCACAATCGCCTCGACTCCACCCGAAGGCCCGGTTACCCTGGCATTTCCCGAGGACGTGCTATCGGCGACGCGAGTGAAAGCCGCCATTCTTGATCACGACAAATTTATGATTAGGCCCAAGGTGAAGCCCGATCCTGGATCAGTAGAGGACGCCGCACAATTGCTCATCAAGGCCACCAGTCCAATCCTCATTGTCGGCCCCGAGGTAACCCGATCCGGCGGAAAAGCTGAGATCGTGCAGCTGGCTGAGCGGTTGTCCATACCGGTGGCTCAAGGAGAGATGCTGTTTGATGACTTTCCTACCAACCATCCACTGTTCCTGGGCGACTACAGATGGCCAATGCCCTATCCCGAGAAGATCGATCTGGTCGTGAACCTTGGCGCCAAGATGCCGTTCCGCGATGGCATGATACCGAGCCGCGCCAAAGTCATTCACGTCAGCATCGACGCCGACATGATCGGCAGGGTCGTTCCCACCGATGTGGGTATAGTTGCCGATGTGAAAGAGGCGGCGCGCGATGTGATTGCTGCAATACAGAGCGTTGCGACCAAAGCCAGACTTGAGGAGATTAGCAGCTCTCGCTTTGCGGCGACCAAAGCATACACGGAGAAACTACGCGCCCAGCGAGCAAAGGAAGCTCGATTGAGGTGGAACAACCATCCGTCGAGCTGGGAGCGGGTGGCGGGTGAATTGAATCAGCGCCTGGAGAAGGACGGCATCATTGTGCTGGAGCTCGCCTTCGACAGGTGGCTGGAACAATTTACCTTCGCACCGGGAGAGAAAAGCAAGATTGGTAAAACGACCGGTTCAGCGCTCGGCTGGGGTATTGGCGCCGCGATCGGCGTGAAGCTCGCGCAGCCTGACCGTCAAGTGGTTGCGTTGCAAGGCGACGGCGGATTCATGTTTGCTCAAGCTGAATCGCTCTGGACGATGGCCCGCTACGAGGTTCCCGTCATCGTCGTCATCTTCAACAATCGCAGCTACAACGGTCCGCGCAACAGAATCCTGAGGCAGGGCGGCAAGCAGGCGCAGACTGGCAAGGAGATGACCTGCTACCTTGGGGATCCAGATGTGGACTTTGCGAAAGTGGCGGCTGGCTTCGGCGTCAAAGGAGAGGTCATAAGTGCGCCGGGTCAGATCGCACCCGCCATTGAGAGGGCGATAAAGAGTACGCGTGAAGGCAAACCGTACCTCATCGATGTCCTGGTCGGGAGAACTGGCCTCGGCGCCGCTTCCACTTGGCATCCTAAGTATTCGGTAGCCGCCGTCAGAAGTCGGAAAGTCTAACCCTGAAGAATCCGGCATGCGCGCTGCGCCGTCTCCGCGCAGCGGTTGAAACCGCGCGCTACGAAAGGCGCCAAGCCTGCCTGCGCAGGCTCCCAACCCCGCCCACCGATGCTCTTCGGGGTTGGGTGGGGAGTCGCCGGAGGGCGACTTGGTGCTCCTCGTAGCGCGCGAATTCATTCGCCGCGTCCGCTGCTGCAGGTCGAGCCCGTCCGACTTTGTGTGCAACGCCCCGCCGCGCCACTACGGCTCGTGCTCTTACATGCGCTGCGAAGGCGTGCTATCCCTCTCCGCAACGGGAGATGGATGAATGCCAAGAGCTGCCACTGCCTTCGTTCCGCTGTTGGTCGTCACCATGTTGATGGCCGCCGCCCATTCCAGAGCGTCGGCGCAAGCGCCGGCCGTCGCGCCACCGAGCAAAGTATCGCCCAGCGCCAGTCAGATCGAGAAGGAGATCCGGGCCATCGAGCAGCAGGAAGCCGAGGCGCTGCTCCATGGCGACACGGCCGCGCTCGAACGCCTTTGGGCGCGGGACCTTCTCGTCACCGCTTCCAGTAACAACATCCGCACCGGCGCCGAGGTGCTGGGTTTCGTGAAATCCGGGCAGTTGAAGTTGACGAAATTGGAACGCCGCACCGAGCGGGTTGCCGTGCACGGCCAGGTCGCAATCGCGATGGGCGTGGAGACGCTCGTCCCCAACGGCAGCGGGAAGAACGCGGGCAAGACGCTGAATCGCCGCTACACCGATGTCTACGCGCAGCAAGACGGCCACTGGCGGCTGATCGCGCGCCAGGCAACGCTCGTCCCGACGAATCCGTAGGCGGTCGCGAAAGCCGCCGGCGGTGATGACCGTGGCCGTCCTTGGAGAGTGAGGTTGTAGCGGGCTTGGGCATCGCGGTGGTCACCCGGATCTGCTTCGCGCCCGCCTTCGAGTCGGCGAGGTTCCGATAACGCCGCCGTGGAGAACAGCGGTGGTCGCTGGAGGGCTTCGCGGCGGTGGGGGGACGCCGAAGGGTTGACCTCGCGATGCGTGCGGGTCACTCTCCAGGTGTGCCAAAGCTGTCTGATGCCTTCCGCGTGCTCAATGAGCTCCGGGAACATGGTGTCATCGAGCAGTATGCCGTTGGCGGCGCAATGGCGATGCTGTTTTGGGCAGAGCCGGTCGTGACCTTCGACCTCGATGTCTTCATCTTCCTTCCCCACGCTACCTCTCCGATCATCTCCCTCGAGCCGCTGTACGCTGCGGTCCGGAGTCGCGGTTTCAAAGTGGTTGCCGAGCACGTCATCATTCACGGGACGCCGATTCAGTTCATTGTGTCGCCGCATGCGCTGGGCGACGAAGCCATCGAGACGGCCCAAGTGCAGGAGCTGGACGGCGTTCCGTTCCGAGTCATGCGGCCGGAGTACCTCGCGGCCCTGTGGTTGCAGGCGGGCGGGGCGAAGCGGCGAGAACGCGTCGAGGTGTTACGGCAATCGGGGTGCCTCGACGACGCGGCGCTGCAGGCGCTGCTGCAGAAGCACCATATCGTTGGATGATGCCATGGCTGGCGAGCATCGACCGCGTCCGTCCCCGGAGTTCGTTGCTGCGCAGTGGTCGGCGCAAGCGTCCTGGCACCGCCGATGCGCCCAGCTTCCGCTGAAGGAAAAAATTCGCCTGCTGTTGGACATGCAGCAGCGCGTCTATCCGATCATTCGCCAACGCCGCGCGATGCGTGAGTGGGAGCGGCCGTGGCCGATTGAGCCGTGAGCGGTGCCGTCGGCGCCGCTCAAAGAAGGGGGGCGGGTGAGGTTTGGAAGGCCGCGTCGCGTCTGCGTTCTGCTGCGCCTCCTTCGAAGGAAGGCGGGAACCGCTGCATCAGCCCTGAGCTGATCTGGTTTCTCAGGGCGAAGCCGAAGTGTCCGGCTGCCGATATGGTGCGTCGGACGCCAGCAAACCGTCGTCCCGACGAATCCGTAGGCGGTCGTCCCGCACGCGATGGTCGTGAGCCACGTGTCTCCTCACGACCCGATCTTGAGAACGCCGCGGACCAGCTGTGGTGATCGAGAGGCAAGAAGAAAATGGGCCGCCGCAGATCGAGCTGAGGACCCACTGATCAAATGGTGAGATCAAGGACGATGAGGAAAGCCGCGACTGACCTGGGTTTCCTTGATGTTGATTCGGTTCTCCCTGCACGACCCCTCGGCCGCTTTCAACCGTCTTAGACGCTCCGTGGGAAACTGGCGGCTTCGTTGGTAGGCTGCGCGAATGAAGCACGGAGCAATAGCCTTCCTCGACACGCTCGGGTTCAAGGGAATCTGGCGCCATCACCAAGCGGGGGCAGTGCTTTCAAAACTGAAGGCACTTGTTGCCAGAGCGGAAGAGGTTCAGACTCCCGTCGGGCAGGAGAGTTTGCATCGAGAGAGTTGGGTAAGATTCTTCTCTGATACGGTCATCCTGGGCTGTCACATGGAGAGCCAAGCATCGCGGCCGACGAACCTGGCGGAGGCTGAGGCGCTGCGACTAGCAGAGAATTTCATTGCCCTCGCCTGGGTCACGACATCCGCTGCTGCTGCGATCGCCGCTGCGATCGATCACCCCGATCCGCCCTTGGTTTATCGCGGCGCAATCTCAGTAGGCGAGTTTGAAATGGAAGATCGGTTCATCGTAGGACCGGCGATAGATGAGGCGGCGGAAGCGGAGAAACTGGCCCAGGGCGCGTTCGTCTGGTGCTGTCCGAGCGCAATGGCTTGCATGTCCGAGACGGTACGCCGTGACCCCAGTTTTCTTACGATGCTCCACGGCCTCTCGCTCGTGCAAGACTACTCCGTCCCTCTCAAGGGCGGTGACCGAATCACGGCCCATGTGGTCAACCCCTTCGGGTTTGTCAGTGATACCAACCGTCAGGATTTCGTACGTAGGGTGCTGGACAGCTTCAATTCGCTGAGTATTGACGTGAGCGTGAAACGCCAAAATACGGCTGCCTTTCTCGGGGTTGCTGAGGCTCAAGCCGCAGACCTTCTAGCGGACCTCGTGGCTGCCCTTGTGAATAACAAGGCGCAGAGTTGACCACCGCGGCTTCGAATCCCAAATCAGCCGCAACTTGAACGGGCGGGTTCCCGATCGCAGGGTCGTGGGCGCCTGCGGTGTTCCCCGTTGCGGTTCGTCGTCGCCCCCATGGTTCCCCGTGCGCCCGCCGCTGAGCAAGGTCTCCCGCAATGTTCCGCTTGTCAGCACTTCCGTGTGCCCGAGACGTTGCGGATCGCGCCGGCTATCGCGCGCTCGAATCCCGCCGAACGCAGGCGCTGTGAGACGGCTAGCGTGTCGGGGCTCCTGCATAGTTGATTCCGTTTGACAGGTCGCACCGGAGGCGAGCATGCTCGCGCCGGAGAGCGTCCGTCTGACGTTCCCAGGGAGGGCCACGCAGCGGTCGCCGCTGGAACACTTCAGCCGCCGCACCGCAATGGTAATAATCTAATCTCAACCGTTGGAGGATGCCGCCGTGACGACTCTCGGGAGGGGACTCATTCTAGCCATGACGCTCGGACTCTGTGCGTACGCAGTCGATGCACAAACGTTCAAGTCGGTCGACGCGCTCGCCGTCGTTGACGCCAACGGGAAGAAGGTGGGCGGGGTGGTATGGGCATTCCCCGACCCAGACTATGGGCAGCGGGCGTCGATACTCACGTACGAGGTGGTCCTAGAAGCTAGTGGCCACATGTTTCGGCTGCACACCGGATTCACGCACCGCCTCGAAGGTGAGACAAGGAACCAAGGACTCGATGCCGTGAACATCCTATTTGAGTCCAGCGATTGCTCCGGAGTCCCATATGTGATTCCAGACGCGGGCAACGCTCCCGAGATAGTTCAGCTGGCGATACTAGGACCGCCAGGGAGAACCGCCTACATTCCAGATCCATCGGCCACGCCCAAGCAGATCATGCCGCAGTCGTTCGGTGACAACTCCACGGCAGAGTGCCACGTAGGAAAACCCACGCAGCTCAGCAGCCCGGTCACGGCGGTGCGAGCGTTGCCCCTCCTCGATCTAGCGAAGGAGTTCACACCCCCGGTCCGCATCGGAGCCGTATCTAGCACCACCGCTTCGTGCTGCGGGGACTGCAATGGCGACGGCAGCGTGACACCCGCTGAACTCATCACCGCCGTCAACTGCGCCCTCGGTCATTGAGCACGTCAACGGCGCGGAAGATAGCAAGGCGGCGACAGCAAGGGGGCCGACATTGCGCATCATCCCTGGCGGGAAGATCAGCTCGAAGTGGCCGGCGCGGCGGTCGAACCACTGAGCTGGCGGAGAACGGCAGGGTTGCGGCCAAGGCTCGGGGCGGCTAGCCATCACGCATGGAAATTGATGATCAGCCGTGCTTTCTGGATGCGTGCGCGCTGGTGAAGATGCTGCTGCGCGAATCCGGGTCTGCAGAATTGGCGGACTTCCTTCGAGGCAAGGAACCTTACTACACGACGTCACTCTGCTTCGGTGAAGCGCTGGGCGTTCTCAAGCGAAAGTGGAGATACAAGGAAATATCTCAGAATGAATATGTGAACGAGGCACACATGCTCCGCGCGTGGATTACCGGCCGTGTAGTCAAGCTCCTACCAATTGACATCACCGATCTCCCGACGTTCTATGAGGCCGCTGACTTGAGCCGCAAGTACGCGATTGACCTTTCCGACTCGCTTCAAATCGTTGCACTGAAACGCTCCGGTCTCGCCGACGCTGTCCTCATCACCACAGATGGGGACTTGGTCAAGGCGACTCGAACGGAAAGCCTGGCGGCGTGGAACTGCGTGCACGAAAAAGCGCCGTCGCCATCGAGTGTCTGAATTTAGACAGTAACGTCATGGCCGGCGTCGATCTTCGGACCATACAAGAGCTGATGGGACACAAGACGGTTGCGATGACCCTGCGTTACTCGCATTTCTCGCCGGCCCACCAGCTTGACGCCGTGCAGCGTCTGAACCGGAAACCAACTGACACCGAGCTGGCCGCGGAGAGAACGGCGGTTGCAGTCGGTGGGGAAGTGCTGGACCTTCCAAGAGAAGGAAATGGGCCGCCCCAGACTCGAACTGGGGACCCGCTGATTGAAAGTGAGATCAAGGCGACGGGGAAAGCCCCGACTGACGTGGGTTTCCCGCGTTCGCTAGATTTCTCGCACCGCGAGCCTTCGACCACGTTCGACCGATTGCGGTCACTTTCGATCGCCAACTGACACCGGTACTGACACCAGCGCTGCGGCCGTCGCCGTGAAGCCGGACAACGCGCGCCTTTGACTTCCTTACTTCCTCAGCAGTAGCATTCGCGCGGCTGAACGGGGGAACGATGGCGCGCGCTGTGCCCGTGGGTGTCTTGATTGCTTTCGCGTGCTCACTAACTGGTTGCGCGACGGTCTACTGGACCAAGTCAGGTTTCAACCAGGCGGACTGGGACCGTGATCGCTATGAGTGCGAGCGCGACATGAGGCAAAGCGGTTACTACGGCAATGACCTGGCCGCCGTTCTCAGCGGAAATACACCGGAGGGTTTCTTCGAACGGTGCTTGCAGGCCAAGGGCTACTACAAAACGCAAGCCACCTACCAGACCGAAATGCCGAGTCGGGCCACTCCCGGCAGTTCAGAAAATAGGGTCTGCGCCAATGCGGATCGCAGTGAGACGATCGACCGATAGCTAGCGGTGCTCAAGTGTCCTAGTTTCAAATCGCAGGGCGGCACACGATCGGATCACTTTCTTTGCGGGCCAAGTTTTGAAAGGTGGGCCGACAGGTTGTCGAGCGCCTCGTCAACGGTCGCTCCATTGTTCCCCGTTCCAGTAGTGCCATCCTCAGCTGTGGCAGTGGCGTAGTATCGATGAGCCGGATTGGCAACAATGGTACCGTCGAAGATGTCAATCTGCACCTTTCGGCCACCGAACCGCCCATCGTAGGAAGTCTTGCGGTAGAACTCGGAAATGTTGTTTCGCTGCATCCACCGTGCGATTTCGAGCTCGTTCATTGCGTCCTCTCCTTTCGCGCCGCGTAGTCATTTATCAATCCGCCGGACTAAGGTCCCGCCGCTAGCTCATCCGCAGTCATCGCCTCAAACCATTCACGCCGTGCACGCCGGGAAATGTCCCACTTTGGTGTGCATGTCCGACAATTCAAGATACCCGAGCTGGCCGACCCGGGTGGCGGGCAGAGCTATTGCGAAAAGGTTTGCCAGTAAGCCTTTGAGACGACCTCGTACAAGCCAAAGAACGCTTGAGACAAGTCATGCAACTGACGCTCGTTGAGGGCCGCGGCACGTTCTCTGTACTTGCCCGCCCCTTCCATGATCGCCCGAATTTTCTGGATATGATCCTCTGCACCCGACGGCGGAGTCTTTTGGCGGAAAGCAATATCGAACTCCTGCATTGCACTCTCGATCCGCTCAACCGTTTCCAGGGTGAGCGATCCGAGGATACTCACTGCGGCTGCAAGCTTTTCGTGTTGGTAGTTAATCATGGTCACACCTTTCCCGCGCGCGCCGTACGTCTCACGTCTTGGGATCGTTCGGCTGATTGAGATTCGGTGCCCACTGGGCGGGTTCCACATTGCCGCACTGTGAGCACGTACCCTGACGCGGGTTTAGGTCGATGTAGTCCATAAGCGTCGCCCTCAGCTCACCGCGACACTTTGAGCAGTGGCCCACAAGGAGGCCGTTGGTCGTGTCCTCGAAGCCCGGTTGTTTTGTGATCATCATTGAAACTCCTTCCTTCGACACACTGCCATAACCACTGTTCAGTGCGGCTGCCAGTGTCAGGCCTCGTGGACACCTGAAAAGCGGCCAAACGTCGACAGATCAAGACCGCTGAACCTAGCAATGGCGGGGCAGGTCCAGAAACCGCTCGCGCGACATGCCCATAATCCGCATGTTTGCCGTGATGATGTCGAGCCCTCCTTCGTCGTACTCCGGCACGATGACGGTCGCGCGACACCTGGCGTCTCACCAACCCAATGGCTGGTGCCTCGACCACTACGCTTGCCGAACATGAAACCGTCGTGCTCGAAGACGCAAACCAGCTGCCTCCAGTGAAGCCGCCCGGCGAGCGAGCTCGCGATCCGGAAGCCGGACCGTGCGCAGGTACTCAGTCGCCTACGCAGCGGCGCCAGGTTTTTCGAGGCGTTCGGCAATCACCTTGAACGGTGCCAACGCCGCGGGCCGAAGGACCCCGTTCAACGCTAGCATCTCGTAGCGTTTCCCCGTCCGATCGGATAGGTACCCCGCGTCTTGAGTGGGCTGCCTCGCGATGCGATCTTCAGGCGCCGTCATCATCGGCGGCTTCATCAACGGTCTCGGGCTGGTCCGCGCCCTGGCAGCGCGCGGCATTCCAACCGCCGTCCTCACCACGAAACCATTCGACATCGCGCACCGTTCACGCTGGGTCTCAGCTCACGAGGCCGTCCTCGACATCGAGGAGCGGCCGGAGTCGCTCGTGGAAGTGCTAGAATGACGCGCCGCCGATTGGTCGGGGTGGGCGCTGTTCCCCGCAAATGACGGAGCGCTGGCGGCGCTGGCGCAGCACGGAGAACGACTGTCAGCCAAGTATCGAGTCATCGCGCCTCCGGCGGAAACGGCGCGCTACTTCCTCGACAAGCAGCTCATGCTGGACGTCGCCCGTTCCGTCGGAGTCGACGTGCCGCACTGCTACGGACCCGCCGTCGAGGCGACCGCCGTGCTCCCGGATCTGCGCTTTCCCGTGGTCGTCAAGCCGATCGTCGGGTACCGATTCTTGTCGCGCTTCGGGTGCAAGCTGTTCGTCGCCAACGACCGCGCCGAGTTGCGCCGCTGCATCGCGCGTCTCGCGGACGCCGCAATTCCCGGCCAGGTCTTCGATCTCATCCCGGGGCCGGACAGCCAGATCTACGCCTACTGCACGTACATGGACGAAGGCGGCGAACCTGTCGCGGGCGTCACCGTGCGCAAGCTCCGTCAGAGCCCGCCCTTCTTTGGCGTCGCACGCCTCGCCGAGATCGCGCCGGACAATCCTGCCCTGCGCGATGCAACCATCGCGATCCTTCGGCGGATCGGTTATCGCGGCATCGCATCCGCGGAGTTCAAGTTGGACGCGCGCGACGGACGCTTTCGGTTCTTCGAGGTCAATGGTCGTAGCATCGCTTACAACGGTTTGCTGCGACGGGCGGGGTTGGACCTCGGTTGGCTCGCCTGGTCCGACTACGTGGCAGGCAGGCCTGAACGGGCTCGTCCGAATGGCTGGCCCGGGGTGTGGATTCACCTGCACGCCGACATCTTGTACTCCACCCTCTACCGCCGCCACGACCCCGTCGGCCTCGCCGACTTCCTGGCGCCGTACGGCCGCCCGAAGACCTACGCGGTGTGGTCGGCGCGCGACCCGCTTCCCTTCCTCACGGAGTGGTCGCGTACCGCGTCGGCAGGAGTATCCGGTCTCTGGCGCGGCACGTATCGCGAGATGCTCACCGACCGCACACGGCCCTTGCCCGGTGCGTGACGCACCTCATTGGGGAGGACCCCATTCGCGTGACCGCGCACACAACGATGCCACGGCCCGGAACTTCGCGCTTGTGCCACGGTCAATCTCGCTCCGGCGAGTCGCATCGATGATCGCACCCGCTCCGAGCACACGTTCGAGATCCGGCCGAGCGCGGGCGAGGGCGCGGCGGAATGCTGGTTCGTCGACAGTTGCGAGGGTGAGATCGAAGCGCTGCGGCTCGTGCTGCGTGAGCTGGTACTGCAGCACCTCGGGATCGTTCTTGAACACCTGCCAGATCGCGCGCGGGTGGACGAACCGCCCATCCGCCAGCGGCAGGATGTCCTCGACGCGCCCTTCCAGCTCTGAGAGCAGCTTGAAAGTGCGCCCGCACGAGCAGGCCTCAGCAGAGATCGAAGCCACATCGCCGATGGGGTAGTTGAGGAGAACCGACGCCCGGTTGACCAGGTTGCTGATCACCACCGCGCCCGGCTCGCCGGGCGCCGCGGTGCGGCCGTTCGGTCCGACGATGCGGACATGGCAGAGATCCTCGTGGAGGTGGAACCCCGTGCGCTGCTCGCAAAAGAAACCGATCTTGAACGCTTCCACTGCGTTGTACCGGGACAACACCGGAATGCCGAACTGTCCTTCGATATACGCCCGTGCGCCGTACGGCAGCGCTTCGCCCATGTAGATGACCATCTTCGGAGGACGGAGGGTGATACCGCGGGCGGCGATCGTCTTGAAGAACAGGTCGATCCAACCGCCATACCCCACGAGGACATCGGGACGTTCGGCGTCGGCGATGGCGGCAATCTGCTCCACCGGCTCCAGCAACGACACGAATCGGCGTTGCGGACGGACCGGCAGCAGCGTGCTCTCTGCGTAGAATGCTTCCACCTTCTTGAACGTCGACGTCGCGTAGCCGACGTAGAGCTCCTTGGGGCGAAACGTGCCGCCACAGCCGCGGATCACCGGATCGCGCTCGCGCTCTCCGAAGGCGATGTTGGCGAGCAGCGAGCGCCGGTCGTGACGGATCTGCAACGGGGTCCCGGTGGTGCCGCTCGTCACGAAGGGCAGCGCGCGCCGCGCCGCCGGCGTCTCGGCGACGAAGAGGTGCGGTTGCGCGCGGACGAGATCCCTATCCAGGGTGGGCAGACGGTCGAGGTCGTCAGCACCGTTGATGCGCCGCGGGTCGAAGCCGGCGCGCGCGAAGAAGTCCCGGTAGTACGGAACCGTGGCGGCCGCGTACGTGACCATGCGGCGGATGCGCCGGTCGCGCCGCGCCTCCAGCTGCTCCCGCGGCAGAAACGGAATGCGCCGCTGCCCGCCCAGGTTGGCCGCGATCACGACGTTCCCGTAGAGCTTCCTTCCATATCGCGAGATCATGATCCCGCCGGCCAACGCACGCCCCATCGGCGCCACACCAACTTGAAGAGCTCGTAGCGGATGCTCTGCCAGCGGTACTTGCGGTAGCGCTCCTTGGTCATCGACTCGATCGTTGCCAGCGCGGCTGCGTCGGCGACACCCAGGCCGTCGTCGCCCTCGGCGATCAGGCGGGCCAGCTCGTCGGTCGGTTGGTAGTCGGCGATGAGGTTCGTCCGCGGGCGAGTCCCGGGGTTGTGAATGCCGTGCGGCTTCAAGTTGTCGATCGCCCAGACTTCGCCCGGAGCCATGTCGTACCACAAGTGGTTGCAGGAGAGGCGCTGGACGCCCTCGGCGGCGATCTGAATCGAAAGGCGAACCGTACCGCGAAAGAAGCGCGGCGTATCGGTGTGGATCGGAATCAGGCCGCCGGCACACAGGCGCGCGACGATGGCGCGCACGGGCGAGGCCGGGAAAGCCTCGCGGAGCACCTCTCGCAGGTACGGCAACGCGTCTAGCACCGGCCGATCCTCGGGCGGCAACGGTCGTGGGCCCCGGGGATGGCCTACGGCGAAGAACGACTCGACCGAGGCGTGCACCACCGGATCACGACCCGGGTCCACCCAAGCCGCTGGCGGCAAGCGGTCGATCTCATCCGCGAGTCGCTGCGCATCGACCCGAGTCGCGAGGCGAACGCAGCCGTCGAACCCGAGGTACCGCAGGATACCGTCTTCCGGCGGCGGGTTGGTGGGAACCGGCAGGCGGGCCGTCGGGGGTTTGGTCACTGCGGGAAGATACCTCTCGCCACGGGGAGTGTCGACAAATGCGTGCGGTCCCTCGATACGGCCGCTGAGGAGACGCGGCCTACTGCCCATGAACACGCACCTGCGCCGTCGCCCAGGGCGTTGCCCTGGGCTGATGTCTTGCCGCCCCTTCAGGGCTGCGACCCTGAAAACTGGACGACAACAGCCCCAACGGGGCGGCCATTCTTTAGCCCGGGGCAGCGCCCCGGGCGGTGGGCCCGGCCGTGACAGCGGTTCATGGGCTCTCCAACCCGGCGTTTCGCCGGTCGGGTCTCTCGTGATGAACGGAGAAAGCTTTGAAGATCGAGCATCGGATCCGTTCGTCCCGAGGAGCCGCCGTTCTTTGGCGGCGTATCGAGGGGCGCTTCGCGAGAAGGCCGACAGTCCCCACGAAAGAGGGACAGACCCCCACGTCACCGTTTCGCGTCGAGGACGAAGGGCACACCGGAGCCGCGCGCCACCGTCCGGAGGTCTTCGATGACGCTGCGCGAGAGCCGTATACCGGAGCCGCTACGCTCGGCGTAGGCGGCGCGCTCCGGGTCTCCGGCAACGAGGACGGGTTGCTGAGGGTCGACCGGCTTGCAGGCGCGCAACGCGTCGATCATCGCGTCGAGATCCGCTTCGAACTCGCCGTCGTCGCGGAATCGACGCGGATCGATGCTGAGGAAGAAGTGGCCCACGCGTTCGTGGGCCTTCTCCGTGCCGCGGCCACTGCGAATCCCCGGCAGGACGGATGACAGGATCTCTACAGCGGCGGCGAGACCATACCCTTTGTGGCTGCCCATCTCGCGGCTGCTGCCGAGCGGTGTGAGCCGGCGATACTTGGCGGCCAATCGTCCGCTGGTCACCGGCCTCCCCTGCGGATCGAGCGCCCAGCCGATGGGAAGCGAGCGACCTTTGCGCCAGGCCATGGTGACCTTGCCGACGGAGGCCGTGCTCGTGGCCATGTCGAGGAGGAAGGGTGGATTGCGTGCGGCGGGTGCCGCGAACGCGATCGGGTTGGTGCCGAGCATCGCCTCGGCTCCGAACGTCGGCACGACCGCCGGCCTTCGGGTGCTGGTCGTGGCGATACCGATGAAACCCGACTGCGCCGCCATCGACGCGTACGTACCCGCGGCCCCGTAATGGCCGGAGTTGCGTACCGTGACGGCTCCGAGCCCCATGTCGCGGCATTTCGTCATGGCCAGCTTCATCGCGGTATCGCCGGGCACGTGGCCCAGACCGCCGCCACCGTCGACCAGAGCCGTCGTCGCGCTCTCGCGCACCACGGCGATCGTCGGATTCACATTCAGCGATCCAGCCTCGAAGCTGCGAAAGTAGTCGAGGAGTATGCTGCAGCCGTGCGAGTCGATGCCGTGCAGATCCGCGTACATCAAGTGGTCGACGGTGACCGACGCGTGCTCCTGCGACATCCCCCAGGCGCGGAGGATCGTGTCGACCTGAGTGGCCAGCGTCGCGGGCGACACCGTCTTGTCCGGCCAGAGGCCGAGCACGGCGGACGGAACGACTCGATCCAGGATCAGCGACACTGTCCAAAGGGGACCCGAGTCGCGGATGCTGTCCCAGATCTGCCTGGCGGTGGCACGTACAAACGTCATCGAGGAGGTGGTCAGTTGCTACTAGCGTGCGCTCCCCGCGATGTAAAACGCGCCACGATTACAGACCACTGTCTTGACGCTCCGATCGGGCCGGCGTATGGACCAACCCACCGCAGTCACGCACAAAGCGACCGTTGGTTTGGGTCAGGAGGGTCACCATGGGGATCCGCAAGTCGCACCGCACCACCGCAGTCGCATCGTTGCTCTGTAGGACCACGTTCTTCTTCGGCCTCCTGCTCTCCGGCATCCCGGCGGCGTCCGCGGCCACGAGAACCTTCGTCGGGCCTGGCACCGATTGGTTTACGCCCGGCAACTGGAATCCTGCCTTTGTGCCCGGGGCTGGCGACGATGCCATCATCAACAGCGGGACGGTGACCCTGAACTCTGCCGCTACGGTCGCCACGCTAACGCAGACCGGTGGCACCCTCAACGGCAGCGGGACCCTGACCGTGAGCGGCCTATTGACGTGGACCGCCGGAACCATGAGCGGCGCCGGGACGACCAACGCCAACGGCGGGATGTCGTTGAGCGGCAACGGCGGGCAAAGCCTGCAGCGCACGTTGGACAACGCGGGGACGGCAACGTGGACGGCCGCGTTTGGCTTTACCATCGGCACCGGCGGGATCTTCAACAACCAGTTGGGCGCCACCTTTGACGCGCAGAACGACGAGACGGTGTTCAACGGCGGCGGCTCGCCGCAGTTCAACAACGTCGGAACGTTCACCAAGTCGCTGGGAACCTCGACCACCTTCAACGTGCCGTTCGCCAACAGCGGTACGACGGACATCGCGGGCGCCATGGTGACCTGCACTGCCGGGTACACGCAAACTGCAGGGGTCACGCGTCTGGACGAGGACGCTGAGCTTCGGCTGCAGACCCTCACTACCCTCAACCTCAACGGCGGCATGCTGCAAGGTTCCGGCAAGGTGAGCGGAAATGTCTCTAGTGCCGGCGGGCAGGTCAGCCCCGGCTTGTCACCCGGCAAGCTTGAGATCACCAACGCGACGGGCAACGGCAACTACACACAAACCGCTGCCAGCGCGCTCAACGTTGAAGTCAACGGCCTGACGGCGGGGACGCAGTTCGATCAACTCAAGCTTGACGGTGCGGCCACGCTCGCCGGTACCCTGAACGTGACGCGGCCAACCAACTTCGTTCCGAGCTCCGGCAATACATTCCAGATCGTGACCTTCGCCTCACGTACCGGGCAATTCGGGACGCTCAACGGCCTCATCATCGGCAACGGATTGGGCTTCAAAGCCAACCTCAACACAACGGACGTGACCCTGACCGTCGTCGAGGAGAACTGCACTGACGAGGTCGATAACGACGGCGACGGCTTCACCGACTGCGCGGACCCCAAGTGCTTTGACGCTCTGGCATGCCAGCCGACGCCGACGCCGACGGACACGCCGACGCCGACCCCGACCGACACACCGACCCCGACGGAGACGCCGACCGCGACGGCAACTGCCACTCAGACCAGCACCGCAACGGAGACGCCGACACACACGCCAACCCCCACGTCGACCGAGACTCCGACGCACACCGAAACGCCCACCGAGACGCCGACGCCCACCATGACCGAGACGCCGACGGAGACCCCGACAGAGACCCTCACGCCGACGCCAACGGAGACCCCGACACACACCGAGACGCCAACGGAGACGCCGACGCCGACAGTCACCACGACCCCGACCGAGACGCCGACACCGACCCCGACCGCGACGCCGACCACAACCCCGACGCCGACCGAGACCCCGACCGCAACGCCGACCCTGACACCCACGGACACGCCAACCGAGACGCCGACTCACACACCAACCGCAACCCCGAGCAACACGCCAACACCAACCGACACGCCGACGCAGACGCCGACCCACACCGCGACCGCAACGCCGACGGAGACGCCGAGTACGACGCCGACGCACACCGCGACGGAGACCGCGACGCCGACGGAGACGGCGACCCCGAGCGCAACCGAAACCGCGACGGCGACGCCGAGTGAGACGCCGACGGAGACGGCGACATCGACTCCCACTGAGACCTCAACCGAAACCCCCACCGAGCCACCAACCAGCACCGCGACTCAAACTCCAACGGAAACGGCAACGCCCGTACCGACTGCTACAGCAACCAGCACAACGACATCGACGCCCACCAACACCGCAACCCCCACGCCCACCCGGACGCCGCTGCCTCCGCAGGCGAGCGCAACGCCGACACGCACACCGACAGCCACGGCGACTCCGACGCCGGTCGGAGCGGCCGGGGGGTCGGCCGACCAGGACGGGTGTACGATCGTGCTGCGCGATGGGACGGGAACGGCGTGGATCCTGTTGCCGCCCGCGGCGGCCTGGCTGCTCTTGAGGAGACAACGGCGCCGGGCGAGCCGGTATCAAACACTGCGAAGGGGGTAGCCCCTTCGCAGCTCCTCGCCGGTCGCCGTCAGATCACCCGCGCCAACGCCAGCCCGAAGTAGTCGTTAGGAGCGGCGTACCAGCGCGTCAATTCGTACCCGGCTGCGGTCAGCATCGCATCCACTTCCGCCCGGGTGAACTTCCGACTGATCTCAGTGTGGATCGTCTCGCCGGCGCTGAATGGCACCGTCAGACCCAGCGCGCGAATCGATACGCTGTGCGTGGTGCGCGCCCGGAGGTGCATCTCGATTTGCGACTGTTCCTGGTTGAACAGGGCGAGGTGCTCAAAGCGATCGAGGTCGAAGTCCGCGTCGAGTCGCTGATTGATGACGCGCAACACGTTGCGGTTGAACTCGGCAGTCACCCCGGCCGTATCGTTGTAGGCGCGTTCCAGAACCTCGATGGGCTTGAGCAGGTCGACACCCAACAAGAACGCCTCCCCCGGCGCCAGCTGGCGGCGCACTCTGGCCAGAAAGCGTGCGGTGGCAGCGCGAGTCAAGTTGCCGATCGTGCTGCCGAGAAACGCGACCAGGCGTTGATGACCGGGCGGAATGCGGTCCAGGTGATGATCGTAGTCACCGACCACGGCGTGAATGCGCAGCCCTGGATACTCGCGCAACAGGGCGCGGGCCGAACGGCGCAGCATGTCGTCACTGACATCGATGGGCACGTAGCAGACGTTGCCGCCGCCGCGCTGGATGGCATCGAGCAAGAGACGCGTCTTGCGCGATGCACCACTGCCGAACTCGACCAGATGGGAAGGATTGGTGATCGCGACGATCTCGTCGGCAAACTGCTGCAGGAGGGCGTGCTCCATGCGCGTCAGATAGTACTCGGGGAGGTCGCAGATGGTGTCGAACAGCTGCGCGCCGCGGGCGTCGTAAAAGTACTTCGGCGGCATCGCCTTTTGCGGTGCCAGCAAGCCGCGGCGAACGTCAGCGGCCAGCGTGGCGTACGGCGAGTGCTCGCCGTCCACGTCGATCTGTAGCCGGCCGTCGGCGCGCGCCGGGCGTCCGCGTGCTCCGGCAGCGGCTGGAGCTGGGTGTGCATACGATTCTGCGGCAACGGCCCTGGTCTTCATCCGCATCCCCTCCCGATCAGATCTCGCGTTTGGTGGGGGAACTCTAGCGCCGTGTTCGGGCTAGAGGAATAGACCGGGGCGCGTTTATGACTTCGGCGTCGGGGGGTCAGGTATCCGTCAGGTCGGGCGACCCGGCCACGCGGAGCGTGGAACGTTCACGACGCGCGGTTGGAACGGTCGCTGGCGGCGAAGTGGCGTTGCGCGCGTGCGGCTGTCGTGCGACCGCCGGACCGGGGCGAGTGGCGGCGCACACGGGTGTGGAATCCTCCAAGGCAGCAGCGCGCAGTTTCTGCAGCGCGCGTCTTTGGAGCTCCCGAACATGTGACCGCGTCAGCCCAAGCTCTTCCCCGATGCAATCGATGTCACGCCGTGCCTCGCCAACCCCGAAGCGCCGCCGCAACACGCGCTCCTCCACGGGCGTCAATTGCCCCAGCGCGTTCCCGACCTCGAGGTGCAGCCGTTCCGGCCCTCCGCCGTTGCGGTGGTCCCCTTTGCAGGCCGGGGTCATCTTCCGAACCCGAGGTGACTCAGGTCCTTCGGGTCATCCGCCGAGGATCTGCAGTACCGGCTCGGCACAAACCGGATGCCACCGTCGCCCTCGTAAGGCTTTCGGTGATCGAAGTGCCCGAGCCTGATCTCCAGCGGAATGCCCTTCGGAAACGCGACGCACACCGTCTGGCTCTCGAAGCGAAAGATGCAGCGATCGCACTGGCTCACCATGCTGCCGGATTCGGAAAGTGGAGGTGCTTGGATCATGCCTCGTCCCATCCGTTGATCTCCGTTCGACTGGACTCGAGCGGTTGTTGCTCAGTTACCTGAGCCTGCGGCCCGCGAGAATCCGGTTCCGGGGCACTTGCCGGGGCTGGCTCCGTCTCGCCATCCCGACGCGCGTTCATCGATCGCCGTTGAGCTGAAGAGGTCATGCCGTCGGTCGGCAGCAACAGTCACGCCACATGCAGGAAGACGGAGAGCGGCGGCCCAGCCAGGCCATCCAACGGACGGTGTCAACAAAGTTTTCAGACCGCCCGCCGTGGGCTCGCAGATTGAGCTGGAAGCACGGGGACAAACCGGACTGTAAACCAAGGGTAACAGTCAAATTGATTTAACGCGGAGCGGGGCGCACCTTCGCCCGAAGGTTGTAGCGTTTGATCTTTTTCTGCACCATGACCCGGCTGAGTCCGAGCACCTTGGCGGCCTCTGAGGCATTGCCGTTCTTCTGGCGGAGTATCTCGCCGAGATACTCTTCTTCGAAGAGCTCGCGCGCCCGCCTGAGGGAGGTGGCCGGGGCGCCGATGGGGACACGGGCCGGCTTGCGCACCGTGAGCTTTTCCGACAGGTGCCTCGGCTGTACGGTATCGCCGGCACCGGCGAGCGCCACCGCCCGTTCGATCTCGTTCTCCAACTCGCGCACGTTACCCGGCCAGTGGTAATCGACGAGGTAGTTCAACGCGGCCGGGCTGAATCCGTGGAGGGCCTTACCGAACTTCTCGGTGGTGCGTTGCAGGACGGGGATGGCCAGCAGCGGGATGTCCTCCTTGCGCTCCCGCAAGGGTGGCAAGTTGATCGGAAACGTCGTCAGACGGTAGTAGAGATCCTCGCGAAACCTGCCCTTCTTGGTATCCTGGTCGAGGTCGCGGTTGGTTGCGGAGATGACGCGCACGTCTACCCAGCGGGGAACGGTTTCCCCCACCGGCAGGATCTCCCCGTTTTGCAGGACGCGTAGCAGCTTGACCTGCATCGCCGGCGTCGTCTCGCCGATCTCATCCAGGAAGATGGTCCCACCGTCCGCGACTTCGAAGAGCCCCTTCTTGTCGCTCAGCGCGCCGGTAAAGGCGCCCTTCTTGTGGCCGAAGAGCTCGCTGGCCAGGAGGGTCTCCGATAAGGCGGCACAGTTGACGGCGACAAACGGCCGATCTCGGCGTGGCCCGTTGTAGT
The DNA here is from genome assembly GCA_964498075.1 of uncultured Binatia bacterium (SeqCode). Taxonomy (GTDB): domain Bacteria; phylum Desulfobacterota; class Binatia; order HRBIN30; family HRBIN30; genus CAZCGA01. Next base: position 25,592 of record CAZCGA010000006.1, on the reverse strand, counting down.
GGATGGCGCGGCCAATCAGCTCCTTCCCGGTGCCCGTTTCGCCTTGCAGGAGGACAGTGACCGGAGACGAGATCGCGCTCTCCATCAGATCGAACACCTGCCGCATCACCGGGCTGGTGCCGACGATGTTTGCGAAACGGCTTTGGCTCGCCATCTCGCGGTGCAGCACCACCACTTCTTCACGTAACCGCGCCTCGGATTGTTTGAGCGCGTGGTATAGCTGCGCGTTCTCGATGGCCACGGCGATGCTGCCGGCCAAGGCGTCGAGGAACTGCAGATCCCCTTCGGTGAACTCCCCTTCCAACTTGTTGCGCAACTCGATGACACCCAGCGTCCCGCTCCGGCTGCGCAGCGGCGCACACAGAATGGAGCGCGTCGTCGCCCCCGACTGCTGATCCACCTGCGAGTACCAGCGCGGGTCGCTCGACACGTCGGTGACCCGCTGAGCGATCTGCTTCTGCAGCACCCAGCCGGCGATTCCGCGATCGGCGGGGAAGCGGATTGCCGCCAGCCGGCGCTCGACTTCGGGCAGCGAGTCTGCGCTATATGGGAAGAACAGTTCCTGCTTGTCTTGATCGAGAAGGAGGATGGCGCTGCCTTCGGCCTTGAGCAGTTCCGTGGTTTTTGCCATTACAAACGCAATGAGCTGGTCAAGCTCAATGAGCTCGCTGAGCGAGCGGCTGACGTCGTAGAGAAGCGAGAGTCGTGTGGTCTCCTCTTCGGGGCGCCCTGCCATCACTCGACGCATCGGCGTGTCGGTGGGTGATTTGGATTCCACGCCTAGTCTTTTAGATCCACCGGGGCACAGTGTGCAAACCGCATGAGCACCCAGGCGATGGCCGGCAGAGTCAGAGTGAGCCCGCGCCGGACGCGGCACCGGGCACCGCCGCGCGAAGGCACCCTGACGTTCCTCTTCACCGACCTGGTCGGTTCGACCGCTCTGAGCACCAGCCTCGGTGATCAGGCGGCGCAGGAGCATCTCCGCGCCCACGGACGCATCGTCCGCGAGTGCGTGGAGAAGCACGGCGGTCACGAGGTCCGGTTCATCGGTGACAGCTTCCTGGTGACCTTCAACGGCAATCTGAAGGCGGTGTCGTGCGCCGTCGATATTCAGCGGCGTCTGACCCAGCACGATCGGTTGCATCCCGACCAAGGGGTGCAGCTGCGCATCGGGCTGAACTGTGGGGAAGCGATTCGGGAAAAAGGCGACTACTACGGCGCGGCGGTCAACGCCGCCGCCCGCATCTGTGCGGCCGCCGAGGGCGGACAAGTGCTCGTCTCGCAGCTGGTCAAGGATATCATCGGATCGCTGGGAAACCTCGAGTTCCGCGATGCTGGGGCGTATCCGCTGAAGGGCTTTCCGGAGCCGTGGCGCCTCTACGAAGTCGTGCCGCGAGCCGAAGCCAGCCTCGGTGCCAATCTAGTCAGCGCGTTGGCCGACCCGACCCCGTTCGTCGGTCGCGACGCGGAGCTCACCAGGGTCAAGCATCTCGTCGAGACCGCCAGCGAAGGCCGCGGCGGCGTGACAATGCTGTTGGGCGAACCGGGCGTCGGCAAGAGCCGGCTCGCGGCGGAAGCCAGCGCCTTCGCCATCGACCGGGGTTTCACCGTCGTCGCGGGTCAATGCTACGAGGCCGGCGGGCCGCCCGCTTACGGGCCGTTCATCGAGGCGTTGCGTCCGCTGGCGAAGCGCTGCACCCGACCGGTGTTGAAGAAGCTGCTCGGTGAAGGTGCCTCGTGGGTGGCCAAGCTGCTGCCGGAGGTCAGAGACAAGTTGCAGGGCGTGCCCCCCACGCCGCCGCTGCCGGCGGATCAGGAACGCCACTTCCTGCTCGAGAGTGTGGTGAGCTTCATTGTTGGTGCGGCACGACGGAAGCCGTTGCTGCTGATCCTCGAAGACCTGCACTGGTCGGACCGCCCCACGCAGCTGCTGCTGCGGAGTCTCATCCGCGTGATCGCCAACCTTCCGATGGTCGTCGTCGGTACCGTGCGCGACATCGAGGTCGACGCGGCGCATCCGCTGACCGAGACGCTGACCGAGCTGCACCGGCAACGCTTCTACTGTAGCCTGTCCCTGTCGGGATTCGGTAGAGAGGGCGTCCGCCTGATGCTCCTGGCACTGGCGCAACAAGAACCCCCGGCGGTGGTGGTGGACGCGGTCTACAGTGAGACCGAGGGCAACCCGTTCTTCGTGGAAGAGTTCATCAAGCTGTTACTCGAAGAGGAGCGGCTCCTCGACGCCTCGGGTAATTGGCGCTCGGACATCAGCCCACATGCTGTCGAGCTGCCCAAGGGTGTCAGCCTGGCCATTGAACGGCGCCTGCGCCGACTCGAGCCCTCGAGCCGTCAGACCCTCACGACCGCGGCTGTCGTGGGCCGCGTGTTCCGCTACAACGTGCTGGAAGCCGCCAGCGAGTTGAAGGGCGATGCCCTGGCGGACGCGATCGACCAGGCCGAGCGGGCGCAGCTGATTCGCGGCCGGCGGGAAGAGCACGGCATCCAGTTCAGCTTCGCGCACGAGCTGATCCGGCAGACGTTGTACCGCGAGCTCTCACTCCCACGTCGCGAGCGCTTGCATCTGCGCGTCGCCGAGGCCATCGAGCGTGTCGATTCCGGGCGCCTCGGCGAGCAGGCCGCGGCGCTGGCGCATCACTTTCGCCAAGCCGGCACCTGCGCCGACGCGCGCACCACTGCCCGCTACCTCATCCTGGCCGGCGACCAGGCCCGCACCGCCAGCGCGTTCGAAGAGGCGATCCGGTACTACCGGGACGCGTGCGAGCGCATCCCCGACGGCGGGAAGGAGCGCGCCGAGGCGCTGTTCAAGCTGGGCTCGGCGCAGCGCAGTGCGGGCGACTGGAGCAGCGCGGTGGCCAGCTGGGACGCGGCCGCGGTGATCTACGAAGCGCTGGCGGATGCGCCGGGTGTCGAGCGGACCTGCAACGCCTTGGCGTTGCTCCATGGTTGGCGCGGGCAGTTTCCCGATGCGCTGCAGGCGGTGCAGCGCGGCCTGACTGCCGATCCCGAGTCCGTCAGTGAGCATCGCTGCCGGCTGCTCGCCGCGGCCGCCACGATGCTGAGTCTGGCCGGCCAGCCCGCGCCCGCGGATGCGCTCATTGAGCAAGCGGTGGTGATCGCCGAGAAGCGCGACGCCGGACGTCTGCTCGGTACGGTGCTCGCCACCAAGGGGCTGCATCAACGAGTGTATATGGAATTCGCCGACGGCATGCAGACGCTGGCGCGCGCCGAGCAGCTGTTGCGCGAGGCGGGCGACCTCTGGGCTGTCAGCCAGTGCATCGGCCACCAAGCCATCGCGCTCCATCTGCTGGGGCGCCTGGCCGAGATGGAGCGCCGCCTCGACGACTTGGATGCAGTCGCCACGAAGATGGGTGACGGCAGCGGCATCGCCCTGCTCGCGGTGATGCGCGGCGTCCTGGCAATGGGACGCGGCGAGCTCGGCCAAGCCGAGCTCTGGGCGCGGCAAGCTGAAGTGACTGCACGAACGTCGGCCAAGCTGGTACTGTCACCGGCGCTCCACCTCATTGCCGAGGTCCAGTTCCTCGCCGGCCGTTCGGACCGGACCGAGGACCTCTTGCGCGAAGCGGCCCGATTGCACCACGAGATGGGCAACACGCCCGCGGTGCATGAAGGGATGCTCTCGGTCTTGTTGTGCCGCGCCTTTCAGGGCGACAGCGACGGCGCACAGGCTCTCCTGCGCCACCTCCCCGCAGCCGCCGACTTGGAGCAACCGATTACGTCCGGCCGGTACGATGGCATGATCACCGCTGCGGCGGCGCTGGTCATGCTGGGTCGGAAGGAGCAAGCCGCAGCACTCTACCCGCCCCTCCTGAAGATGACCGAGCGCGGTGTGGTCTTGTCAGGAGCCTGGTCGTTTCTGTTGCGCCGCATCCTCGGCATGATTGCCGCCGTCAATGAAGGATGGGACTGCGCGCAGGCACACTACGGCGCCGCGCTCCAGCAAGCGCAGGAGCTCGGGCTGCGCAAGGAGAAGGCGGAGGCGCTGTACTGGGTGAGTCGCATGCTCCTGGAGCGCAACGCCGCCGGGGACCGCGGCCGCGGGCGGTCGATGTTGGAGCGCGCCATCGAGGGTTACCGCGACGTCGGGATGCCCAAGCACCTGGAAGTCGCGCGGCAGCTGCTGGAGCACGGCTGCCGCGGGTGAGCATCATGGCGAAAGGAGCACCCACACGCGTTTCGGGAGGGAGCGTATGAAAGAGGGACGTGTCGTCATCATCGGTGGCGGGCTGGCGGGAATGGTCATCGCCAAGGAGGCGGCCAAGCGCGACTTGCCCGTGGTCCTGCTCGAAGCCAGCTGTCGCCTGGGTGGGAAGGCGGGTGCCGAGCAGGACAAGAACGGCATTTACCAGGAGCACGGCTACCACGTGTTTCCCGGTTGGTACCTGAACACGCGCCGGTTGCTGCACGAGCTGAACATCGAGGACAACCTCGTCGACATCGAAAAGTTCCATCACCTGAAGAAGGGACCGTTTAAGCGCGGAACGGCTCCCCACCTGATTACCTTCTATCCCATGTCCTCCTTGGGGAACGTGTTCCGCAACCTGACCTCCGGCCTGCTGCCGTGGACCCAAACGCTGATGTCCTTCTACTTCGCGCTGGACCTGGCGGCCGAGCCGTTGAGCAACCGTGGATTCCTCGACTTGATCAGCGCCAACGGTTTTCTGCGCTCGCGCTTTTACGCCACCGAGGAAATGGCCACGTTGCATCAGCAGACGGTCCTGCAGGCCAGCGCCATTCCGAACTATGAGCTCTCGGCCAAGACGTCGCAAAAGCTGGTCCACCTCTGGTCGGAGACGCCGACGCCGATCTACTCGATCCTGAACGGCAACCTGCACGAGAAATTCATCGCTCCCTTCGAGCAACGCCTGCGGAAGCTGGGCGTCGAGATCCAATTCGGCCGGCGCGTGAGGAAGCTGGACGTCAGCGACGACGGCCACATCTGCGGGGTGCAGTTCGACGAAGGTGAGCCGCTGAAGGGAGAAGGGGATATTTTCGTTCTGGCAACACCGCACGGCGTGATCACCGAGCGGTTGCTCGATCAGCAGCTCTTCGCCACCGAAGCCAAGAAGGAGTACCCCGCCGAACGCGAGAAGCACCTCGATGTAGACGAGAAGCGCAAGCTCTTGTGCGATCTCGCGCACCTGCAGAGCGAGCCGATGGCGGCGCTGCACCTCCACTTCAATTGCCGCATCCCGCACCTCCCGAAGGAGCATGTGAACCTCTACGGGTCGCGCCTCGGCCTTTCCTTCATCGACGTCTCGCAACAGTGGCGGGGACTGAACAACACGGTGCTGAGTGTCATCGCATCGCACTTCATCCCGCTGGCGCACTTGTCCCCGTCCGAGGCGGAAAAGGTCATCATTGACGAGCTGCGGGAGTACGTGCCGTTCGAACCCGAGGAGATCGACGGGGTCAAGAGTCAGATGCGGCCGAACGTCGAGGTGCCGCTGTTCCTCAATACCATCGGGGCGTGGCACTTCCGCCCGGCGACCCGCACTCGTATCGACAATCTGTACATCGCCGGCGACTACTGCCGTTCCGACGCCGACCTGACCACCATGGAGAGCGCGGTCATCTCCGCCATGCGCACGTCGCGGGCGGTGTTGAAGGCGCGCGGTAAGCGGCATCGGGGCCCCGTGCCCTTGAAGGTTCCCCGCAAGCGCTGGCTGCGGCTGTGGCGCTACGTCGGCCGTTACGTGGCGCTCGGCGCAGTCTGGCCGATCGGGCTGTGGTTTTGGCTGCGCCGTCAGCTGGCGGATCTGCCGGCGGGTGCGCCGTGGAACGCCATCCGGTCGCTGCTGGCGAGCGCACCGGCGGGCTGAGACTGACGGCGTGCTGGCGCTCTCGTGAGTGAGCCGACGCGGGCCGCGGGAACCATCGAGCTGCGCACCGTCCGCAAGGTCTATCCCGACGGGCACGTCGCGCTGCGCGGGTTGACCCTTGCCGTCGCGGGCGGCAGCACCGTCGCCTTGCTCGGACCCTCGGGGTGCGGCAAAACCACCACGCTGAAGCTCATCAACCGGTTGGTCGCGCCGACGTCGGGGACGATCCTGGTCGACGGCCGTGACATCTTGACGATCGACGCGATCCAACTGCGGCGCGGCATCGGTTACGTCGTCCAGGAAGCCGGGTTGTTTCCGCACTTGACGGCTGAGCAAAACGTCGACGTCGTCCCCCGGCTGTTGGACTGGCCGGAGACGCGCCGGCAGCAGCGCGCCGAGGAGCTCTTTGCGCTGGTGGGGCTCGACTACGCACTGCACGGCCCCCGCTACCCGGTGGAGCTGAGCGGCGGGCAGCGTCAGCGCGTCGGGCTGGCGCGCGCGCTCGCGGGTGATCCGCCGCTCGTGTTGATGGACGAGCCCTTCGGTGCCCTGGATCCGCTGAACCGGCGTCGGTTGCAGCGCGAGTTCCTCGACCTGAAGGCGCGGTTGCACAAGACCGTGGTGCTCGTGACGCACGACGTCGACGAAGCCTTTCTCCTTGCCGACCGCGTCGCCGTACTCGCAGACGGCGACCTCATCCAGTTTGCAAGTCCCGACGAGATTCGGGCCGCCCCGGCGAGCGAGTTCGTGGCGAGCTTCCTGGGCGTGCAGCAATGACACGACGCGCCGTACTCGCCGCACTCATGGTGGTCGTGTGCGCCCCCCTGCCCGCCTTGGCGGACCTTCCAGTCGCCCCGACGGTGATCGTCGGCGCAAAGAACTTCACCGAAGGGGCGGTCCTCGGTGAGCTCATGGCGCAGGTGTTGGAGGTGCACGCCGGCGTTCGCGTCGAGCGGCGCTTCAACCTCGCCGGCACGCAGGTCGCCTTCGACGCGCTGTGCTCCGGCGGCATCGACCTGTATGCGGAGTACACCGGCACCGGATTGCGCGACATCATGGGTGATGCGTCGCCCGTCGGCACCGCGTCGGCGGCCTTCAGTCGTGTCAGCAGCGCTTTCTCGGAACGGTATGGCTTGGTGTGGCTGGCGCCGTTCGGATTCAACAATACCTACGTCCTCATGATGCGAAGCGAGCCGGCGCGGCGTCTCGGAATCAGCAGCGTCAGCGATTTGGCCGCACACCCGTTGCGCTACGGAATGTCGCACGAGTTCCTCGAGCGCCAAGACGGGATGCAGGGGTTGCGGCAGGTCTACGATCTGAACGTGAGCTCGCTGGTGGGCATGGAGCACGACCTGGCCTATCGCGCCTTGGCCGAGGGTGCGATCGATGTGTCCGACGGCTATTCCACGGATGCAAAGATCGTCACCCAGAACCTCGTTGCCCTGCGCGACGACAAGCACTTCTTTCCACCATACGAGGGCGCACCGCTGGTTCGACGAACGCTGCTGACGCAGGTTCCTGCGGCCGTTGAAGCCTTGGCGTTACTCGCGGGGCGCCTCGACGATGAGACCATGCGCCGGTTGAATCATCAGGTCGAGGGCGAGAATCGCAGTCCGGCGGAAGTGGCGTCGACCTTCCTCATCGGGCTTGGCTTGGCGCACGAAGCGGTCGGTTCACCGGCGCGCGAACGTTCGCTGCTGGCGCTCCTGTGGCAGCGCCGCGTCGTCACGTTCGATCTTGCGGCGTGGCACCTCGTGCTCACCACGAGTGCCGAGATGCTCGCCTGCCTGGTGGCGATCCCGCTCGGCATCGTGGTCAGCCGCAAGCCACGCCTTGCCGCCGTCGCGTTGGCCGCCGCCGGCGTTCTCCAGACGGTTCCCTCGATCGCCTTGCTCGCCTTCATGCTGCCGCTGTTTGGCATCGGGGCGAAGACCGCGATCGCGGCGCTTTTCCTGTACGGTCTGCTGCCCATTCTGCGCAACACGGTCACCGGTTTGCGCAGCGTCGATCGCCGCGTCACCGAGGTCGGGATCGGCTTGGGCATGTCCCCCCGGCAGCTCTTGCGGCAGGTCGAGCTTCCCCTCGCAGCTCCGGTGATCCTGGCGGGTGTGCGAACCTCCACCGTGATCAACATTGGCACTGCCACACTCGCGGCCTTCATCGGCGCGGGTGGGCTGGGTGAACCCATCGTCACCGGTCTGACGGTCACCGATATCAATCTCATTCTCTCAGGTGCTCTGCCGGCGGCGCTCCTCGCCGTTGGGGTGGACGGTCTGCTCGCTCAAGTCGAGCGCTGGGCGACGCCACGCGGGTTGCGCTTGGAGCAGCCGCCGAGCTGACAGCTCGCGGCCCCGGTGTTGCCGCCCTCGTTGCCGCCCGCCGGTCGGGGCAGTAGGATGCACACACCGTGGAACGGATCGCCATCTTTGGAGCGCTGCGGTTTGAGTGCCGGCCGGTATTGCGTTCGCTGCGCCAGGTCACGCGTGATCGCTTGGACGGGTTTACGGTGTGGCGTGGCGTCACGCCGAAGCACGAGGTCTGGGTGGTGAAGACCGGCATGGGTCTGCAGCTAGCTGGGGCGGCCGCGCGGGCCGTGAGCGAGACGGGCCGCTTCGAGCTCTTTGTGTCGACCGGCTGTGCCGGCGCCTTGACCAGCGACTTGGTACCGGGAGATCTCACCCCCGCGACGACGATCGTCGGCGATCCATCGGGTGAAGTCTTCGAAACCGACGCCGATCAACGCGAGAAAGTGTGTCGAGTCGCCGAGCGTGCGGCGCTGCGGGCGATTCCTGGTCCGGTGCTGTGTACCCCGGAGATGCTGATGAGCGTTGCGGAGAGGCGGGCGGCAGCGGAAGCGTACGGTGCGGTCGCGGTCGAAATGGAAGGTGGGGCGATTGCGGCGTGTGCGGCGCGCCACGGTGTGCCGTTCATATCCGTGCGCTCGATCTTGGATACGGCGAACGTCGAGTTGGATCACGTCGGCAAGTTCATCGATCCACAGAGCGGCGCCGTCAAGCCGCTGGCTTTCGCGAAATACATCGTGACCCACCCCGGAGCCGTGTCCGGCCTGCTCGCCATGCAGCGCATGATGCGTGCTTCGGAGGGTGCCCTGGAGCGGTTCTTCAAGGCATGGTTTGCGGCGCAGTGATCGACGGTATCAGAATGGGAACTCGCTTCGCAGCTTGGTCATCCATTCCTTCTTCGGGCCGGGCCAGAGGACCCGTTTGAGATCGACCTTGCCGCCGCGGTCGAAGCGCACGCCTTCCCGCTCCAAGAGCTCTCGCTGACGCTCCGGGCGGAAGATGTCGCCGCGATGGCTGATCCCGCCGGCGGCATTGATCACGCGCTGCCAGGGCACGACATGCTGCAGCACGGACGGCAACATGCGTAGGGCTTGTCCTACGGCTCGCGCCGCGCGTGGATGTCCCAGGATCGCGGCCACCTGGCCATAGGTTGCGACCTTTCCAGGGGGTACTTGGCGGACGAGCCGGTAGACGGCTCGATGAAACGCAGGCGTCTGGTGCGAGCGTCGCTGTCTACCCGGCTCCCGCATTCTGGCTCTCCTTGCAACCGCTCCCGGTGACAGCTGTATCACATCGTCGAGGATCACTCGCGGCCGAGCGGCGCCCTTGACGGCTTGTTGGAGACCGATCATTCTGCATCCACACTCCGAGGTGGACTCTGGTGGGGGCGGTCGCTGCGATGGGCATAGAGCGGAACTTCAACGTCGCGTTCGTCGCCGAGATGGCGCTGCGGGAGAAGCAGATCCAGCAGAACTATCGTCCGATCATTGCCGTCCACAAGTGGTTCGCGCGGCGCCCCGGCACTCTCTTCCGGGCTCTGATTCTCTCCGAGTTCGTCGACGCGCCGATCGAGGAGACGTTCTTCCGATCGCACGATTTGCGGGGCATTCGCATCGCCGACCCGTTCATGGGCGGCGGCACGCCGTTGCTGGAAGCGAATAGGGTGGGTTGTGACGTCATCGGCTACGACATCAACCCGATGGCGTACTGGATCGTGCGGCAAGAGATCGAGCATCTCGACTTGGCTGCCTACCGCATTGCTGCCGAGAAGGTGGGAGCTGCGCTGGCCCGCCAGGTCGGGCAGCTCTATCAGACGGCTTGCCTCAAGTGCGGTCGCGACGATGCGTCCGTGAAGTATTTCCTTTGGGTCAAACAGATCGCCTGCGCGCACTGCCACAACAGCATCGACCTCTTCCCAGGTTATTTGCTCGCCGAGAATCGGCGCCACCCGAAGAACGTGATCATCTGCTCGGGCTGCGGCGAGTTGAATGAGGCTGACGACCGCACCCATCCTGGGACGTGTGGCGCGTGTGGTGTGGGCCTGACGACCGCGGGACCTGCCGCACGAAATCGAGTGGCCTGTCCGCAGTGCGAAAGGACGGTGACCTATCCGAATCCGTCTTCCGGGCCGCCAGAGCATCGACTCTTCGCGATCGAGTATCACTGTCCTAGTTGCAAGCCGCGCCACCAAGGCCGCTTCTTCAAGAAGCCCGGCGATGACGACCTGGTTCGCTACACACAGGCCGAGGCCAAGCTGCGGCGTATGCAGCCAGCGTACGTGCCCGATGACGAGATCCCGGAGGGTGATGAGACGAATCGTCTCCACCGTTGGGGCTACCGACGCTACTGCGAGATGTTCAATGCGCGGCAACTTCTCGGTCTCGAGCTGATTTGCCGGGCAGTTGCCAAGGAGTCGAAGGAACGTGTGCGGAACGCGCTGGCCACGAACCTGTCCGACCTGCTGCGGTACCAGAACATGCTGTGCCGGTACGATACGTATGCGCTGAAATCCCTGGACATCTTCTCCGTCCACGGCTTCCCGGTCGGTCTGGTCGAATGCGAATCGAATCTGTTGGGCATCCTGAACGACCGCAGCGGCGTGAACGTCGGGAGCGGTGGCTGGTCGAACATCGTCGAGAAGTTCATCCGCGCCAAGCAGTACTGCGACGCGCCGTTCGAGGTGCGCTACCGGGCCGGGCGAAAAGTGCAGGTCCCGATTCCGGGGGAATGGATTGGCGACTTCCGCAACGGGAGAAAGACGGGAATGGAGCGGACCGTGCGGTTGGAGTGTGCCACCGCCACGAAGGCTTCGCTCCCTGCGGCATCGCTCGACGCGGTGTTCACGGATCCGCCGTACTTTGCCAACGTGCAGTACGCGGAGCTGATGGACTTTTGCTATGCGTGGCTGCGGCGTATCGTGTCGGACGGCGCCGGCGAGCCGCTCACCAGAACGACGACCCGCAGCGAGAACGAGCTGACCGGGAACGCCACGATGGAGCGCAACCTTACGCATTTCGCGGAAGGCCTCTCCGAGGTCTTTGAACGGATGGCCAAGGCCCTGAAGCCCGGCCGGCCGCTGGTCTTCACCTTTCATCACAACACGATCGAGGCGTACTTCCCGGTCGCCGTGGCCATCCTCGATGCTCGGCTCGTCTGCTCGGCATCGATTCCCTGCCCGGCCGAGATGAGTGCCTCGATTCACATCAACGGAACAGGCTCATCCGTCATTGATACCGTTTTCGTGTGCCGGTCTACGGGCTCGATGTCGCGGAGACTCCTCGCTTCATCGCTGGAGGAGATCGTCGGCCTAGTCTTGGCAGACCTCACCTCTCTTCGCGGTGCGGGGGTGAAGGCGACGCGTGGTGACGCCCGATGCATTGCGTTCGGTCATCTCGTTCGGATGGCGATCTGGAAACTGCGCCAGAATTGGTCGCGGGAGCAGCCAATCGCGCAACGACTCACACGCATCCGCGACACCATCTCGTTGCTTGGGGGGGTGAGCGGAGTCGAGCGTCTCTTGCCGAAGGATCTCCAGCGGTTGGCTGGGTCAGGTGCGGGTCGGGTGCGGGAGGACGAGGAGGCGTATGCCGCAAGCCGCGCCGAAGTTGCCTTTTGAAGCCAGCTTCGAAGACCTGCAGGCGCACGCGGACACGTACGTGTCCGCGGTATTCTCCCTTCTCGAGTCCGAGTTCCTTCTGCTTCCCAAGGGCAAGGGATTCATCGAGTATGCCGATTTCGAACAAGCCTACGAGAAGCTCAAGAAGGCGACGGAGGGATTCGAGCAGCTCTCACCCGATGTCGTTCTTCCGGCGGTGAAGGAGACCCCGCTCGTCCTGGTCGTGCTACGAACGATGCTCGGCTTCACGCCGCCGGAGCTCGCGTACGTGGCGAGTCAACACGGCGATGTCGAGGTTACGCAAGGATTCGCGCGAGCGATTGATCGCAAGATTCGGATGTCGCCGTCCGCCTCCCTGCGAGTGACTGGCCTGACCAAGTCGCGAATTGAGCAACTCGTCGGTACGGCGTGCCGTCTCCTCTCGACACCAGCTCCCGTGCAGAACGAAGACAAGATCCACCGCTTGAATAAGGCGGATACCCGGGAAGGAATTGAGAGTGTCCGCACGCTTTCCCAACTCGGCGCGCCATACGCCATGCTGCTCTACGAGCGGTTCCTGGGTCGACCGTTCGCTGGTCACCGCGATTCCGTATCGGAGCTTGTGGGCGACGTTCTCGAGTCTGCGATTGAAGACGTCCTCTCGAAGGCCGGGATCAGCTACCGCAAGACGAAGCGGGCGGAGAAGATCACCGGGTTCGACCAAACGCCTGACTTCATCATCCCGAGCGAATTCAATCCACAGGTTGTGATCGAGGCTAAGCTCACCGAGGACGACGGGACAGCCCGCGACAAGGTGACTCGCGTCCAACATCTCGCTGAGCTAAGCAGGCTGACCGCATCGGAAGAGCGAAGCTTTGAAGTCATTGCATGCATTGGCGGGCGCGGCTTCGGCGTGCGCCGCGCCGACATGCGCAAGCTGCTGATTGCTACACGCGGAAAAGTGTTCACGTTGAACACGCTCAGCCGGCTGATCACGTGCTCTCATCTGGGTCAGTTTGCGGCGAAGCCGTGATTCCTCCAGGGCCTCAGTTGCCAGAACTGCCTCATGCACTCCGGCTTCGAGCCCTCGGTCGTCCGCAGGCTCGGCGAGAGTCCGCGCGATATGTGGACGATGACGAAGTGGAACTTTCTGTCGTGGTGGATGCGCCGGCGAAGACCGGGGAAGTCTCGATTTGCTCACAAGCAGTCGTTAGTGAAGCGGCACAGCCGGGTATGGGGTCCGCTGGTATTTCCGAGAGGCAGTTTGACTTTGAAACTTCGCCTGGGTTAGGTCAGCGACTTATGGGAGGAGGACGAACTCAGAACGGTGCGCTCCGCGGCCCAGTGACGCCTCCCGGGTCCTTGGCGCCACGAGGACGGCGATGCCATGCGGGCCTAGCTTGATTGGATCCGTCAAAAAGATTCAGCTGATCAACGCTCCGCTGGCGTCGGAATTCTGCCCCAGTATACGCGCCGGTGCCTATCCTCCTTTGCATCTGGCAAGCCTCGCTTCCTTTCTAGAGCAGAATTGCCCAGAGCTTGAAGTTGAGATCATTGACGGCGAGTTATGTGGTGTCGACGAGATTGCCCGTCGCTTGGATTCGGAACTCGTGGGAGTAAGTTGCAACTCATTGACCTATAGCGCCGCGCTGGACATTGCCAAGGCAGCGAAGCGAAAGAGTTCCCGCGTTGTGGTCGGAGGCGCGCACCCAACCTTTGCTGGCAAGAGCATCATTCGCAATCGATCGTGCATCGATGCCGCTGTATACGGCGACGGGGAGCTAGCGCTTCTGGGCCTGGTTACCGGCAAGCAGCTGTCCGAGACTCCGAACTTGATCTACCGGGATGGCGCGGGCATTTGCGCAACGCGCGAATCCAAACTTGGGCTGGAAGAGCTGGCTCCTCCCCGTTACGCAGACATCCCAGTGGAAGCCTACTTCCGAAACTACCGGAACCTCTATCCGGACAAGCCCTTTCATCGCCCATTTGCGGCCTACTCAGCAAAGGGATGCCAGTGGCGGGACCGCTCTGGTGGCGGCTGTGTCTTCTGTGCCATCCAGCATCTCGGATTTCGGATCAAGTCGGTCAACCGATTCTGGGACGAACTTTGCCAGACCGCCGAAGCCTGGGGAGCCGATTTCTTCTGGGACGTTTCTGACACGTTCACCATGCAAAAGGACTGGGTACGAGAGTTTGCGCGCGCGCGGCCCGAGACGACTAGGTTCCAGTTTCAGGTGTACGGGCGGGCTCCGGACATCGACGAAGAGATGGCCGGACTACTGGCTCGCATCGGCGTATATGAGGCCTTCATCGGTTTGGAATCTGGAAGCGACCAAACTCTCAAGGCATCTCGCAAGGGATCGACTGTACGATCAAACCTGCAAGCGATTCGAAACCTCAAGTGTGCGGGGGTGAAGGCCGTTGTATCGATCATAATCGGTCTACCCGGTGAATCCGAGGAGACGCTCGCGGCCACGATGCGCATGGTGGAGGAGATCCTCTCTTGGGGGGACCTGTCTGAGATCAACTGCAGTATCTTCCTTCCTTTGCCGGGAAGTCACGCCATCACGCTGCTAAACGGATGCGCTCCTCAAAATGAAGGCAACGAAGACCTATTCGACGCGGATGCGCTGCGAGCGGCTTGGGTAGAACACTTCTGCAAGGTCGGTTACGAGCGACTGGTGGAGGTTCAAGGACGGATGCGAAACCTGCACGCGAGGGTGGGGACGTTCGGACTGACCGTTTCCGAGAACGCAAGACAGATTCGGCGAGACCCCGAACGGGCAGCTCCGGCGTTTTGGTGAGATGCGAGATGGGCGTACCAGCCAGGTTCTCACGAAACGTTGGTATTCTGACGGAAGAGGAGCAGGGCAGGCTACAGTGCTCCACAGTAGCTATCGTTGGCCTAGGGTGCACGGGCAGCGCGGTCACCGAGTTCCTCGCGCGAGCCGGTGTCGGGGGGTTCATTCTCGTGGATGGAGACCGCTTCGACGAAACCAACGTGAATCGGCAGTTGTACGCTAGGTCGTCGACGCTGGGACAATTCAAGGTCGATGCAGCGAGGGCAGCGGTCCTTGAGATCAATCCGGACGCACGCGTGACTGTTGAGTCGAGTTTTCTGCAACCGGAGAGTGCCCACGCCGTTCTCCGACCAAGCGACCTAGTTGTTTCCGGAGTTGACGATCCGTTCGCTATGGTCGTCCTTCATCGCACCGCCCGCGCGTTGGGAAAAACGTGTGTGTTTGTTTTGAGCGGATGCATTCCCTTTCAGGGTGTTTGCACGACGATACCACCGGACAGCGCGGTAGAGTACGAAGCGTTCATGGGCCTGCCAACTGCGGGCAGGCCGTTGGATGATCGGAGAACGCTGAGCGAGGAACTCTTTGAAACTGTGACGAAGGCCCGCGTGGAGAGCGCTATACGCAGAGGCGCAATTCCCGGCCCGTGGGTGGAGAATCGACGAAAAGGGGGCTGGGTCCCCTCATTTGGGACGACAAGCAATATCACCGCTCTGATCGCCGCACACGAGGGGATCAAGGTGTTGATACAGAGACCAAGCCTGCCACCGGTCCGCGCTCCACAGCTCATCTGTTTCGACGGCGCTACCTGCGAGATGGCTGTACGGAGTCCCGCCGCCGGGCAATTCTGGTTTCAGGGTGACTTCTGATGCGTTCAAGAGGACGAAACTCCCATGCGTAACGGGCTCAGTCTAGTTGCTGCGTTTGCAGCCGCTTTCACCGTGTCGTCACTCGCCGCCGGCTGTCGCGGAGAAAAGGCCCCGGCGGAGATACGCATCGGCGTGGTTGTTCCACTAACGGGAGGAGCGGCGGAATTTGGCAAGTGGGCACGCAATGGGGTGGAGCTTGCGATAGCTGACTTGAATCGGGAAGCAACGCCGCGAGGACGCCTTGTCGCTATCTACGAAGACAACCAGATGGATCCGAAGCTTGGCCTCTCCGCCTTCACGAAGCTCGTCGAGATCGACAGAGTTCTCGGTGTCATTAGTGCCGGCAGCGGAGTCGTTCTCGCCATCGCTCCGGAAGCCGAGCGAACCCATACAGTTCAAATCAATCACACGGCGGTGAACCCCGCCGTTTGCAGGGCAGGGCATTACACCTTCACGCTCGTCAATGACGCGGACGTTGAAACCAATGCGATCGCGCAGCTCGCGTACCAAAAGCTCGGAATTAAGGGACTGGCCGTGCTCTACGCGAATACCTCGTATGGTGCGGGGACGAGGGATGCGATTGTGCGCAGTTTCACCCAAGTGGGCGGACAGGTGATCGGCACCGTAGCATTCCCAGAGGATTTCACCGATGCACGCGCTCAACTCCTTGAGCTGAAGGAAATGAACCCCCCAGCAGTTTACTTCGTGGCGACCATCAAGGACTCGGGAAGGCTGCTCAAACAGGCCGCCGAGCTGGATCTGCGAACGCAGTGGCTTACCTACAATGCGTTTGAGAGTCCGGAGGTTCTCAAGATCGCGGGTGCGGCGGCGGACGGTGTGATTTACACCAGCAGCAACCTGTTCGATTTGCCAGACCCTGGAACTACAGCCAGTGAGTTCCTCAAGTCGTATACGGCGAGGTTTGGGGACAGGCCTAACCTGTACGCAGCAACTGCGTACGACGCTGTGCACCTCCTCGCCCTCGCTCAAGCGACGTCCGGTGGTTCTAAAGAAGGAATCCAACACTACCTCGCCTGGGTCGCAGGATACGAGGGGGCGAGCGGAGTCATCACATTTGGCTCGGGTGGCTGTGTTCGGAAGCCTGTCTTTCTGAAGATCGTGCGCGACGGGAAGTTTACGGTCTACGCCGGAGTGCAACCTGTGGGTGACGCTCGCCCGGCAGGCGGGTAAGGTCAGGGTGTCGACGATCGACCAGATAAGGCGGAAGTTTGGTTCTGGTGCCGCGTCATTGGCTGATTGGCTCTTCAGGAGGCAGCGCGTTATGCTCCCGAAACTCGACGAACTCTACGAGAAGCAGTACGTCGCCGCTTACGGCTGCAACCGGACTTGTAGAGAAGCAATTGGGAGGGTGTTCGACGAGCGGGAGGAAGCGCCGCTATTCCTTTTCTTTGAGTTCTTCACCAGCCAGCCTCTACCGGAGAAGCCTGAGGGCTTAGGAGAACAGTGGGAAAAGAACGTCTATGTCCTCGCGCCGTTTGCGAAGCGCCTTGCCGAGCATGCGGTGGTCGTTCCTCACATTTCAGACGGGAACGTCAAAGCGAAGTTTCGCTCAACGGATGCGCTCGCGAATTTAAGACTGGTCTGGGGATGGGGCAGTTCCATTAATACGAAGTTTGCCTTCAACCATTGGCGGGGACAGACGGGCAATGAGCATGATCGCTCAACTGAGCCGCTCGCGATCAGCGACTGGCCGAGAGAGTGCGATCCAGCTAGCCGTTCGACCTATGACATTGGTCTCGTTCCGAACTGGACCTGGAAGGCGCAAACGAAATTCGCGCCCGCCGACCCCTTGAGCAAGACGAGCGCCGAGGCGTTAGGGATCTTGTATGAGCCGTACTTCATTGGGAAGAAGTGCTCGATTGTTCCGGGCATCTTTGTACCAATCGCATCATCGCGGCTGTTCTACGGTGGTATCTGGATCATGTTTCCAAGCGAAACCGGCGCGTCGGAAACCCTTCAGCGCACCGTTGGGCTTCGCGTCGCCCAGCTGATTGATGAGACGTACTTGCCGGTGTTGGCTGTACTCCACGAGCATTGGCTCGAGCACCTCCATGATGACGGGTTGGACAGGGAGAAGAAGACACACCTGCCAGCCGGTCACCAGTTCGAGCTCGAAATCGGAAGCTCGGCCGGAGGAAACACCGCGAAGTCCTGGAACGTGTATCTGAAAATTGGCGACGACCTAGAATCAATCACGAAGCGGCGGCGGAGCGTCGCCATCGCGGACGAAATAGAGAGTTTGCTTGTGAAACTCTGGACGAGGCGAAATGACCTTTGGAGTAAGTACGGGTCTTTCGACGAGAGCCTCGTCTTCAAGAGCTATCTCGTGTGCTCTCAGCCCATGGTTCACCTCTTGTACAAAGTAATCCTAGCTGCAAGCAGGCTGCGTAAGTCGAAGGACACACTTCCGGCGTGTCTGGTTGTGGGAGGCGCAGGGAGTGGTAAAGAGACGCTTGCCAAGATGCTGAGGTTGTTCAGCGGGGGACTTGCGGACCCCACCTACTGCGCAGGCACGGAGTACGTCGTGAATCTAGCCGCGATCCGACCAGCTCCAGTTACTGCAGTCGTGGTAACAGGCCTGAACCTGGAAGGGAACTGGGGCGGAGACAAGTTCGACGTGGCTTTTCGTGGCATTCTCCAGCGGATTCGCGAGAAGGAATTCCCCACTCTACGCCTCGATGAGTTTAATTCGATGGATCCAGATTCCCAGGGCGTGCTCTTACGCTTCTTGGACAACTCAGAGGTTGTCCCCCTTGGTGCCCTCGGCGACGATTCAAAGGGAAAGACCGACTGCTTGGTGATCGGGATTATGAACGAGGATCCCGAGGACATTAGTCGTGAGCGGGCTATGGAGTTCTTCCGTAGCGGTCAATACCTCGGCGGCTTCTTGGGCGACATTTTGTATGAGCATTTCATTCGCATTCGGAGGCTGCGACCCGACGTCATGTATCGGATGATTCGTAACGGGAAGTTTGTGATACCGCCCCTACGGGAGCGTCCCGGGGATGTTCCCCTGCTGTTTCACGTATTCGTTGCCGGGGAGCTGAAAGATTTGGACAAAGCGCGCAAGAAGGCCAATCCAGATGAGGATGATAGAACCAAGAACGAAAGAAGTGTGCATGTGTCCCTAGAGGCGCTCAATCGCCTTACGGGGCCTGACTTGCTTTGGCCGGGAAATGTTCGCCAGTTGCAGGCGTTGGCGAAGTGCGTGGTTGGGTGCCTACAGCGGCAACCTCTGGACGGCCCACGATTCGTGGTGACGCTGCATATCCTCGAGGAAGCGCTCAGGGAGGCAGGATTGGTGCCGAGCGCAACCCGAACCGCAGCCGCCGGATCACCTTTCGCCTGAGAGCATGGTAGTCCAGGTGGTCGTGAACGGCCTTATCGCCGGCTCAGCATATGCGCTTATCGCGCTGTCTTTCGGTCTCATCTACGGCGTCACACGGTTCTTTCATTTCTCGCACGCAGCCGTGTTCACGTGGGGGGCTTACGTCAGCTACGCCTGCTACGTATTGCTTGGACTTCCATTCTGGGTGTCTGCGGGGCTGGGAGCCGCAATGTCGACCACACTAGGGATCGGCTTGGAGGTAGGAATTTACCGGCCCATGCGGCGGCGTGGCGCTACGTCGATTGTCTTGCTACTCGTTTCATTGGGGCTGTACGTGGTGCTTCAAAACTCGATCTCCTTGTTATTCGGCGACGACACCAAGACAGTACGCATTGGCCTGG
This sequence comes from uncultured Binatia bacterium (SeqCode), assembly GCA_964498075.1. Lineage (GTDB taxonomy): Bacteria > Desulfobacterota > Binatia > HRBIN30 > HRBIN30 > CAZCGA01. The sequence continues at coordinate 6,419 of CAZCGA010000006.1, read as the reverse complement.
CGCAAACATTGGTATTCCCGGGAGCACGCATTACGTCGGTTCAATTGTTGAACGTGGTCACATCCGCTGCGCTGATCGTACTGACGTGGGCGATGCTAGCGTTTACGAAATTCGGCATGGAGCTGCGCGCCGTCGCTAGCGATCGGGAGCTGGCATTGGTGACTGGCATACAGGCCGATCGAGCTGTCCTAGGTGCATTCGCGCTGGGTTCGTTTCTAGCCGGGGTCGCCGCAATTCTCGTCTCCTTGGACGTCGACATGAACCCAGTCATGGGCATGAATGCCTTGATGATGGGAGTGGTCACGCTCATTATCGGGGGCGTCGGGAGCATCACCGGCACAGCTCTCGGCGCGCTTCTTCTTGGACTGGCCCAGCACCTTGGTGTCTGGTGGGTCGGATCGCAATGGCAAGATACGATTGCGTTTCTGATATTGATTGGCTTCCTCCTCATCAGGCCGCAGGGTTTCTTGGGAAGGCCTCTGCGGAAAGCTGCCGTCTAGTCATGGAGTACCTTCTTCACATCCTCGTGCTCGTTGGCATCTACGCTGCGCTGGCAGTGTCGCTGGAGCTTCTCGTCGGTCAGGCCGGAATTCTCTCGATTGCACAGGCAGCATTTTATGGAATAGGAGCCTACGCGTCTGCGCTTCTGACCGTTCATACGGGAGCACCCTTTTTCGCTGGGGTACTGGTCGGCATGGTACTAGCGGCGCTGGTATCGCTAGCCGTCTCGCTGCCGTCGTTCCGTTTACACGACGACTATCTCGTAATCGCAAGCTTTGCCTTCCAAGTGATTGTTTTCAGCGTGTTCAACAACTGGGCGTGGTTGACAAACGGCCCACTCGGCATTGCAGGGATTCCTCGACCAACAATCTTATCGTGGAGCATCCAATCTCGTGGAGAGTTCGCGATTCTTGCGTTCCTGCTCACGGTCTTCTCAGGCTTTGTGGTGAGCCGGATCTCGGCAAGCCCGCTCGGGCGGGTGCTGCGGGCCATTCGCGAGGACGAGGTCTTCGCTCAAGCAATGGGCAAGAACACCCTACGGTTTAAAGTAGTCGCCTTCGCGGTCAGTGCAGCACTGGCGGCTGCGGCGGGCAGCCTCTATGCGCAGTACATTAGCTACATCGACCCTATGAACTTCACCGTGATGGAATCGATTCTTGTGATTTCGATGGTGATCGTAGGTGGGGCAGGTAGCTCATGGGGGCCATTGGTCGGCGCGGCCATTTTGGTAACGCTTCCGGAAGCGCTGCGATTCGTAGGCCTCCCTGGCTCCACCGCTGCGAACCTGCGACAGATGCTCTACGGCACACTGCTTGTTGCGATGATGCTGCTCAGGCCGCGCGGGCTTGTGGGTCGCTACGCTTTTGGGCGGTGAAAGTGTATGGACCCGTCGAGGCAATGCAATCGCTGCGCTGTCAGGGTGTCTTCAAATCGTTCGATGGGGTACGTGCGCTCGCTGATATTCACTTGGAGCTTCCACGAGCCGGTATCGTTGCCATCATCGGTCCCAACGGGGCCGGCAAGACGACCCTGTTGAACGCCCTGACCGGTTTCCTCCCGCCTGACGCGGGTCGCTGCTTCTTGGGCGACCGCGAGACGAGCCACCTCTCCCCACACCGTATCGCGCACCTCGGCGTTGCCCGCACCTTCCAGGACCTCCGCCTGATCCTCCAGGTCTCCACGCTTGAGAACGTTCTGCTCGCTCACCCGCGCCAGCGGGGCGAGACACTCTTGGGCGCACTTTTCCGCTTTGGTGTGGCGGCAGAGGAAGCACGAAATCGCGACGAAGCGATGCGGCTGCTCCGTTTTGTTGGCCTCGAAGGTAAAGCCACCGAGTTGGCTCGAGAACTCTCTTATGGGCAGCAGAAGCTACTGACCCTTGCGTGCTGTCTTGCGACCAAGGCCAGCATACTGCTCCTCGACGAACCGGTGGCCGGCGTTCACCCCGAAATGGTGTCGCAAATCTTGGCCCTGCTGCGTCGACTTCGGGATGACGGCAAACTCGTGGTCTTCGTCGAGCACAACATCGGAGCGGTACGGCAGGTCGCCGATCTCGTCATCGTAATGGACGACGGCAAGGTCGTCGCCCAGGGAATACCAAGCGACGTGCTGGACCGACCCGAGATCTTGGAGGCGTATCTTGCCTGACCCAGAGCCCCCCCTCTTGAGCGTTGCTGATCTAGTCACCGGCTACGGAAAGAAGCAGGTCGTGAATGGCGTAAGTCTCGCCGTCGCTCGCACTGAGATCGTGGCACTGATTGGTCACAACGGCGCGGGAAAATCTACGCTTCTCAAGGCGATCTTCGGCTTGCTCGCTACGTGGCAGGGACGGGTTGCCTTTGACGGAAAGCCACTGAATTCAGCCAAGCCGCGCGACCTGCTCCGATCGCGTGTCGCCTACGTGCCTCAGGGCAACCGCGTCTTCACCGATCTGACGGTCCGCGAGAATCTGGAGATGGGGGGCGTGACCCTGCCGACCAAGGCTCACCTGCGCGAAGGCATCGAACGGGCGCTTGCCTTGTTCCCGGCGCTGAGGTCGCGCCTGCGCCAAAGGGCCGGCACTCTTTCCGGCGGCGAGAAACAGATGCTGGCTCTTGCCAACGCCCTTATCGTGTCGCCCAGGCTTCTCCTGCTCGATGAGCCGTCACTCGGACTCGCCCCGCCGCTCGTGTCCGAAGCTTTGGGGTGCGTCCACGACCTCAGTCGCAACTCCGGCATGGCAGTCCTGATCGTCGAGCAGAAAGTTCGCGAAGTCCTCAAGGTCGCCGACCGCGTCTACGTCCTCCGCAACGGCCGCGTGTCGTTCACCGGCCCCGCGGCCGACCTTCACGACGACGCTAAGCTGCGGGAGGTGTATCTGTAGCAAGGCGTCGCCTTGCGTGGATGATAGTCGATAGTTGAGCGTTGAGAGGCGCGGTGGACCGGGTGCTGGACATGCCCTCAGTCCGACGCGAAGTCGTCGATCAGCTCGTCGAGGCCCTTGGTGTGGGCGTGCAGGTGCAGGACGGTAGCGCTGAGCTCGCCGAGCACGTCGCTGACGTCGCGTCCCTTAGAGCGTGCTTTGGCAAGAGAGCGTGCTTTGGCAAGACGCTGCAAGAGCAGCAAGACCCGCGCGCACTCCTCACCGAGCTCGGCCAACTCACTCTCGACGGGGTCAGTTTGCCGGCCGTTCAGCAGTTGAGCTGTCTTCTTCATTTCACTTCTCCGAGGCGCTTGCGGGCGCGATTGATGCCGTCGCGAAACGCCTTGATCTCAGTTTCCCAGTGCCGAATGCGCCCGTGGTTCGGCTGGGCTTTGGCACGCTCCATGAGGATCTTGGTTCCATGTTCGTGAATGCGCTGCTCCAGAGTGCGGATCTTCTTACGCAGCTCCTTTTTCGCCATCGCGCCGCTTGCACAAGTCTCTTAGTCCCGTCACCGGCGAACAGCAAGGCGCGCTGGCCGAAGGAAATCCCCGGGGGTCCGCTCCTTGAGCTTCACGAAGCTGCGGCGGCGCGACTAAGCAGCTGCACCGCCTTGATGTCCTCGCTCTGGAAGGCAGCTGCCACCAGCGACTCGCATTCGCGCCGCGCCTCCGCAGCGAGCGATGTTGAGACCTCGATCAGTTGAGCGTGCGCTTCAGTCCTCTCCCAGTACGCCGCGGTAGCTTTGCGGGGTTGCGAGATATGCATCGTATGCATACATTGCCACCGTGACGGTCACTTTCGATCCCAAGAAGAACACCGCGAACCTCAAGAAACGCGGTGGTTCGATCTTCTCCAAAGGCAAGCGTGGGGCGGTGATTTCTCAGACCGGGAAAACTCGGATCACCATCTACCTGGATGACGCCATCGTTGAGCGCTTCAAGGTCCAGTCCGAGAAGACCGGAAAGGGATATCAGACGCTCATCAATGAGGCGCTCAATTCTCACCTCGGATTGACCGAGAAGGCCCTGACGCCTGAGCTGGTGCGCAAGATCGTGCGAGAAGAGCTAGCAGCCCACAACTGAGAGTGCCGCCACCAGCGACTCGCATTCGCGCCGCGCCTCCGCGGCGAGCGGTGCCGAAGCCTCAATCAGGCCCTTGGCAAGACGCTGCAAGAGCAGCAAGACCTGCGCGCACTCTTCACCCAGCTCGGCTAACCTCGATGTGACGAAAGAAGTTCACCACGAAGAGCACCGAAGTCCACGAAGGACGTCCGAAAGGCCCGTAGATCGCGCCGGCGCCAACCTCATCAGAAATGGAGTTTCCGTTTGGGTCAAGAGACGATCTTTCGTGTTCTTTCTTCGTGCTCTTCGTGGACTTCGTGGTGCGAGTTTTTGTCTCATCAAGGCCAACTCACTCTCGACAGGGTCAGTTTGCCGGCCGTTCAGCAGTTGAGCCGTCTTCTTCATTTCACTTCTCCGAGGCGCTCGCGGGCGCGTTCGATCACCCGGACTCGCGTCGTGCCAGATTGACACAGCTTGGCAGGCGCGCCTAGATGCGGGCTGGAGGTCAGGCCATGGATAACGCCAGCGCTGAGATTCTTGAGGGACTCAACGTCTTCCGCGCACTCGAAGCTTGGGGCGCAACGGTCTACGCCGCGTGGGCGGCGGAGGAGCCGGATGCGCACTTGCGCGCCGGACACTTGATCATCGCGGAACGCGAGGCGAACCACGCACGCCTCCTGGCGGAGCGCATACGCGCCCTCGGCGGCGAGCCGGGCGCCGCGTGCGTTGATGACGTGCTCGCCGCACAGCTTGCGGAGCTGAAAGACCTGAAGGGCTTCGTGGCACAGCTCGATGCGTTGAAGGCCGTCTCGCAGCGCGATGCCGAGCGCATGGCCGGCTGCCGCCAAGCCCTGGACCGCGGCTTCGAGGCCGCCAAGGCGACGGACCCGACGACGCACCACTTTCTCACGCAGCTGTATAGCGAAGAGAAGGTCAGCGGCGCGTGGTACCGCCACACCTACAGCGAGCTGATCGGCAAACGGCCACGCACTGCCTCGCTGCCCGTCCTGGACCCGGAGCAGGTCGTGCGCCGCGCTGAAAGCGCGGGACCGACCACGACAGCAGCGGCGGCGTGCGCCGCGGCCGGTTGATTCACCCCCCGAGCACGATTCACGAATACGAGTCACGAACCAGGAGGGCCAATGGCCGGACGCTTGTCGGTGGGCATCGAGACCAACTGCACCGCGCCGATGAATCTGGAACGCATGAGCTTGCGCGTCTTCCAACTCATGGGCGTCGATTCCCTCTTCCTGCCGGATCACTACCTCAGCTTCATCCCGCGCTCGGTGTGGGGGCCAGAGCTGACGCCCGCCGCCAAGATGATTCCGTCGCCCGATGCGTTCTTCGATCCGTTCGTCATGATGGGCATGATGGCGGCACGCTACCGGCGCGTGCGTATCGGAACCGGCGTCACGGAGCCGTATCGTCGCCACCCGGCGACCCTGGCGCAAGCCTTCGTGACCCTCGATCATCTCACCAAGGGGCGTGCGATTCTCGGCATCGGCAACGGCGAGCGCGAGAACACCGAGCCGTACGGCATGCCGTTCACCAACCGCGTCGGCCGGCTCGAAGAAGCCTTGGCGATCATCCGCCGCCTGTGGGAGAGCAAGGGCGAGCCGGTCAGCTTCGACGGCTCCGTCTGGCGCCTGCGCGACGCGCTGTTTGCCACGCCGCTGTACAACGGCAAGGCACCCGCGCTCTGGATCGCGGCCCATGCACCGCGCATGCTCGGTCTCACCGGACGGTTCGCCGACGGTTGGTACCCCACGAAGAAGATGTCGGCGGAAGAGTACCGCACCAACTTGCAGCGCATCTATGCGGCAGCCGCCGAGGCCGGGCGCCGCTTGGTCGCCTTCGAACCCGGCCTGCAGATCCAGCTGGCCCTCGGCAAGGACCGACAGTCCGTGCTGAAACAGCTGATGAGTGTGCCGGCCGTCGGGGCCATGGCGATGCTCTTGCCGGGGCCGCTCTGGACCCGTCATGGGATCGAGCATCCTCTCGGTCCGAAGTTCGAGGGCTTTCCGGAGTTCGTACCGGAGCGCATCACCCCCGAGCAGATCGAGGCGGCGCGCCGCCTCGCAACGCCGGAGCTGATTGCCGACGGCATCTGTGCGGGGAGCGTCGATGAAGTGGTCGCCGAGGTCCGCCCGTTGGTTGCCGCCGGGCTGCGTCACATCGTGCTGTGGAACATCGGGCCGCTCGCGACTGGAGCCCAGCCGTCCGATCTCGTGCGGCTCGCCGTGTTGATCCGGCGGCTCAAGAAGCTGACGACCGTGAACGGCGCTCAGCCGCCAGCGCTCAGCATGCAGCTGTAGACACGTCGTAACCGTGTGGCGAAACCCATCCCCCAACGCCGTTGCGCTGGCACGAATCGTTCGGCGGAGGAGCAGCCGGGGCGTTCCGGACGTCACAAAGTCTCAGGGAGCGACCGGTGCGGTTGACAGCCGTGATCA